>DJOE01000011.1 GCA_002438405.1 Cyanobacteria bacterium UBA6446
TTAACTCGTGTGTGACTTTTGCATTCCGTGTTCAAAATTACAACGTCACTCTGTTTTAATCCACTCATTACTTGATAGTTATCTTTTCTCGTAATTGTATGTGTTAAGAAATGACAGAATAAAAGTATTTTTATTATACCTAATTTTTCAATGCTTTGCAAGATTTATTTTATTAACTCTCGGCAAGAACTCTATCTAAGCATGCCTTAGCAGAATATTGCCACTCTCGGAACGTTATCCTTTTAACTTTAAAACCACAACGCTCCAAAATTGATTGTTTTTTCATCTTTGAAATATGTGATTTTTTATTATCTTCTACGCCATCAACTTCAACGATAAATTTGTCATCAACAAGCAAATCTGCACTCAAACCTGCAATTTCAGCACCGGCAACAACTTTGTGATCAAGATTTCTTATAGCAGTAGCAATCTCTTTCTCCAAATTGTTTTTATAAATATTTTCGTCTATTTCATTATTTGCCAAAGCTTGTTGTCTATCTTGGTACTGTTTAATATAAGAAACATAATTTCTGAAATGTCCTTCCGGCATTGTTTCAATATCATGAGAAACAAAATTTATGCATCTGTTCTTCGCTCTTGTTATTGCAACATTGAACAAATTAGGCTTTTGCAAGAATGTTATACTTTGTGGATAAGAATTATTTGCAAATGCCCAAGACATCAAAATAATATCTCTTTCATCTCCTTGGAATGTATGTGCTGTACCTATTTCAATTTGGTGTTTTTTAATCATATAATCAGACAAAACTTTTGGTACAGAAATCTTCAACTGTTCAACTTGCGCTCTAAATGGAGAAATAATACCAATGGTAACAGGTTTTTCCGGATTTTTTCTCTCATCATCAATAATTATTTCATGCAAAGTTTTAACCAAAGCTTCAATTTCTGGGAGATTTCTGGTTGCGTCCATATCAACTTTTCCGTCTGGAACTTGAATCAATTCCAAAACCTTATCTTCCGGAGAATCTTTTTTCATAACACGAATTCTATCGCCATAAAATTCATGATTTGAAAAATTGATAATCGGCGGAAGACTCCTAAAATGTTCATCAAGCATTACAGAGTTCATTGAATAATAATCTGCCAAATCAAACATTGAATTAGTTCTAAATCTCCACATCAATTGGTATTTATCCGGAATTCCGTATTGACTCAAGAATGATTGTTCTTTTGCTTTTTCGAGGAATGAAAGGTGTGGCAACTGCTTATCATCACCAACAACAATTGTCTTCTTTGCTCTGTACATAATAGGGAAACAACTTGCAATATCACATTGAGAAGCTTCATCAATAACTGCAACATCAAACATTCCAGGTTTCAATGGTAATGAATCTGATACTGCATAAGTTGTCACGCACCAACAAGGAAAAGCTTCAAGTAACGGTTTGAAATCTTCTTCTTCCAAAATTCTACTTTGAAGATTTTTTCTGCGCTCAACTAAAGACATGGCATGAACTTTAATTCTACGTCTTTTCTTTTCATCTCGCAAAAGCACTTTTATAGCTTCTCTTCTCGTACTTTTCAAAATATTAGTTGCAAGAGTTTTTTGCTTGCGTTTCATTTGACGGATTTGCTCCATCATAACGTGAAGATTACCTGTTTTTTGAATATCAGATTCAATTTTTCTCAACTTCCATTTCAAAGTTATAAAATCAAGTTCAACTTTCAAACGGTCAAGATTTTCCGGTTCAACTTCAAAATCTTTAATATCCAAAATTTTCTTCAACTGTCTTAAACTAGACATATTAGCAAATGATGCAAAAATCCCTGATTTTTCCATATTATTAGACAATGCTTTAATAACATCATTAATATTATCTATTTCAGATTTTTTCAATGAACGTTTGATATAAACAAGTTCACCAACATTCACTGCTTGTTGTTGAATTTCTGCTCTCAAATCATGCCAAGCACGTTCAAGTTTCAAAATCTTTTCACATTTTGCTTCTGTTTCTCTTAGGCAATCCAAGTGTTGTTTCATATCTTTGACATCTGCAAAAATATAATCTTCAACATCTTCATCTAAATCAATCTTACCAGCAAGCAAATCTTGCAACTGCAAGCTCAATTGTTTTTGGTAGTTCATTCTCCCAGCTCTAAGAGCAAGATATGGAGCTCCTAATTCGTTTAATCTATCTGCAACAACATCAACAGCTTTATCCATACGAGAAGCAACCAAAACCGTTTTACCATTAGCAATCAAGTGTGCTACAAGGTTTACAATTGTTTGAGATTTACCTGTCCCCGGAGGTCCTTGAACAGCAATAAATTTGTTAGTTTCAAGATTTTTTATAACTTTTTCTTGTGAATCACTCAACGCAAGTGGCGTAATCGGATAAAATTCTCCAGAATCTTTTGGAAGAAGATTTTTTTCACCACTTTGGGTATATTCATCATTAATTACACTCAAAGTTGTTTCACGATAAACACCACTAGGTTTTTCTGCAATTTGCATAAGTTCATGTAAAACACCAGCTGTCACTGACGGACGTTTGGTCAAAATAATTGCACTTTGGTAAGTTACACAAAGCTTTTTGATATCACCAACCGGTTTAGCCTTTTGTTCGTGAACTTCATCTTCAATAATCTCATCAAAATTTTCACCGGTAATTTTTGTATCAGACAAGTCCTTTGCAAAATGTTCGTCCTTTTCAATGTTATCTTCATCAACATTTTCTGTTGAATCTTCCGAAATTTCGATATCAGGAATTAAAGATTTTAAAGTAGTTAAGAAAATATCCATTTTTTCTTTTGTAATAGGCAAATCAGGAACTACATCTAAAATTCCCTCTAAGAACAAATCTACTTCGTCGTCATCATCACCTTTCTTCAAAAGAGCAGCTAAAGCTCCGGTATTAAGAGATAGAACATCATCTTGTCTTATACAATTTATATTAACACCGTTTCGTTCAAGTTTACAAGGAACATACAAAAGCGGAGTCAAGAATTCATTACGTTTGCGAGATTTTCCATTACGACCGACAAGGAACATATATCCATAAATTAAGTATTTATCCTTTGTACTCAAATCACTTTGAATCATCAATTCAGTCAAGTTAGGATTTGAACCGTCCAATTTAAGGTATTCAAGTCCTTGTGTTAAAAGAGTTTCATTATCTTTTAGGAAAATCCATTTATTATCTTTATCACCTTTTAGATTCCGGAAAGTTGAACTTTTAACTTCTTCTCTCACACAATCATGAAGATATTGACTTGTCTTTTTGATAAAACTGTTATTAAATGCCGAATTAAGTGCTTTTGTCGCTTCTTGTAACATTGCGTCCCTTCTTAAAAAACTTATATTACTTTTATTTTACTCTATTTTAAGCTAAAATAGAAAAATGAGCATCATCAATTTACAGGATAAAAATCTATATTTTATTGGCGGAGTTGTTAGGGACGAAATCCTTGGCAAAGAAAGTTTTGATGTTGATGTTACTTATGTTGGGAATGCAATAGAATTTGCAAAAACAATTCCTAATGCTGAAATTTTGCAAATAAATGAACCATTTGGAACGGTAAGAATTAAACTCAATGGACAAGAAATTGATATCGCATCTACTCGTGGCGAATCATACCCACAAAAAGGACATCTCCCCATAGTTAAAGATATCGGGTGTTCATTGAAAGAAGATGTTCTAAGACGAGATTTCACAATAAATGCAATGGCAAAGTCAACTCTCACGGGTAAAATCATTGACTATACAAATGGTTTAAATGATATAAAAACCAAAACCTTAAGAATTCTTCACGACAAAAGTTTTATTGATGATCCAACAAGAATTGTACGAGGCTTAAAATTTTCTGTTCGTTTTGGATTTAAACTTGATGAACATACCCAAAAACTTCAAAATGAATATTTAAATAATATAAATTATGACATGTCTTATAAAAGACTAAAAAAAGAACTTGAAGAAACATTCAACCTTAATTCTGTTGAAGCTTTTGAACAATTTATTGAACAGAAAATTTATAAATTAATTTCACCTAAAAACAATAATTTAAAATTTGATATAGAACAAATTTCAACAATTAAAAAGCTTATAAATAAATACAATCCGCAAAATACTTGGATAATTTATGTCGGGTTAATTCCTGATATTTCAACTTTACCACTAACAAAATTTGAGAAAAAAATCGTTGAAGATTACAAAAACTTGAAAGAAAAAACTTTCAAAACAGATTATGAAATATACAAAAATTTTGAAAATTTACCAATAGAATCAATTATTATGTTCTCAATAAATGATTCTGAATCTGTATTAAAATATTTGAAAATTTTAAAAGACATCAAAATTTCAATCACCGGAAAAGATTTGCAAAATCTCGGGATATCCCCATCACCTAAATATCAACAATGTTTTGATTTTATTCTACAAGAAAAATTAAAAAATCCTACCCTAACAAAAGAGCAGGAAATTAAACTTGCCAAAACTTTTTTTGAAAATTAATTTATTCCAAAAGTTTTCTGAATTTTCTTTAGATTACCGTTTCGGGTTTCAATATCAATTATATTATTAACAGCTTTTATAAGATTTTTTGATTCTGCACCTTTTCTAAAAGCAACACCATAAGGTTCTTTAGAATAACGTTTTGGAAGCAAAACAACACTACTATCTTTCAATGCCAAACCTAACAAAATTGTATCATCAGACACAATGGCATCTGCTCGACCTTTTTTTAGTGCATTATAAGCATCTGTATAAGTTTTATAACCTAAAATTCCAACATTAGGAACAGCAGCTCTCAAACTTCTTTCACTTGTTGAACCAAATACAATAATAGCCCTCTTGCCATTCAAATCTCTTAAAGTTTTGATATTACTTCCTCGGCGAACTAAAATAGCCTGTCCCGCAATATAATATGGGTCAGAAAAATCTAGAATTTCTTGCCGCTTTGGAGTTATTGACATAGTTGCAATAATCATGTCAACTTCCCCAGAATATAATTTCATCATTCTGTCTGATGCTGTAACAGGTATGAATTTAACTTTCTTTTCACTACCTAAAAGTCCTTTTGCAATGAGTCTAGCTAAAGATGCATCATAACCAGCAAAATGTCCCTTTTTATCAATATAACCAAAAGGATAAGTATCAGTCTTAACCCCAACTAAAACAGTATCTCTTGATGTAATTGTATTCAAATCATTTGCAATTGGTTCATTGTTTTTATTGCCACAACCACAGCAAACCAACATTACAAGCATTAATAGTGCTAATATTTTTTTGTACATAACTTTCCCTCTTATTAGCTTCATAATACATTATGAAATAAATAAGTCAAAAAAGTTAAGGATATTTATTTTTTCGATTTTAGGAATATCATAACAATATGAAAACAATAGTATTAATTGGAATGATGGGTTCTGGAAAAACCACAATAGGCAAACTTTTAGGAGAAAAATTGAATCTTAAAAGTATTGATATTGATATTCTTATTGAACAAAATGAAAAGAGAACGATTTCTGATATTTTTCAAAACAACGGCGAAAAATATTTTCGAAACCTTGAAAAAGAAACAATTCAATCTATTTTTGAAGATAAAAATTTAGTTATTTCACTTGGTGGCGGAGCTTTTGAAGACGAAATAACACAAGAACTTTTACTAAAAAATTCTACAATAATTTACCTCAAAACTTCACCTCAAATAATTTTGGAAAGAATAAAAAACAATACAAATCGTCCATTATTAAAAAATCAAATGACCGTTGAAAAAATCCAATCAATAATTTCCAAACGACAAAAAAATTACAAACTTGCAAATATTACAATTTTGACCAACAACAAAAATCCGGATAAAATTGTTGAAGAAATTTTGGGAGCAATCTAATGTTAGAACTAAACGTAAACATTAAAAACAACGAAACCTCTTACCCGATAATCATAAAAAACGATGATATTTCAAATATAAAAAGCACAATTGAAAATAAAATTGGAACAAATAATTATGTTGTAATTTTTAGTGAAAAAGTTTACAAATTTTATTCAAAAGAATTGAATTTTCCTAAAAATCGAATTTTCATACTCAGAGACGGAGAAAAAGAAAAGAATTTCAAAAACTACACCAAAATTCTAAACTTCGCACTCTCTAAAAAATTAACTCGCCAAGATTACATAATTGCAATAGGTGGGGGTGTCGTTGGAGATATAGCAGGATTTGCAGCATCAACTTATATGAGAGGAATAAAATTTATACAAATTCCAACAACTTTACTTGCCTGCGTTGATAGTTCAGTAGGTGGTAAAACAGCAATAGATACAAAGTATGGGAAAAATTTAGTTGGAGCATTTTATCAACCCAATTATGTTTTAATCAATGCAAACTTTTTGAAAACACTTGATGAAAGGCAATTCAAAAGCGGACTTGGAGAAGTTGTTAAATATGGATTTATTGAAAAAAGTTGTAATCCGGAAGCCCCAGCAATGTTATTAAACTATTTAACTGAACATTCTGAGAAAATTTTATATCGTGACATTATGACAATGAAAGAACTGATAAAAATATGTATTAGTTTAAAAATTTCCGTAGTCGAAAAAGATGAAAAAGAGAGTAACTTGAGAAAAATTTTAAATTTTGGACACACTTATGGACACGCAGTAGAAAATATCACAAAATACAAAAAATTTACCCACGGAGAATGTGTAGTTGCGGGAATTCATTTTGCACTAAATCTTGCATTCAAATTAAATCTCATAAACAAAGAATACAAATTCCTATGCGATGATGTTCTTAAAAAATTCAAATTTAAACAAATAGCACAATTTGACAAAAATAAAATAATAAATATTATGACAACAGACAAAAAAGCAACCCAAAACAAAATTATATTTGAACTTCCGACAGAATATGCACAAGTTAAAGAGTATTCTTTTTCTCCAAACGAATTAAAAAATTTATTTTAATATTAATAACTTGCAAGTCTTTAAATACCGTGTTAGTATAGATTTATGATATAGTACCCAAAAGATACTAACGAGGTATTTATGAATTCTAAAGACCTACCAAAAGACGCAATCGAAACTACACTCTACATGACAGGGTGTAAATGGAAGATTTTAATAATCAGGGAGCTACTTAGCGGAACAAAAAGATTTGGAGAGCTAAAAAAATCCGTTACAGGAATTACTCAAAAAGTTCTAAGTGCAAAATTAAAAGAAATGGAAGAATATGGACTCCTTGAGCGAACTGTCTATCCTCAAATTCCACCCAAAGTTGAATATACTCTAACCGATGTTGGTTATAGTTTACGACCGGTTTTAGAAGCCTTAAAAATTTGGGGCAGGGACTTTAAACGATACACAAAACTTTTAGAAAAAATGAAGAGCTAGTGCAAAAACTAGCTCTTTATTTTAGTTTAAATTTCCTACAAAAAGGATTAATCACTTTCTGCAACTACTGTCGGAATCAATTCACCATAGCTATTAACACAGCCATTTGTTTCTTCAACGATGTATCTAAGGTCAGATTTACCTTCGATTGCTTTTTCAGCACAATCCATTGCATCGTCATAGTCTTTAAATTCTCCGATTAAATTCTTTGATAATTCTGATTTGTCTTTTGCAGTGTAAACTTGGAACATAACATATCTCCTTTTATCTTCAAAAATATTGTAGCACAAAATATTTTAGTCAATATATTCTGCGACAGCTTTATTAATAGCATCTTTTTCGTCAGAGTAAATAGCCTCTTGTCCAATTTGCGAAACAATTTCAAGAGATTTAATTTGTTCATAAACTTTTTGATTTGGAATAACCAATATCAACTGAATTTTTTGAGATTTCAAGCGAACAATAATATCTTCCAATGCAAAAATTGCAGACATATCAAGTTCTGTGTTAGAGCTATAATTAAGAATTATGCACTCTGTTTCAAGCATTTCATCAAAATGAGAAACAATTTGAGTTGTTGAACCAAAGAAAAATTGTCCATCAATATGCAAAATTCTTATCCTGTAATGAGAATCTTGTTCAATCTTAGTTTCAAAAGGGGTATAATCAAGATGATTGTAATGAGTAACTTTTATATTTGTATCATCAGCAATTCTTTTGGCATAAAGTAGCGCAGCTAAAATTACCCCAACACCTAATGCAAAAATCAAATTATAAAATACTGTCAAAACTAAA
This sequence comes from Cyanobacteria bacterium UBA6446, assembly GCA_002438405.1. GTDB lineage: Bacteria > Cyanobacteriota > Vampirovibrionia > Gastranaerophilales > Gastranaerophilaceae > Zag111. Next base: position 8,145 of record DJOE01000011.1, read on the forward strand.
ACGGCAATCAATACATATAAATCATCTTTAGGTGCAAATTTCAAAACTTTTAAAACTTTCAAATCCAAAATATCATAGCCAATTTTGATTAAAATTCCTGCCAAAACACAAATTGGAATTTGAGCAATAAATGGAGTCAATTTCCACAAAACTAAAATCAACAAAACAGATGCTAAAATTGCAGAACATTTTGTCTTTGCTCCAGATTTTACCGCTGCAACACTTCGCATAGTAGCCGCAGAACCAACCATTGACCCCGTCATTGCACAAAATAAATTACCAAAACCTTGCGCTAAAACAAGTCTTTTTGAATTATGTTTAACTTTAGTCAACGAATCCATAATTATACCGGTTAATAAACTTTCACTTGTAGCAATAAAAGCCAAAGTCAATGCGATAGGAATATCTTTTGATATGGTTTCAATAGTTAAACTTGGCATCAAAAAATGAGGAAGAGTAAAACTGATTGAAGAAATTTTATCAACTTGCCACCCAGCAAAATACGCAACTCCAGTCATTAAAACAAGAGCCAACAATTGAGATGGAATAAATTTTGTAATAGTTTTAGGAACAAAAAATAATAATAAAAGAGTTGCTAAACCTAAAATTAAAGCATGAATATTTATATTCACAAAAACATTTGGATAAGCCATTAATGCTTTTATTGTTGAAGATTGCGCCTCACTTCCTAATAGAGGCGCTAATTGTAAAATTATAATAATCAATCCAATACCGGTTAAAAAACCTGAAATAACGGGATAAGGAACATATTTTATCATTCTCGGAATTGAAGTCAAAGAAATAATCATTTGAAAAACTGCTGCCATAATAAGAACAGTTATAACAGATGAAATATTTCCACTACATGCCGCAACAACTGTCGCAATTATAATTGCCGTAGGACCTGTCGGGCCTGATACAAAAGGCAAATTACACCCCAAACACCCCGCAATTAAAGATAAAATTATTGCACCCCAAATACCTGCAGAAGCCCCCATGCCAGATGCGACACCAAAAGCCAAAGCTTGGGGAAAGGCAATAATAGCCGCAATTATTCCGCCGAATAAATCACCCTTGAATGTTAAAATTTTATCTTTAAACAATTTCTATTCCTTTCATAAATATTTTTAAGAATTTTATCATACTTAAATAATTTTTCAAAATATCAACTGTTTGGAGTATGTGAAAAAATTGAATACTCTCTATACTAAATTGTGGAGAGAGGGGAATTTATGTTAGCACAAACAGTAAGAAATAATTTAAAAAAGGGTACAAATCTAAGGACTAAAGCAACTAAATTTAGTAGCTTATTTCAAACAGTTCCTGTTCAATCAAAAGAAGAAGAGTCTTTAGAGGAAGTTTTGGCAAAAGCAAACTTAACTTCTTATGTAAAAAAAGAAGAAACACCTAAAGAGGAAACTAAAATGACAACAGAAACATCAACAGATGAAGACTTTGAATATATTGTTGAAAACCCTAAAGAAGTTATCGTACCTTTCCCTATTGTTTCTGATATAAATCTAGATGAGAAATTACCATTTTTTAAATCAATAACATCTAAATTGAATAAAATTTATGGTTAAAAATAATTATTATAAAAAGTACGGCATTTAAAATAAATGCCGTACTTTTTGTTTATCTTTTTTGAAATTATGCTGTTAATTTTAATTCTTGACCAGGTTTGATGATTACAAGTTTTCCATCTGCTTCGAATTCTAAGTTATTCAATTCCATAATTTCTTTAGTATGTTTTAGAATTTCAGCATTGGTTGGTTTTACACCATTTTGTTCTTTCAAGTGATTTTTTGCAATAGCCCAGACATTGTCGCCCAATTTTACTTTATGAACTTCCCCTGCTTCGGTTTTAGTTTCAGGAGTTTTGTCTGTTTTATCAGTCTTATCTGTTTCTTCAGCTTTGTCAGCCTTGCCAGTTTCTTCGGCTTTGTCTGTTTCTTCAGATTTACCAGTTTCTTCGGTGTCTTCAGACTCTTCTGCTTTTGGTGTTGGAACCGCTACCGGTGTTTTAGCAAGAGCTTTAGATTTTGCTTTTGGTTTTTCTGTTTTTTGTTTCCCCTCAGCTTTTTTATCTTCAACCTTTTTGTCTTCAGGTTTTTCTTCATTTTCTTCAACCGGAGCTTTATCTTCCGGAGCTTTTGTAACTGGAGCAGGAGCTTCTTTTTGTACCGGAACTTTTTTGTCATCTGCTGGAGCATTTACTTTTACGTCCGGATTAGTTTCTTGAGAATTATCAGAACCAAAGAATTTGTCATAACCCCATTTTGCAAGAGCTGCAACACCTGCTGCCAAGCCGATAACCAAACCAATTTTACCACCTTTTTTAGCATATTTGCCAAGCCCTGAGAAATTAAATCTTGAACCTTTAACTTTCTTAGCGTCTTTTACCAAATGTTCCGCTTTAACTTCTGATGCCGGTTTTGCAACATATTCGCCTTTTGCTTTATCAAAAATTGTTTTACCACCAAAACGACTTTGTTTTCTTGCTTCCTTTGCAGTCCTTTGAGCTTCTCTACGAGCTTTTTTTGCTTCAACTTGCGCTTCTGTTGGAACAAATTTTTCTTTAACTTGTTCTTGTTTTGGAGCTTTATCAAATACACTTACATTTTCTTGTTTTGGTTGCCCAACTGAAACTGTTTGATTAGCATTAGCTTTTTCAGCAGCCTTTTCTGCGGCTTTTTTCTTTTCTGCTCTTGCTCGTTCATTTCTTACATCTGCTAATGTTCTTTTCTTTGGTTGTACATTTTTTTTGTGACCATAACCAATTTTCATAATCTTAATTTCCCCCTGTGTTTAAAATTTTATTTTCCCCTATGTTTCTATAAACAATTTTTCAATACAGGAATTGACTTTCTGTATTGAAAAAGTATATACTTTTTGAAATATTTTGTTACAAATTGGTTTAATTTTAGGCAAAAAGAAAGGCTATCAGGGGGTAATCGATGATAGCCTTTTGTGAGTATGAGGATTGTTTTAAGCTTAGAAATCTCTTGGTTTAACTCCGTGTATCCAGTTAGACTCAATTGTTTCCAAAGAAATACCTTTTGTTTCTGGAACACAGAAGTAAACAAAGACAATACAAAGCAAGGATACTATCCCAAATCCCCAAAATGTCCACGCTCCACCTATTCTGTGAAGCAAAATTGGGAAACTGCTAACTACAAAGAAGTTAAATGCAAAGTTTGAAACTGTACAAATACTCATTGCAACCCCTCTTATTCTCAAAGGGAAAACTTCTGAAACCAAAATCCAACCGATTGGACCAAGACTCATTGCAAAACAAATAATGTATGTTACCAAACTTCCAACAGTAACCCATTTCAAATTGTCACCAAAGAAATCAGCAAACGCAAAACCACAGCCTAAAGCAATTAAACTAAGCATTACCCCCGTCAAACCAAAATATAACAATGGTTTACGACCTAATTTATCAGTAAAGAATAGTGCAACAATTGTCATTAAGAAATTAATTACCCCAATGCCTGTTGTAGCATAAATTGCGGTAATATTACTTTCAAATCCTGCGTTTTTAAATATTGTAGGAGCATAATAGATAATCGTATTAATACCTGTACAAATCTGCGCAAACATAATACCAATACCAACAACAAACGGCATAATCATCCATTTTTTCAATCTGAATTTTTTATCACTTTTTGTTTCTTCATTGAGAATAGTTTTTCTAATATCCTCAATTTCTTTTTCAGTATCAACTTCCGGTTCAATTTTTTTGAACGCAATTTTTGCTTCTTCATCACGTTTTTTGCTTACCAACCAACGTGGAGTATCATGCATAAAGCACATTCCAACAAATAATATAATTCCAGGGATTACACCTGCAAATAACATCCATCGCCAATTGTAAACAGCATGTGCAAACACTGCATTGATAAAATATGAGAACAAAATTCCTGCCGTAATAGCCCATTGATAAAGAGATACCAATGTTCCTCTCAAATGTTTTGGAGAAATTTCTGACAAATACAATGGTACAACAAAGTTAACAACACCAACTGCAAAGCCAACAAAAATTCTTGATGCAATTAACACAAAAATATTAGGAGCAAATGCGCACATTATAGAACCAATTGTAAAAATTACAGCAGTTGCCATAATAATTTTCTTTCGACCAAATACATCAGCCAAAATACCGTTTGTCGCAGCCCCAATAACAGCACCGATTAAAACAGAACTAACTAAAATACCCTGAGCAGTATCAGCCAAATTCCAAGATTCATTAATAAATAATAATGCACCTGAAATTACACCGGTATCATACCCTGATAACAAACCACCCAAAGATGCAATAATTGCAACAACATACAGCCATAAGTACTTCATATAAACCCTTTCTTAACTCTATAACTTTATTATAACTTTATTTTTTATATTTTTAAAGCCCAATTTGATAATTTTTTTTGAACAAGACTTGACAATGTGTTAGGCATGCCTTACAATGATTTTGTAAAGGATATTTTTATGGCAGAAAAATCAAAAAATTTATCATCAGGTTTAGAAGATTATGTTGAAGCAATATATCTTGCATACCTTAATGACAAACCATTAAAAGGGGCAGAACTTGCAAGACAATTGAATATTTCAAGAGCATCTGTATCAGAAGCACTTGCAAAACTTGTTGCAAAAAACCTAATTAAATACAACAGTTATGAAGCAATTTCTATAACTCAAGAGGGTATTGAAGAAGCAAGGAAAGTTTATGAAAAACACCATACTTTAGAACAATTTTTTGAAACTGTTTTAGGGATAACCAAAACTGAAGCAAGTGAAAATGCATGCAAAATTGAACATATAATTTCTCAAAATGTACTTAACGAAATGAGGAATTTTACAAAATTTTGTCAAGCTCACAAAGAAATTTTAGACACATATAAAAAGGGAAAATTAAAATAATGATAAAAGTTTCATCGATTGGCAAGTTTTTAGACCAACCGCTTTTAACAGCCAAATTAAATAAGCAAATTCCGGCAGTACTTACCCTAGGTAGCGGAGTTTTCCTAGCAAAAGAATTAAAAAACACAAAAAAAGAAGATAGAACTAAAAAAGGAATTCAAACTTCAATTATTTTAGCTACAACAGTATTTTCAGCAGTCAAAGCTCCGAAAATTGCAAACTATTTAACCAAAAGACCAGCAACTAAAACACTTGAAGAATTGAAAATTCAAAACTCAAAATCTATTCAAGAAATTTTAACAAACAATAAATATTCCGAAAAAGTGGGAAATATTTTACAACGAGCAAAAGATAAAGTTTTATCCTTAAAAGAAGTTGATATTTTGCACCAAAAATTAGACAAACAATCTTTTAATAAAATAATTCCACCTCCAAATAATGTAACATCAAAAGACTTATTCCGAGAAATCGGTTGGTTATCAATCTTTGGAGCAATTCCAGTTGTCGGAGGAATAGCAGGTGGAATCGCAGCCGACATGGCAACTGAAAAGAATTGGAAATCAAGAGTTTCTAACAAAATTAAGGAGGGAACTTACCAATATTTAGCAAATATTTTTATGTGTAACATAGGAGCCGGAGCTGCTCTAGGGATTTTGGAACATAACAATATAAAATCAAAATCAGCAAGATGTATTGGTATGGTTACAGGAATTCTTTTGACCGGAGTAATAGGCGGAAGTGCAATTGCAAACTTTATAAGTAACAAATTTATCAATCCACTTTTATCTAGCAAAAATCAAAATAAAAAAGAAATCCGAACTCCAGAACTTTTAGATTTAGGACTTCACACAGACGATATTGCAACAGTATCATTATTATCGGGATTAAAATGGATTGAGCCATCACTTCCGTTATTATATGCCATATCCGGATACCGTGCAGGAATTGGTTATAGGAACAATGACAAGCATCATCATTCCAAAAATTGTTCGCAAAACCAAGAAAAAACTCATTTTCTACGAGAAAAGTGTTAGGTATAGTTAACACTTTAATACACACACCTTATTTTTTACAACCCACAACTGTACACTAAAAAAGAGGCAGTTTGACCACTGCCTCTTTTACTTTTCTTTATTAAATACTTACTAAACTTCAGGTTTGAGATTTACTTTTTCTAAAAATTTTTCTTCACCATTTTCCACATGAGAAACAAATGGTTTTCCTTTTTTAGAAATTAACTGGGTAAAACTATCAATCATTGCAGTTGCAATATGTTTGATATCACGATGTTTTTTATTTTGTTCATAAGCATATTTAGGGTTTGTACCAATTTTAAAAATTTCAGCTAATTTAGTTTCGGGATTAACTTTATCTGCACTCATTATGCCCAAAACTTTTGTTGCATCAATTTTTTTAAAATTATCAGTTTGAGTTGTAAGTGCATAAATATTAGATTTACCTCTCAAAATGCTTGACTCTTCGGCAATTGCTCCTGATAAATTTTTTCCACCTTTCCACAAAAGACTTAAAAAATTGATACTCAATCTATCAAATTTATCACCTGTATTAAATTTTACAAAATTCACAGGCATATCTTTCCATCTTTTATTCACTTTTTGTTTTACAACTGTTGGAGCAATTAATTTTCCACTAAACTGAACATTATTTGTTGGTTGTATATTCATTAAAAAACTTCCTTTCGACTAATGTAATCAAGTTAATTATATGTCAAATATTATTTCCCGTGAACAATAACCTTTGACATATCGCCACAGGTAACTCGTTTTATATCATCACCAAACTTTTCAAATTGTTTTGCATTACAAACAATTCTACCCGTAACTTGTTCCAAATTTTGCGGGAATTGAGTGATTCGAGAATTATACAATGGATTTTTATTATCCAAAATCAAATTACCACGAATGATTTTTACATCTTTGAGTAAATCATCTTCATTGAACCCAAACATTGAGTAAGGGATTGAAATTCCGCTATTTACATTCATATTGTATGATGGTTTATAACCTGAGATTTCAAGTTTTCCATCTGGAGTGTATTTTGTTTCAACATTTAAAAATTTGAAAATTGCAAAATTATCTTTGTCTTTAATTGCTTTTGCAAATGTTTTTTTGAAAATTGGACTAGTTTCATTTAACTTTTCACTAATCATAATAGCCTGAGATGCTTTTGGTCCCTCATCAATAATCCCAGATTGGCATTTCAATTTATTAGTTTCAATAAATTCCCTAATTTTACTAACCAAAGTCAAAGGAACAATGTTGTTATTTTCAACACCTTGAATTTGGTCAATCTTACCATTGTTTGTAGTCATACCAACAACCGGATCCCAAAGGTTAGATTTCCCTTTTCTTTCAAGATAAATATAAAAATCACCATCTGTTAAAGCATCTTCTGCTTTGTCAACACTTGATCTTGTACACCAGTTACGACAACTCAATATTTCAAGAGCAGAAATATTCTTATCTTTATTTTTAGGGTCATGTTTAATTGATGGAATTTTTACCCAAACAGCTTTGTTATTTGATTTTCCCATATCCATAAGCAAGTTATCTCTAAGTCTGTGTGTATAACTTTCTAAAAATGTTGGATTAATAAATGTTGCCCAATCTAATGGAGCAGGACGTTCAAAACGTTTAATCGCAAGTAAAAGAGCTTTTTCATTAAATGGAACAGGAATATGTCTATTATTTTCTTTCAACTCTCCGGTTACAGAATTCCAAATAACAAATTTTAAAGAGTCATTTCCCTTAATTTTATTTACAAGCTCAGGGTTAAATTGTTCTCCTGTTTTTGGGTTTAATTCTTCTGGATTTTTAAGAAAATTTTCCCAATCCTTTAATCGAACTGCTCTTGCTTGGTTAATTTTATCTATTGAATATTCCCTAATATCTTGCGGAACATAACTTTTCCATTTAATTTTTCTTGCATCAGACTTTTTGAAAGTTTTCCACATTTCATCATCTTCAACAATTTTTTTAACTGCATTACCAATTTTGTTTGCTGAAATTACACTACCATCAATATGGAATTTTTTATGATTACTATCCAGAATCACAGATGCCATATAATCAAAAATTGAATGGTATTCTGATGGAAGAGATTTTCCCTTAAATGATAATGTAACCTTATCTGTTTGTGGATTTGAAGCTAGATAAGATTTAATAATGGGTTTAGAATTACTTTTTTGTATATTGTTTAATGGGGTAGTAAAGCTTAAATTACTAATACTTGAAATCATATTTTAGACCTATTTAAATATTGTAAACTGAACAATATAAAGTTCGTCAAGCTCAATTTTTGCGTAATATTAAAAATATTTTTAATATTTGTTCATAAAAAAAATGGGATATTTTATATCCCATATAATAACATTACCCAATGTATTTTTATTTTTGAACTTGTTCTTTAGGTTTTTTATTTGCAAGCTTGATATTAATAAGCGGAAGAATAATACCAAGAGCCACTGTAGAATATGCCAATCCGGCAACATGCGCTACATTCAACTTCCAAATATTCTTTCTTGCAAAATCTTTACCTTTTGCAGCAATTTCTGCATGTGTTTTTAAACTAATATCGTTCAACCAATGTTTAACACCTTTACCTTTTTTATTAATATTAAATAAGTTTTCTTGCTTTTTATCTAAAAGATTCGCAACACCTTTAGCCGCAAAACCTCCTAGAACTAGCCAGTTCAAAAATCCGAAATAATCTCTTGTAACAGATTCCCTCAATTCGTTATTACTATCTGCCGCCATAAAACGTCCAATAATTGTTGAAGCATAAACAGTTTTTATTGCATTACCTGTAGAAATTTGACCTGTAAATTGGAGTTTTTTCACAAAATCTTTTGGATTTTTAATTTTCATAACTCCTATTGTCATAGCAAGCATTCCGGCACTTGCCAATATCTTTTTAAAGAATAATCCTTTTTTATTATTTTTATTTTTAACCTCATTTTTCTCTTCATAATCGGGATCGCCAGCAAAACCTTTTTTACCGGTACGTTTTTCAGTAATTTTTCTATTTAATCTTTGATTTGTTAGACCAATAATTGAGGCAAGAGATAATGCACCAAAGATTTTAATTTTATTGATATGTTTGATTTTTGTTAATGCAGCATCAATATTTATATTCTTATTAGTAAAAATATCTTTCCCCATATCATAAGTGTCACGCAAAATATTATGCATTGTAGCATTTAATTTATGTTCCCCAATTTTTACATCTACACTTCTATTTACTCCAATGGCATTTGTCATTCTTGTTTCCATAATGTCAAAAATTTGTTTTTTATCACGTTGTGTAATATTTTTGTCATTAATTACATTCGCAAAAGTTTTGATAAATCCTTGTTTTGTTGTTAAATTATTCTGAATATTTTTGTAATTAGGATTATCCCAATTCAAATTTTTCCATTTATTTTCTTCAAACCATTCAACTTTATTGAAATCAATATTTTTGAATTTTGCAACGACTTTACCGTCTTGCCCACCCATATTGTCAAATACATTCGTTACATATTTTTCAACATTATTTTCACTTCTATCCCAAGCAGTTTTTAAAACTTTTATTGAATCATCACTAAACCAACTTTTTGGATTAATTTTGATTTCAGGAGAAACATGTTTAACCGCAACATGAGAAATTAGTGTAGCCAAAAGTCCCGCCGATAAACAGTTAATAAAAGTTCCGCTTACTTCTCTAAAAAATGTTTCAGCTCCGGCATTAGCATTTCTTTTTTTTGTATCTATATAAGTTCTTGGAGCAACCATTGCACCTAAGTCAAGTAAAACAGCATTTGCCATTTCATTTGTATCAAGAGTTCTCAAAGTTGATGTCAAAACTCCGTCCATTGGACCTTTAAAAGCCGGCTGATAATTTCTTTGTCTATTTGTATAACCATTTTTTGCTGTTGTTACTGCTAAATTCATTTATTTCCCTTATCTATAACTATTGTCATTCACACACTAAAAAAGCCCCGTTAATAAAACGAGACTTTTAAAAATATCTATAAACTTTGCTAATAATCTAAATCAAAAAAATTTAAACGCAAAAATTCATGTAAGTCCCGTATTGGAATTCACACGAATTGGAGGAGTTATTTGATGTTGTTACGTTTAAATTAATCATATTACTACCGTAGTATATTATATAAAATTTATTTTGTCAATAGTATATTTTTTAAATTTGTACACTTGAGAAAAAATATACTATAATATTTTTAGAAAAAGAGGTTTGAGTTATGAATAAAAAAATTCTTTCTAATGTTGCATTATTTTTTACAGCCTTAATCTGGGGAGTATCTTTTGTAGCTCAAAAAGCAGGAATGGATTTTGTAGGTCCATTTAGTTTTAATGCGGTTAGAAGTTTTTTAGGCGGGTTGAGTTTAATTCCTGTAATATTCATAGCAAAATTATTAACTAAAGATACAAGAACAAAAGAAATTAAACACGAACAACATAAAAATCTTTTAAAAGCAGGACTTGCATGTGGAGGAGCTCTATTCACTGCAATGACTATTCAGCAATGCAGTATGCTCCACGCAACAGCAGGAAAAGCCGGATTTATTTCTGCTCTTTATATAATTTATGTTCCGCTAATTTCAATACTCTTTGGTAAAAAATTAACCAACAATGTAAAAATAAGTGTAGGTTTAGCTTTAATTGGATTATATTTATTATGTTTCAAACCACATAGTGGTGGATTTGGGATTTATGATATTTTACTTTTAATTAGTGCATTTTTCTATGGTGTACATATTTTGGTTGTTAATCACTATTCAAAATTTGTAAACGCAACAAAAGCATCATGCGCACAATTTTTTGTAGTAGGATTACTTTCAACACCATTTATGTTTATATTTGAAAATCCAACTATCCAAAGTCTAGTTGCTTGCAGAATTCCAATTTTATATGCAGGAATTTTAACTTGTGGTGTAGCTTATACATTGCAAATTTTTGGACAAAAATACTCAACGACTCCAACAATTGCATCAATAATTTTATCTTTAGAATCAGTATTTGCAGTTATCGGTGGAGGGATAATTCTACACGAAATCATGACACCTAAAGAAATTTTAGGGTGTTTATTTATGATAAGTGCTGTAATTCTATCCCAAGTTAAATCGAATTCAAAAACTCACAAGGGAATTCCTGATTTTGAAAAAGAATAGAATTCTTTATAAATAACACTTACGCTCTTGTCCAGCAACACCTGCGTATAATTCTACGTATTGTTTTGCAGGACTTGCGTCAATCTTTGGTAACAAAACTTCTTCAATTTGGAAGAAACCAACATCACTAGACATTTCAATATCAATTTTAATTGGTTTTCTTTCGCCACGATGAATTCCGATACGGTTGATTGCATTTGCAGAATACTTGTGAATATCACCAACTTTTGGAGTTGTATTGATTGCCAAAGGAATTCTTGCTCTGCCTTTTGTCATATCACAACCATCAGCGATTAGAATTATACCTGCTTCTGTTGAATGAATTTTGCGAGAAGTCATGTGACCAATAATTGCTTCTATAGCAACGGCACGAATAATTACACGTTTGTGTAAGTCATCTGGGAACATGTGCAATAATGATCTTTCAATTAATGGTTTTGCCAAGAATACTGACATTTCCTCATGTCCTTGACGACCAATTGACATTCCTAAATCGTGCATCAAACCTGACAAAATTACAGCGCACATGCTGTCGGTAAATGTTCCTATTTCTTCATTTTCTAAAGATGTTTTAATTCCAGCTTCATGCAAAATATTCAACATTTTAATTGCATTATTCATAACTTGACGCATGTGAACAGGACCATGGTCATTAAAACCTAATCTTCTAATTGAAACATTATTTGCATATTCCTGCATTTCTTGAAGTTCTTCATCTGCAAATAAATATTTTGCAAGCTCTAAACATACAGGACTATTTTTTAATCTATCAAGAATTTTTGATTCTGTTGAAAGTTCTTTAACTGATTTCATAAATCATTTCCTTTTTTAATTTTCTACTGATAACATAATAACTCATAATTAGAAAAAAGTTAAGTCATAAATTCGAACATATTTCTAAACAATTGAAATTAGAACTCTGTATTTGTAGTAGTATAAAAATGGAAGATTATTGTGAAAAAATTCTTACTTTTAATATGTTTAATATTGCTGAATCCGTTATCAACACAAGCAACTGAAGAAATTTGCCTTGAATTTGATAATGAATTTCAACCACTCACAATAAATGATGATTCTCATTCTACACTTCAGTCAAGTAATGAAGATTCAATTTCAGATAAAGATATTGATGAAACAGATTCCGCAAGTCCGATTGAAGATGAAAATCTTTTGGAAGAAACTCCTCCACTATTAGAGAATATTCCAATCCTAAAAGAAGCAACAATTGTTGAACAACAAAACAAATTTTTTCAAGGTTTAAATAGTGAAATTGATAGATTATATAAATTAAAAATTGACCAAACAAATACGGCATCTTCACTATTTAAAGAACCGCTAACAAAACATTTCAAATCCGGTCCATTAGAAGCATTCCACCCTTGGGCAGTTATGGGTATGACAATGGAATCACATTTTGAAGATGGAGATAATTATAACAAATTTAATCCATATTTAGTTAATGCAATTCTTGACGGAAAATTCAAAGGTGGGAAAGAGAATTTCAGAATTTTACTTGATATGTCACATCAACATGATAGACCATTCATGAAACAATTCGTTCAAGATTTTTATGTTGAATCCAAAAGAATTCCGCACCACACAATCCTTGTCGGTCGTTCTCGTACAGGTATTGGATATGAGGGTATTCAATCTCCATACACTTTGCCATTATTAAACCGTTCCCAAATTTCAAGAAATTTTGGCAATATTAGAAAAAATGGTGTTCGAGTTTTAGGAAATTATTCACTTGTTGATTACGACATTGGGGGATATAGTTCAGATACATTTTTCACAGAATTTTTCCCTGGAATGGAATTTGACGGTTGGGTAAATTTCAAGCCATTGGCTAAAACTCAAGGTAAATATGGAAAGCTTACAACTGGCGGAGGTATTATCACAGGAAGAAGAAATTCTACAGATTATTTTATTAGTGGTGCATACATTGGTTATGAATACAAAAAATTCTGGACAAGAATGGAGTACTCTGCAGCCAACGGTTCTAACGGTCCATCGGGTTTAACACCAAAACACCGGCAAGGTTGGTATGTAACTCTGGGCTACAAAATTACTAAAAAAATTGAAGCAGTAGCAAGATATGATGAATTCGACCCAGACAAATCTGCTCGACATGACCACAGAAGAGAATATACTGCAGGAATAAATTATTATTTAAAAGGACAAGCCCTAAAATTAGTTATGAATTATATTTTCTGCCAAAATGATAACAAACCCAACAGTCACAGAATTTTAATAGGTGCGCAAATAGCTATATAATTCTTTCCACAAATAAAACTTTTATAGTAGAATATTGATGTAATATATATAACTTTAAGAAAGGGGTTATCATGTTGACTAAAAACGCAAATATTACAGCTAAATTCTCAGGTATTGATTTTAGCAAATATTCTTCAAAAGTTTCTGAATTCGTAAATGAATTCTCATCTCGTGCTAACAAACAAGGTCAATTCTTGAACTGGGTAAATTTACCATCAGAACAAGCTAAAAGAGTTGATGAAATTTACACATTAGCAGCAAACCTAAAAAATCAAACAGGTGCTTCTAAATTAAGTGTTATGGGTATCGGTGGTTCAAAACACACTGTTGAACACATGTTATCTATCAATGGTTTGAATATCAAGGGTGACAAAATCGAATTCTATTCAGATGTTGATTCTGCAAGTTTAGAAAGATTTTTATACAAATTAAATGATAATGTTCTTGATTCAAACTTCTTAATCGCTTCAAAATCAGGTTCAACTTTTGAAACTAAAGATGGATTTTTAAGAGTTTTGGCAATGCTAGTTGATGCATATATTGCTCAAGGGAAATCTAAAGAAGAAGCTGAAAAATTAGCTCATAAACATTTTATTGCAGTTACAGATAAAAATGCTGAAAAATCAGAATTAAGAAGAACATCAAATGAACAAGGCTGGTTAGGCGATTTGTTCATTCATGATGATGTTGGCGGAAGATTCTCAGCTTTTGATGATCACGCACTATTCACACTTGCTTACGCAGGAATGAAAAAAGAAGATATGATTTCTATGTTGAATGCTGCTCAAGAAATTTCAACTGAATCTTTAACAGCTGACTTAGATATCAATGATGCATTGAAAGAAGGTATTTTCTGGGCAGATGCAAAATTAAACGGAATCTTAACTTCTGTTCACCAATATATGGGGTCAATTTTTGAAAACACTGTTTATTGGAATGCTCAAATGCAAAATGAATCTGTAAAAGATACATTAAAACAAATTGCTAAAGTTCCAGATGCTATGCACCACTCAGCAGAAGCTCATTTCAATCCGGCAAACAAATTTGCATTCGCTCTAACTGTTCCACAAGACAATGGTGTATGCAGAGAAAATGCAGAAAGCTACATTGGAGCTTTAACAAAATCTTACGAAGTTACAGGTAACTTATTTGTTGAAACAGTAAAAACTCAAGGTATGGGTTTAACCCCAGCAGCTGCAGGTGCTTTAACTCAATTGAGAGCTTTCGCAACTGTATATCAAGAAATCGTTGAAAAAATTATGGGAAATAAAGAATTCCCAGAAGTTCTTGATAGCGTTCTTCAACCACACGTTGAATTCTACAAAAAGAACTTGAAAGGTGGAGTTGTTGTCCCAGGAAGAATTTCTAAATAGTAAGAATTCTTGAATAAAACTGCTAAAGCGGAAAAAACAATTGTTTTTTCCGCTTTTTGATTGATGACATTATATTTTAGTCATTATAGTATTTTTTATTATGGCAACTAATTTTGATTTTTTAAAACCGGTTGATAAAAATTTATTTGATATCATTACAGAAGCCGAAAAGCTTTATCGAGATGAATATTTTGAACAATGTATGGGACAAACCAGAAGATTTGGGGAACATGTTTGTAAACAAGTCTTAGGGAAAAATCGTACAAGTGAAAACACTTTTGACCAAATGCTTGCTACACTCAAAGATAAAGGTAATGGTTCAGAACAAGAAAAAGAATTTGTAAACGATTTATATTTTCTAAAAAAACATGGTAATGAATCAGTTCACTCAGCAAAGGTAAAAAAAGATGGAATGGAAGCATTAGAATGCTTACAACGAGCATTTGAAGTTGCAATAAACTATGCAGTTTATAACAAAAAAGCAAAAACAAATATCCTAAAACTAAGATATGACACTGAACTTTTAGTTACAGGTAAAAAATCAAAAAAAACTTTATCTGAAAAATATTTAGAAGAAAAAGCAAAAGAGAAAACTTTTACAAAGAGAAAAACACCTCAAACGAAGAAAAAAAGTTCAAGCAAACAAGTTTATGCAATGGAATCAGCTTCTGATAAAAAAGGAATTCCAGTTTATTGGATTTTAGTCGGTTTTTCTTTCATTGTGGCATTTATTGTCGTACTTGCAATAATTTTATAAAATACACTTGACTGAGAGTAGCTATCAAGTTGTAAAATATATTTGTACAGTTTGCATGGAGTAAAAATATGAAAAAATTTTTATCTCTGTTAATTTTCGCAATATTTTTAACAGGAGGCAACGCAATTATGGCAGAAAATTTATCACAACCATTTGGACAAGGCGAAGTTAATCCTTATGGAAAATTCTTTACCGGAACAACATATTTGAACCGACTTGTCGCGAAAGATGACATTTGGAATTCTTCAATTGCAAATGTAACCTTTGAACCAAATGCAAGAACAAATTGGCACACACATTCAGGAGGTCAAATTTTACTTGTAACAGCAGGAAAAGGTTTATACAAAGAAGAAAATAAACCTATTAGAGTTTTAACAAAGGGTGATGTCGTACAAATTCCACCAGATGTTAAACACTGGCACGGTTCATACCCCAATGAATGGTTTGCACATATTTCAGTTGAATCAAATATTCCAAATAATACAACGACATGGTTAGAACCTGTAAGTGATGAGCAATATACAAGTGAGGTAAAATAAAATGAGTAAAAAAGTTTTAATTATTTCATCTTCTCCAAGAAAAGGTGGAAATTCAGATACTTTATGTGACAAATTTGCACAAGGAGCAAAAGAAGCAGGAAATAAAGTTGAAAAAATTTCTCTAAGAGAAAAGAAAATAAATTATTGTACGGGCTGTGGTTTTTGTAATACAAACGATTATTCCGGTTGTTCTCAAAAAGATGACATGCCAGAAATCTTAGAAAAAATGATAGAAGCAGATGTAATTGTCTTTGCAACCCCTGTTTATTTCTATACAATGTGTGGGCAATTAAAAACATTTATAGATAGATTCTGTTCAAGATACACCCACATCATTGGAAAAGAATTCTATTTTATTATGACGGCAGCAGACGGAAATCCACATGCAATGGATAGGGTTCTTGTAGAATTTGACGGACTTATGGCTTGTTTAGCAAACCCTCATGTTAAAGGGAAACTAATCGCAACAGGCGTATGGCAAAAAGGCGATATCGAACAAACAGATTATCCACAAGAAGCTTACACTATGGGGGAAAAGGTCTAAAAAATAAATAATCTATACTTATCTAAAAAACACTCGAAAGAAAAAATCTTCGGGTGTTTTTTAATGAAAAAATCTATACAAATATTAATATTATAAAAAAATTTTATTTTGTTGTTTTATGATAGTAATATAAGGATTTATTATGCAAGTTCAAAAAATTACATTTACACCAGTTTTTAAAACTCAACAAATTAAAAATCATAATCAAAATATTTCAAACCCAATACAAAATAATTCAACTCTTAATAATATTGATTATTCTAAAATTGCGTTTGGGTCAATTTATAATGTCAAACCGAAAAAATTAAATATTGAACTTGAAAAAACAAAACTTTTAAGACAGATAAATGAACTCCTAAATACAAAAGAAAAAGGGGCAATGACAAATAATGATATTTCTCTAGAAACTATTTATCGAAGAATTATCGGTATTTTCAGAGCTAACGAAAATTTGCAAGAAAAAATCCTATACAAAATGATGGATTTAAGAGATAGCGAAGAATTAAGCGAACTTGAAAAATATGAAGAACTTATTAGGTTTGAGCAATCACTAAGAAAAAAGACAAATACGGTCAAAAAACCTGAAAAACAACCTGATGAAAGAATTGATTATCAATTGTTGAACAAATTTAAAACTGCTATCACAGAAGATAATTTTAATCTAAAAAAAGTTTTCACTAATTATTATAATGAGTTGAAAAATACAAAAACAATTGAAGAATTAAATAAAAAGTTTCCAAAAATAAAAACACCAAAACGTCCGGAAGATATAGTCGCTAAAAAAATTGAAGAAGTTTTGACAAGAGATTTTTATGAGGGAATGCAAGAAAATATTCACTCGACAGGAGATGTTCTAAATTATATTGATGAACCATTAACTGCGATAATTAAAGAAATTGCCACTCAGAAAAATTTAGATGTTGTTCCTTTTTTTAAAAAGATTGCAGAACCGGTAACTCTTCAGGTGTTAAACAGATACAAAAGTATTCAACGAAACGGTTTTTCATCTGTTCCGGAAATCAGAAAAAATAAAATTCCACAAATTTCAGATTTAGATATCAAACTTTTATTTTCAGACTTTGATGATTTTGTACTTTCATCAATCAGAAATCACTATTTGAATTTTGAAAAATTTAGTGAAATGAAATATTCAAAAGATGGAACACAAATCAAATTATCTGAACTAAAAAATTCTGATTATAAATTTGAAAAAATGTCTGACAAGATAAAACAATTTATAAAAATGGCAAGTTCAATTGAATCTGCTCAAAAAGATTATGAACATTTTGACATTCCTGAATTCAAAAATCGCTTAAATACATTCGCAAATAGCGAACTTGGAAATAATGAATACATTTTGAAAAATATTATTGATTTTGATGATTGTAATTTTACACCGGAAGATAAAAAATCATTGATTAAATTTTTAAGAAATCTTGATGATGTAAAATACGGCAAAAAAGATATTGCCGAATTTGAACACGAAATTAGAGAAAATGAATTCACTCCACAAGGAACTAAAAAACTTAATGAACTTGAACGTCAACAAAGTGAACAAAAGTTAAAACAAGCTCAAAAAAGAATTTCTGAATTAAATGATATAAAAAATAGTTTTGACCGTGCAATAAATCTTCTATATATGAATAACCTGACAGATATTGCAAACACTTGTTCAAAATATCGTCCAACATCATTAGATGATAGCCATAACGGTAAATTTTTAACAAAATTAATTAATGAGAATATCAACCCGAAAACTCAACAACTTAATACGGAACAACTTGAAAAACATATTTCAAGATGGGATACTTTTAATTATTATTCTCAAAACCAAAAACAAAACCACGAAGTTTTATCAAAAGCAATCAAATTTGCAATTAATTCAGATTCTTCAATAGATATAGATAAAGCTGGACAATATCTTACGAATGCTGAAATTGTTAAACTATACCCAGAAAGTAAAGATTTCTACAAAAATTCTGAAATTTTATCGAAAATTATGGATAAAACAAACTCCAAAGAAGAAGCAGTTGAATACTTGTGTAAATTTGATAAATACAATGACTTAACTTCAGAAGATAAAAAAGAACTTTCAAAATTTGTAGATTTCTTTGATTCAAAAGACCCAATTGAAAAAGGTATTTTGAAAACAATTGTAGAACAGGATTATCTTCCTGCAGATACAGTAATAAAAACAAAAACATCTACAACTTCCAATGAAGAAATAACTGCGACATTAAGTTCAAAAGCTAAAAAACAAATCGCAGATAAATATAAATACCCATTATGCCTTAATTATTTGAGAAGTTTTGAAGAAGCACTACGCAACTTTGCTTGCGATTGGGGAACATCTGGCATCAAACGAACCGGAAAAAATAACAACACCCTTAAATATAAAATGGAACTGAAAATTTCCGGAGAAAACGACAGACTATTCTCAAGTAATAATGATTATTACTTTGACGTATTTTCAGATAAGGGTTTTCACTAGACTATTATTTTGAACGTTGGAAGAATGCCGCAATTTCTTTATGTGGAAAAAATTTGCAAATTGGACGACCATGAGGACAAGTGTATGGCATTTTGGTTGTACGCCATTTTTTAATAATATCTTGCATTTGCCATACAGATAGTTTTGTATTCGCCTTGACAGAAGCTTTACAAGAGGTCGTAATCAAGATTTTCTCTTCAAGGTTATCAATATCCCCCTCAATATTTTCCAAAATATCTGCAATAATTTCTTTTGGATTAACTTTAGCTAATAATTGAGGAACTTTTCTAAAAATAAGTTCTGTATCATTTAGAAATTCTATTCCATAACCAAATTTTTCAAATTTATCAATATTTTCTTTTATCAAAGCCGCATCAGTTGATGATAATTGAATTACATCTGATACAAATAGCATTTGAGATACAATATTTTTTTCTGATTTTAATTTTTCATAAATATATCTTTCCTGAGCAATATGCTGATCAACAATTTCTAACCCCTCATTGGTTTCAACAAGAATATAAGTATCATGATATTGACCAACAATATTTTCCTCCGGTTCTACTGCCTGAGGTTGAGATAGCATTGCAAAACTCTGTTGTTTGAATGAATCACTACCACCAAAAGAAGTAGGTCTTTGAGCAAGTGGGTTTTCTTCCAATTTTTTCATTCCTAAATCAGAAACATACATCGTATCAGTTTTTTCATCAAGATAAATATCTTTCTGACTTTGCGGGAATTCAATAATTTGAGAATCTTGCTCTGTTGGCCTGTTATAACTAAAACTTGGAGTATTATATTCAAACTCAGGTTTTGGAGCTTCTTTGTAATTTGCAAGTCCTGCTTCTATTGCTGAATAAATAAAATTGAATATCTGATTTGGATTTTTATAACGAACTTCTTTTTTCGTAGGGTGAACATTCACATCAACATCATGTGGTGGAATTTCCAAATCCAAAACAACAAACGGATATTTGTTACTTGCAGTAAGGTTTTTATAAACCATATCAATTGCCTTTTGAAATATTGGACATTTTACCCCTCTTGAATTTATATAAAGATGATAACTCTTTTTACTTGAACGAGTATAATCCGGAGTACTTACAAATCCACTAATTTTCAATCCTGAAAGTGCATCTGTCTTTAAAACTTCTTTTAAATTATTTGTCACATCAGATGAATAAACTTCTTTGATTGTTTGAGTTAAATTATTTTGCCCTGTTGTTTTTAAAACTGTTTTACCAAATTTTTTCAACTCAATTGAAACATCTGGGTGAGATAAGGCAATAGATTGAACAACTTCTTGAATATAAGAGAACTCCGTATTTGAACTTTTTAAAAACTTCAAACGAACAGGAACGTTATAGAACAAATCTTTAATATCCATAATTGTTCCAATCGCACAACCAGTTTCTGTTTGACGAACTTCAGAATTTTCACAAGACACTTTTGTTCCGGTATCAAAATCCTTAGTCCTTGTAGTACAAGTAAGTTTTGCAATTGAAATTATACTAGCAAGCGCTTCACCCCTAAAACCCAAAGTATGAATATCAAACAAATCATCATCTTCTTGAATTTTACTTGTTGCGTGTTTTGAAAAAGCAAGCATTATATCATCTGGGTGGATACCGCAACCATTATCCGCAACCCTAATATCTCTGCACTCATTAGTAATTTCAATACTTACACGAGTTGCACCGGCATCTATTGAATTTTCGGTCAATTCTTTAACAACAGACGCAGGACGTTCAATAACCTCACCTGCCGCAATTTGATTTATTAAGTGTTTTGATAATTGTTTAATTCTTGCCATTTTCTCTACTTCTTTTGTTTGATTCAAACTCTTCTAATCAATCTCCAATTTCAATCTACATCAAAAACAAAATCATCTGAATGTTTGATTACAAATTTGAAACAATTTTATAATATTGATTTATACAATAAGACTTGGACAAATATAAATAAAAGATTGCGGGGAAAATTTTGGCAAAGAATTCTATATTAAATTTGAAACTTAAACCAAAGAAAAAAGCTGACTTGCAGATTGTTAAAGAATCTGAAGTTAAAACCACCAAATACAGTGACATCAACTTGAAACGTTGGAGAGATTACGGTCATATTTTGACCGGTACATTATGGCAATTCCCGTCAAGATTAAAAGAACACGGACATTCAAACGAATACCACGGAAACTATATACCTCAAATTGCACAACAAATGTACGAGAGATATACAAAGAAAAATGATGTAGTTCTTGATTTGTTCTTCGGTTCTGGAACTTCAGGAATTGAAGCAATAAATATGAATAGACGTTGCATTGGTGTTGAATTGAAAGACGACTTAGCAGAAAGTGTTTCTGAAAAATTTACACCAAAACAATTGGTAACAGATGTGAATATAATTTGTGCCGATTCAACAAGTGAACTTGCTGTTGAAAAAGTTAAAGCAAGACTTGAAATCATGGGCGAAGAAAAGGCTCAATTTTTGATGCTTCACCCACCTTATGATGATATTATCAAATTTTCAGATAAAAAAGAAGACTTATCAAACTGTGCTTCAACTGAAGAATTTTATGATATGTTTGAAAAAGTTGCAAAAAATGGTTACGACTTATTAGAAAAAGGTCGTTTCGCATGTTTAATTATAGGTGATAGTTACAAAAACTCAGAAGTTCAACCTCTTGGGTTTGAATGTATGAATAGAATGAGAAAACTTGGTTTTATCTTGAAATCAACCATCGTTAAAGATATTCAAGGTAACGAAAGAGGCAAAGGCAGAACTGCTAACTTGTGGAGATATAGAGCATTAGCCGGAGGTTTTAGTATCTTTACTCACGAATACATTTTCGTATTTCAAAAACCTTAATTTTAATATTTTTTTACGGAATAAGGGGCGACATCAAAGATGTCGCCCCTTTTTAGATTATGACCAAATTATTCTTCACCCTCACCAATTGGAATTGTCACAACATAATAGTTCCCATCGGTTTCTTTAGTTAAATCTTTCAATTTCACATTTTCACCAAACATATAATTTTGTTGGAACTCAGAAATTTGTTCATTATTTTTTGATTTTCTAATTGAACGACCACGGATTGTTAAAATATTTCCATTTGTCAAAACTTGAACATTATTTTCATTATTGTCAAATGCTCTTAAATCAATGATTATTTTATAATAATCTTTAGTCTTTTCAAAATGAATTACATTTGCAGCTTTGTGCATCATTTTCCTGTCAGCTCTGAGCATGTTATCCATTGATTTCATATCTTTCATAACCATTTGTTCCAAATTTCTCGGTGGCATAAAAGGTCTATTCATCATCATTTTCATGTGCCAATCTGCAACAGTATAAAAAGCACAATATGCACCTAAAAATATCAAAATCCCAATCACAATATGTTTCATTATCGGGTGATTTACGCACATTGGGTGAAAATTTTCTCTATTTTGTTTTTCTTCGTTTAATTTATCTTCTTCCATAATTTTCTCCTTTCGATTTAATATTATTTATTTAAGTATTTTTTGCAATAACTAACAGGGCAAGCCCTACTGGATAATAATAAACTCAATATTTCAATATATTTTTACTTGATAAAATCAAATTGGCATGCTATAATGTGGGGAAGAAAGGGTTAGTTTTATGGCTAAAGTTTTGGTTACAATGCCTGATGAATTTTTAAATAAAGTAGATGGATTAGCTGATTCAGAACGTTGCTCTAGAAGTGAATTAATAAGAGAAGCTTTGAAAAATTATATGAGAAGACTTTCTAAACAACAATTGAAAAATGCTTCTCGTAATGCTGAAATTTTAGAAGATATTTTGAGCTAATAATTATTAAATTCTTTAATAAAACTATCTACCCATTTTATTAAGTTCGGAATTTCGTAAGGTTTCGGAAGATATAAATCTGCACCTGCATTCAATATTAATTCTTTATCATGAATTATTGAAGTCACGATTACTTTCGTATTTTGAAATTCCTTTTGTTGTTTAATTTTGTAACATAAATTCAAACCGGTTTTCTTCTCTGTATCTCCTGCATCAATTATTACAAGTGCCGGAATTTCATCATTTTCAGGCATTTTATATTCGTTAATTATTTTAGTTCTATAACCTTGGAGCTTCAAAATCGTATTCAACAAAATACTCAATGCTTCATCTGTTTCAAAAATAAAAATATTATTGTTGTACACTTTTTCAAATACACTATTTTCTCCCTCAATTTTTGGTCTTTCGATTAGATAATTTGATTTGTCAGGAAGATTTGCCATATTGTGAAGTTGTAACAAATTACTCAAAACTTGCGATGAATCTTTATATTTTTTAAATTCATCAGAAATAACACTAATTGTTGTATGAACAAAATTTGCTCTACGACCTGCAAACTCATCACCTTGCAAAATCATATATCCTCTTTCGATATCGTGTTCTGCATAGAATTTGTTTGAAACAGTATCAAATGCAAAAGTCAAAAATTTCGCAAGTCTTTCAGCTTTTAGGCTATCTGTTATAACAAGACAACCATTCTCTGACAATTGCCCAATATAATCATTTTTATCCAAAGATGCTTTAATTATTGCAGTGTATGTTTGCAACAATTTGTCAGATGCAAGTTCTGTATAAACTTCTTTATAACTATCAAAATTTTCAATACTGATATATAGCATTGCCCAATTATTTTCAGACAATTTTCTTTTTATTGCACGGAGCATATAATTTCTGCTAGGAATAAGCTTTTTAGAGTCCAAATTAGACTCATATTCTCTTCTAAGATGTGCATTAATTCTTACCTTAAATTCTTCTGGGTTTACAGGTTCTGACAAAAAATCATCAGCTCCGCTATTTAAAACATTTATTCTGTCATTAAAGTCCGCTGATTTAGACATTGCTACAATAATTGGTCGCATATTATAAGTCAATGCCCGAACTTGACGACAAAAATCAGATAAATCATTATCAAAACTATCCGAAATTATTATCAAATCCGGTTCTTTATCTTGGATAATTTTGACAGCACTTATCAAATCTTTAGAAACAATTACATTATTTGTTTCAGACTCCAATAATTTTTTATACTTGGTTGATAATTCAAGCCTTTTATCAATAATAAGCGTTACTGATTGCATTTTATCCTCGCTTGTTCTTCTATACTTTTTATCGGAAATGAAACAGTAAAATTAATTTTACTTAATCCAGAATTATCATTCATTTTTTCAGACTTTACAGAAATAATTCCATCCATTTTTTCAACAAGATTTTTGGTTATATATAAACCCAATCCACTACCCTGAACTTTTCTCGTCAAAGGATTATCTATTCTAGCAAATTTTGTAAAAATTTTGTTGTAATCTTTTTCATCAATACCAATTCCAAGATTTTCAACAGAGATAACAACATTATCATTTTCAACATTTGCCAAAATCTTTGTAGTGGAATTATCAGGAGAATATTTTGCACTATTTTCAATTAAATTCGTCATTATTTGTTGAAATTTATCTTTATCTACAAAAATGTTCGGAATATTTTCACTACATTTAAATTCAAAACTATGATTTTTGTATTGATTTTTTACGATAGAAATAGTTTGTTCAATTGGAGCATTAACTTCAACTGATTTATAAACCAAATGGTTATTTCCAGCTTTCAATTTTGTAACCGAAAGCATATTTTCAACAAGATGAATAAGCCTATTTGATTGTTCCTCAATAATTTTTATAAATTTTTTCTTGCTATTATCATCTAACTTGTCCCACGATGCAAGCATAGTTTGAGAAAAACCACGAATAGAAGTCAATGGTGTTCTCAACTCGTGACTCACAGTAGATATAAAATCCTCATAATTTTGTTCTAAATCATTATTATCCATAATCGTATTATAACAAATTATTTATTTATATATAGAAAATTAACAATATTTTAAGGGTTTGAGTTTATTTCAATTATCGGAATGATTGATTTTGAAGAAAAAAATATTAAAATGAAAATATGAAAAAATTATGGCTCGGAATATTTTTAATATGTTTTGCAATTTTTGCTATCAACCCGATATTAAAAGCAGCTGAACAACAAGCAACTTCATACCCAGAAGATGTTGATGCGCAAGAAATTGCAGATGATGAATACACCGAAGACATTGATATTGAACAAATGTACCGAGACATGCCTGTTCCAGATTTTAAATATGTGCATAACATTGACCCTGGAGAATATCAAGACATAATGTATTCCACATGGTCACCATATCCACTATTTAGACTGACAGCACCATTATATTTCAAGACAATCGTAATTGAACCTGGGTATTATCTTTTAACCCCAAGAGAACATGATGGGGCTTGGTTTATGTTATTTAAAGAAGCAGGGAAGGTAAAATATATTGTTCCTTGCTACAAAAAAGAAATGGTGCCAATGGATTTTTACAAAAATCATTTGCCTCAAGTCAAAATGACTAAACCACAACTTATTAGAGAAAAATTCTTAAATATGGTAGGTAAAAATGTCAAAAGTTCAAAAAGACAACCAATCCCTGACACGTATTTAGAAGCAGATGATTTGAATAACAATTTTGTTTCAATAATTGTTTATTGGGGCAATTACAGATATTATTTTGTTTTGCGTACAATCCAACTGTAGTATTTATTTTATAGATTTCTTGTAATAAAATATATTTACAAAAAATTATTGGAGGAAAAACAATGAAAAACATTATAAAAATTTTTATGGCTATTGCTTTAATTTTCGGTGGACTTGGAGCTTTTGCAAACTACTTCAACCCCAATTTAGATGTTCACGAAGTTCGGGCTAGTCACATTTTAGTAAAAACTCGTCCAGAAGCAGTTAAAATTAAAAAAGAAATTGAAAGTGGTCAAATCTCATTTGAAGATGCCGCAAGAGAATATTCTCTATGTCCATCAGGTCAAAATGGTGGAGATTTAGGATACTTCAACAGAAAACAAATGGTTCAGCAATTTTCTGACACAGCATTTGACCTAAAAGTAGGACAAATTTCTGATCCTGTTGGAACAAAATTCGGTTGGCATATTATTAAAACCACAGGGAAAAGATAAAAACTAAAGATTTTCAGAAAAAGTTTCTAACTCTTGAAAATCAAAAAAATCTTTCATTGAGATACCAAGACCATTGCAAATTTTCAAAATTGTATATGCTCTTGGTTCTTTCATATTGCGCTCAATTTCACTCAAACCACCTTTGGAAATACCACTTTGATATGCCAATTGTTCAAGTGTTAATTTATGTTCTTTTCTGAGAGATGAAATTCTTTGACAAATTATTTTATTAAAATCTTGATTAATCATTTGTGTAACATAACTTCATACATGTGAACTTGTATGTTGATATTACTCCAATAAGTCTTTATAATAGTTCATACATGTGAACATTAATAAGGATAGTTTGTTATGAAAAAATTTGGTTTTACACTGGCAGAAGTTTTGATAACTTTAGGTATCATAGGTGTTGTTGCAGCTCTGACAATCCCTGGGTTAGTCACAACGTACAAGGCACATCGACTACATACCCAGTTTTTAAAATCATATTCCGTTATTCAACAAGCATTTAAACAAATGAGCGAAGATGATGTTTCAATAGACCCATCAACTTATCCGAATAGAACATTTTATCAAACATTCATGAAATACTTTGATGGAGTGACTGATTGCGGTTATGCTGGAGGTAAATGCCTTGGACTTGCAGGAACAGGATATGTTTCTTTTGACGGAAAAGACAAAAATATTTCTATTTCTGAAAATAAAAAATATTCAATTTTTGATGATGGACAATTTTTACTAAAAGATGGAACTTTAATAATAATTGAAAATATGAACCCTCAACTTTGGGTACATGTTGATTTAAATGGCTACAAAAACCCACCAAACAGATTAGGATATGACTTATTCACATTTGATTTTTTGGACGGAGAACTCCGCACAATGGGCGACAAAGATACACAATATCATGACATGGACAAATATTGTAATTTGAAATCAACAACAAAATTCAACGGAATAGCTTGCGCCCAAAAAGCCAAAGAAAATTCAGAATATTTTAAAGAATTAGTTAAAGAAATCAAATAAATAACACCAATTTTATGCTATATTTAAAATCATAAAAGGAGAATTTTATGAAAATTGGCATAATTGGTTTAGGATTGATTGGCGGTTCTATTTACAGAGATTTACAACAACTTGGCTATGATGTTGTTGCTGTTTCACAATCTCAAAATGGTTCAAACATCTACAAAGACTTTGAAATTCTAAAAACTTGTGACCTTGTTTTTGTTTGTTCTCCAATGAATAAAACTTTGGATATTTTAGACAAGTTAGAAAACATTTTGTCACCTGATACAATTGTTACTGATGTTTGTTCCCTAAAAACTTTTGTTTCAAAGAAAAAACGTCCATACAAATTTATTCCGTCACACCCAATGGCAGGAACAGAACATCAAGGCTTTGAAAATTCTATGACAGGATTATTTAAAGGTAAAAAATGGGTAATAACACCTGTTTGGGGAGATAACGGAACTTTAGTTGATATAATAAGAGAACTTGGTGCAGAACCAATCATTACAACCCCAGAAAAACATGATGACGCAGCAGCATTAATTTCACACATGCCGATGCTTATCGCTCAAGCAATATTTAAAACGGCAGAAGATAATGAACTTGCCTTGCAAATGGCTTCATCTGGATTTCGTGATATGACACGACTTGCAATGTCAAATGTCGAAATGGCAAATGACATGATTTTGATGAATTCGGAGAATATTCAAACAAGTATTTTAAAGTTATATAAATCAATTGGAGATTTAACAAATTCAAATTATCTTCCTCAAATTGAAGAAATTAAATCAAAACGAAAAAAAATGTTTTTATAAAACCTTACTCAATAACAGGAACAGCACTATTTTTATCCAAATGTAAAATATCTATCATTGTATTTAAGTGTGAAAATACTTCCTTGAACTGAGGAATAGAAAGGCTTTGTTTACCGTCACTAAGTGCTTGTGACGGATTGTGATGAACTTCTACCATAACTCCTTCTGCTCCTGCAACAAGTCCTGCTTTTGCCATTGGTTCAATCAAATATCTTTGTCCTGTACCATGACTTGGGTCAACAATTATTGGCAAATGTGAATATTTTTTGATAACAGGAATTGCCGAAATATCAAGAAGATTTCTTGTGAAAGCACTATCAAAACTTTTCAAACCTCTTTCACATAAAACTACATTTGGGTTTCCGTTATACATAATATGTTCAGCAGCCAATAAAAATTCCCTAATTGTACTTGCTGGTCCTCGTTTCAAAAGAACTGGTTTATTACATTTGCCAACAGCCTTTAACAAACGAAAATTTTGCATATTTCTTGCTCCGATTTGAATTAAATCTGCATATTCACAAACCATATCCAAATCTGCAACGTCCATTAATTCAGTAACAACAAGCAAACCTGTCTCTTCTTTTGCTTTAGCTAAATATTTTAAAGCCTTTTCGCCAAGCCCGTCAAAATCGTAAGGAGAAGTTCTCGGTTTGAAAGCGCCACCTCTCAAAAATTGGCAACCCATCTCTTTTGCAGCAATTGCAACTTCTAACAGTCCGTTATAATCTTCTTCAACAGAACAAGGTCCAACCATATACACCGGTCTATTTGCTCCACCAATTTTTACCCCGTTAGGAAATTCAATAACCGTATCTTCTGATTGTCTATCTCTTGAGGCTAATCTAAACGGTTCACGAATAAATTTAATCTTTTTTACACCGTCCATTGCATCGATTCTTCCGGCAGATAAGGTTGTTTTATCACCAAGAGCATCAATTACAGTATGAACATCTCCCTCATGAACAATTACTTGAAACCCATGCTCTTTTAATAACCCTGTAACTGCCGTAATATTTTCAACCGTTGCGTTCGGCTCCATGATTATAATCATACTTTGCTAACCTCTTTTTACTTAAATATTAAGTAAATTATAGAAAATAAAAGTTTTAATTCAATCCCCAATTAGCAGAACAACCAAGTTCTTGTTCAATCTTTAGCAGTCTATTGTATTTTGCAACTCTCTCTCCTCGAGATAACGAACCGGTCTTGATTTGTCCAGAATTTACACCGACAGCTAAATCTGCAATAAATGTATCAGAAGTTTCACCCGAACGATGAGAAATCACAGCCTGATAATTGTGACTTTTTGCATAATCAATAGCTTCAAGTGTTTCTGTCAAAGTTCCTATTTGATTTGGTTTTATCAAAACAGAATTTGCCACGGATTTTTCAACTCCATATTTAATTCTTTTTATATTTGTAACAAACAAATCATCACCCACAAGTTGGCAACATTTGACCAAACGAGTTGTCAAAAGTGACCACCCCTCCCAATCATCTTGTGCCATACCATCTTCTATTGAATAAATCGGATATTTAGCAACTAAACCCTCCAAAATTTCAACAAATTCATTATTTGTATATCCAAAATCTCGAATAAAATATCGTCCGTCTTTATAAATTTCACTTGATGCAACATCAAGGCAAATTTTCACATCTTCAGTTGAATATCCAGCACCTTCAATTGCTTCAATAATAAGTTCAATTGCATCAGAATTTGTATCAAGATTAGGCGCAAAACCACCCTCATCACCAACACTTGTTGATAAATTCAATTTCTGCAAAATCTTCTTTAATTCATAAAAAATTTCAGCACCCATTTGTATTGCACAGCTGAAACTTTCTGCGCCAATCGGGAAAATCATAAATTCTTGAAATTCAAGATTGTTATTAGAATGCACACCACCATTCAAAATATTCATCATTGGAATAGGCAATGTTCTAGCATTTATCCCTCCAAGATATTTATATAATGGCATTTTAAGATAATTTGAACTAGCTTTAGCACAAGCAAGCGATACCCCAAGAATTGCATTTGCCCCCAAAATGCTTTTATTTTCACTTCCATCAAGTTGAATCATCGTTCTATCAATTGCACATTGATTTGTCGATTTTTTACCGATAAGAGCAGGAGCAATAATTTTATTCACATTATTAACAGCTTTTTCTACACCTTTACCGCAGAAACTATCTTCGTTATCTCGAAGTTCAACAGCCTCGAAATCACCTTTTGAAGCTCCAGACGGAACTGCAGCAACACCAACATCTCCTGAATTTAAAATAACTTCAACTTCAATTGTAGGATTTCCACGAGAATCCAAAATCTGTCTTGCAGAAATATCTTTTATTTGTGAATTCATAAAAATTTACCACCCCTTACTCTAAGGAGAATTTAAAAAATTTTCACAAATATTTCAATTAGCCTTATGAATTAGTCGAACTTTCTAAATATTCAACAATTTCTTTTGGAGTATCTGCAAAAATTTCAGCACCATGCTCTATTAAAAATTTTCTATCTCTAAATCCCCAAGTCACACTAATACATGGCATGCCAGAATTTTTTGCAGTCATTATATCCACATCTGAATCTCCAACATAAATAGATTTTTCAACAGAGGATTTCAAATCTTTAACCGACTTCAACACCGTATCTGGAGCAGGTTTTTTCCTTATTCCTGCTGCTTCATTTTCACCAGCAGCACAATCAATCAAGTTAGGAAAATATTTTTTACATAATTCTTTTACCGCCAAATCAAATTTATTTGAAACCACAGAAATTTTACAACCTTTTGACCTTAAATCTGCTAACATCTTGATGATTCCCTGATAAGGAGCGGTTTTGTTATACATATTTTTAGCATAATTTTCTTTAAAAATTTCTAAACATTTTTCAAAATTCAGATTATCTTTACCATTAGGAATAGCACGTTCTATAAGCTTTGCAACCCCGTTACCTACGAAATTTCGAACCTCTTCAATCGTTCTTTGCGGATACCCAAACTGATTCAATGCATAATTTGTACTGTCTGCTAAATCATCAAGAGTGTTTAACAATGTGCCATCTAAATCAAAAATAATTGTATCTCTTTTCATAATAACCTCAAATTTTTGTATCTTTATGGTACATTATATTCAAAACATAAAGGAGTGATAAGCATGGATAAAATTTCAGCAGAAGAATATCGTAAAGGTCAAAAATCACTTACCATAATAGTCGTGGCTGTTTTATTTGTAGCAGCTATAATTGCAGGACTTTTAACAAACTATAAACAAGAAACTTTAATCTGTTCAAAAAAACAAGACTCCTGCTACATTGAAAGAATAAATTTAATCAATCAAAAATCGCATAAAAAATTAACTAAATTTTCCAATGTAGAAAGCGTAAGCTACATGCGACAAAAAGTTAAAGGAAATCGTTTTGCAAAAGGCTATTCATCTTATCTTTTAATCTTTAATCTAAAAGACAACAACCCTCTTGTTATCTTTTCAAGCCCATATTTTGATAAAGATGAACTTGATAATGATATAAAAAATCTAACTGAACAAATAATTCAACAAAAAGAAGAAATAAAATTAAATAGAGATTAAATTTTTACAAATAAATATAAAAACAATCAAAATATCAATCTTTTGATTGTTTTTTACTATTTTATGAATTTAAAATTTTGGCATAATTATATCTGTTAGATATCCTTGAAACATTTATAAATAAAGAGTTTATATTTTTATTTTTGAGAAAAATATCACAAAATTTTTCTATTTTTTAGTAAATTTAATCAATTTTTCTAGTTTTCTAATGATTTTAGAGGAGTTTTTCTAAAAAAATACATTATTTTTATGAAAAATTTTTCTTTTTTTGTTGTATTATTTAGAAAAGTTTAGAAATGTTAAGAGCTTCAAACGCAATAATAACAAGAAATTTTTGATTTTTCTAGATTTGATATTCCATTAATAAAAGAAAAGTAGTAGTATAAAATTATGATTTTAAAGGAGGTTTTAAAAATGTTCACATCTAAAAAAGAACAAAAAGCAATGCAAACACAAATTATCGAATCAGCAGGTAAAATTTACAACTACCTATCTGACAAAGGCGAAGTTACTATCAACAAATTAAGAAAAGACATGGATTTAGATGATAACTTCACTTACATGGGTCTTGGTTGGTTATCAAGAGAAGACAAAATCTCTTATACTCAAAAACCAAAATCAGTTACAGTTAAATTAGTTTAATAATTTTACTTGTACAAAAAAGTTTGAAAAGATGCGATAAGATTTATCGCATCTTTTTTACATTCTAAATATTTTTCAAAATTTTTCATAATAGTGCTATAATAAACTTACTTGAAAAAGGAGAAATTATTGATGAATAATAATATTTTTAGCCCAAAAGGAAAAATTGACCAAAGTACATTCATAATTTACTTTATCATTTTGATGATTTTGTATTTTATTATCGGAATTTTCGCATTTCCGCTATCCGCAAAATTCAAAATAAATATTTTTGTTCCTAATACTATTTTATTTATCATTAATCTTCTAATCTTTTTCAACTATAAAAAAAGATTAATGGACGCATTTGATAATAAAATTCTTGCCATTATTTTAGGACTTATAACAGCATTTGACCATATAATTTGTTCACTTGTTGTTATGTATCAAGTTCATAATTCAGAATTATTATTTTTCGCAGGAATTGTATTTGTAACATGTATTCAACCAGCAATTGTTGGACTTCTTCCTCATAAAAAGACAGAAGAATAAACTTCTCCTATCCCTCAACATCAATTGTCGATTTTGATACATAATCTCCACGAACAGCTTCAGGATATGCTTCAATTCTAGAGTTCATATCATTGATTTTATCTGCTCGTTTTTCAGCCTTACTTAAAAATTTTAAACCTTTAGGGAAAAATAATCGTTGAGTAAATACTGTATTTTTAAGAGGTTCTTCTCCATGATCAACAACTTCTGCAGCTAAAGCATTTCTATATTTGCACTCTCTTATCAAAATATCTACAGGGTTAGCTTCTTGTCTTTTTACAGCTTTATCAATAGTATCCCAGAACTTTTCATAATTTTTTTTAGACATTCCTACTGTTTGTTTTTTCAAAACCAGATGAGCTGATTTATCTAATTTTATTGCCATTCCAAAACTTTGAGAATTATTAAAATCTACATTCATGCGCTTACCTCTTAAATTTATAGTACACTTATTTGTATAAAACACCTAAACTAAAATTTTGCTAGTAATTAACAAAACTTTTCAGATATAATATTTTTATAGATTAGAAAAGAGGAGAAAATGCCAAATTACGAATTTAAAAAAATTGAAAACACTTATATTTTAAGACTAAATAAAGGTTCAGAAATAATTCAATCCATAAAAGATTTTTGTCATGAAAACAATATAAAAACAGGAACAGTTCAAGGAATTGGAGCAGTGAATTCTACAACTTTCGGATTTTTCAACCCTGAAAATAAAAAATACCAAGAAAAAACATTTTCCGAACCAAGAGAAATCACAAGTTTGCTAGGAAATATCACAACAAAGAATGGCGAAATATATTTGCACTTGCACATGAATACATCAGGAGAAAATTATAACACTATCGGCGGTCACCTTATTAGTGCGACAATCAGCCTAACTGGGGAAATTTTTATTACACAAATCAATACAACCGTAGAAAGATTTCACGATGAAAATACAGGACTTAATTTATTTAAATTTTAGATTAGGATAAAAAACACTTGAAATATTTTTATCTTCATGTCAGAATGAACATACGCAGAGAGATTTGCGGTTGAAAATCGATAGGAATTAACGAGTATGGCAAGGTAGCTCAGCTGGCTAGAGCGTTCGGCTCATACCCGAGAGGTCGAGAGTTCGAGTCTCTCCCTTGCTAATAAAAAAGAGGGTTTAGAAACCCTCTTTTTTATTGCCTAATTTTATAGGTAATGTGTGGGTAAATTACAACAAGTAAAAAAAAATGTTTACTGCAATATTATTTAAAGTAAATAATATATTTAAAATTTGTTTTTTGTTATTGTATTTAACATTTTTTCTCTTTTATAAACTTTAAGGTTCTCCTATTTTCTTATTTGTACAAATTTTTTGAGAAATATCTATCCCCTCTGTCTGGAAAAATTAAAATAATATTACCTTTTACTTTATTTTGTTTTATTAATTTTTTCCCTGCAGCTAAAACTGCTCCAGAACTTGAACCCGCAATAATACCCTCTTTTCTTGCTAACTCTCTCGTATTTTCAAAAGCTTCTTTATCAGAAATTTTTATCACAATATCAACAAGACTCATATCCATTGTGTCTGCAATAAAATCATTACCAATTCCTTCAATATCGTATTCACCGTGTTCGCCTCCACCCATAGTTGAACCTATTGGATCCGCTAAAACTCCTTTGATATTTGGATTTTGTTCTTTTAAATATTGTAGTATTCCTGTAAAAGTTCCACCAGAACCCGCACCTGCAACTAAATAATCAATTTTTCCATTCATATCTTTGTAAATTTCTTTTCCAGTTGTTTCATAGTGAGCAAGAGGATTTGCCAAATTTTTAAATTGATTTAATGAAATAGCACCATTTATACTAGCTTTTATTTCTTCGGCCTTTTTTACTGCTCCCAACATGCCATCTTCTCTTTTAGTGTTGACGATTTCTGCACCCATTGCCCTCATCAAGGTTTGTTTTTCTTCTGAAAACTTTGTAGGTACTACAAAAATTACACGATATCTTTTATTTAAGGCTGCAAAAATTATACCAAGTCCTGTATTTCCTGCAGTTGCTTCAACAATCGTTCCTCCTTGTTTTAGTAATCCTTTTCTTTCGGCATCTTTAATCATATACTTTCCTATTCTATCTTTTACAGAACCTGAGGGATTATAAAGTTCTAATTTTGCGTATAAATTAACATCATTGTTTATATCTATATTATTTAATTTAACCATTGGAGTATTACCAATTAATTCTTGCATTGAGTTGTACAACATTATTTTTCTGCCTTTCTTATCGCATATTCTAAATCGTTTATAATATCTTCTTTATTTTCTATACCAATAGATAACCTAATAAGTCCATCTGTTATACCAATTTTTTTTCTTATTGGTTCAGGAATTGATGCATGTGTCATTGTAGATGGATGACATACAATAGTTTCTACGCCACCTAAACTTTCTGCAAGCATTATAAGATTAAGATTAGAAAAGAATTTCTCTACATCATAATTTTCTTTTAATTCAAAAGAAATCATTCCTCCACCGTTTTTTGCCTGCTTTTGTTGTATTTCATATCCGATATTATTTTTTAATTCAGGATAGTACACATTTTTTACTGCAGAATTTTTATACAAAAGTTCGGCTATAAATTTTGCATTTTCAGTAATTCTATCCATTCTTACTGCTAGTGTTTTTATTCCCCTAATCAAAAGATAAGAATCAAATGGTTCAAGAATAGCACCTATAGAATTTTGTAAGAAAGCAAGTTTTCCTCCAAGTGTTTCATCTTTTACAACTACAAGACCCGCAATTAAATCACAATGTCCACCTAAATATTTTGTTGCACTATGTATAATTATATCTGCACCTAAATCAAGAGGTTTTTGCAAATATGGAGTCATAAAAGTATTATCAACAATTGATAAAAGACCGTATTTGTGTGCAATTTTTGAAACTTCAGCTATATCTGTTACTGTTAATAGTGGATTTGCGGGGCTTTCGATTAATATAGCTTTAGTATTTTTATTTATGGCTTTTTCATAGTCACCATTTTCTACAATTGTAAAAGTTATACCAAAATTATTAAAAACTTGGTTTAAAAGTCTGAATGTTCCACCATAAACATTGTTTGATATAACAATGTTATCACCTGTTTTAAATAGAGATAATACTGTTGTAATTGCTGCCAAACCAGAAGCAAATGCAAATCCATATTTTCCATTCTCTAACTCTGCAATTAAATTTTCTAAGGCTTCTCTTGTTGGATTACCGGTTCTTGAATATTCATAACCTCTATGTTGCCCTAAACCATCTTGTTTAAAAGTTGAAGTTTGGTATATAGGAATATTTACGGCTCCTGTTTTTTCTTCAATTGATATTCCGCCATGAATTAACAATGTTTCAATATTTGTCATTATAGTTTCTCCTTTGTTGCTGATATAAAATGTATATTGTCGTATGCTTTTAGCTTTTTATTATGTTTTAAATATGTATCTTGAATTTTTTGAGGTATTAAATGATTATTTATAATAAAATTATATTTTTCTAACAAATTTTTTATCTCTATAAAATCATGTCCATCTGTCATTGGTTCACCAACAGCAGCCGTAATATTTGCAAGTAGTTTTGTTTTTCTATTTCTGCAAATTGTTTTATCAGGAAAATCAAAAACAATTTCTATACTTTTGTTTTGCAATACAGATATACTTTTTATTGATTTTTCCAATGAATTAAAGTCCAAATAATATGTCACACCTAAAAAACTAAAAAATGTCGGTAAAGAAAAATGAAAATCATATTTTTTTAAAACATCTCTTATATTTTCTCGCTCAAAATCAACTGGAACAAAAGTTACGTTTTTAGATATTTTTAAACCTGAAGTTTTAATCTTTTCCAATTTATATTTTTGAGTTGAAGGATAATCTAGTTCAAATATTTTAATATTCATATTTTTATTTCTTAATGAAAATGTATCCATTCCAGCTCCAAGAATTACATATTGTATTTGTTTATGTTTGTTAGCAAATTTGCATAAGTGACTTTCAGCATAAGCGATTCTTGGTAAAACAATTGGGCAAATATATTCATTAATAAATTTAATAGGATTTAAAGAATAAAAATTTTTCTTAATTATTTCTTTGGCATTTAAATAATCAACACTTCCCATTAGTTTAAATGCCAAAAAATCGTCAAATATTTTTTTTGAATGTTGTTCACAAATTGAATGATTTGCTCTTGCAAATGAGCATAATTTTGCAGTTATACTTTCAACATTTTCTATCATAATACATTCCTCCACAAAAAAGTTCTTAATGATATCATTAAGAACTTTTTTATACTTTTATCCAACTAATTGTACGCAAAATTATAAGTAAGTTCTTTGACAGGAAAACTTACAAGTACAACATAATAAATTTTTTACAGAAATGTATTTCATACTTTTATTAAATATTAAAATAAAATTTTGTCAAGTTTATTTATAATTTAAAGTAAATTATGAAAATACAGATTTATCCAATATTCCTTTTATATATAGCATTGAAAATATAAAAAATAAAAACAATCTTCACCTTAAAACAAGCTGCATCTCATACTATATGTAAAATCACTTATTTGCAGAATTTATTTTATCTATACACACAAGTTCATAGTCTAAAATTTTAAAAATATTTTGAACTTCTTCAAATTTAATCGTACAATTTCGAATTTTGTTAGAAATATTGTTGTATGAATAATACTTTCCCGTCATTTCAGTAAGTTCTTCACAAACTTTCTTCAAGGTAGTACCACGTCTAGCTATTGCAACCTTTATTTCTTCTTTCAGCTTCATAAATTCATTATAGTCGTTTTTAACTAAATGTTCTTGACAAAGATAGAAATAGTAGCTAATATAATTATATCGTTATATGTATAAGTTTTTGATTATGTAATGTTAATTATAATTATGGGAGCTATAATGGAAAAGTTAACTTCAAAAATAAAAAACGCCCTAATTCTTGTCCAAAATGCAACACATATTGCAAAACCACAAACGGAGCTAAAACTTGCCTTTACATTAGCGGAAGTATTAATTACCCTTGGCATAATTGGTGTTGTTGCAGCGATAACTATTCCTCAATTGATAAATAATTATAAAGCCAAAAGATTACGAACTCAATTTTTAAAATCCTATTCAACAATTCAACAAGCATTTAAAGAAATGGAAGCAGATGACGTTTCAACAGACCCCACAACTTATAACACATTGGAATATTACAAAACTTTCATGAATTATTTACAAGCACCAATGGATTGTGGAATTGGGGATAACAAATCCCTCCCTTGCGTTTATCTAAGAGATTCTTCATCTAAAGATTACAAACCTTATAAAACCTACAATGGTAAAACAAATGCAAGTATGATTCTATTTGATGATGGACAAATAGCTCTACAAGACGGAACATTATTATTGTTTGAAAATTATGCACCAAGAATGAGAATATTCGTATCTGTTGACTTGAATGGATATAACAACAAGCCTAATCGTTGGGGATATGACTTGTTTACTTTCCAATTAGT
The DNA here is from genome assembly GCA_002438405.1 of Cyanobacteria bacterium UBA6446. Taxonomy (GTDB): domain Bacteria; phylum Cyanobacteriota; class Vampirovibrionia; order Gastranaerophilales; family Gastranaerophilaceae; genus Zag111. The sequence continues at coordinate 46,430 of DJOE01000011.1, forward strand.
AGATAATCAATTGAAAGCAATGGGAGATACTGGTACAACTTATACAGATTTAAATACATATTGTAATGTTAACTCTCAAGATGAATATAATGGTATTGCTTGTGCCAAGAAAGCATTGTCTGATTCTGAATATTTTAAAAATATAGTTAAAGAATTCAAATAAAATTCTAAAATTATACAAACGGAGAATTTATTTATTTTTTAATTCTATAAAAATAAAATATGTACAATTCTCTTTGGTATTACAGTCTTACAAAACCAGAACTTAGTCCACCAGACAGTATTTTTGCACCTGTTTGGAGTGTTCTATATGCAACAATGATAATATCCATCATTATTTACACCCTTTCTTTTGGCAAAAATAAATTCTTTGGATATTTATATTTTATTGCACAAGCTTCTCTAAATTTGATTTGGCCTTTTGCTTTCTTTTACCTTAAAAATATCGCACTCGCATTTTTTATAATTATACTTTTAGATATTCTCGTAGCACTTACCATTAGCAGATTTTACCGAGTATCAAAAATAGCTGCAATTCTTCTTGTTCCATATTTTGTATGGGTAATTTTTGCAACTTATTTAAACTTCGGATACTTAATTTTAAACTAGTTTATATTTCTTTTAATAACCCTACAAGGATTTCCGACCGCAACCGTATCAGCAGGAATATTTTTTGTAACAACAGAACCGGCACCAATAACCGCTCTATCTCCAATTGTTACCCCTGGAAGAACAACGACATTCCCGCCAAGCCAAACACCTTTACCAATAGTAATTGGTTCTGCCCATTCTTTTCCTGCAACTCTATCTTTTGCATTAGTTGGGTGAACCGCTGTATATAATCCACAATTCGGCCCAATAAATGTACCTGCACCAATTTTAATCTTTGCGCAATCTAAAAATACACTATTATGATTTACATAAACAAAACCATCAAATTCAATATTATAACCATAATCACAGAAAAAATTCGGTTCAATTACACTATTATCTCCGGCATTTCCAAGTAATTTTTTAAGGATTTTTTGTTTCTTTTCCTTTTCATCTGAATGAAGTAAATTATATTCCCTGCAAAGTTCTTTTGCTATAAATCTATCTTGTTCCAACTCTTGACAAAATGGTTCATAAATTTCACCATTAATCATTTTCTCTCTTTCATTCATAATTTTTCTCCTATTTAAAAATAATATTAGCATAAAGTATTTGATTTTTAATGAGAAATAACATATAATCTAGCCAAAAGGAGCTATTATGTTAAAAAAATTTTTATCAGCAATATTTTTAATATTTGGATTTGCAATTGCATGTTTTGGACAAATTAACAAGATAACCGAAAATTTTCCACATTGGCAAAATCCATCAAAATTAACTGTTTTCATTCAACAAGATACTAATTCTGCTATGATGAAAAGAGCTTTTTTAAAATGGCAAAATGAAAGCTCTGGAAAAGTGAAATTTGTATTCACAGAAAAAACACCGGCAAATATCAATGTCACATTTACAGACAAAGTTGATAAAACCGATGCCCCTTTAGGAAGTTATTCAAATACCATCAAGAATGGATATATTACTAAATCAGATATCAAAATAGCTTCTATAAACTCAAAAGCCTCAAAAAACATGATTTATACAACCATGCTACATGAAATCGGTCACTCCCTAGGGTTGCCAGACACTAGTAGATCTGTTGGAATTATGAATATGCCAATTTCTGAATCACAAGACATTTATAAAAGAGATGTAAGACAATTATATAGAATTTATGACTGGAATTGGGTACATAAATAATCAATCCCAACCATAAATTTTTGCAAGTCTTTTGAGATCTGCTTTTGAAATCTCTTGCGCATCATTCTCAACCGGATACATAATACTCATAGGGTCGTTAGAATGTTCAAGCATTCCCATTGCATGCCCGATTTCGTGCAACATTACAGTATATACTGAATTATTTCGGAGTTTTGCACCATTTACAGGTCGTTCAGCAATTTGTATCACTGCATGAGTAATTTTGCCACTACCCATTCTTGATGTTTTGGTCAAACCTATTTCTCTATCTGCATTTGGAATAGTTTTAACAAAATATACTTCAATTTGAGCAATTTTAGGACTATCTACATAGCGAAATACGAATTTATCTTGTGTAACTCGTGACCACTCAGCAAATGCGTGTTTCATCATAATTGTACGGGGGTGACCAGGTTGAATATATGTTTTCAATATTCTTGGATTAAACCATTTTCCAGAAGCAGGAATTGCAGAAGCAAACCCAACATACGAAAAAATATATACAACTAAAAAAATAACTAGCAAAAATATTTTTTTCACAACTATACACGTCCTCATGTTTATCTATAGCACACATTATTTTCTTCGGAACAATTAAGAGAAAAAATTAGGAATTCACTTGAAATCTTTTCAAAACTTTACAATAAATTATTGAAAAACACTTTATACGTGAACTATAATTAGCAGGTAGAGGATTTTATGGTAAAAGAAGTATCAATAATAGAAGAGAACAAACCGACACGTAAAAAATATGTGCTGAAAAAACGTGATGCCATAAAAACAGATTACAAAGTTAATTATGACCAAGATTTGAATGAAGCTCAACTTGAAGCTGTCAAATCAAAAGAGGGTCCAATTCTTGTAATTGCAGGAGCAGGTTCCGGAAAAACGAAAACTCTAACTTACCGAGTAGCAAGACTAATTGAAGATGGTATAAAACCGGAAAATATTTTGCTTTTAACCTTTACAAAAAAAGCTGCTGCTGAAATGTTATCAAGAGCAACAATTGTTCTTGATAATCGATGTGAAAAAGTAGCAGGCGGAACATTTCACTCTTTTGCAAATATAATTTTAAGAAAATATTCAAAACTTTTAGGATTAAAAAATAACTTTACAATTATGGACAGATCAGATTGTGAAGACGTGATAAATCATATTGTTGGCCAAATGTTTCCTAAAAAAGAAAAAAGATTCCCTAAAAAATCAACACTTTTAGATATTTATTCAAAAAGTATAAATAAAGTTACTCCAACAAAAAAAATTATTGCAGATGAATTTCCTCAATTTGAACATTGCGCAGATAAAATTATTGAAGTTCATAAAGCTTATGTTACTTATAAACGAGAAAATTCTGTGTTAGATTATGATGATTTATTGCTATATATAAAATTGCTCCTAGAAAATAACGATCAATTACGCAAACGATTGTCTAATGAATATAAATATATTATGGTTGATGAATACCAAGATACAAATACTCTTCAAGCTGATGTAATCAAGCTTTTAGCATCTGAACATAATAATATAATGGCTGTTGGAGATGATGCACAAAGTATTTATTCTTTCAGAGGGGCGAATTATCGAAATATTTTAGATTTTCCAAAACTTTTTGAAAATACTAAAATCATAAAACTTGAACAAAATTACAGAAGCACTCAAAACATTTTAAAATTCACAAACGAAATAATTGATAAAGCTAAAGAAAAATACACCAAAAAATTATTTTCAGATATTGTATCTCCACAAGTACCAGCATTAATTTGCGCAAAAGATACACAAATGGAAGCAGATTTTATTTGTCAAAGAATTTTAGAATTGTTAGACGAAGATATAAGTCTTTCTGATATATGTGTTTTGACAAGAAATGCAAGAATGTCATACAATCTTGAAATTGAACTTTCAAAGCGAGCTATTCCATTCCAAAAATTCGGGGGGCCTAAATTTATGGAAACGGCTCATATCAAAGATGTTGTCGCGCATTTAAGAGTTTTATTAAACCCAGATGATGTAATAAGTTTAACTAGGATTTTATTGTTATTAAAAGGTGTAGGAGCATCAACGGTTAACAACATCATGCCATTAGTTAAAGGGCATTTGAACCCAGACATAAAACTTCTTCCATCAAATAAAACCCAAAGTTTAACCCCTCTATTTTCTACACTCGGGAAATTAAGAGATGTTTTACCAAAGAAAAAACCGGAAGAAATAGTTTCTGCAGTGATAAATTATTATAGACCGATACTAAAGGATAAATATGACGATTTCACAAAGAGGGAAAAAGATTTAGACCATTTTGAATATCTTGCAACACAGTATAGCAATCTTGAAGATTTCATTAGTGATTTAGCTTTAGAACCGCCAGATGCAAGTGTTGAAGGTATGTATAAAAATAATTCAGATGATGAAGCTCTCACTATTTCGACAATACATTCTGCAAAAGGTTTGGAATGGGACACCGTATTCATAATAGGAGCAGTTGACGGAAGATTTCCAAGTGCTTATTCATTCAACTCAGAGGAAGAAATGGACGAAGAATTACGCCTAATGTACGTTGCCGCAACAAGAGCCAAAAATAATTTGTATATAACTTATCCGGTTGATATGTACGATTATGCAATGAATATGGTATTATCAAAGCCATCAAGATTTTTAGATGGCATACCAGATGACATTTTAGAAAAATGGGATATTACAGAAGAGGGATAATTTTATGTTAATCAAAATATATACAGATGGAGCTTGTAGCGGAAACCCTGGGAAAGGTGGATATGGCACAATCTTAATTGCAGAAGATGAAAATGGTACAACCCATAAAAAAGAAATTACACAAGGTTTTAAAGTTACAACAAACAACCGAATGGAATTACTTGCCGCAATTGTAGGGTTAGAAGCACTAAAAAAGCCATGTGATGTTGAATTAACCTCTGATTCTAAATATCTTGTTGATGCATTTAATCAAAAATGGGTTGACGGTTGGGTAAAAAAAGGTTGGAGAGGTTCAAACAAACAACCTGTGAAAAATCAAGATTTATGGAAAAGGTTATTAAAAGCAAAAGAACCTCATAATGTAAAATTCATTTGGGTTAAAGGACACAATGGACATGAATTTAATGAACGTTGTGATGAAATGGCTGTAACATCAGCAAATGGAGAAAACTTACTTGATGATACGGGTTGTATTCAATAAAAATTATAATTGGAGAAAATTATGGATAAATATTCAATATTAAAAAAAATTGACAAATATTTAGAAGAAAAAGATTATGTAAACGCAAGAAAACTTATTCGTAATGATTTGAAACGTTACGGAACGAAAGAAGAATATTATATGTATTTGGGTTATGCATCAACTGATGCAGAAGAAAGATTAAAAAATTATCAAAAAGCAATTGATGAAAACCCTAAGAATTTAGATGCAACAATAAACATTGCAAATGCTTATGATGAAATAAAAGATTATGACAAAGCTATTGAATTTTATAATAAAGCAATTGAAATAGATAAAACTTGCGCTCTTGCATTCAACAACCGTGGCTATTCGTACTTTAACAAACAAGAATATGAAAAAGCGCTACTTGATTACGATAAGGCTCTCTTATTAAACCCGAAATTGGAAATTGCGCAAGACAACCGTACAAAATTATTAGAAATTATTGCCGAAAAAGAAGAATTCAAAGAACTTGTAAAAAATAGCGAAGCTAATCAAAAAAATTACCATTATTATTTCAATCTTGGAATGGCAGAAGCAAGACTAGGGGATTATGACAAAGCACTTAATGCCTATAATAAATCAATTGAATTGAAACCAGATTTTGCACCTTGTTATTTATTTAGAGGGATTTTAGAACATGGTAAGGGAAATTTAGACAAAGCAAATGAAAATTATTCAAAAGCTATTAAAATTGATGAAAATTTAATTGATGCATATTTTAATAAAGCTCAAATTGTCTTTTCAAAAGAAAATCCAACAACAGACGAACTTAAATCTGCACTAAAAGATTTAGAAAAAGCTGTTGAACTAGACACAAAATTCATTGATGCATTATATTCAATTGCCGTAATACAAAAGAAATTAAAAGAATATCATAATGCAATTAAAACTCTAGACAAAATTCTAGAAATTGCTCCTGATAGTGTAAATTCTAGAGCATTGAAAAAATTAATTATTAAAAAATATTTGAATTAATTCATCTCAAAAACTACATTTATAACAATTTGTAACAAGGTAAAGCTTTTTTATTTGAAATTAAAAAAATTTTTATATAGAATGGAGTTCTAGTAAAATGAATGAATATATTTACCTATAATTTGGCTTGGGAGAATCAATGAAAATTAATTCGGTATCTTCAATGTTGAATTTCACAGCACAAGATAAAAATGTTGAATTCAACGCAAATAAAAAGAAAAAAGAAAAAAAATATAAAGACCCATTGGCAAATTGGCCAATGAGAGGTTTGGGTTACACAAATGATATTGGTGTAGCTATCAACGAAATTGCTCCAACAGCAGCAACTTTGTTCTGGGTTCCTGCATTGATGTATTTTGGTGCAGATGTTTATGACAAATATAAAAACAAAGGTAACAAATATGACCCTAATGCTCAACGTGCATTTAAGCAAGCCGTATTCCAAGCCTTTGCAAGTATTATCTTACCAACAGTTTTTGGGCATATCGGACAAAGTGCTTTTTCTCAAATAGATAAATACAAAGGTGAAAAAATTTCTACAAATGCTAAAGAACAAACACTAAGATTTATCAAACATCATGCGCAAGACCATGATATTGTAAAAGATGGTAATAAAGCACAAGTTTTAGAAAAATTTGAAAATAATTTTAATATATTCTTCTCTAAGAAAAAAGAATCTTACCAAGGAAATAATATTTTCACTAAAATATATGACAAACTTCTTTGCAATTGCAAAAGAGGTGCTATTGCAAATTCTAACGAAGAAAGATTGAAAAACTTTGCTAAAAAAGAATTTGAAAATATTTTAGAACATGGAAATTCTACAGATATAATTAAGAGCAGTTTAGACAAAAAAATCTTCAAACTTAAAGCTTGGAAGTCTTTAGGTTCTTTTACGGCATTACTTTTGACAGTAAAACCGATTGACTTGTTTACAGAAAATGTAATAATCAAAAAATGTGTCGAACCTCAAATGAAAAAATTCAATGCTCATAATTCAACTGAAAAGCAACCAGAAAATAATAATACTCAAGCAACGAAAAAATAACCGTTATTCTTCACAAAATCGAGAAAAAATGGTAAAATAATTAGAGTATGAAAATGAAATTTATTCATCTTGGAGATTTGCATATAGGAAAACGTGTAAATGAGTTTTCCATGATAGACGACCAAAGAGAAATTTTAAAACAAATTATTGAACTATCAAAGTCAGAAAAAATTGATGGGATATTTATTGCCGGAGATATTTACGACAAAACAATTCCGTCAATCGAAGCAATTGAATTATTTGAAGAATTTATTTGTAAAATTGCAGATTTAAAAATTCCAACATATATTGTCAGTGGAAATCACGATAGTAGCGAAAGGCTCTCAACTTTTTCAAAACTTATATCTCTTAGTGGAATTCATTTTTCTAGAAATTATGACGGGAAAATTGAACCTTTTTCTTTAGAAAATATTGATGTCTGGTTGTTGCCGTTTATTCGCCCTGCAGATGTGAGAAGATTTTTCCCTGATATTGAAATCGGAAGTTACCAAGATGCTGTTGGAAATGTTGTAAAAAATTTAGATATTGATACTACTAAAATAAATATTCTTATTGCCCACCAATTTGTAACAGCCAATGGGAAAAATCCTGAAGTTAGCGACTCCGAAACTTCATCACTCGGAACATTGGATAATATTGATTATAGAATCTTTGATAACTTTGATTATGTAGCACTCGGACATATTCACAAACCTCAATCAATGGGAAGAAAAGAAGTTCGATATTGTGGTTCACCTTTAAAATATTCTTTTTCTGAAGTAAATCAAAATAAATCAATCACCATTGTTGAAATTGAAAATAAAAAAATTGATATAAAAACAATTCCTTTTAAACCAATCCACGAAATGAAAGAAATTCGAGGGAAAATCAATGATTTACTAAAAATGGGAAAAGATGAATCATATATGCACATAACATTAACCGACACAAACGTAATTGATGCAAAAAATAAACTTGAAACAATTTTTCCAAACATTATGAAGTTGGATTTTGAAGAATATTATACAAATCTTGGAGATAAACGAAACCTGAAAACATTAAAAGAAAAAACTATATTTGAGCATTTTTCAGATTTCTTTGAAAAACAAGCAAAAGAAAAATTAACAGAAAAAGAAAAAGAAATTGTTTCATCAATACTTTTAGATATTAAGGAGGCAAAATAATGAGACCTCTAAATCTAATTATAAATGCCTTCGGACCTTATGCGTCTAAAGTCGAAATTCCATTTTCTGAACTTGGGGAAAACGGAATATATTTAATCACAGGCGACACCGGAGCTGGTAAAACAACAATATTTGATGCAATAAGTTTTGCCTTATATGGAGAAGCAAGTGGAGAATATCGAAAAGATAAAGCTGCACTGCGTAGTGATTTTGCAGATAAAAAAGATAAAACTTACGTTATTTTAGAGTTTATGTGCCGTGGAGAAATTTATAAAATCAAACGTTCACCAAAAACTACCGATCACAATTCAGATGTGGAATTAACCCTCCCTAACGGCAAAGTTTATACAAAAGAAAAAGAGGCAAATATTGAAATTGAAAATCTTATCGGGTTAAATAAAAAGCAGTTTTCGCAAATTGTAATGATTGCACAAGGAGAATTTCAAAAACTTCTAAACGCAAAAACAGAAGATAGAGGAGAAATTTTTAGAAACATTTTTTCTACTCAAAATTTGCAAATTTTTCAAACAAGGTTATATGATAATTATAATAAGAGGAAAGGGCTTTTTGAAGATTTAAAAAATTCACTAATTCAATATTCTGAACAAATTCTCTCTGCAGATAATGAAAAATTAGCTACAGAAATTTCAAATTTAAAAAGTAGTAAAAATATTTATAATACAGAAGAATTACTAGAGGGACTTAAAAATCAAATTAAAAAAGATGAAACTGATAAAAAAGCTCTAGATAAAGAGAAAAAAACAATCAAAACAGAATTAGAAAAACTAAATCAAACTTTTGGCAATGCGCAAAATATCGAAAACACACGTAATGATATCCAAAAATTAGAAACCGAAACTATTCCACAACTTGAACTTGATTACAAAATTATCAATGATAAATTTACCCAATACGAAAATAAAAAAGCTCAAAATGAAAAACTTGTAATTGAAGTAGCAAAATTAGAAAAAGATTTATCTAAATATGAAAAACTTCAAAATTTATCACAGGAACTTGATAATAAAATAAAAGAAAATGATAAAAATAACCAAAATATTGAAAAAATAAACAATGAATTAACAGAAAATAAAACACATCAAGAAGCCTTAAAAAAACTTCTTCAAGGTTTCAAAACAGTTGAAACAGATTTTGAAAAAGAACAGAATTCAAAACAAAAAAATGATGAAAAAATTGAAAAATTATCTGAAATAAATAAACAAAACAACGAATTAATTTCTAAAAACCAAAATCTTAAAACCTTGCAAGACAATTTGCAACAATTGTCAAAAAATTGGCAAGAAAAAAATCAAAAATACTCGCAAATGTACACCCAATTTATTGAAGAACAAGCAGGAATTTTGGCAAAAGACTTAATTCCAAACAAACCATGCCCAGTTTGTGGTTCAACTACCCACCCAACCCCTGCTAAACTTCAAGATGAAACCATCACTAAAGATTCCCTTGAACAACTTCAAAAAATAAATGATTCTGCAAAAAACGACCTTGAACAAGAATCAGGCAAAATTACGAAATTGCAAGCAGAAATTTCTGCTCTTGAAAAGACACTTAAAAGCAATTTTATAAAACTTTTTAATGAAAATTTTTCTACCGATATTTCAAAAATCATAAATAATGAGTTAGAAAAAACTATAAAACTCCAATACAAAATTGATGAAAAAATTAAAAATTTATCTCAAAAAATCAACGACAAAAATAATTCAGAAAAAGAGTTAGAAAAAATTGAAAAAGCAATTTTGCAGCAAGAAAAAAATCTAAAAGATTTTGATGAAATCAAAAATAAATACACTAAAATTATTGGAGAAAAATCTGCGACAATAAAAACAATTCAATCAGAACTTGAATATTCTAATAGCGAAAAAGCCATTCAAATATTCAATGAAAAAAAATTGCAATATGAATCATTTGAAAAAGAATTCAAACAAATTCAAACAGAAAAAGAAAAAGCAAATGCTGAACTAATTTCAAAAAAAGAAACACTCAAAACCTTGCAAAAACAAATCAAAAATTCACCAAAATTCTGTCTCGAAGACTTGAAAGAACAAATAAAAACTCTTCAAAATAATGAAAACAATATTCAGCAACAAATTGATATTCTAAATTCAAGATTTTCAACAAACAACAGTTTAAAATCAAGAATAACAACAACGATTGAAGATGTTCAAAAGACAGAAAAAGAATTGCAAATTTTCAAACAATTATCAGATACCGCAAATGGGAAATTAAACGGCACAATCAAAATGACTTTTGAACAATATATTCAAAGTGCATATTTTGACATGATTATTGATGAAGCAAACAAACGATTCTTAAAAATGACTAATTACCAATACCGTCTTGAAAGAAAAGAAGAGAAAAAAGGTAATGCTAAGGTTGGGTTAGACTTAAATGTTTTTGATTATCACACAGGAAAGTTCCGTAGTGTAAGCACACTTTCAGGCGGAGAATCATTCAAAGCTGCACTATCCCTTGCACTTGGACTATCTGATGTTGTTCAAAATTATTCCGGCGGAATAAAAATTGAAGCAATGTTTGTTGATGAGGGCTTTGGTTCACTTGATGAAGAGTCACTGGAACAAGCAATGAATACTCTATATGATTTGACTGAGGGAAATCGTATAGTAGGAATTATTTCTCACGTTGCAGAACTTCGCAATAGAATCGATAAAAAAATTCTTATAAAACGAAGTTTAAATGGAAGCTCAATTGAAATTAAACAATAATTTTGTAAAAACATTTTGACAAGAAAAGAATGATTTTATAAAATATAGTACAAACAAAATTTTTAAGGAGAGCAAAATGAATTTACCAAATAATATTCCACAAAAAGCAAAACAAGAATTAGAAAAACTATTTGAGGGCAACAAAAACTTTATCAATGGAACCCCAACATCTAAAAACATGTGTCTTTCAACATTGCAAAAACTTGCACTATACCAAGAACCTTATGCCTGCGTTCTTAGTTGTTCAGATTCAAGAGTCGTTCCGGAAATCGTTTTCGATTGTGGAATTGGCGAATTATTCGTAGTCCGAGTTGCAGGAATTACAGTAGGTCCAAATGTTCTGGAAAGTCTTGAATATGCTGTAAAAAAACTCCACGTACCACTTTTAATACTGCTCGGACATGATGATTGCGGAGTTATGACTTATGCAAATGAGCATTATCCGGAGATTACAGAACATTTTCAATCTATTTTAAAATGTGTTTACCCCGTTATTGATAAAGGCGGACAGATGTCTTGCAATAACAAATTTGCCAAAAAACACACCGTATGGGTTGAAGACTATATCAAAAATCACTCAGAAATAATTCGTACCGCGGTTGAAAATAATGATTTATTCATTGCAAAATGTCACTTCGACCACAACACAGGTGAAGTTTATTTGATTGACAATGACTTAAACCGAGTTATTTAAGGTAAGCCATAAGTCTATTTAAAAGTTGGGATTTTTCATGAAATCCAACAAATTCAGCAATTTTTTCTCCATCTTTTAACAAAACAAAAGTTGGAAAACCTTTTATGCCAAATTTTCTTGCTATATTAGGTAACTCTTCCCCGTCAACAATTCCAATCCACATATCAGAATCTTTTAGCTCTTCAAGCTCAATACGTTGTTTTTTACAATACATACACCAAGTTGTATAAAATTCAACAAGTTTTAAGCCATTTTTAGTATTTTCTTCAAAATTTTGTTCATCTAATTCTACAATCATTTTAATAACCTCTCTGCAAAATATCTTAAAGCAAGCTTATTCTTTTTACATTAAACTTTCAGCTTTTTTCAATATTATTCAAATCAAATTTAATATCTTAACGGAATTTTAGAACGGAAAACTTCCTTATCCTCATAACCAAAATTCAAAAGCATTCTATTGGTACTTGTATAGAAAATATTTTCGTCAAATGTTGGTCCAATGTTTATTGATTTAACAGATTCTTTAGAAAAATTGTATTCCAAATAAGGAACGAACAACCCATTTTTCTCAACAATATTTGTAGGTTTAGAATTCGGAGCACCAAAAGCATTCACAATAACAATTCTATACTCGTGCTCATTTTTAAATTGCGGATTTTTGAAGAAAATACTCACAATACTCAAAACATCAATCAATTCAAATAAAATATCAAACAGTTTAACTTCGTTTGTCTTTTTACATTTCAATGCTCGTTCAAAAAGCATATTCCATTTTTTGAAAATTGCATGAATAATTTTCACTTGCTTGTTTTTATCATAAATTACACTTCCAAAAATTGGAAGATAATTGTTTTTGTCCATTTCTTCTACAAGTTTATTTTTATCAAAACCAATATTGTAACCAGTATAACTTTTACCCTTTGCATAATTATTCCAAAGGGTCAAATTATCACTTTCTGTCGAAAATGAAGTCGTAAAATATTCCAACTTGTTAACTAAATCATTATATCCGTCAATAATATGTTTGTATTTGTTGCCAAAATGATTTCGAATTTTGTTGAACAAATCTTGATTAAGCCCTTGAGTTTCATCAATCAAATCTACAATTAACTTGTAAGAATATGCTATTTCTTCTTTGTCATTAAGATAAAGTGCATTTGAAAATCTCAATGTACCACTAGCTAAAATATTCAACAGTTTTTCAGGCTTTGTATAATGATAAATCACATAATTTTTATCATTATCTAAAACCTTTTTAATCTTAGGAATTTTGCGCAACAACTCATCATAATAAGACATCGAAAACCTCTTTCAGACTTCTTATTTATTATAACATATTGCGTCAAGTTTTACTATATAATTAACGGCGAACTGAATTTTTCAATCGGTTTTTAATTTGCTCAACCTCTTCTTTTGTAAGATATTTGTGAAATTTAGTAAACTCTTCCATAATTTCCCAAGAAGAATAGTTCCCGTTTTCAACTTTTCTAATCCAGTCATTAACTTCTTTAGTCATCATAATTTTTAACCCTCTAATAAACACTCACTAAAATTTTTTCATATAATATCATGACTTTTAGAATTAGTAAAGATAAAATCTGATATATACTCAATAATTTGTATCAACTATAATAAAAACTCATGGTACCCAATGGCACAATTCAGAAAAATTATTGATATAACCTAACAAGTATAAAAATACACAATATCCATCAAATATACTAAAAAAGAGCCTTAACGGCTCTTTTTTAATGGAGCGGGCAACGAGACTCGAACTCGCGATCTTCTCCTTGGGAAGGAGACATTCTACCACTGAACTATGCCCGCGCAAGAACTTCATATCTATTATAGCACAATCTACTTTTTTGAAAAAGTAAATACCCACCAAAATCTAGGTCATAAACTCTGAAAATTTCTACATTATTTCTCTATTTTGAAAGTTCTCCTGTTGAACAATACAGATAAGTTTGTTCATAAATGCTTTATATCTTGCTCTTACAGCTTCACCAGATAAAACAATGTCAGCCTCTTTTTTACAAGGTCTAATATAGATTTCGGCTTTTTGTGATGCGTTTTTATAAATTCCATCAGCTGAATCACCTAAATCTCTTTCGGCAGCTCTTACATAAAATCTATCTTTTTGAACTTTTTCTTCTACATCAACATAAATTTTGAAATCAAAAGCATCTTTGATTTTGTCTGTCAATGTAAACAATCCCTCCGAAATAACAATTTTGGAAGGATTAGCCAATGTATAATTATCAAATCTTTTTGCAGTTCCTGACATGTCATATTTTGGTAAATAAACAGATTTGCCAGATAATAATTCTTTAATATGTTTGCTCATTAATTCCAATTCAAGAGCATGAGGAACATCAAGGTCATAATGTTTTGCGAATTCGGCAAAACTTCCTGCAGCTTTTACCATATCAGAACGATCATAATAATAATCGTCTGTATTTACTCTTGTAATGGCATTTTTGATTTCAAACTCAGTAGCAAAAGAATTAATTGTTTCTATAATATCTAATGTAACAGTAGATTTTCCACTTGCGGTTTCCCCTGCAATACCAATAGATGCGGAACGAGTAACGTGTCCGGATAAAAATCTTGCTAATTTAGAAATAACTTCCGGTTTATAACTCAATAAAATAGACCCATCAGAATTTAATTCATCATTAAAAATCTTTTTTAATTTCTCTTCAACAGCCTGAACTCTGTTATATGGAGTGGAAACGTACATTTTTCTAGTGTGCTTTGCAGCTTGTTTAGTAGCATGCGAATTGTGCAGTATGTATTCTACCATTACTATCCTTTTTCGAAAATTATTATACTACATTCATAGTCTTTTCATGACTATATCAGATTTAAGTGAAAAAAAAAATATTTTTTGACTAAATATTAACTTTAGTAAATATATTTTAACAATTGCAAAAATTACAATAATATATTCTAAATTATATATATCTTCTTTTATGTTATAATCTTTCCATAAAAGTAAGTAAATACGGAGAGAACTTATGAACGTAAATAAAAATTATCTAAACATTGCAGATAGCTATTTGTTTTCTACAGTAGCTAAAAAAGTTAATGAATTTTCAAGCAAAAATCCTGATAAAAAAGTTATTAAACTTGGTATTGGTGATGTTACTTTACCTTTGTGCAAAGTTGTTGTTAATGCTTTAAAATCAGCTTCTGGCGAAATGGGTGTTAAGGAAACATTCCACGGATATGGGCCAGAACAAGGTTATGACTTTTTGAAATCTAGTATTCAAAAATATTATCAAGGCCACAATGTTAATTTGGATTTAGATGAAATATTTATTTCTGATGGTGCAAAATCTGACTTAGGTAATATTCTAGACATATTTGCAGTTGATAATACTGTTTTAGTTCCGGATCCTGTTTATCCTGTTTATGTTGATACAAATACAATGGCAGGAAGAAACATTGTTTATATTGATGCAAATGCAGAAAACAATTTCTTACCATTGCCAGATAAATCTATTAAAGCTGATATCATTTATATTTGCTCTCCTAATAATCCAACAGGTGCAGTTTATAATAAAGAACAACTGAAAGCATGGGTTGATTATGCAAATGAAAACAACTCTATTATTCTTTTTGATGCAGCTTATGAATGCTTTATTACAGATGAAAATCTTCCAAGAAGTATTTACGAAATTGAGGGTGCAAAAACTTGTGCAATAGAATTTTGTTCTTTTTCAAAAATGGCTGGATTTACTGGTACAAGATGTGGTTATACAGTTGTTCCTAAAACATTAGTTTTTGATGAAATGTCATTAAATAAAATGTGGCTAAGACGTCAAACAACTAAGTTCAACGGTGTTCCTTATATTGTTCAAAAAGGTGCAGAAGCTGTATTTACACCAGAAGGACAAAAAGAAATTCATGAAAATCTTAATTACTACAAAGAAAATGCAAAAATTATTTCTGATACTCTAACAAAACATAATATTTGGCATATTGGTGGAAAACACTCTCCATATATTTGGTTAAAATGTCCAAACAATATGACTTCTTGGGAATTCTTTGACTACTTGTTAGAAAATGCACAAGTAGTAGGTACTCCAGGGTCTGGATTTGGCAAAAATGGTGAACACTATTTCAGATTAACTTCCTTTGGTAGTAGAGAAAATACAATTGAAGCGACTCAAAGATTAGATAAATTATTTAGTTAATCTTCTGGATTTTAAAATATTGACAAACTTATGCACTCCTGTTACAATTATAGCAGGAGTGTGTAGGGTATGATAAATACATTAGCGAAACAAGATTTAATCAATAGGAATTACAATCATATTTATGCTCATGAAATGGCTCACAAGTCTGCAGGTGGACAATTTGCTGGTGCTATTTCTATTGAAAGAAATTCTGAGGGGATTCCCGTATCTGGTCATGTTCCAATTCAAATGCCAACTTTGAATAAGAAAAATCCACAACAAACAATTGACCACGCAAATACTGTAATTCGAGCTGCAATGGCTCCATCTGACCCATCAGGTCAAGATTATAAGGTTGCAAATCAAGCATCTCAAATCAAAATGCAAGCTCAAGCTCTTAAAAATAAAAATCAAGGGAAAAAATTAGACGTTCAAGCATAGATTACCACGGGTAATCGTTTGGTTTTCAAATCATTTTGTGTTCAAGATTACGACGTCACTCTGTATAAACTGTTTCATACTTTGCTCGGCTTGTTTCCTCGTAATGACATGCTTTTAAGAAAATAGAAAAGCTCATTACATTTTCACCCTCGCCCATTTATGGGAGAGGGTTGGGGTGATGGTTTATTTATCACGTCATTACGAACGGGTATAAAGTCATTTGTTGTTGAAAATTCAAAATATCTGCTAGTGTAGTAATCCATAACACGGGGATAATTAATAATAATTGTCACCCTGAACTGACTAGAAAATAAGTTGAGATGAAATTGAGACGTATTTTTCTGTTCTTACTCGGTGATTCAAGTCTCCTTAACTTTATACATATGCGTAATAAATTTTACTAATTTATTACGCATATGGCTTTAGGGTTACTGTAGCTCTTGCCGTAGCGGTAACTAACTCCATCCTCAAAGTTTGTGCCAACCCCATCGATTTCCGAGAGTTCTTCAGACGACCAGAATCGACCGGAAATTGGTAGGCCTAAGCTGGAATCTTTTCTACTTGCTTTATGGATACTTTCTAATTTTGATGTATCCGGCAAGCTCATTCCAATATCATCACACGCTTTCTGCGCTCCTGCCCAATAATTATCATAAGAACTCAAACTTGATCTTGTCCATTTTGGATCCCATTTTTTCATTTCATCTGTTCCTGCCTTTATTGGGCTGAATGATGGTAGTTGATATACGCAACCAATTCCTTTTATTTCATTACCTGCACAACCTTTACTGAATCTTGCTACTTTGAAACTACGAATATCATATTGCTTACCGTTTCGTGCTTCGCTATTTGGACCTTTAAATCCATTAACGTCCATTACAAAGTCAATTGGCGCAGTTACACTTGTTGTGTATGCGAATTTCTTTGTTCTACCAAAACCAATTGGTAAATCTGCAAAGCTTGGTGTTACTGTATCACCATCTCCGATTATTCCTGCATTTGGATTGTAAGTCATAATTAGTGTAGCTCCATCAGCTAGAATAATACCAACATTATCGGATTTGTTGTCTTTTAAGTTTAAATTCTTTCCTGTTTTTGCTTTTGATACATCATAAGTTTCACCATCTGTTGTTGTAACTGTCTTAGTCGGCCAACAGTTTGCAATATGGGCTGCATCACATCTAGTGGTTATTTTTATATATTTTGAGAATTCATCTACAAATTCATCTGTACTTGCATAAGTTCTTTCTAGTCCGCCATCTGCTCTCATTAAGTCCA
>DJOE01000008.1 GCA_002438405.1 Cyanobacteria bacterium UBA6446
TGGACTTAATGAGAGCAGATGGAGGACTAGAAAGAACTTATGCAAGTACAGATGAATTTGTAGATGAATTTTCAAAATATATAAAAATAACAACCAGATGTGATGCAGCACATATTGCAAACTGTTGGCCGACAAAAACAGTTACAACAACAGATGGTGAAACTTATGATGTATCAAAAGCAAAAACAGGAAAGAATTTAAATCTAAAAGACAACAAAAGTGACAATGTTGGAATTATCTTAGCTGATGGAGCAACACTAATTATGACTTACAATCCAAATGCAGGGATAATCGGTGATGGAGATACAGTAACACCAAGCTTTGCAGACTTACCAATAGGTTTTGGTAGAACTAAAAAGTTTGCATACACAACAAGTGTAACTACCCCAATCGACTTTGTAATGGACGTGAACGGTTTTAAAGGTCCAAATAGCGAAGCACGAAACGGTAAACAATATGATATCCGTAGTTTCAAAGTCGCAAGATTTAGTACAGGTTGCGCAGGAAACGATATTAATGGTATAGGTTGCGTATATCAACTACCATCATATAGTCCAATTACGTTTAAAGATTTTGCGAAATACGATCCTAAAAGGTTAGAAGCCGGATTCCATACTGATAGCTATTGGGCAGGTGCGAAAAAAGCTTGCGAAGATTTAAATATGAACTTACCAACCGCTTCTGAATTATATAATATTGCGAAAAAGAATCTAGAATCAAATCTTGGCTTACCAACTTCTGGATATTTTTGGGCAAGTGAAGAACTAGGAGATGGAGTTTATGCTTATGCTATTAATTTTGCTTATCCTAATAAAAATTCAACAAGAGGAAAAGGAAACAATATCAATGCTTTCTGTATAGATAAATAACTAGGAAGTCGACATTTAAATGTCGACTTCCTAGTTATTACTCTTTTGCAAATACCCAAAAACCTTTACTATTTGTGGAGGTAACTACTTTTTTCTTTCTCTCTCAGCTTTTCTTCTTTTTTTGTCTGAGCCAGAGTAAAATTTATCGTGTTGGCATAGCAATGCCAATCTACATTAATGACATAATTAGGGGTTCGGGAGCTTTGCCCCTGAAGACTCGAGCCATTTAGTCATTCGTGTTTTTCTTTTTCGGTTTCACTTTTTCTTTTTGCATCGAAATCAAAAAAGAAAAAGTGAACAAAGAGAGTTATGAGATTCTTCGCTCAACGCACTCGCATTAAATGGCTACGGCTTATGCCTTTCAGCCTCTGCTCGTGCTGATCAGAATGACGAGATAGTAAAATCTCCCAGTGTTATGGATTACGACACTAGTGGATATTTTTAATTTTTAACAACAAATGATACCATACTCGTTCGTAATGACATGATAAATAAACCCTCACCCTAACCCTCTCACATAAATGGGCGAGGAAATAAAATTAAAGGGTTTAACCCACTTGAAAAAATAAAAAAGTACGTTATAATAAAAATATAGGGTGGGTACTCTGCAAAGTACCCGTTCACAGACCCTATACAAAAATTGAGATAATTTGTAAAATATGTCCTGCTACTGACAGGGCATATTTTATTATCTGTCTTTTCATATTCTCACCCCCTTTCCACCAGATTCACAGTACTGCTGTTGTGTAGTTGGAGGGTTTTGTTTGTGTCTGTTACCCTATATTAAAATTTAATAAAGGACTTGGAATTATAAATCCCAAGTCCTAGTAATTTAAGCTTTCTTTGATTTGTCAGCTAATTCACTATCCACTCTCAAAAATACAGGGTGAATTTCTTCTTTCGTAATCAATTTACCTACTTTTAGATTAGATGTTGTAACATCATCTAATTTTGTTGATAAATCATAAGACAATTGTTTTGCCATATCTGCTGCAATGTTTGGACAGTATGGATAGATTAGTGAAGAAATTACGCACATAACTTCAAGAACTGTTGCCAAAACTTGTCCGCATTCTGTCATTTTTTCTTCTTTGGCAAGTGTCCAAGGAGCGTTGTCTGTTACAAATTTGTTTGTAGCATCAACAATTGAAATAATTTCTTGTGCAGCTTCTTGAATTTCAAAATGATTGAAGTGGTTTTCTACAATTTTTACAGTACCTAAAGCTGTTCTTAGCAAACTTTCAGCTTCTTTTGAACGGTTAGACAAGAATTCTTCTTTAATTTCACCATCAAAGTATTTAACCAACATTGATAAACTTCTGTTTAACAAGTTGCCCATACTATTTGCAAGATGTGCATTAACTTTTTCTTTAAAGTCTAAATCTGAGTAATTTCCATCTCTTCCGCAAGGTGCAGATGTTGCCATATAGTAGCGGAATGCGTCTGGGTGTTCAAGGTGGTAGTGTTCAAGAACAGATGTTGGAGAAACAACGTTTCCTAAAGATTTTGACATTTTTGTTTCATCAATTGTAATCCAACCGTGAGCATAGATATGTTTAGGTAATGGTAAATCTAGAGCCATCAAAATTCCTATCCAATAAATGCTATGGAACTTCAAAATATCTTTACCGATTACGTGAACATCAACCGGCCAAAGAGTTTTAAATTGTTCAGATGGATTTTCTGTATCATAACCAATTGCAGTAATGTAGTTTGAAAGCGCATCAATCCAAACGTAGATTGATTGTTCTGGGTCATCAAGAACATCAATACCCCAACCAACATTTGCTTTGTTTCTTGAAACAGAGATATCTTGAATATCTTCTAATTGGTTTAGAACTTCGTTTGCTCTGAAACTTGGAATAATGAAGTCTGGGTGTTCCTTGATATGTTTCATAATTGCATCTTTGTAAGAAGATAATTTAAAGAAATAATTTTCTTCTTTAACTACTTCCGGTTTTTTAAGGTGGTCAGGACATAATCCATCTTCTGTCAAATCTTTTGGATTTAAGAAACATTCACAACCTGAACAGTATAATCCCTCATACTCATGTTTATAAATGTCACCTTTTTCAACTAATTTTTTGAATATTTTTTGAACAACTTTTTCGTGGTCTTCATCAGTTGTACGGATAAATCTGTTGTAGTTAATATCTAAAGCTTTCCACGCATCTTTGAACTTTTGAGAATTTTCATCACAAAGTTGTTTAGGTGTTTTGCCTTGAGCTGCAGAAGTTTTTTGAATTTTAATTCCGTGTTCATCTGTACCTGTTAAGAAAAACAAATTGTCTGTTCTTTGTGAAAAATGTCTTGCGATAATATCTGACAAAATCTTTTCATAAGCATGTCCAATGTGTGGAGCGCCATTTACATAATCAATTGCTGTTGTTAAATAAAATTTATCCATTTATATAATCCTTTTTTAATGCATTAAAACTATATTTTTATAGTAACACAAACACATTTATTCAAATCTAAAATTTATTTACAATGGCTAAATAAAGTGATATACTCTGATTAAAAATCGGAGAAAAAATGAAAAAAAGTTTTTTAATAATTTTTGGAATTATAGTTGTCGCAGGAATAAGCGGAGCAATCGCAGCTCAAAACTTAAAAAAAGGAACATATACTTGTCCTTATTACCAAAGCGGTAAAAAAGTAAACTGTAGGATTTATGTTGACAAATCAGGAATAAAAGTTTACTCATCTGAATGTAATAACAGTTACAAAAATTTTTCTCCAGAGATTATCGAAAAAAAATGCACAGTATCAGAAGACAAGACAAAATATTACTCTTGCGAATATGCTGATACAACTTGCGAAGCTGTATTTTTCGCAGACGGAGAAACATCTTATGTTCTATGTAACGGAATTGAAAATGTTCCAGAAAACAAAAAAGACCTAGTTTATAATAGGGTAAAAGCTGATGTTAAAGCTAACAGATGTCGTAGTTTGAACCCTCCAAAACCGACTCAACAACCCACAAAACCTACGACAAGTCGTTAATATAAATGACAGGCACATTTGTGATTTGAATTGATAGTTTTTATTAGCGGAATTTCTTTTGTACAAATTCCCTTGCAAAATTCACATCTTGGGTGGAATTTACAACCATTAATTTTTTGCGAAAGTGTTGGTGGCTGACCTTTGATTGTTTCAAGTTTTTCTCCACGATTTGATGGAATAGATTTTAATAAAGCTTTTGAATATGGGTGCATTGGATTTTTGAAAAATTCTTCATTTGGAGCATTTTCAACTATTCGCCCAGAATACATTACTGCAATTTCATCAGAATTTTCTCTAACAAGAGCTAAATCATGTGTAATTAAAAGAATTGATGTACCATGGTTTATTTTGATGTCTTGTAATAAGTGCATGATTTGAGCCTGAATTGTTACATCAAGTGCCGTTGTTGGTTCATCTGCAATCAATATTTCTGCATTGCAACAAAGTGCCATCGCAATAATTGCACGTTGCTTCATTCCACCTGAAAATTCGTGCGGATAATTTTTTAATCTTGATTTTGCACTTGGAATTTGCACCGCTTCAAAAGCTTCAATTGCCTTTTTCTCCGCATCAGTTCCTGCTAGGTTTTGATGGATTTTTATAATTTCTAATAATTGATCACCCACAGTGTAAAGTGGATTGAGCGAAGTCATTGGATCTTGTGGAATTAATGCAATTTTTGCTCCACGAATATGTTGCATTTGTTTTTGAGTTTTAGTGAGCAAATTTTCATTATTAAAAACGATTTCGCCACTTGTAATTCTTGCAGTTTTAGGAATTAAATTCAAAATACTCATTGCACTCATTGTTTTTCCACAACCGGATTCTCCAACAATCGAGAGCATTTTACCTTTTTCTAACGAAAAAGAAACATCAAACAATGCAGGACGAAAAATTTCTTCGCACTGAAATCCTAAATTTAAATTTTTGACTTCTAAAATTGCCATATATTTCTAATTATATATTTTTAAAATTATAAGTCCATAGGTCTGTGAGTGGATATGTTAACAAATGTAACAAGTCTAAGAACATGTGAAATCAAGGCTTTCAACATGTTTTTATATATTTAAGAGAGTAAAAATAAGAGAGCATTATGGCGATAACAGATGTATCAAAACTTAGAATGGCTGGAATGAATGCCACCTTTGGATCTCGCACAAGCGGGACATCTCGTCAAGCTACAGTAAAGTTAACAAATGCTGTAGGTGCTAACAAAACGTCTAATTACTCTTTAAAATCAGGTCCAAAAACAAATTATGTTGCAGGTCAATCTGTAAGCAAATCTGCTGCAAAATATGATTATACCGGAATTCGTCAACGCTTAAATGGTGTTGGCAATAATAATGGCATATTTGCAACTAGAGGAATTTCATCATCTGCAAACGTAGCTAAAAACTTAAATGTTCAAACTGGTCAAAGCAATGCATTTACAGCAGGACAAGTTATTGGTCAAACTTTGAGTATGGGTATCAGCTTGTTGAACCAATTGGGCGTAATTGGTGGTTCTAAAGGTTCACAAGGAACATCTAATAATGCTAAAATAGATCAAGCATTTGGGGATTTAGGTCCACAAGGTACTGCTTCTACATTATCATCAGCATCTGCAAATTCTGCATTATCTTCAATGTCTAATGCTGCAAATTCGGCAGATTTGACTGGTGCAATTTCATCTGCAAAAGGCACACTTGCTTCAATGGACGCAATTGCCACTCAAAATCAATATGAAACAAATTATACTAATGCACAAAATAGTATGGATACTCTAAAAGAGGGGGTTTCTAAAGGCAAAAAAGATGTATCAGATAAGAAACAAGATGTAAGTACTGCTAAGAATTCAGTTGATGGATATAAGAGCAAACGTGATGACGCAAAACTAGCATTAAGCAAGGCTGATGCAGAATATGGTAAAGCTGTTGATACTTATACTAAAGCACATGATGCTCATACAGATGCAACAAATAAACACAAGCAAACAACTTCTGCTTATAATAGTGCTAAATCTGAAACTGCGCAAGCTAAAGCTACTATGGATTCTATAAAACCTAAGATTACAGTAACAAATCCTGATGGTTCAACTTCTGAAATTGATAATCCTGAGTATAAGACCGCTAAAGCTAATTATGAAGCAGCTGTAAAACGTGAAGAACAAGCAAAAGAAAATGATGATGCAGCAGCTAAAGCTGAAAAAGAAGCGGAATCAGCTGAAACTCAAGCATCAAAAGCAAAAGATACCGCAAAAGAAAAACTTGGGGAAAATAAAACACAAGTTGAACAACTTGAATCTTCATTGAAAAAAGAACAAACAAGTTTAGATAAAGCTAAAGATCAACAAACTCAATGTGAAACTAACTTGAAAGAATCAGAAACTAAGTTACAAGAATCAGAAACTAAATTGCAAGATGCAAAAGATGCTGTAGATAAATTTAAAGATTATAAATCTGACAGAGAAAAATTGAGTTCTGCAATTACAAAACAAGAAAACAGATTAAAAGAAATGATTAAAAAAGAGGAGAACCAAAAAACAAAACTTGATAATAAAATAACTCAAAATGCAAAAAAAAGAGATAATGCATTAAACAATATTAATTTATCTGATGGTGCAAATAAAGCTGAGTATAAAGAATCTAAAGTTGCTAAAAAATCTGCCGCTAAAATAAATCGAGATACTGAATCTGCAAACCATTTAGATAATATTGCTCAAAAACGAACTATTATGGGTATGGCTCCAGAAGTTACAATCAATGGAGTTCAATACAGACAAGGTAAAATCAATGGCGAAGTAGTCTACTTTAGAGGTAGTGATGCAATTAGTAAAGCAGATTATGAAAAAGAAATAGCTAAAACTTTATCTTAATTAAAAATTACAAACACTTTACTTTTTAGTTTGAATATATTAAAATGAGGAAGCAAGCAGTATTGCAAGATAAAAAAGAACGGTTACCCCGTTCTTTTTTTCACTATAAGATAACCAATGCAATACAAAACTGAAAGGTAGGAACAATGAAACAAGATGTAAATAGGTTAGAAGTTTTAGAGGCTATCACTCCATTAATTGAAAATACCGCAATGCGTTTCAATTTGATTCCTATTGAGATTGATTTTTCAAAGGAAAATCACCGTTGGTTTTTGAGAATTTTCTTATACTCAAAAGAACGCAACATCACATTAGATGATTGTGAAAATGTTACTCGAAGTTTAGAAGGTTTTTTAGACGATTTAATTCCTGTGAAATACTATTTAGAAGTTTCTTCTCCAGGGTTAGAGCGTAAATTCAAGTCTGAAAAAGAGTTTATAATTTTCAAAGGCAAAAGAATTAGTTTAAAACTAAAAGAACCATTGATGGGTGAAACAGAAAAAATCTTTAAAGGTGAAATTGTTGACTATGATTACAATGAGGGGTTAACATTCTTCCGCTTTGATGATGGTTGCGAACTTCAAATTCCGAAAGAAAATATCCAGTCAGCAAAGTTATATATTGATTAAGGCTTTTGCGGGAAGGCAACAAGAAACAAACAACGAAAGGAAAATAAACAAATGATTAAAATCGGAGCAGGAAACTTGAACGAAGTTTTCGAAGAATTGGAAAAAGAAAAAGGAATTTCAAAAGATGTTGTAATTTCATCTTTATGCGACGCAATGGTTGCAGCTTATAAAAAACACCTTAGATTGAAAGAAGTTCAAAATGTTGAAGCATTTTTGGACGAACAATCTGGTGAAATTGGTATCTTCAAAGGTAAAACTGTTGTTGACCATGTTGAAGATGAAGACAACGAAATTTCTCTAGCTGAAGCGAAAGAAATTGATGAAGATGTTGAATTGGGTGACGAAGTTAAATTAGAAGTTACTCCTGAACAATTCGGCAGAATCGCTGCACAAGCTGCAAACCAAGTTTTGACTCAAAGAATTAGAGAAGCAGAAAGAAATCTTGTTCTTAACGAATTCTTAGAAAAGAAAGGTACTTTGATTACAGGTATTATCCAAAAAATTGATGATAGAAGAAATGTTATTGTTAATATTGGTAAAACTGATGCTATCATGCCAAGAAAAGAACAAATTCCTGGAGAATATTACAAACCTGGTAATAGAATCAGAGTTTTCGTTTTGAATGTAAAAGAAACAACAAGATTACCACAAGTTATCGTTTCTCATGCTCACCCAGAAATCGTTAGAGAATTGTTTGAACTTGAAGTTCCTGAAATTGAAGATGGTATTGTAGAAATTAAATCAATTTCTCGTGAAGCCGGTTATAGAACAAAAATCGCTGTATGGTCTAATGATCCGGAAGTTGATTCAGTTGGAGCTTGTATCGGACCAAGAGGTAGCAGAATTCAAACTATCGTTGGTGAATTGAAAAATGAAAAAATTGATATCGTAAGATATTCAGAAGATCCTGTAGAATATATAGTTAATGCTTTATCACCTGCAAGAGTAGTATCTGTAGATATTATGGCAGATGATGAATTTGCTCACGAAGCATTAGTTGTTGTTCCAGATGATCAATTGAGCCTTGCTATTGGTAGAGAAGGTCAAAACGTAAGACTTGCTCATAAATTAACCAACTGGAAAATCGATATTAAATCAGTTTCTCAAATGGAACAAGCTGAAGCTCAAAACGTAAATAATTACGATTATGACGAAGAAACTGCTCAAGAAGATGAAGCTGTTGATACTGGAGTTGATTCAGAAGAATTGCAAGAAGAAATTGAAGCAGAAATGAATCAGCACGAATTAGATGAAGAAGATATGCAAGATGGCGGAATGTCAGAAGAAGCTGAAGAAGAATAATTCAAAAATCTAATTTGTCAAATATAATCAAGCATTCGGGGAAAATATTTTACTCGAATGCTTTTTTAGTAAATGAATTCAGTAGCAACATTACACAAGACCTTCTTTTAGGGCTTTCACGGCAGCTTGGGTTCGATCATCAACTAATAATTTCTGAATAATATTGCAGACATGAGCTTTTGCAGTATGAGAAGAAATTGTTAGTTCTTCTGCAATCTCATTATTTGATTTTCCATCAACAACGAGTTTCAAGACTTCGTACTCTCTTTGGGTAAGATTGGAATGTTGCTCTCTAAACATTGCACGTGACATTTGCCTTTGAGGAACAAGCCCCTTGTTTTTATCTCTCAAAATTGGTACGGCTAACGGGTCAATCCACATTGCCCCCTCTTTTATGGTTTGAATAATCATTTTTAATATGTCTGTATTTATGTCTTTCATCACATAAGCACAGGCGCCGGATTCAAGGGAGTCGATTACTTCTTTTTCACTTAAATGCGAAGTCAAAATTATAACTTTTGCATTTGTGTTAAGTTCTAAAATTTTCTTTGTTGCTTCAATTCCAGAAATATCAGGTAACCCAATATCCATAAGGGTTACATCTGGGTGTGTTGTGCGGAATTTTTCTATTGCATCTTTGCCACTTTGGGCTTCTGATGTGACTTCTAGTCCATCTTGTTCTTCAAATAGCGACTTTAATCCGACTCTCAATAATTTATGATCTTCAACCAAAAGAAGTTTTATTGCCTGATTCATAATATTGCTCCTTGTATTTTTTATAATTATATTGCTATGCTTTGAATTCCCGTAATCGGATTTTGGCTAAATGAAAGACTATTATTATTTATTTTTGTTTTTGGATTGAAATTTATATCAAACCCGCAAAAAAAATTATGTTTGGAATTAATATCTTCAAAAGGAATAAAAAAAGGACACAAATATGCAAATTCAAAACAACTACTCTCAAAATTTTCAAGGTAAATATATTGTAAAAGGTAGCTTGAAAGCTGTTAATAAATTTAGTGATTTAATGTATGATAACCATTTTATTGATAATCATAATTATATTAATTTGAGAACTCCGGACAAATTTTGGGGGTGGGAAGAATTAACATTAATTCCAAAATTTTCAGAACGACAAAATTATGCTGAAAGTTTGCATGCAACAAACGATGATGCTGATGTTATTAGAAAATTTATTGCACAAAGAATTAAAGAAGATGAGAATAATCCCCTAAGAAAAGCACAAGATATTTTTCAATATGCAGATGAACTTGAAAAACGATTGAGAATTAGACTTCAAGGCTATAAAGATGCAGCTGCTTGTGGCAAAGATTCATTATGCGATTTTATGATTGACAGATATCTTGATGGTCGTAAAAAAGTTGCCGAAATCTTTGGAGTAGAAGAAGCTAAAAAGATTAAATCTGTTAAAGCAGAAGATGCAATTGAAGCAATTAAACAAAGCAAGTTTGATTTTGTTGAGGGTAATATTTTAAAATAAGTTTTTTAGTTATTAAAAGAGATGCGGACTTTTTCAAAGTCCGCATCTCTTTAATTTATATATTTTTCAATTACTTTTTAAGAACGTCTTTAATTTCAGGACTTTCTTTTACATAATTTGTTAACTGTTTCAAAGCAGGTTTGAAAGCATTGATTGTGCTAGAGCCACCTAAACAACCACCAGGGCAAGCCATAATTTCGATTAAGTTGCCCAAATCGCATTTACCATTTTTGCCGTATTTTTTCAAATCTCTAACGGCAGCTTTATCTAAACCATCAATGATAACTGGAGTTGCTTTTTCATTATCTTCTAATAATGCATTAACAGCACCTGCAACACCACCAGTTACTGCAAAGTTTCTTGCTTCTGCAGAAGATTCAACTGCAAATTCAGACCCCTTACAAGCATCAACCTTTATATCTTTAGCAATTAACCAAGCACCAAGCTCTTCATAGTTAAGAACGAAATCAATGTCTGGATTTTGTAATGCTTCACGTTTTTTAGCAACACAAGGGCTAAAGAAAACAGTTATAGCATCTGGAGTTTCTTGTTTAACAAGTTCTGCAGTGTAATAAGCAGGAGTTTTTGTTTCAGAACGGAAAGGTTTCAAGTCTGGAATGTGCTTGTCAACAAGTTCATTGTAACCTGCACAGCAAGAAGTCGTCATGAATGCATCACCTTTTGCCATTCTTTCTTTGAATTCAGCTGCTTCATTCTTAGTTGTGATATCTGCCCCAATTGCAACTTCAACAACATCAGCAAACCCTAACTGTTGAATAGCATCTTTCAATTGAGCAGGAGTACAAGGCAATTGACCCATAATTGACGGAGCCAACATTGCAACTAATTTTTTACCTTGTTTTATTTGTTTTAAAATATCAATAATTTGACTTTTTTCGTGAACGGCACCAAATGGACAAGCGGCAACACATCTTCCGCAAGAGATGCATTTATCAAAATCAATTCTCGCATGTCCATCTTCACCTTTAGCAATTGCGCCAACCGGACAAGCATTTTCACAAGGAACAATGATTCTTTGGATTGCTTGATATGGGCAAACTTGAGCACACATTCCGCAATTTTTACATTTTTCAGTATCGATGTGAGATTTTCCATCATGCACTGAGATAGCACCAAATCTACAAGTACTTTCACAAGGTCTTGCAACACAACCTTGACAAAGGTCTGTTACGAAAATTCTTGATGGAACACAACCTTTACAAGCTGTAGTAAGAACTGTAAGGGGGTGTTCTTCCGGTTTAACCCTATCTTCAGCTTTTTTAGCGATATCTGATAATAAAACACTATCATCAGTATCTTCAATAGAAGTTCCTAATCCTGCAATTGCACGATCTCTAAGAATAGCTCTTTCCTTAAAAATACAACAACGATAAGGAACATCGCTGCCTTTCGGACGCATATCATAAGGGATTTTTCTTGTTTCTTCTTCGAAATTATCACCTAAATATGCTTTGATAAGTCTAACCAAAATCTCACGTTTGATTTGTGAAGTTTGTCTTGGTGAATTCATTGCCATTATTTTTCATACCTCATAACTGTTACACGCATTAAATATTATGACATAAAAATAAAATTTTTAAAGTTTATAGTCAAAAGCAATAAAAGACTATAAGGATTTTTATAATAGTCATTCTGAACTGACTAGAAAATAAGTTGAGATGAAATCGAAACGTAGTTTTCTGTTCCTACTCGGTGATTCAGAACCTCCTTAACTTTTCACCCTTGCCCTTGGTTAAAGGTGAATACTAGTGTTCAAGATTACGACGTCACTCTGTACTAGTTACCTTGCACTTTACTCGGCTTTGTTCCTCGTAATGGCATGCTTTTAAAGACGTAGAAAAAGCCCATTGTATTTTCTCCCTATCCCTTGTATAAGTGACACTAGCTGAACCGGCGAAGGAATGAGCCGTGTGAAACTGCATGCAATATAGCTGAGAAAGGGTAGGTAATAGTTAAATGGTCATTCCGAATTTATCTCGGAATCGCCTAAACTTTTCTCCCTCGCCCATTTATGGGAGAGGGCTGGGGTGAGGGTTTAAAAATCATGTCATTACGAACGTGTATGAAGTCATTTGTTGTTGAAAATTCAAAATATCTGCTAGTGTCGTAATCCATAACACAGGGATAATTACAAATGTAGGTTAGCATTACTATGCCAACTCGATAAATTTTACATGTCGGATTAGTAAATCCCAGACCTACATAACTATTATTCTGAGTAGCACTCAAGAATTAAAGCATCATTCAATGCGGGTGCAATACTATGACCTTTAGCAAAAAGCGAGGTATGATCCCCGCTTCCAAGTAAATCACTTATAAACCTATTAGCCCTGAGAAATCTAATCTCCCAAGCAAACTGCCCCATAACCATAATGTCCCTTACCATCATACCCAGAAAGACCGGTGTTTAATTTAAATATGTAGGCAGCCGTGCCACCATTATCTTCTCCGACCCAAAAATAAGTAGATATATTTTTTAAGCGAGGATATTTTTGGTTTTCATGATATATACTTTTTATTTCTGATAAATTAGGCATAGTCATACCTTTTAATGCACATGCTCTTTTTGCTCCAGCCCAATAATTTTCCGTAATTAGGTTATAATCACCTTGGTCATAATGGTTTCTTGAGTAAGAAACCCAATTAGGATCATACATTTGCATTTCAGAACTTCCAGTTGTAACCGGACTGTATGCATTAAACGGAATTGTGTACACGCAACCTATCCCAGAAAATTTCACTGCACCTGCAACAGAGCAAGGGTGACAAGTTTTGTCGTTATCATAATAACTCCATTGGCAACAAGCATCTGACTCATCTTTAATTGTTCTTTTTTTACAACAAGCCAAAGATGTATCAGTTGAAGTACAAACTGTTTCACAAGGAGGTAAACTACCACAACCGCAAGTCTTACCGGCGCAAGGATCTGTTTCGCAAGCTGGCAAATCTCCGCAACCACATGTCTTACCCTCACATGGGTCACCATCACCATCTTCTTTTATTGGTGTTTGATTAAGGGCAATTATTCCACTTGATGACATATCATATCCATCTTTGCCTCTAACAGTATGCGTATATGTTCTCAAATCTCTTCCTAATACATTCGGTCCTTTGGGTCCGTTTACATCTATTAGCATAT
>DJOE01000022.1 GCA_002438405.1 Cyanobacteria bacterium UBA6446
CGGTTAAAACCTTTACTACAAGACTATTACGGGTTGCCCCCCCCCCCTAAAATCGCTCTATGACTGCATTTCAGCATTATTTAGTCCTTTCTCTTTGCTATACTTAACTCATGTGTGACTTCTATATTCTGCTTTTGAGATTAGGTTGTTACCCTCTCTGTCTCTCCCTAATTAGGGAGAGAATTTTTAATTACTTTTCAAGTATATCATTTTTTTCAGGACTTTTCAATATTTGTTTAAATTTAACCCCACCATTCTCTTATCAATAAAATTTCTTTAATCCTTTTAAAAACTTGAATAATTTTCCTAAAGTTGACACTTTTGGTGTTTCTGTCGGAGTATATGGCAAATACATTTTTAAAGGATTGGATTTCCTTTTACTTACATTCATTCCAAGTTTTATACATTTATCTAAATATTTGTTCATTTTGGGTGAATTTGATACAAACCCCATTTTCTTATAAAAAACATGTGGAGGTCTATCATAGTCATAAGCTCTACTTGCAATTAAGTGAACTCGTCCTTTGCAATCCATAGCTTTACTCTCATTTTTTGCAAGAGTAATAAATTTTGTTCCATTACCTTTATCACGAACATTTGATTTTAAATAATCAATTTCAAAAGACTTGTATGGCGCAATTTGTGGGTAAAATGCACGATTACCTATATTATATAAAACAGGCCGAGCTTCCATTTCGCCTAATTGTTTACCTGTTTTTGTATTAAAAAGATAGTATTTATAACCAACAGGAGAACAATCAACCGCAAATGATTGTCCGGTATTATACATTTCCGTTCGGTAGAAAAGTTTATCCGGAATATTTTTTTGCGGACGCAATAAATATGATGAATTAAAATTTCCCATACATATATTTAAAAACATTTTGGAAATAATTATTGCTTAAATCCAATGAAAAATATCTGGAAACATTTTTTTAGCTTCTTGCAAACATTTTGCAACTTTACCGGAATTATCAACATTCTTTTCTATATACATAAAAGAATCTCCTAATGCACGATTTATCGGTTTGTTATCTTTTATATAATCATCAACAATTTTTTCTACTTCTTTTTCATATTTCCCAAATTTAAAACCAACTTTTTTATAAAATACTTGCGGAGGACGTTTTTCGTCATAAACATCTGACGCAATTAAATGGATATTACCATTGCAGAAATTTTTAAAACTCTCGACTTTAGCCACATTTATTAATGCAGTACCAACACCTTCAAATCTTTTATGGGCATTCAATTTTTTTATATACAATGATGCATATTTTTTAGAATTCGGAGAATACAAAAACTGCTGATTATTCACAATTTCTGGCTCTGTTTCCATTTTTCCAAGGCAGTTACCCTTTTTATCATATATTCTAAAAACTGTGTGTTGAGAGTATTTAGCTCTCTTTTTGATAACAACTCTTTCCGTAAATCTATGAGGTTTTAATGGTGGAAATTTTAACATAACATAAACTTTAAAACTCCTAAAAATAGTTTTTGATACCAAAAGAAAATAATGTTAAAAAATAATAATTTTCAAACTGAAATCTTATTTTGGTATTATAATTATAAAATAGTAGAGAGTATATAAATAGTAGGGATTAAAGTTTTGGAAAAGAAAAAATATCACTTTATAGCAATAGGTGGAGTCGGAATGAGCGGTTTAGCAAAGTACTTGCTACAAAACGGTTTTGAAGTTTCAGGCTCTGATATAAATGACAGTAAATATGTTCAAGAAGTAAGAAATCTTGGAGCAAAAGTTTTCATTGGACACAATGAAAGCAATGTTCCAGATGATTGTATAGTTGTTGCAAGTACTGCAATTCGTGAAGACAATCCGGAAAAACAAAAAGCAAGAAGATTAGGTTTACCAATTTATCACCGTTCAGATTTGCTTGCAGAAATTTCAAAGAATGAAAAATATTTTATGGGTTTTTCAGGAACTCACGGAAAAACTACAACTAGCGGACTTTGCTCTTATGTAATGGAAAAAGCAGGATTAAAACCATCATACATCGTTGGTGGAATTATTCCGGAATTGAATACAAACGCAAATTCGACTGGTGAAAAATTTTTTATAGCAGAACTTGATGAAAGTGATGGTACAATTGTTAAATATTCTCCTAATTTGGTGGTCGTAAACAATCTTGAACCTGACCATTTAGATTTTTATAAAAACGGTTTGGAGTCAATACTTGAAACATTTGAAACCTTCCTATCAAATATGAGAGAAAATGGAATTGTAATGGCAAATATGGATAATGAGGGTGTTAAACGTTTGGTTAAACATTTCTCACAAACTCCACTTGCTCATAATGCTGAATTTGTAACTTATTCAATTGGGGGAAATACAGATTATTCAGCAAAGAATATTAAATACAATGAGGATTATACAGAATTTGATATTCTTCACAAAGGGGAATTTAAAACAAGACTAAAAATTTGTCTTAAAGGAGTTCACAATGTATATAATTCACTTGCTGTTTGGGCAAGTTTGAATGAATCAGGTGTTGATATGAATTTAGTATCTTCACATTTTGCAACTTTTACAGGTATGGGCAGAAGATTTCAAAAAGTTGGAGAATTCAACGGAATTTCAATTTATGATGACTATGCACACCACCCAACAGAAATCAAAGCAACACTTTCTTCTTCTAAATCTTTTAAAAATAAGAATGTTATTGCAGTATTTCAACCTCACAGATACACAAGACTTCAAAACTTGTGGAATGAATTTATGGGTGCATTTTCTCACGTAAACAAGGTAATCGTAACCGATGTTTATGCAGCAAGTGAAGATCCGATTGATGGTGTAAATTCAGAAGCTTTTGTAAACGAACTAAAAGAAAAAAGTGATATTCCTTGTGAATACGCATCAGGTTCAATAAAAGATGTGGCAGAAAAATTATACCCAACCCTAAAACCTAACGATATTGTTATTGGATTAGGTGCAGGTACAATTACAAACTTAGGGAAAGAATTATTAGCTCTAAATGAAAAGGAGAAAAACTAAGTTGTCAATTCTTCCAGAAAAAAACTTGGATATTAAAAAGCTAACTTCTTTCAAAATTGGAGGAAAAATTTCTGAAGTATTTTTTCCTGAAAATATTGAGGAATTTGTACAAATTTTGAAAGAAAATCCTAATGTCAAAGTGTTTGGAAATCTTTCAAATACCTTAATTTCAGATTACGGTTACAACGGAAAAATCATTTTGACAACCAAAATGAATTCTATTCAAATTAATGGAACAAAAGTCATTGCAGATTCTGGTGTTAAAGGACCAAAATTGTCACAAGAAGTTTGCAAAGCAGGACTTACGGGTTTAGAATTTATGATAGGCTTTCCTGGGTCAATTGGCGGTGAAGTTTGTATGAATGCATCTGCTAACAGTCAATGTATAAGTGATACATTGGTTACCATAACTTGTTATTCATCAACAAAAGGACTAATCAAATATACAAAAGAGGAAATGAATTTTGATTATAGGACCTCTCGTTGCCAGAATGAAAATTTAATCGTTCTACAAGCAGAATTTGAACTTTCAAAAAAAGATACTAAAGAAATTGAAGCTCAAATGAATTCAAATTTAGAATTTAGAAAAGCGCATCAACCGTCTTTAGTACTACCTAATTGTGGAAGTATTTTCAAAAATCCGCAAAACAATTCCGCAGGAAAACTTCTTGATTCTATTGGAGCGAAAGAACTAAGTTGTGGTGGAGTTAAGGTTTGGGAAAATCATGCAAATTTTATTGTAAACAACAACTTCGGAACATCAACAGACGTGCTTACTTTGATGTCTGAAATGCAAACAAAAGTAAAAAATAAGTATGAAATAGATTTACAGCCTGAAATAATATTTTTAGGCGGAAATAATAATAAGGAAAACGAATTATGCAAAACATTGTACAAAAAATAGATAAAAATTCTAAAATTGCCGTTCTATGTGGTGGTATGTCATCAGAAGCAGAAGTGTCAAGACGTTCTGGCAAAGGAGTTTTTGATGCTCTTCAAAGACTTGGTTATACAAAATCTGAACTTGTAGAAGTTGATAAAAATATTGCTCAAAAATTAAAAGATGGGAATTACGACTATGCATACAATGTCCTTCACGGCAAATATGGTGAAGACGGTTGTATTCAAGGAATCTTAGAAATCTTACAAATTCCTTATACCGGTTGTGGTGTAATGTCTTCTGCCGTTTGTATGAATAAAGAATACACAAAGAGAATGCTATCATCATGCAGTGAAATTCCTCTTGCAAAATCTGCTTTTGTAAGAAAAGGCGAAGATGTTATGGAAAAAACTAAAGACTTGAAATACCCTGTTTTCACAAAACCGGTTTCTGAGGGGTCAAGTTTTGGTATGACAAAAGTTAATTCTCGTGAAGAACTAAAGGCAGCTTATAATGAAGCTATAAAATATAATGATGATGTTCTTATTGAAGAATTTATTGACGGGTTATTTGTAACTGTTGGAGTTTTAGAACAAGACGGAAAAAATTTTGCAACAGAAATCTTAGAAATTATTCCCAAAAATGAGTGGTATGATTATGAATCTAAATACACTCCTGGAATGTCAGAATTCATTCTTCCTGCAAAATTTGATGCCGAATTAACTGCAAAGATTAAAAAAATAGCAATTAAATCACACGAAACAGCAGGTTGCAAAGGGGTTTCAAGAGTTGACTTTATGATTAGCAAAGACGGAATTCCTTATGTTATTGAAATCAATACTTCCCCTGGAATGACTACAACTAGTGACTTACCGGCTCAAGCAAAAGTTATGGGTATAAGTTATGATAATTTAGTTCAAATTGTTTTAAATGGAGCAGGCTTGAATAAATAATGACTGAGGATAATAATTTCAATACAAATGAATATCCGCAAGAAAATGCAAATGTGCAAGAGGACGAATTTCAAGACGAATTCGCCCTTGCCAAACATTCACTAAAACGCAAACGAATTGAAAGAAAGATTAGAAAAAAACGTAAAAAAGTAAAAGAATTAAAATCTTTCTTAAGATTTATCAGCTTAATTTTGGTTATTTTTCTTGCATATCATTTTATGAAACTTCCTCAATGGTACTTGCCAAAAGATACTTTTTCAGACCAAACAGGAAAACATATCGAAATTATTAATAACAATATCATTCCGGATTACGTAATAAGACAATCCTTGAAAAATCTATATGTACCAAAACTTCCAATTTTTTTGGTTAAAGTCAAACCTATAAAAAAAGAATTATTTAAAATTCCTGTGATTAAAAATATCTATGTAAGACGTTACGGATTTCCTGCAAGAATTCAAATCATTGTACGAGAAAGACAACCTATTGCCTTAATTAAAACAGATTTGAAAGCAAAACCTGTAGCATTTTTCACATCTGACGGAATTTTAATTACGCATAAAAACTATATGAATTTAGGCAACTCAAAATCTGCTCTAAAAATCTTGACCAATAAACCACAACTTGGCAAAGAATGGACAGTAAAAAAAGTTCAAGAAGTTGAGAAAATCGTTAAAGCTGTTGAAACATATTCAAATGAAAAAGTTGAGTACATTGATTTGAGAAATCCAAATGATGTTTATGTAAAAATTCAAACAACAAGCATTCGTTTAGGACAATTAGATAGTACTGTCTTTGAAAGAATTAAACGTATTTACACAATCCTACCGCAAATTGAAGAAGTGGATAGCCAAATTAAGTATATTGATTTGAGTTGGGATAAGGTAAACTATTTAAAATTGAAAAAAACTGACAAAAACAGTAAACCTAAAGAGTCGGAAAAAACTGAATAATATGACTTTTAACGAAAAATATTCAAAAATTAAATATCTTGCATCTGCTGAACTAAAAAAAATTGAAGAAAATATTACCACTTCAATTCAAACTCGTGAGCCGTTAAAATCTCATATTGTGCAATTTTTAACCGCTCCGTCAAAAAGAATTCGTCCGGTTTTAGCTATTTTATACACCAAAGCTTTAGGACAAAATTTAAACACGCAACAACTTGAATTATTATCAGCAATTGAACTTGTACATAATGCATCTTTAATTCATGACGATATAATTGACAAAAGTGATTTAAGGCGAGGTCAAAAAACAATTTCAGCAGAATTCGGAAATAAACTCGGGGTAATTTCAGGAGATTATATTCTCTCTATTGCAATGGAAAAAATTGCAAACTTGAATTCAATTGATATACTAAAAAAATTCTCTATTACATTAAATAAAATGTGCCAAGGAGAAATCGACCAAAATTTCGACAGGTTCAAAATCGGAACAATTGAAAATTATATTGAAAAATCAAAAAATAAAACTGCTTATCTTTTTGAAACTGCAATGACAAGCTGTGCAATGTTATCACAAACTTCTATTAATTTGTTAAAGACAAGTGATTTTGCAATGAATATTGGTATTGCATTTCAAATCAGAGATGATTTAATTAATTTTACTAAAACAGACCGTTCAAAACCGGCACAAAATGATTTGTCAGAGGGAATTTACACCGCTCCGATTATTTACAGCCAAGATACCAAAAACTATACCAAAGGTATTGAAAAAACTAAGTCTTTGTTAAATAATTATATAGAAAAAGCGGCTAAACAACTTGATAATCTGCAAGATAATGAGTTTACCGCAGCATTGAAAAATTTCTTGGAGCTTTTAAATAATGAATAAAATTAAACAACAAATGGACAACTGGAAAAAGAGAATGAGAGAAAAAAGAGATGCAATTTATATGCATTTCAAGGCAAATCTTCCTGCAAATGTCCAAATGAAACTTGATAAATTTGAAGAAAGCTACAAAAATTATAAAGAAAGTGCTTTATGCGAGGTTATTGAAACCGTTGTATTTGTTGTGGTAATGGTTATTATCATAAGATTTTTTGTTGGAGAAATTCGTTGGATTCCATCAGGTTCAATGCACCCAACTTTAGTTGAGGGCGATAGAATTGTTGTTGAAAGATATTCAAGATTTTTCACTACTCCGCAAAGAGGCGATATTATGGTGTTTTATCCGCCATCAACCAAACTTTCAAGGAGTCCTTTGCCTTTATTTGCAAGACTTACAGGTTTTTGGTGCAAAGATATTGCCTATATCAAACGTGTTGTGGGTATGCCAGGGGATAAAGTTGAAATCAAAGAAGAAAAAGACGGTTCAGCCTACGTTTATATCAATGATAAAAAATACAAAGAAAATTATATCAAAAGTGTTTATGAATATCCGCCATGCCCAACAAAAGACACTAGCAAAATCTTGTTAATGAATGACCAAACAATGAAATGCGGACCATTCAAACTTGATAAAGACAGTTATTTTATGATGGGTGACAATCGTGGAAATTCCCAAGACAGTAGATACTGGGGAACATTGAAAAAAGATAGATTTGTCGGGCGTGCCGTTGTTATATTTTGGCCATTAAACAGAATGAAAGTATTACACCGTTTAAAATAGGTGATAATATTTCATATAATTTGCCATAATATCAGAACTTACACCATTTGCAACATTTGCTTTTACAACTTGATCTTTATCTTGTGAAGTTTGACTATCAATTTTTGATGTTTCGGCATTTTTAGGATTCATTTCTTGTTGTTTTTGAGCTTGTTGAACTTCTTCAACAAAGTCTTGTAATTGTTGCATAACTTGGGAATGTAATTGCAAATCACCGGAATATGAACCGGTGGATTGAATTCCTGCAGTTTCTAAATCTTCAAGAATTTGTTCCCATTGATTGTAGTTAGTTATAGTTGTTCCTTGGGCTTGTGCAGCAGCTTGCGCTTTTCTTAACTCTTCAATAGATTTAATATCTTCTACATTGTCCATTGCCATGACAAACTCTCCATACTTAAAACTTCTTATATATAATATAAGTGTTTTTTTATACGGAAATTTCAAAAAAACAAATTAGTTTAACATATTGTAATAATTGAATTAAACTTCTGAAACATCAGGTAAATCAATACTTTTTAATCTTTGTTCAATACGACGATACCATTTTAAATGTTGTTTGAATAAGATTTTATAATGATCCATATCTCCTTGTGAAATATGTCTGAATTGATCATCTGATGTTTGAGTTAAAGCAGCTTCTAAGAATTTTGTATATTCTTTCCTATCAATATTAGGGTCAGTTAACTCAATACGCTTACCAAAATCAACAATAACTTCCGGTCTGTTATCTCTCAAAAAACAATAATCGATTGAAACAGGGATTAAATTAACCTTGCCAAATCTTTTCACTGCATTGTGAGCAATATAAGCTAAACCGGTTTGAAATTTATACGGACGGAAATGAGGTGGTCTGATAATTCCTTGAGGAAAAATACATAAAACATTTCTCAAGTCACCTAAAACATCAACAGAGTACTGCAAAGCTTTCATTGCAGATTGAGCTGATTTTTTATTTACGGAATATGCTCCACCACGTCTTAACAATGGAAATCTGTTTAATTCCTCAACCATCAAACGAATTTCTTTGTGACAAATTCTGTGAGTGATATTGTACATAACAATTCCGTCCCACCAATTGCAATGCGGTGCAAAAAGAATTGTTGGAGTATTTTTATCACGTTCATTATAGTTTTCTACACCTGTATAACGAAATGCATAAAATCTATTTTGCAACATATTAAAAAAGAACAAACTAGCAATTGTTAGCCAAAATTTGTTTGTTTTAGCAGGTTTGAATTTCTCTTCTTTGTTTCTAAGTTTTGTCGGTGGAATATCCGAATATAATTTTTCCTCTGTAGCCATAGATTTATTGTACCCTAATCGTCTAAAAAATAAAACATTCAATTAAGAAAACTTAACCCTTTTATCATACGACTATTACAATAAAAAAGCAAGTTATCCGAATGGATTAATTGATTATTTTTTAAATTTATCTGACAAATAACTCAAAATTGCTCCACCAATTTCTTCATTTGCATCAAATGTTTGATATGGATTTGTTGGTTTTAGTGAATTTTGAACAAGCATTTTTACTAAAGGTCCAAAAGCATCTGGAACTTGTGTTTTTCGGTAAATTCCGGCTAAATATGTTTGAATATTAGATGATGTAGTATTATTAAATCTTGCAAAAATAGGATACAACTTGTCTATTCCTTTTGTACCATTTTCAATCATTCTGTCCATAATGAAAAGGGTTTCTGTAACTTGGGCTTCATTATTTGAGTGAACTAAAATATCTGTCAAATAAGGAATTGAATTTTCTTTTTGTTTGACAAAATAATCAACTTCATTTTTATCAAAGATACAATAATTTCTTTGTGGAGTTGGCAATTGACAAGTATTACAAACATATTTTGTGTTTGGATTTAATTGTGCTTGATAATATGGATTTGCGTGAGTAATTTGTTGAACCATAATAAAATCCTATGAATAAACGTATGGCGGACCATTTTTTATTTCAAATAAAATATTTTCAGCCATTGTTTTTAATTCTTCTTTTGAACGTTTTACACTATCGACCTGTTTATAAAATTCTTCTACAAGTGGAAGAATTGCAGCATCTTTTTTAGACTTAAAGTTTCGTAATTCAGTAGCAACAAGACGTTTTTGCAAATCTAACTCTGTTTCTGCATTAATTTTTTTGACTTGAATTTCTTTCAACGCATCACCAGAAAGTTTTCCACCATAACTTATTGCAGTAATTCCTGTAA
This sequence comes from Cyanobacteria bacterium UBA6446, assembly GCA_002438405.1. Lineage (GTDB taxonomy): Bacteria > Cyanobacteriota > Vampirovibrionia > Gastranaerophilales > Gastranaerophilaceae > Zag111. Next base: position 9,671 of record DJOE01000022.1, read on the forward strand.
CACCCAAGAACAATTGTTTAAATTGTGGATTTGAAGTATCTAGTAAGAAATTATAGAAAAATGTTCTATAATCATCAACAAAAGAATTAAATGCAGGTTTTGGAGTTCCATCACCTCCAATATTTGGATTTACCGTAGTTGTTGAAGTTTTGATTTTTGAAACAATTTTATCAATATATTCATTTTTTTCTTCCGGAGTTCCCCATTTTAATTTTCCGACTTCTTCCCTTATGAAGTCTTCTGTTGCATTTATACTCATAAATAAATGTTCAAGATTGAATCTATCAACATCTTTTGTTTTGTTCGTTGATTTTTCAACTAACAATTGAATTCCTTTTTTGATTTCATCTGTTTGTTCATTAAGATGAGTTGTACTCTTAGATAAATTTCTCATTGAAAGAAATCCTAATCCGACAATTCCAGCAACAGTTGCAAGTCCTAATATTACATTACCGACAATTGATTTAGGTTGAGTTTTTTGAACTGTTTCATCAGATGTAAAATTCGGATTAATATACCTATTTTTGCCAAAATTAGGAAGAATCTTTTCATTGTCTGATTTTATATATTTTTCAAAATCAGCAGAGTATTTTGATAACATACTCCTTATAATTTGCATTTTCCCAGAAAAAGATTCCGTTTCAACAGAAACTAAATTTTCTTGTAAGTTTTTCTGAATATCTGATTCTTTTCGTTTTACCCAAACCTCTTTAAATCCGTCAAAAAATGTTTTACCCATAAATGCCATAGCAGAAAGAGCTAAAACTCCTGCCCCTGCAATAAATGTTTTTCTATTCGGGTTTTGAACCATTTGATAAATAACTTGATAAGTTTCTTTACTCAACTGAACATTTCTTGTTACAGACGGAAGCCATTTCTCTTTTGCAAGCCCGATAGAAGCCTTTGCACTTCGATTAATAAAAGCGGTCAATAATGTAACTGAAGACATGACTCCAAGTGCAATTGAACTAAGAGGAAGAAGTTTTTTATCAACAATTTTATTATCTTGATATAGAGCATTAGGAAGAGGAACTTTATCCGCAATCATAAAAGTATCTTTCGTTTCAGACAAAGAATAGTCTTTATCTTTGACACAATTATTAACAAGAACACCCTCACGAGTTGATAGAGTATTTTTGCGTTGAGATTCTGTCAAATTCTTTTGTTGTCTTAATGTTTCCGCATCATGCAGCGGATTTATCATCATTGTTTTCTATATCCTTTTTGTTTTTATTTTTAAAACTTTCTGACACTTTATGCAAAAATGTCTTCAAATTAAAAGCTTTTTTCACTTCATCAATTTTTTTATCTTCGTCATCAGTTTCATCAGCTCCGAAAATAAAGAAGAGGGATTTTAATTTCTTTTTTATGTTACCTAAAACCTCTGAAACTTTTTTTTGAACAGCAGCCTTAAATTCACCATAAATTGCAGTTAATTTATCTGTTATATCTGCAAATTTCTGCTGAACTATTTGCAGAGTATTTGCAACAATATTAGGCAAGTTTTGTACGACATTCAAAATTTTTGCAACAACATTTGTCAAAATGAAATTTATGGGTTTAGCAATTATTGCAGGTGTTGATTTTGAAATTGCGGAAGCCAAATCCATAATTCTTTGGTGTGTTGCAGCTATTGATTTTTGGAAATTTGCAAGTGCTTGAAGATGATTTTGTTGAGCAAGTTGAGCTTGTGCTCTTGCATGTTTTTGAGCTTTGAGCATTGCACCAATTGCAGCACATTGATTATAAGTCATCTCCCCAACATTTCGTGGAATATCTCTTTTTGTTGTAGAATTTCCTCCAGCCATTCCATTACAAATAGGACAAGCTCCCTGTGGAAGCCCATGCGGACATGTTCCTATTTTTGAACTATTTGAATGTAGCGCTGTTGCACCAAATGGCATAAAAAAATCCTCTTATACTTCTAGAGGACTCAAAAACAATCTAGCATCACCCAAACTGCACGTAGGTGATGATTTTTTTGAGCATTCCGACTTTTACGGCTGCGGCAGCAGTTGAAGATATTCACTTCATTTCCTCTTAATTTTGATAGTAATTAAAGCAAGAATGCTTGTCAAACATGCCGGTAATGTTTGTAACAATCACAACAATTTTTATAGTCATATTTCCTTTACTTTAATATTCCTTTTCTATAATATATAAGGTATGATTTACTTTTTCTATGGGGACGAAGAATTTAATATTTCTAATGAAATCAAAAAGCTCAAAAGCAATTTAGACAAAGATTTCATTGAAATGAGTTTCAAACAATTTAACAATCCAAAATTTCCGGATTTGATTGCCGCTGTAAGAACCCAACCAATGATGTTTGGCAAAATGCTCATTGTGATTAACTGTCTTGCCTATTTGAGTGGGAAAAGTTCTGACGAAAGCGGATTTGACGATAAACAAATTAAACAACTGGCAGAAGCATTAGATAATGTTAGTGAAAATTTAGACATTATTTTCGTTGCTCAACTTCCACCGGATAGCCAGAAAAAAATCGACAAACGAAAAAAAATATTCAAACTTTTATCAAAATATAATGCAAAAGAATTTGTTCAAATTCCGTCATACAAAACAGCAGAACTTGAAAGTTGGATTAAACAACAGGCAAAATCAAAAGATTTAAAATTATCCGATGATGTTGCAGCAGAAATCTTGTTACAAGTCGGTTCAAATTTAAGATTGTTAGATTCTGAACTTGAAAAATTAAAAATTTATTCAAAAGACAAAGCTCCAACTAAAGAAACGGTAAAAGAAATTTGTGTAACAAATGAAGATTTATTTGGTTTTGCAGATTATCTAATTGAAGATAACAAAGCAAAAGCACTTGTTGAATACCAAAAACTTTTGACTAAAAAACACCCGCTCGAAATTTTGTCAGTTTTGCATACACTTTTGCACGGAAAAATTCAAATCAAAGCAAATTCTGCAAATCATAATGCCGATGAAATTGCAAAAATTATCAACATGCACCCATATCGTGTGAAACTTGAAATGCAAAAACTTAAAAATATTCCACTAAAAAATCTTGTAAAACTAAAACAAAATCTTACCAATGCGGAATACAAAATCAAATCAGGGCAATCAAATCTTGGTGTAGATAAGGAGATTGAATATGCAATACTACAATAATGAAATCTCTCAAAAATATCCTGAACTTTTGAAATATTTTGAAAGTGGAATAAAAGATGAAAATAAAAATATCAGCCACTGCCTATTATTCTGGGGGCCTGATATCAAATCTCAATGCGAATTAGCCCTTGAGGTTGCACGGCTATTAAACTGTAAAGACAGTGGAAATCCTGATTGTGATTGCATAAATTGTCGTTGGATAAGAGAACAATCTCACCCTGCAGTGAAAATTTATACTCGTCTTGATTTCAAAGAGAGTTCATCATCTTCAAATGATGACGGAGAATCTAAAGGAAAGAAAAACATAAATATTGATCAAGCAAAAGCAATTATAAATGAATTATCTATTTCAAGTGATTATCATAGAGTTTATATTTTCTGCGACAGAGATGAAGACGGAAATCTTTTACCACTAAATCAAATAAATTTTCCAGAAGCAACATCAAATGCATTACTAAAAACATTTGAAGAACCTCCACAAAATACGACTTTTATCTTCTTGACTAAAGATAAAACAGATATTATTTCAACCGTTGTATCAAGAGCACAATCATTTTTTGTTTCAGGTAAAACATTTGAAAATAGTGATTATAATTTAGTAGAAAACTTTATTCAAAACTATTGGACATTAAATAGAAATCAAGTTTTAGAATTTGAAAATAATCTTATGAATTTGATAAGTGAAAATGATGCAAAAACAATTTTCACTCAAATGCAAAATTATATGCTAAGTGTAATTAAATCTAATCCTGAGAATAAACTTCTATTTTACAGACTGACAAAGGATATGACAGCAATTGAAGAAGCTAAAAAACAAGTTTCTTTATCACCTGCAATGACAAATCAAACAGTCGTAGAAAATCTAAGTTTTAAGATGATTTTACAATAATTTGCAAACAAAACTTTCGCCATGTTATAATTTCCATATCGTATTAGTAATGGAGAAAAAGAATGGATTATACTGAAATATTAAGAGAATTTGCACTTGTAATAGCAGCATCATATCTAATCGGTTCAATTCCAACAGGATATATTATTGTTAAACTATTTACAGGGCAAGATATCAGAACAATTGGTTCAGGTTCAACCGGTGCAACGAATGTAAAACGTGTTATGGGTAAAAAATGGTTCTTTATCGTAATGCTTTTAGATGCATTCAAAGGAGCTTTGCCTGTAATTTTAACTGCGTGCTTTATGCCTGCATTCCACGATATCGGAATTTTACCTGTTGTTGCAGCGATTTGTGTAATCTTAGGTCACAGCAAATCAGTATTCCTTAATTTCACAGGCGGAAAATCTGTAGCATCTGGAGTTGGAACATTATTTGCATTGAGTTGGCAAGCAGGATTAACTATTGCAGTAATTTGGAGTATTGTTACTTGGCTTTCAAGATATGTATCTTTAGGTTCAATTGTTGCAATCGCTCTTTCACCAATTATTATGTGGTTCTTTAATGCAAAACCTGCTTATATTATTTATGCATTGATTGCAGCAATTTATGTAATTTACTTACACAGAGAAAATATCAAAAGACTTCGCCAAGGTACAGAAAATAAAGTCAGATAAAAATTTAAAACAAAAGGATTCTACATGTTCGACAATTTAAGTGAAAAATTACAAAATATAATTTCAAAAACAAGAGGTCAAGAATTAACTCAAGATAATATGCAAGAAGCTTTGCGAGAAATCAGACGTGCATTGCTTGAAGCTGATGTTAACTTGCGAGTTGTAAAAGCATTTATATCTTCTATTAAAGACAAAGCTGAGGGTGAAAATGTTTTGCAAGGAGTTGACCCATCACAACAATTAATCAAAATTGTTCACGATGAACTTGTTGAACTTTTAGGTCACGAAGCAAAACCTTTGAATTTGACCGGACACCCAAGTTTAATTATGATGCTTGGTCTTCAAGGTTCAGGTAAAACAACATCTTCCGCTAAACTTGCAGTTAAATTGAAGAAAGATGGTAAAAATCCTTTATTAGTTGCATGTGACGTCTATCGACCTGCAGCTATTTCACAATTACAAACCCTAGGACAAGAAATCGGTTGTGAAGTTTTCACAATTCCAGACTCTAAAGATGTTCAAAATATTGTCCAAAGTGCAATAAATTATGCCAAAGAAAAAGGGTTCAATGTTCTAATTTTAGATACCGCAGGACGGTTACAAATTGATACTGAAATGATGGCAGAATTATTGATTATTGATAGGGTTTTCCAACCGCAAGAAAAACTTCTTGTAATTGATGCTATGACAGGTCAAGAAGCAGTTCACGTTGCAGAGAACTTTGATGCTCAAATCGGTTTGACAGGTTTAGTTCTAACAAAATTAGACGGTGATTCTAGAGGGGGTTCAGCATTATCTGTTGTTTATTGTACAAATAAACCTATAAAATTAACCGGTACAGGCGAAAAATTAAATGCTTTGGAAGATTTCTATCCGGAACGTATGGCAACAAGAATTTTGGGAATGGGCGATATTGTTTCCCTTGTTGAACGTGCGCAAGAAGTTTTTGATGAAAAAGAAGCATTAAAAATGCAAGAAAAAATGAGTAAAGCAGAATTTAGCTTTAATGACTTTTTGAATATGCAAAAACAAATGAAAATGTTTGGTTCAATGGATCAAATCTTGGGAATGCTCCCTGGAGTAAATTTGAAACAAGCAGATAGAGAAAAAATTTCTCACGCATCTGAAACCGAATTTAAAAAGATTGAAGTATTTATTCAAAGTATGACCCCAGAAGAACGTGACAATCCGCAACTTATGAACACAAGTCGTAAAAAACGTATTGCAAAAGGTTGTGGAATGGACATGCATACAATCAATCTTTATGTAAAACAGTTTGAACAAATGCGCCAAATGATGGGCGGAATGAATAAATTGCAAAAAATGTTCGGAGGTTTTGGCAAAAAGAATGAGAAAAAAGCAATGGTTCAAGCAATGAAAATGATGAAACGCAAAAGATTTTAATATTTAATGCTTAGCATATCTAATTAGTATTTTCATCTTTTTATGCATCATAACGCTTGAAAGATTTTTCAATTGATTTAGAAATAACAGACTTAGTTGTGTCGTATTCAGTTGTTAATGAAGAAATTTCAGTGTCCAAGTTCTTCATCTTCATATCAATTGTATCTTCTTTGTTTTCAATCTTTGTTTTTTCAGTGTTATATTTAGCTTCAGCTTTTGCAATAGCTTCATCGTCTTTAACTTCTGAAATATATTTGTCTGTTGAATAATTACCTTGGTAATAATAACCATCATCGCCAATTGAAGAAATATATATCAAGCCACTTTTCATCATTTCTTGCATATAATCTTTATCTTCTATTTGGTCATTTTGAGTCCAACCATCAAGACAGATTCTGTTGAACAATGCATCATAGAAATTTGCTTCAACTTGTTTATCGGTATCAACTTCTGAACCGGTAACTACTGTGAATTTAAATTTGTTGTCTTTTTCACCATCATACAAATTTGAATCAGATTTCTTACCAATATTATAACTGTAATTTGAGCTGTCCAAGCCTTCCATATATTCAACATAAGCAGTCAAGAATACTTGTGCAATACTGTTTAAGTTAATCGCAACTTCAGATGTTTGTTTGTGAGAACTACCACTAGGGTTTTTCTTACAGTTATAAACAAAACCTATGTAGCCTCCGGCTCTTTTTTCTCCATCGTCATTATAACCATCTCTAAGTTTTTCGTCCCAACCGGTACCAACTTCGTCCATAAGGTCTTTGTATGTTTTACCACTTATTACAGAAGAATCCCCTGGTTCAGTTCTGTGTTTTATATCAGAAGATGAACCCCAGTGATTGTTTTGAAAATCAGTAGAAGCTTCTTGTAAATTGCTATTTGGATACAACATATCATATATAGCATTATATGCATGTTGCAATGCCATATCAGATGAAGAAGTTCCACCCAAAACAGTTGTGAACTGTTCTAACAACCAATTTACAAAAGATGCTGAATTTTCACTTGTTCCAACAAGTTCTTCTTGTAATTTTGCAGCTTGAATAAATGGTGTTCTTTCACCTCTACATGATTCAGCTGACAAATTGTATTGAGTATCATTTTTCAACAAATCAGAAAGGCTAACGCTTGCTTGTCCTGTACCAACTGACTCAGTTACTCTTGAACCATTTTGATATCCGGTAAAGTGTACAGTCTTGTATTGACCTTTATCACCAGTTTCACCTCTATCAAGAACTAAATTTTCTCCGGAAGCAGATGTCCAACTAGCTGTATCACTACATTTAGCATCAATCAAATCTAATAATTGATCATAAGTAACTTCGGTAGTACTTGTAGTAGCTGAAGTAGTAGCACCATTACCAATTGCATTTGAATAAGTTGTACCTTGAATAGAAGCAGCCTTTGCAGATGTAATAACACCGGCACTAGCTAAACCTTCGATAAACTTATTACGAACATCAGAAGATGGAGTACCTGAAAGACCTTCTGCAGGAATACCTGCTGCTCTTGCAGCTGCTGCATAAGATGAATTCAAAATAACTCTATTTTTTGAATCTGTAACAAGTTTCGGATAATAATCATTATAAACAGACGGACTCATTAACAATCCATAAGTTAAATCCATATCACTTGCATTTGTTCCGGTATAGTCATAAACCAATTTAGTTTGGTTAAGAGCATTTTGATATTCAGTTGAAACTTGTTCCATATTACGAGAAAGAGCAATCTTTTGATGAGAATAGCTCATTGAAAGAAATTCACAGTCAGATTTTCTGGCTGTTATGGTTAATAATCTAGCTTGTGCAGTTGCTAAACCCATTGTTTTCCTTTCATTGATTTTACTTAGTCGTAACTTTTATACTTTCATGTAGTATTACGGCTTTTCGGGGTTAAAACTTTAAAAATTAAATTGTTCTTTGTAACAATTGTTTACAATTTTTAAATCCCTAAATTTGGGGTATGATTAAGAAAGATACTAAGTTATGAGATTCTTCACCTAAAGACTCAGAATGACAAATAAAGTATCTCATAAAATTTAATATCACGTCATTCTAAGGGAGTGCAACGACCGAAGAATCTCATTACTTAGAGAAAAATAAGGGAGAAAGAAAATGGGTAAAAGAATTGGTATAGATGTTGGTGGTACAAACGTTAAAATTGCTCTTGTTGATAAAAGCGGTAAAATTATCTACTCTAACAGTGTCCCAACTTATGCAAAAATGGGTTACGAATACACTGTTAACAACATCAAACAAGCAATCAAAGATTTGATGAAAGAAACTAATACAACAGCTAAAGATATTGATGGAATCGGTTTTGACTTTCCTGGGCAAGTAGATTACAAAACAGGTATTGTAAAATTAGCCCCAAATATCCCAGGGTGGGTAAATGTTCCTATTGCTCAAATGATTGAAGAAGAATTTCATATTCCAACTCGTATCGATAATGATGTAAGATGTGCAGCATTAGGCGAAATGAAGTTCGGTGCAGGTCAAGGTTGTGAAAATTTTGTATGTATCACTGTTGGAACAGGTATTGGCTCAGGCCTTGTTATAAACGGTCAACTTGTACGTGGGGCATCAAATGCAGCAGGTGAAATCGGACATATTAAACTTCAAATGAAAGATGGTTTAATATGTGGTTGTGGAGACACAGGTTGTTTAGAAGCTTATGCATCAGGTCCAAGTATTGTAGCTATGGCACAAGATTATATCAAAGGCGGTAAATCTACAAAATTTAGAGAAATGGCTGCAGCTGAAGGTGGAGAAATCACTCCTTACATGGTTGCAAAAGCAGCAGAAGCAGGTGACCCCGTTGCCAAAAGAATTTTCGAAATCGTTGGTGAATACATCGGAATCGGCTTGACAAGTGTTATCAACCTTTTAAATCCTGAAAAAGTAATCATCGGTGGTGGAGTAGCAGAAGCAGGAGATTTGCTTTTAAATCCAATCAGAAAAACTATTAAAGAAAGAGCTATGGTTGTTGCAGGTAATGCAGTTGAAATCGTTCCGGCTCAGCTTGGTAATAGCGCTGGTGTAATCGGTGCTAGTATGCTTATTGATGCATAGAAATTTCTTCAAAAAATAAAAAGAATGCTAAAAAGGTGTACAGATTTTGTACACCTTTTAAATTTTACTAAAATAAATTTAATATTTTCTCTAAAAAACTTTTCTTTTTTGGCATCTCTAGTTCTTTTATATGTTTTTCAATTTTAGCAATTTCAACATGTTCTTTTTCTTCAATTCGTCTAATGATATCTGAAGCTTTAAAGCTTTTTAATTTTTTCAAAAAGCTTTCCTTTTGTGTTGGGGGAACAATTATTTCTTTTGCACCTTCAATATGAGAATGCCTATCATATATACAGTCTATTGAACGTTTTTTATCACCATCAGTTCCAAAATCATGAGATGAAAGATTTAATTCTAGCACTGAATTTCTTTTTTCTAAATAATTTTCAAACTTTTTAAGTTCCCTGTTATGTAATACTGATTTTAAAATATTTTTATCCCATGAATCTTTAGATATGATTACCAAATGCTGAAAACTTGGCTGTGAATTATTTCTACTTTGATATTTATTTTGTGATAAATAATTATTTGTTTGAATATTTTGAATACGCATTTTTAAATTTCCTAATCTTATGGTGTTTATAATACACCTAAAGAAAATTTTTTGCTATTATTTTGCAAATATTTTTAATGCACGAGGTAAAATTCCCAAACAATACGAAATTACTATACCATAATTTGAAATTGGTACATTTTTTTTATTAGCAATTAAAATCCGAGAAAGAACTTCACGTCTATTTGTCATACAAGCCCCACAATGAATTATCAATTTGTAACCGGAAATATCTGGAAAGTCATGCCCTGAAATATTTTCAATAACAAGATTCTTTCCAGTCTTTTTCCTTAACAAATTCGGGATTTTAACTCTACCAATATCATCATCTATTGCGTGGTGAGTACAACTTTCTAAAATCAAAACCTTATCACCATCTTGCAAGTCATCAATAACTTTTGCACCTTTTGTAAATGCATTTAAATCACCTTTCAACCTTGCAAAAAGAATTGAAAAAGATGTCAAAGGAATATTTTTTGGAACAATTTTTGATACTTGTCTGAAAGCTTGTGAATCAGTAACAACAAGACTTGGAGGATTTTTTAAACTATCTAATGCACATTTGAGTTCTGTTTCTTTCACAACCAAACTCAAACAATTTGAATCCAACAAATCACGCAAAGCCTGAACTTGTGGTAAAATTATTCTCCCTTTTGGCGCTTCTTTATCAATTGGAATTACAAGAATAACCGTACTTTTTTCCGGCACTAAATCTCCAACAATTTTTGGAGAATTCACAAAATCATTAGGTAATAATTTAACAATCGTTTCCTTAAATTTAAAAATAATATCTTTATCCGTTTGTGCAGATGTGACAAGGACATTTTCGCATAAATTTTTAATATTTTTCAAATTTTCTTCGCTTATTTTTTGAATATCAGTTTTATTAACAACAACAATAAATGGAATTTTTAACTCATTAAATTTAGCAATCAATCCTTTTTCATATTCATCAATACCATTGTAATCACAAACAATTACAGCGACATCTGTACGATTCAAGATTTTCATTGTTTTTTCAATACGTTCACTACTTAAAGCCGTAGAATCATTAATACCTGCAGTATCAAGAAAATTCACAGGACCAATTGGTAAAAGTTCCATTGATTTTTCAACAACATCAGTAGTTGTTCCAGCAATATCAGAAACAATTGAAACATCTTGATTTGTAATTCTATTCAATAAAGAAGATTTTCCTACATTTGTTTTTCCAAATATTCCAATATGCAAACGCATTGATTTTAATGTTTTCATAACTCGTCCCTTATACTAAAAAAGACCGACCTAAAAATGGGTCGGTCTTTAAAAACTTTATCAGATTAACCTCTGATACCTAACTTTTTAATCAATTCTCTGTATTCGTCAAGATTTTGAGATTTAACATAAGCTAATAATCTTTTTCTTTTACCTACCATCATCAAAAGACCTCTTTTTGTAGCGAAATCTTTTTTGTTTGATTTAAGGTGTTCAGTTAATTCGCTGATTTTTTGAGTCATCATAGCGATTTGAACTGCTGAAGAACCGGTATCTTTTTCATTTTTACCGTAAGCCTTAACGATTTCAGTTTTGTTTTTTAAGTTAATTGACATATTAGTTTTTTCCTTTTCTTTGTTGAGTGATTATTGGCGTAAGCACTCTACAAGGAAATAATAATATGTCCAAAGAAAAAAATCAATACATGAAGTTACAAAGCATTAAGAAAGAAAGAAAATTCATACCGGAATGAGTTGCATCATTGTACAAACTCAATCTATAATCCACTTCTGATTGAGCTTTGTTAAAGTTGTTGTATGCTGCAACAGCACCATCACCAGAACTTGTTAAGGCAGATTGTTTTTGAGTTCCACTCAAAGAAATACCGCCATTTTGCTCACGTAAAGAGTTTAAATTTGTATGATATGTTGATTTGTAATCATTCCAAATATTAGATGCTTTTTTAAATTGAGCTAAAGCAGCATAATAATCAGATTTTTTAGCAGCTGTGTAAGCTTCTTTGGTTTGAGCAATCGGATTTGTTAAGCCTTCTTGAACCATTATGCTATTTTGTTTTGCAACATACTTTTTATAACCATCGTTGCCATAAGCTTTTCTAAGATTTACGGCATTATCAGATGAGCCATACTTAAATTCGTATTCAGATATAATTTTTGGAGCTGATATACCCATAATCGTCCCTTATTGATTTCCTATATTTATATAAAGTTTTTTACTAAAAAATAATTGCTTTTTTGTTACAAATATTCATAAATAACATTATAGATTTATAAAAAGAAAAGTCCTGCAATTTTTTGCAGGACAATATTTCTACACTAACTATACTAACCTATAATGAATTTCACATTCTTCTTCTTTATTTTCTGAGGAATCTCTACATTAAACTTTTTTATGCTGCCTTTTTATTAGGAGTTCCGTATTTGCTTCCCATTTTTGCAGCGATAACTTTGATAATATTATCGTAGTTTTGAGAAACATCATTATTTACCCATAACCAACTTCCCATTTCTTTATCTATTTTAGCGAAGTCTTTTTTGCATTGATCATAAACTCCTAGTTTTTCAGCTTTATCACGTAATGCTCTTGCAATTTGTTTACCATATTTTTTCTTTTGAGATGGATCAGCGTCCCACATAAAGGCTTCCATAAATGATTCACCTTTTTCTGCAGAATGATATTTATTCCAACCAAGAACATAATCCATAACATTATCTTCATTGATATTATTCAATACAGATTCAAAAGATGCATCATCAGTACCTATGCCATCTATTGCATCATAGTATTTATCAATTTCAGCTTTTATTTCAGGAGTAAAATTATCAACACCCTCACCAGATGCTTCGTCTTTTTTAGCAGAGTCAGCAGAATCTGTTTCTTCTGCTTCATCAGCATCTTCTGCACCTTGTTTCGGTTCTGTCTTAGATGTCTTTTCAGGTTTAGAAGTTTCATCAGCAACTGTTGCTGCAGGTGTTGAACCTCCGTTTGCTGTTGAAATTGAATCTCTAACAACTTTACTTACTTCTGCCTCTAGCTCACTTACTTTTTGGTAAGCAGTTTGAGGATCTAAATCTTGCGAATTCTTTAATTGATTTAATTTATCTTCGCATTCTTTAAGTTTCTCCAAAGCTTCTTGAATTTTAGCTTTTTCTTCTGCGGTTGTACCCTCAGCTTGAAGTTTAGCATTCAATCTTGCTTTAGTAGCAGCAATATTATTTATGCAAGTATTTAAATTTTGACTGGTTAATTGATTCAAAGCAGGAGCAAGTAGTGATTGAGCTTGTCTTAAAACTGCTCCTTGATCAACCCCTGCATTCGGTAACACTTGAGAAGAATTGAATCCCCCAGGGAAACCCCAAGTTTGTTGAGCAATAGGGTTAAATGACAAACCCAAATTATAACCTGCGTATGATGGAATTGTACTAATTTGTGTATCACCACCGTAATTAGTGTACATCATTGGTAGTTGTGACCAAAAAGGAATATTTGCAAGTGAAGCATTTGTAACTGCCATAATCTTTTCCCCGTTTCTTTATTTCGTTCCCCGTACTTATATAAACAATTTTGAGATTGAAAAATTGCATGCCCCACTTGCTTTTTCATGTAACAAAATGGTTAAATGCCAATAAAATTGCGCATTTACAGGAATTTAACGTTCTGTTACATTTCTTCATATTATTTCTTTTAAGTGCTTTTATACTTTTATGCTATTATTACTGGTATGAAAACATTAGCAAGATTTATACAAACTAAAAGAGAAGATTTAGGTTTAACACAAAAAGGGCTTTCAATTGCGGCAAATGTTCCGCTTGATATCATTGAAGAAGTTGAAGATGGAAAATCACTTTTTTTATCTGTTACAGTAAGACAAGCACTTGCAAAAGTTCTAAAATGTGAACCAAGTGAGATTAAACATTTAGAAAAAGATATTGCAGGAGATATTGTTTCACATGAAATCATAGAAAGTTTGAAAAAACTTATTTTAAATGGTGCCGGAGGGTTAAAATGTCCAAAATGCGGTGCACCATTAGACACAAGAATTGCGAGAATGTACGATTTGGAAGACAACCTCGTTCTTCACCCAAAAGCACACTGTACAAAGTGTCCGTTCCAAATACATTCTTAATGTAAAAATAAACTATTGTCTGACTTGTAGTTTATTTTTGTTTGTTATAGATTAAGCATGTGTAATATATTATACGTAAGAGAAGGAGACTCAAATGAGTGAAAGAAAATTAGTTGGAACAAAAGAAATGTTCGAAAAAGCCCTAGCTGGTAAATATGCTATTGGTGCTTACAACGTAAACAACATGGAAATTTTACAAGGTATTGCAGAAGCTGCTGAAGAAACACAATCTCCAATTATCTTGCAAGTTTCAGCAGGTGCAAGAAAATATGCTAACCAAACTTATTTAATCAAATTGGTTGAAGCTGCATTAGCTACAACTACAATACCTATCGCATTACACTTAGACCACGGTGCTGATTTTGATATTTGTAAAGCATGTATCGATGGTGGTTTCTCATCAGTTATGATTGATGGTTCTAGATTCCCATTAGATGAAAACATCGCTTTAACTAAAAAAGTTGTTGATTATGCTCACGCTCACGGTGTTTCAGTTGAAGCTGAATTAGGTAAATTAGCTGGTGTTGAAGATGACGTTAAAGTTCATGCTAAAGATTCAACTTACACAGATCCAGCTGAAGCTGTTAGATTTGTTAAAGAAACTGGTTGTGATTCATTAGCTGTTGCTATTGGTACTTCACACGGTGCTTACAAATTCAAAGGTGAAGCTAAATTAGACTTCGATAGATTAGCTGAAATCAAAAAAGCTTTAGAAGAAGCTGGTTTCCCTAACTATCCATTAGTATTACACGGATCTTCTTCAGTTCCTAAAGAATTCGTTGCTAAATGTAATAAATATGGTGGTAACTTACCAGATGCACAAGGTGTTCCAGAAGAAATGCTTAACTATGCTTCTAAACACGGTGTTGCAAAAATCAACATTGATACAGATTTAAGACTTGCAATGACTTCTACAATCAGAGAATTCTTCATTGAACACCCAGAAAAATTCGACCCAAGAGAATACATGGGACCAGGAAGAACAGCTGTTAAAGAAATGGTTATGCACAAAATGAGAGACGTATTAGGTACAGCAGGACATGCTAAAGACTAGTTTTTAGCTTCCTAAACTAAAAAACTAATACTTTTCAATAAAAGTTCGAAAAACCCGTTTTCAAAAGAAAGCGGGTTTTTTGTTTGAAAATTATTAATAATTAGTCTATCTATATGACAAATTCTAAAGACTTATTGCCTATAATAATAAAATGGACGAAAAAGAAATCGACAAAAAATATACCGAATATATAGAAAGTCTGATTGAACAAATGACACCTATGTTGCCGGAAGATGTAAATGCTCTTCAAAAAGATTACTTAATTAGCAACATCAGAAAATCTGCCACACTTTTAGCTTCTTCAATGGAAGATGATGAAGAATTTTCACAATTAGATTTTGATGCTCAGTGTTTTTATATTCAAGTAATGGCAGAATGGTCATTCCACAAAGAAATCGACCTTTTCCGTTCCGGAATTCCTGCCAAATATTGGAAAATCGTAATGCAAAAAATATGGTTCACAATGTGGGAGGTTATGTATGCTTGCGTAAAAAATGATGCACCAAATGAAGTTATTTTGTCATTAGTTGAAAGATTTGTAAATCGAACTTACAGAGATTCAGTTGAAGAACTGAAAGAAAGCAACCTGATTGATGAAGAAACAGAAGAAAAAGCCAAAGAGCAATCAAATATTGAACGAATGGCAAATGAAATTAGAGAAGAAAGAAAAATCAGCAAACGAGTATCAAATATAATCAAATATTCAATTCTTTTTGTAATCATCAGTATAATCGTATTTTTCGTTATCATAAAATTTCAAACTTATGGTGTAATTGCAATTTTGACACTTCTTGTAATTTACAACATCGCACCAATTAAAAGAAATGAATAATTTATAATATTTGAAAGAAAACCTTGATATGATAGAATAGAGTTACGTAATATTTTACATAACTCTATTTTTTAATAAAAAAAGAAAGGATTTAATAAAAAATGAAAAATGGTATCGAAAACGGTTACTATCACGAAATTACCCCAGGGGGATACGGAATTGCTATAAAAGCAGGAAAAGTTTTATTTTCTGAACAATCACCATTCCAAAAAGTTGAAGTTTTTGAAACAGAATCAGATTTAGGTAGAGTTTTGACTCTTGATGATTTAATGATGACAACAGAGGGTGATGAATATCACTACCACGAAATGATTGCACATATTCCTATGATGCAACACCCAAACCCTAAAACTGTTCTTGTTATCGGTGGTGGTGACGGAGGAACAATTAGAGAAGTTCTTAAACACAAAACTGTTGAAAAAGCTGTTCTATGTGAAATTGACGGAATGGTTATTGAAGCTTGCAAAAAATATCTTCCAACAATTGCTTGCGAACTTGACAATCCTAAAGTTGAAATTCTTGTACAAGATGCCATTGAATATATCAAAGATAAAAAAGATGAATTTGACATTATCTTAATCGATTCAACAGACCCAATGGGTCCTGGGGAAGGCTTATTCACAGATGAATTCTATACAAACGTTAAAAATTCCCTTAAAAAAGGCGGTATCATGGTTGCTCAATCAGAATCACCTTTTGCTCAAAAAGAATCTGTTCAAAAAATGTACAAACAATTGAAAAAAGTATTCCCAATCGTTTCAACATACACATCAAATATCCCAACATACCCAGGGGGATATTGGGCTTGGGCTTTCTGCTCAGTAGATGTTAAACCTTTAGAATACTATAATGATGAACGTGCAAATGAAATTATTCCAACTTGCAAAATTTACAACAAAGATTACCATAATGCACGTTTTGCTCTACCAAATTATTTGAAAAATTTATTATAATTTTTCGTTAAAATAAATTATTCTGGAAGAGGGCGGAGCTTTGCTCCGCCCTCTTCCTTACCTTAAAAACCGTTCTGCAAAAAATATTTTTTTCTGATTTAATAATAATATGGATTTGATAAATAGCACAATTAACCAAAATTTATCTATACTTTCTAACTGGGTTGATTCAACACCAGTTCCACAAGTTATTGACACAATGACTTATGATATCTATGAGAGCAACAATCCGTTTAGGCAGAAATTTAGTCAAAATATTGATAACAAAGTTCTAAAATATACCGTTGCAACAACAACAGGATTTGGTGCAGAAATATTTTCAGCTTTTACCAATCCATACTATTTGACACATAAAGTAGTACAATTACCTACAATGTACCAAAATGTTGTAGATGTTTATAAAAAATATTCAACTCCGCAAAACTAGTCTACCACCAACCGCGATATATCGGATCATAATAATAAGGTCGTGACATATAGTAGAAATTTTGTCGTTCCAGATAATTTCTCATTCGTTGTTCATACAACAACTGTTGTTGCAACATATTATTTCTTTGTTGCTCCTGCACAAGTTCTTCTTGTGCTTTCAATTGTTGTTGTTGGTAATATTGATTTTGTTTATTTTGAATATAGTTTGTAAAATCTTGATTCAATGAGTTAAACGCATTAGTCAACTGTTGCCCTTTATATTTATTCAAGTATGAATTCGCATTCCTAAAAAATTCATCTTGCTTTGCAGATAATTCCGCTTGCGCAACATTTGATGGAATTTGTTTTTCATAATCAGCCCATTTCGAAAGTTTAACAAATTGTGTTAAGCCTACAACCCTTTGTTCAAGTTTCTTTTGCTCAATATCTGCAATAATATGATTTACTGATTTTAATTCGCTATCACTTGTTGCCATAGCTTTTGCCTTGTATGCATAAGACAATTTGTCATTATTATTAGAACAAGTTTGAGCAACTTTTAAAAGGTTATCAAAGTTATAATTTGTATTTAATAAAGATTTTGCATACTTATTTGCCTCAATTGAATTACCCAGTGCATAATAAGCTCTGTAAGCTGTTTCTTTGTTGTGGTAATCCATTGATGGTAATTTTTTTAAATAAGAAATTGCAGCATTATAATTTCCTGTATAATAGTAACAATCCGCAATTGCAGAAATTATATTTTCATCTTGTTTATATTCAAATTTTTTCAAATAATTTAATGCTTGCGAATACTGAGAATTATACAAATACAAAACACCTAAATTATAATCAATTGAATTGTTATCAAGTATATTGTTGTACTTATTTAGATTACTTATTTTTATAAGAACAGGTAAAGCTTTTTGATAATCATTCTTTGAATGATAATAATCATAATACTGAATATATGCAGGATAAAAATTCGGGTATTTGTAGAAAACTTCATTCCAACGATTTTGGGTGATTAATTTTTGAACCTTTTTTACGTATTTGTAATTATCTTTTTCATAAGAAGACAAATTTTTTAATAAGACTTTTTCTTCATCACGACTCAAATTATTGTAACTTACACTAATATTTTGAGAATCTACATTATAAAATCTAAAATAAGGGTCTTTAGAAACATTTTTGGTTACTTGAACATTCGAATTTGACACTTGGGAAGTAGCTGTGAATGTTTCAGCCAACACAACCTGAG
This sequence comes from Cyanobacteria bacterium UBA6446, assembly GCA_002438405.1. GTDB lineage: Bacteria > Cyanobacteriota > Vampirovibrionia > Gastranaerophilales > Gastranaerophilaceae > Zag111. The sequence goes on from DJOE01000022.1 coordinate 28,043, forward strand.
TAGAGCAACATGCCAAAACTGTTAAACACACCAAAATCTTTTTCATTTCTACACCTCTTTTTCTTCATTATTAGCGAAAAATTTTCGAAATTTCAATATTATATTAATAAAACGAAAACAAAAATAAAAAGTTCAAAAAAAAATCTTCCCACATATTGTAGGAAGACTTTTTAATATTTAATTCAATCTTAAATTTGAGCTAAACTTCTTTGAATACTAAAGAAGCATTTTGTCCGCCAAAACCAAATGAATTTGACAATGCAGCATGAAGTTCAGCTTTAACAGCTTTATAAGGAACGTAATTCAAATCTGCAACTTCTTCATCTTGGTTATCCAAGTTGATTGTTGGAGGAACAATATTTTCATTGATTGCTTTAACACAAGCAATAGCTTCTGCAGCACCGGTTGCACCTAACATGTGACCGTGCATACTCTTAGTAGAAGTTACGTACAAACTTGGATTAACTTTTCTATCGCCAAATACTTTTGCAACTGCATGAGATTCAGCTTTGTCACCCAAACCGGTACTTGTACCGTGAGTATTGATGTATTGAACTTCTGATGGTTTCATACCAGCATCTTGCAACGCAAATTCCATAGAGTGAATAGCACCTGAACCGTCTGGAGCCGGAGCTACGATATCATAAGCATCAGCTGTTTGACCATAACCTGCAACTTCTGCATAAATATGAGCACCACGTTTTTTAGCGTGTTCATATTCTTCCAAAATCAAAACCCCAGCACCTTCTGACATAACAAAACCATCTCTGTCTTTGTCATAAGGTCTTGAAGCTCTTTGAGGCTCATCGTTACGTTTTGAAAGTGTTCTTGCTGCTGAGAAAGCACCTACACCAACATCACAAATAGTAGCTTCAGCACCACCGGCAACCATAACATCAGCATCACCATATTGAATTGCTCTAAAAGCATCACCAATAGAGTGTGAACCTGTTGCGCAAGCTGAAACAACAACTTTATTTATACCTTTAAATCCATATTTCATAGAAATTCTGCCTGATGGCATATTAACAATCATCATAGGAACTGTAAATGGTGAACATTTGTTAGGTCCTTTTTGGATAATTCTCATGTGGTTTTCTTCGAAAGTTCTGAAACCACCGGCAGCAGAACTAACAATAACACCAACTCTATATGGATCTTCTTTTTCAATATCCAATTTTGAATCTTTAACAGCTTCATCAGCCGCAACCATAGCGAACTGAATAAATCTGTCCATTTTTTTTGCTTCTTTAGCGTCCATGTATTCTTCAGGGTGGAAATCTTTAACTTCACCGGAAATTTTTACAACGTGCTTGTCGATATCAATTGATTCTGAAGTTGAAATACCACTTTTACCGGCTTTCAAGCTTTCCCAGAATTTATCAACACCAACACCAAACGGTGTTACTGCTCCCAAACCTGTAATTACTACTCTTCTTTTATCCATTTAAGAATCCCCTTTAATAATAAATAATGCGAGAATGAAATAAGTATATCTCACTCTCGCAAATATAAAAATCCAGTTTTAAAAAATTCTAAAAAAATTCAATTAGTGAGATAATTTGCCGTCAATGTAGTTAACTGCATCTTGAACTGTTTGAATTTTTTCTGCGTCTTCATCAGGAATTTCGCATTTGAATTCTTCTTCCAAAGCCATAACTAATTCAACTGTGTCTAATGAATCAGCACCTAAATCATCTGTGAAACGAGCTTCAGGTGTAACTAATTTTTCGTCAACACTTAATTGATCTACTACAACTTTTTTTACTGTGTCTAATGTACTCATCTTCTTTTTCCTCTTTATTATTCGTGTATTACTAAATACGTTTCTTGAATCATTATAAACTGTTAAATATTTTTTTGCAAGGAATTTACAAAACCTTACCCCTTTTGTTAAAAAACTTTACTTTTATTAACAGGTGGAAAGTGAATGGTAAATAGTCCATTAAAAGTCTATAGGTTGATAAGTGAATAGGTCTATAAGTGATTTCATATTGCCATTATTAATCATTGTTTTATTCATCATACTGAAAAAGTGTTAATGACTAAAGAATCTCATATATTTAGTAAAAACTAGGCATTTTTACTTTGAATTATTCATTAAATACCAACCTGCTCTTGTCCAAGGAACTACAACTCCATCATATATCACAAAAGGAAACACGTCATTTACATCTTTAGAGGATACAATACAATTTCCTGCATCTATAGCATGATAAGAATTATTACCTTTAGTACATTTTATTTCCTTATTTGGTTTGGTTATACCATTTACATCAATTATTCCATAACAAGCAGAGCCTCCAGCACTACTAAGCGCAGGATTTTTACCAATTTCTTTACTACAGCCCCTATCTCCTAACCATGCAGAAAAAATTACAATAGAACCATCTGACAATATATAAATAGGAAGACTGTTTTTATTTGCAGAACCAAGAGAAAGTTGGGAATAAAAAGTTGGATTCTCATCTATTTTTAAATCATAATTTGGTATTTTATCTACCCCATAATAAAAACTTGCACCTTTTAATGTTCCATTTAACAATGCACAAATTGTTTGTTTTGATTCTGGATTATCTAAACCAGATTGAGATGTACATCGACCTTTTATTCCTCCAAAATCAAAACCATATTCTTCAGATGACAATCTCGCAGCATTACTTAATGTAGATACAACTTTTTTGTATTTATTAATATATTGTTTTGCTCTCACATTAGAGAGTAAATTTGGAATAGTCATAGCTGCTACTACTCCAATTATCCCAAGAGTAATTAATACCTCTGCCAAAGTAAAAGCAACAACCCTCACCCTAACCATCTCCCTTATTTTAAGGGCGAGGGAAGAAATCTCACTCTCATTACAAGTCAAAATGATATGCTCTATATTTTTTTTATTTTTATAATTCATTTCGTCTCCTTATTTAAATTATATTTTTAATTTTAAATTATATATTTAATTATGTCAAACTAACTTTAAAATATTGTATTCTTAGAGAATGAGTATAAGTAATGACATTAAAAAACTTTTAATAGACAAAGACATGACTTTGACACAACTTGCAAAAATTATTTCCGAAAAGAAAGGGAAAAATTTTTCAATACAAAATTTATCTCAAAAGTTGAAAAACGAAACTATCAATCTTAAAGAGTTTGAAATTATACTTGATGCATTAAACTACAAAATTTGTTACTTACCACAAAAACCTTTTCAATAATTTTATGTATCGGATTAGTAAATCTGACATACAAATCTATACTAAAAAATATAAAAGGAGTAGCAATAAATCTTGCTACTCCTTTTAAAATCTATTTACTCAAGAATGAAAACTAGATAATCATACCACCGTCAACTTCCAAAACTTGACCTGTAATATAATCAGTATCAAGTGCCAAAAATTTAACTGCAGCTGCAATATCTTCTGCTTTACCCATTCTTCTCAAAGCAATTGCTTTCAAGTATTCATCAATGTTAGGTAAGTCTTTTGTCATATCTGTTGCAATGAACCCAGGAGCAACAGCATTAACTCTAATACCACGTGAACCAAGCTCCTTTGCTAATGATTTTGTGAAACCAATCAAACCTGCTTTTGCAGCTGAATAGTTAGCTTGTCCGGCATTACCATACAAACCTACAACTGATGACATATTAACAATAGCACCACTTCTTTGTTTCATCATAAGTTTTACAACAGGTTTTGAAACATAAAATGCACTGCTTAAATTTGTATTAATAACAGCATTCCATTTGTCTTCGCCCATTCTGATAAATAAATCATCACGTGTAATGCCTGCATTATTGATTAAAACATCAATTCTTCCGTATTTTTCAACGATTTTAGCGATATTTTCATCAACTTCTGCTTGATTAGAAACGTCAAACTTAAAGCTTTCAGAATTTGAACCCAATGCTTTTAGCTCTTCAACTGTTTTTGCTGCTGCTTCTGCATTACCTGCATAGTTGATAACTACATCACAACCTGCTTTTGCAAGTTCAATAGCACATGCTCTACCAATACCACGTGAGCCACCTGTCACTAATGCAACTTTTTTATCTGTCATAATTTTCTCCTTATATTTCTTTTATTTTTTGCTTAATTTTTGAAAATAATTTTTGGCATTTTTCATAAAATGATAATTTGAAAGCCTTATTAAATTCCTCTTCTATCTGTTCTGCTGATTTAATACGTCCCAAAATACAAATAAAGATTTCTAGGCATTAAATCAGGGTGATTATCATAAAACTTTTGTGAATTTATTGAAATTTTATGAATTTTCATTAAACAGCAGCCATTTCTTCTTTCAAAGCATTAACTGTTGCTTCCAAAGAATCTTTGTCAAAAATATTATATGTTTTAACGTCAGAATTGATTTTTCTATTCAAACCTGCCAAAACTTTTCCAGGTCCGATTTCGATAAATGTATCAACACCATCGTTAATCATATTTTCAATAGTTTGAGTCCAGTGAACTGATGAATAAATTTGTTTAGGCATTTTATTTTTGAATTCTGCTGCCAAAACTGTTGCTTGAGCATCAACATTAGTAAATACTGGAACGTCAGCATTATTCATATCTAATTCTGATACAAAAGTTGAAAATTCTTTTCCTGCAGGTTCCATAAATTTAGAATGAAAAGCACCAGATACAGCCAAAGGAACAACTCTTCTTGCCCCTGCTTCTGACAATAATTCTCCAGCTTTTTTAACAGCAGCTTCATCACCTGTAATAACAACTTGTGCAGGAGAATTGTAATTTGCAACATCAACATATCCTACATTTGATGCTTCTTTCAAAGCTTTTTCAAGACTACCCTCTGGAGCATTCAAAATTGCAGCCATAGAACCGCCTTTTGTTGCACCCATTAAATCAGCTCTTTTTTGAATTGCTTTTAAAGTTGTTTCTAAATTCATAACACCAGAGCAATACATTGCACAATATTCACCCAAACTGTGACCTGCTGTGCAAGCCGGAGTGATATCCAATTGAGATTTCAATGCTTCCAAAGCTGCAATTGACATTGTTACAATACAAGGTTGAGTATTAACTGTTTGTTTCAAATTTTCTTCCGGCCCTTCAAAACATAATGTTGTAATACTTTTACCTAAAACTTTATCCGCACTGTCAAAAACATTTTTTGCAGCATCAAAATTGTCATATAAATCTTTTCCCATTCCAACAGATTGAGAACCCTGTCCTGGGAATAAAAATGCGATTTTTTTAGTCATAAAATAACTCCCTTTATCTTTTAAAATACGAATTTATAAGTAAATTATATAATAAATACACTAAAAGTAAAACTTATTAAGGCAAAAGTCGTGATTTTAGTTAATTTTGATTAAATCATCTTTAATTAGGCTAAAAAACTTTTCACTAATACTATTCAAATCAACAATATCAACCATATATGGAAAAATTGAATCGCTAAACATAGCTTTTAATCTCAAAATATTATCAAACGGAATTTCTTCATTGCATTTCAATGCAATATCCACATCTGAATATTTCAAAGCCTTCCCCTTGGTTCTTGAACCATAAATAAAAATTTCTGCTTCCGGCACAATCTTGGAAACCAAATCAATTATAAAATCTTGGTATCTTTTTTCCAAATCAAGAGTTCTCATTTAATTAATACCTTTTAACTCTTTCAATAAATATGTTATTTCTTCATAAAAATCAGGAACAATACCGGAAACTTTTAGTGCAACATTTTCATCATAAGTATGAGAAGTTAAATTTCTCATTTCTCTAAATTCAGTCCATTTTGCTAAATCAGATTTTAGAAGATTTAGTTGCATTGCAGTTCTAACCATTTCATTAAAAGATAATTTATTGACATCATCAATAATAAATGCTCTATCAATAAAATATTTTCTCAATGTTTTTAATGTTATAGAATAAGTAAACTCAAAACGTTGAATTAAAGAATCTCTAACAATAGTATCTTGTGGATTTTTTTTATATATTTCGACAACTTCACCCAATCGTTGAAGAGAATTTTCTAATGCTGTAAAATCAAGATTTTCCATATCGTGATACTAACACATTTAACCCAAAATATCAACAAAAAAGGTATGACCTAAGCCATACCTTTTCTATTAAAATTGTTTTCAAACTTATTCTAGCAAATACCTTCACGAAGTCTTACAACAGCAGCACCCCATGTCATACCTGCACCAAATCCGCAAAGAATTGCAGTTGAACCAAGCTTGATTTTGCCTTTTTCAACACCCTCAACCAATGCAATTGGAATTGAAGCAGCAGAAGTATTTCCATAATATTTGATATTAGAAATAACTTTTTCATCTGGATATTTCAATCTTTGTTGTAAAGCTTCAATAATTCTTTGGTTTGCTTGGTGTGGAATCAAATAATCAATATCTTCGGCTTTCATACCAGCTTCTGCAATTGATTTATCAACATAATTTGGTAGCGTTGTAACAACAAACTTGTAAACATCACGACCTGCCATGTGAATCTTTGAATCAACCGGATCACAAGGAGCAACCAATGGACAATTTTCACCAGGCATATTCATTGAAATATATTGACCAATAGCACCATCAGCTCTAACATCTAGTGATAAAATATCATCAACACCGTCTTCAGCCTCAGTTACAACCATTGCACCGGCACCGTCACCAAACAAAATTGATGTACCTCTATCTTTCCAATCAACTAAACGAGAATTGTTATCAGCTGCAACAATCAAAATATTTTTGTACAAGCCAGAACCAATTAAACCTCTTGCAACTTGTAAAGAATAAATTAAACCTGTACAAGCAGCAGTTAAGTCAAATGATGGAACATAATTAGGAATTCCAAGTCTTGTTTGAATATCACAGGCCAAAGCAGGATACAATTGAGGTGGAGCAGAAGCTGCAGCAATTACACAATCAATATCTTCTGCTTTAATTTTAGATTTTTCTAAAGCACGTTCAGCAGCTTTCAAACCTAAATCAATAGCATTTTCATTACCTGAAACAACTCTTCTTTCCTTGATTCCTGTACGAGTATAAATCCATTCGTCAGATGTTTCGTATAATTTTGTTAAATCTTCATTTGTTATCACCGTATCAGGAACGCAATATCCAACACCGGCAATTCTTAAAGGTTTTACACTATTTGACATAATTATTATTTTCCTATCTATTTATATTTTCTGCAATTTTAGAATTAATATCTTTATTCAAAACTCTCACAGCAGCCCTAACCGCATTTTTCATTGCATAAGATGAGCTACGTCCGTGAGCAATAACGGAAATGCCCTTAACACCAAGTAACAACATTCCGCCAAATGCTTCCCAATTGATTTTTTTCAAAATTCTTCTCAAGAAAGGTTTTGCAAGCAGACCAATTATGCAACCAATCAAATCTGATTTGAACTCTGTAGAAATCATTTTTAATAACATTGAAGCAGTTCCCTCAGTAACTTTCAATGCAATATTTCCGGCAAAACCATCACAAACAACAACATCACATTTGTTTATGAATAACTCTTTACCCTCAATATTACCAACAAAATCAATTCTACCTGCTTCATGCATTTCTTTTAGCAAAGGATAAGTTTCTTTAACAAGGGCATTACCTTTCCCCTCTTCTTCGCCAATACTTAAAATACCAACCTTTGGATTTTCAACTCCAATAAGATGTTTTGCATAAGCCATACCCATTTCTGCAAACTGAGTAAGCATTTCTGGAGTACAATCACTATTTGCACCACCGTCAATCAATACCACCGGATTTTTCATTGTAGGAATAGTAACAGCAATTGCAGGTCTTGTTACACCATGAATTCGACCCAATCCGAACAAACTAGCAGCCATAGCCGCACCTGTTGAACCGGCAGAAACAACTGCTTCACATCTGCCCTCAGCAACCGCTCTTACTGAAGCAACAATTGAAGAATCCTTTTTTCTGCGAATTGATTGCCCAACAGCCTCACCCATACCAATTACTTCAGAGGCATGTGTTATTGTATAGTCAATTTTATCAACATCAATTTTGATTCTTCTATTATGACCTTTTGTCCCGCAATCAGAATAAATACAACCGGCAGCTTTAATTCTATCCAATTCTGCTTGGATATCATCTTTTCTACCAACAAGCTCTAAGCCAACACCGTATTCTTGTGCTGCCCACAAAGCACCCTCAACTATTGCTCTTGGTGCATAATCACCGCCCATTGCGTCTATTGCTATTCTTGCCATATCCTTCTCTCTCCAAAGTTTGGTTAAAGTCGGAAGCGCCAATCAATTTGCCGCTTCCGAGTATTACTTAATTATTCTTCTGTTTTTTCAGCTTCTTCAGCTTTAACTTCTTCAACTTTTTCTTCAGCTTTAGGAGCTGCTTTTTTTGTTGATTTTTTAGCAGTTTTCTTAGCTGGAGCTTCTGCAGCAGCTGCTTTATCTGCTAATTTTACAGGTTGGCCTTTGTAAGTGCCACATGCTGTACAAACTGTGTGTGTTAAAACTGTTTCACCGCAATTAGGACATTTAGTAGTTTCCGGTTTAGTAGCTTTCCAATTTGCTCTTCTGCTACCTTGAGCGGAATGTCCTGTTCTTTTCTTAGGTACTGCCATTTTTGTCTTTCCTTTTTTATTTTCTACTAACTAATCTTTTGGGTTAATTTGGATATTTTTAAAGACGTCCAGTCTTGGATCCGGAATATTTTCCTCTGAGAGAAAATTCTTCCCTTTACAATTAATACCACAAACTTTTTTATTTGGGTAATTTAATATTACGGATTGATACAATAAGTCATAAATATCAATCTCTTTTTCGCCATTCAAATCAGTAACAAATTGCCCATCTTTAATTTCAAATTCTTGTCCGGATTCCTCGTAATCCCCGAGTAGTGAACCTTTTGAGAATAATTCATCAATATCAAAATCCAAATTATATTCATATTTTTCAAGGCACAAATCACATTCCAAATTCACAACCCCTGTAACATGACCTGTAATTTGAATAAATTCACCTAACGATTTTGCACAAAGTTCGGCATGAATTGGGGTAACACAATCTATTCCCTCGATATTTTCATCAAAGGTACAATAGAGGGTCTTATTTTCGGCATTTTCTAAATCTTCTATTGATAATATCTTTTCCATAATTTTTAACTATTCTTACTTGGAGCGAACCCAATAAAACTATACATATTGTTCTTCTTGAATAGCAAGAGCTGCAATCTGATTAGAGATAAAGCAAACTTTTTTCAAAGGTCCGTCAGTATCTTTTTCAATTAAAACTGCGTTATTTGATTGCATTTTTTCAACAAGTTCTTGATAAAGAGCCTGAGCTTCTTTAACATACAAAACTAATGGTGCAGTTGAGCCTTTGATAAAAACCAAAACTGCATAACGTTTTTTAATATTTTGAGCATTCATGCCCTGTGGATTAAATTGTTGAGCCATAATTTTCTCCTTTTATTCAATTAAGATTATTTTAATGGAAATTGCAACTAAAATCAATAGTAGATTTATATGATTGGGGAATTAGTGAATGGTGAGAGGTGAGTAGTTCATTACATCTTAATCTATTCTCTCTCGCCTGTCCACCCCTTACGGGAGGACCGAAATCTTTGATTTTGAGGAGGGGTTATTATTCCCTCCCACCTACGTGGAGTAGGGAGAATATACCTCGTTCAAGATTACGACGTCACTCTGTTTTAACCCATGTCCCATTTGCTCATTATTTTGACTCGTAATGACATGCTCTTTTTACATGTCATTACGAACGGGTAGAAAGTCATTTGTTGTTGAAAATTCAAAATATCTGCTAGTGTCATAATCCATAACATGGGGATAATTGTAAAATGTAGGTTAACATTACTTGAAGTAATGCTAACCTACATAATTATTTGTCAATGCAAATTCCAGATAAATGAATAGTTTTAAAGTCCGTAGATAACACAGCAGTCGATCCTTTGGAAATAACGTACGCATATTCAGGATCATCTGCAGAAGCATCTGTAAACACCATAAATGGTAATAGAGGTTTATTACCATTTTCAGAGATATCTTTTGCAACAATTTTCATAGCAATTGAAGGAGGAGCTAATCGTAGTCCGAGTTTCATACATTCTCTTTTTGCTCCTGCCCAATAATTCTCACCCCAACAATAATGGAATACCGTACTATTATACCAACCTAAATCCCACCTTTTTATTTCTGGGTCGCAATAATCAATAGAAACAGGTGAAGATAAATAAGCACAACCAATACCTGAAAAATATGTTGCTCCACTTACGGAACAGGGGTGGCAAGTAGCAGTGTCTTTAAAATCTTCATACTGACAACACTTATCTGCTGAACCTGTTAAGTTCCTTTTTTTACAGCAGGCATAAGAATTATTATCTGTTTCACATGGATCGCAATCAGGCAAATCTCCGCAACCACATGTCTTACCCTCACATGGGTCACTATCACCATCTTCTTTTATTGGTGTTTGATTAATGGCAATTATTCCACTTGATGACATATCATATCCATCTTTGCCTCTAACAGTATGCGTATATGTTCTCAAATCTCTTCCTAGTACATTCGGTCCTTTGGGGCCGTTTACATCTATTAGCAT
>DJOE01000006.1 GCA_002438405.1 Cyanobacteria bacterium UBA6446
TTTTTTATCAAATATACGGTTATATTTATTTTTTAAATCAGTTAAAACCTTTGTTACAAGGCTATTACGGGTTACCCCCCCCCCCTAAAATCGCTCTATGACTGCATTTCAGCATTATTTAGTCCTTTCTCTTTGCTATACTTAACTCGAATTCGTATATTCATTATATCTGATTTTTCAACAGGCGCAAGTACTATGAACCAAAATAATTAATCAAGCCATCATGCAATTTTTCGTTTTTACAAAGTTTTTTCAATTTTGAAATTGCACGATTTTCAATTTGACGAATTCGCTCACGAGAAACCCCATACTGAGAACCAATTTCATCAAGAGTTTTCTTAACCCCATTATTATCTAATCCATAGCGAAGAATTAAAACATCTCTTTCTTTTTGACTTAATTGATTTAAAATTTTTCTAATATCTTCTAACAAGTTGTCGTGCGAAACTTTTCCGTCAGGTGTAATTGTTGAATTATCAACAATGAAATCTGCAATTTTTGAAGAATCATCATCTGAAGTCGCAGGGGTATCCATACTCACAGTTGATTGAGCTGCCTTGATAATAGATGTTAATTTTGCAACAGGCAAACCTAAACGGTATGCAATTTCTTGTTTCGTTGGAGCATGACCAAGTTCGGTAGTCAAATCAATAGTCGCACGTCTAATTTTGCCAATCGAATCAATCATGTGAATTGGCAAACGAATAATTCTTGCTTTATCTGCAATTGCACGAGTGATAGATTGTTGAATCCACCACGTAGCATAAGTTGAAAATTTGTAACCTTTTTTATAATCAAAACGACCGGCAGCTTTTATTAAACCGACATTACCCTCTTGGATTAAATCCAAAAATGACAAACCCCTACCGATATATTTTTTAGCAATACTTACAACAAGACGTAAATTCGCATTAACAAGAACATCTTTGGCAAATTCGTCTTTGTTTTCTTGAATTCTTTTAGCCAATTCAACTTCTTCTTCTGAAGACAGCAGTGGAATTTTACCAATTTGTCGCAAATAAATTTTTACACTATCATCTGAATTTACCGACATCAAGCTTTCTTGAACCTTTGGGTCTTCAACAGACTTTAATACATCATCACCGTCTTCAACTTCATTCTCACCCTCAAGTTCTTGAAGTTTTTTAAAATCCACATTCTCATCTGATATATCGTTTGAAATTATACCTAAATGTTCAAATTCTTTAACCAAAATAATTCTCCAATCCTAAACTCATAATATAACCAACCACAAATTTTAGGCTCATCTATCCGGATTATTTATTTGTAAGCTTTTGACGAAGAGTTTCAAATATAATTGCACTTAAAGCATTTGATACATTTAATGAATTAAAACTATTTTGCATAGGGATTTTTACAACAAAATCCGATGCTTTTAATAATGATTTTGAAACTCCGGCATGCTCTGCTCCCATGATGATTGCAAAATTCATGTCGTTATATTTAACATCATAATAATTATCTTTTGCTGATGCATCTGTTGCAATTACCCACCAGTCGTTATCCTTTAGTCGTTGAACGGCATTAACTAAACTATTTACTTTTATAATAGGAATATGATTTACAGCTCCTGCACTTGTTTTTTCAACTATTGAATTAACCTGAACATTTCTGCGAGACGGAATAATTATCCCATCAACACCTGCACAAACACAAGTTCTGATAATTGCACCTAGATTGTGAGAATCCTCAACACCATCAAGAATTACAACCGAAGACAATTTACATTTATTTTTTTCAATAAATTCATTTAAATCATAATATTTTATGGGCGAAATTTGAGCAATAATACCTTGATGATTAAATTCCTCATACGGTTGGAATTTTTCTCTTGCAACAAATTGAAAAACCACGCCTCGCTCTTTTGCAAGTTCTTTAATTTTATTTATCTTAACATCAGAGTGAATATTTTTTGATATTAAAATTTTATTTATTTCTCGTTCCCCTGCAATAAGAGCTTCCATTACAGAATTTTTACCATATATTACATCAAGATTTTCCATAATCTATTTTGAAACCTCAAGCATTCTATCAATACATCTTACTGCTTTTTCAGCAATATTAGAATCTACATTTATTTCATTTTTCTCTGTTTCAAGAACTTCTAAAATATCTTCTAAAGAAGTCATTTTCATATTTGGACAAACAACATTACCTTTTACGGGGATAATTTCTTTATCCGGCAAATCTCTCTTCAATCTATCAACAACACCTTGTTCTGTTGCAATAATGAAAGATTTGTTATCACTTTCTTTAGCAAATTTCATAATACCGGTTGTACTGCCAACATAATCTGCCATATCAGAAACAGACATGTGACATTCAGGGTGAGCCAAAACTAAAGCATTTGGGTGAGCCTTTCTAGCTTCTTCAATATCTTTTGGTCTAATTTGTAAATGAGTAGGACAGAATCCAGGGTATGTAATCACTTCAACATTGCCAAGTTGTTTTTCAACCCACTTACCTAAATATGTATCTGGAACAAATAATATTTTTTCTTCATTCATACTTTTAACAATATTTACCGCATTTGAACTTGTACAGCACATATCGCATTCTGATTTAACTTCTGCTGTTGAATTAACATAACAAACAGTAGGAATATCAGGGTGCATCGCTTTGAATTCTTTTAATTGTTTATAACTAATCATATCCGCCATACGACAACCGGCATGGATTTGAGGTAATAAAACTTTTTTATTTGGAGATAAAAGTTTCGCAGTTTGGGCCATGAAAAATACCCCAGCAAAAACAATTATATCCGCATCAGTTTCTGCGGCAACTTGACTTAATTTCAAAGAATCACCTACATAATCAGCGACTAAATCAACTTCTACAGGCTGATAACAGTGAGCTAATATAACAGCATTTTTCTCTTTCTTTAACGCATTTATTTTTTCAACTATGTGTTCCATCTGAATTAATAATCCTCCGTATGGTGTAAATTTATGTTAAGATATTTCCATTCATAAAATATATTGTATAATAAAAATAATATTATAGGAAGAAGAGTAAAAAAAAGGTAAATATGGCAAATTTTTTAGAAAGCTTGGGAATGGGTGGAGGAATTGACGTTCATATTTCAATTTCACCGGCTTGCGGGATTGAAATGACAACTCTTGATTCGCATGGGAATGTTAAATCTTATGCTCAAATGCCACTTGATTACAATGAAGCTCAAAGGGAAGTTTCAAATTATGATGATTTAAAAACAAGCATTGAAACATTGTTTCAAATGCGTAATATTAATCCTAAAAAATCTAATGTATATATAAGCTTACCAACTGTTTGGTTCGGTTTGAAAGAAGGCTTACCACTACTATTAGATGACAATGCAATTACAAATATTGTTATTGGAGAATTGGAATTAACATATATTTTCAAACGTAAAGACCCAATTCCATATTGGTTTGATGCGTTAGCTTCAACAAACTCAGATTCAAGAAGTGTATTCTATACTGCTATTCAGGCTGATGTAGTTGACAAAATAAAAGAAATTTTAACCGGCATTGGAGCAAATCTTGTTGGAGTAGGTTGTTCATTATTTGCAGACCTTAAAGGTTTATACCTAACAGGTATTGCAACTGAACAAATGGACGATGAAACAAACTCATGGAGTTTAATGATTGTTAACAACAGTGGATTCCAATTGTTAGGTTTGCAAGGTAAAAAAATTCTTGAATACTATGAAGAACCACTTCCAATTAAATCTTATGAGGGAGAGGAGATATATGCTGCAATTGAAAATGCTGCACAAATCGCATTAATGAGTTCTCCATCAAGTTCTTTAGTTATTATTTCAGAAACAGATTTAGTTTCTTCTGAAATCTTAGGCAAACGTTTACAGTTTGGTGGAAAAATAATTCCGGTTGAAGATAATCAATTCAGACAAGAGCCTTTAATGGACATGGGATTAAATATTATTCCAGAAGATCAAATTAAGGTTTCTCTTCACGCAATTGGTTCAACAGCACCTGCAGGAATTTTACCAGAAGATGTAAACTTTTTAGAAGCAGCTGGGCAAAAAGCAACTAAAAGTGACGTTATTGAAATTCCTATTGGGAATGGAAAAGTTATTACATTAACTCCAGTAAAAGCAACTATTATTGCCGGATTGTTATTGGTAATATTACTTGCACCACTAGGCGGAGCATTTTTAATTACTTCAAACTTATATTCATCAGCTCAACAAAAGAGTTCTGAATTAGATGCTCAAATTACATCACTAGATGAACAATTAAAACAATATGAAGCTAAAGATGGCAAACAACAATTTGACCCAATGGCTGAAATTGAAAAAGTTCTAAAAAATAACAGAACAAAAATCATGGCTTATGCAGCATTAGGAGAATCAATTCCTAAGAATTTATACTTAACATACTTTATGACAGGAGATGACGGAGTAATCGATATCAAAGGTTGTGCAGATTCTGTTGAAGATGTTTATGTATTCTTTAAAAACTTGAAAGATTCTTTAGTTGAATCAAAATTACGTTTAAACAAACTTGATTTGAAAAACGGTTCACTTGATTCTGTAGTAAACAGTAATGTTTCAACAATTGATACCGCTCCTTATGTATTTGAAATTACAAATATGTCAGAAGCACAATTGTCATCATTTATGAATAAATTGGTTGGAGATAAAGATAACAATAATAGTACAGATGCAAATCAATCTTCAACATCATCAAATGATAACTCAAGTAAACCTGCAGATTCTGCAGACAACAATGCCCCAGCGGCAAATCAATAAATAAGAAATTTAATTTAAAAGGAAATTAAATATATGGATAATGAAAAGTTAAAACAGTTTTTAGTTCCGATACTATTGTTAGTTGTAACATTAGTTGGGGTTATTATGTTAACTCCGAAAATCATTGATAACTTTAGAGGTTATTCTTCTACAAAACAAGAAATCCAAACAAAAACTGACACCATCAAAGAAAAACAAGCAAAACTTGACGAATATAAGAAAAAAGAAGCAGAAGAAGCTGCAAAAGAAAAAGCAAGTGCTGCAAGTGGGAAACCATTCTACAAACCTGTTATGGAAGGTTTAGATACAGAAGCAGTTATTGCCGGAGAATTTGCGGAAATTCTCCAACTTGTGAGAGCTAACCAAATCAAAGTTAGAGCAATTAAATATGATTATGACCCATCTGATGATAACTTTGTTCAAGGTGCAGGGGACAAATACAATGTTGCTCGTTTGAATATGGAAATGATTGGTAACTACGCAAGTTATGACAACTTTTTGAAAGAAATGTATAAACATAAACATTTCTTAGATATTCAATCAGTTGAAATTGTTCCTTATAGAAAGAATAAAAAAGTTCTTCTTATCAATTTCAAAGTTAAATTATATGCTAAAAAATAAATTATTCAAATTTAGAAAAATCTATTCCAAATAATTGTTTTTTAGATTTTATACAAGTATTACAGAAGCTCGTTTCTAATGAGCTTCTTTTTGTATAATCCTGTAGAGAACTACCACATCTTCCCCTATAATCATTTGCTAAAAATGGGCAAGTATAAACTCCGTTTTTGGTTAAAATTCTACCATATTCACAATCAAGTCTATCCCAAGAACCATTCACTTCACCCTCAAATTTTGCATTTTTATCATACCAAGGATTAATATTCAAATTAGAAGAATCTAACTCAAAATCCGTTCCCGCAAAAACTTTTTTAAACCCGTCAAGGAGTTCTTTATCTGAAAGGCGATAATAATTAGTGACAGTAATAATCGGATTAAAGCCGTATTTAACCAAATGTTTTATGGCAAAAACAGCTTGACGAAAAGCTCCACGATACCTTATATCATCATTTTTTACTTCGTCATAATGATCAATACTCAATTGAAAAATAATTTCATTATCAGTTTCATCATCAACTTTTTTCAAAAATCTTGCTTTTTTCTCGTTTATATAAGAACCATTTGTGCAAATACAAACATTTGCCCTTTTTAAACACAATCTTAAAATGGCATTAAAATCAGAGTGCGCCATAGGTTCAGCTCCAGTTAAATAAATGCACTCAATATCTTCCCGCATAGAATCATTCAATGCTTGTTTTATAAAGTCAATAGAAATAAAATCGTCAACTTTCTTGTACTGCGGGAAATCAATATAACAATGTTTGCAATGCAAATTACAATATTTTCCTGTCAATTCAATAAATAAATTATTCAATGCTTTTAAATTAATAATTTGTGATTGATAAATACTACTCTTCATTTTATAAACTCCTCTTTAACTTTTTTCATGTTAATCACCGAAAATTTAAAATAAATTATCCACCATGGCAATAAAAATGTAATCAAATAACAAAAAGTGTGCTAAAATGATATTATGGTAAAAATTTTAGATTGCACAACAAGAGATGGCGGACATAAAACAAAATGGAACTTCAATGAAGATTTTGTTTTTAGTTTAATGGAATGCCTTAATAATTCAAATATATCCTACTACGAAATAGGATATAGAAACCACTATGACAATGAGGGAAAAGGAATTTTCTATAATTGTAACCCCGAATTTTTGGAAAAATTCTACAAAGCAAAAGGGAATTTAGAACTCGGAGTCATGACAGATACTTCAAGATATTTAGCAGAAGACTTTCAAGGAAAAGATAAAGACAACATTGACTTTGTCAGAATTGCCTGCCACCCAGATAGAATTCGAGAAACATTAGAAATATCAAAAGATTTGTATAGTAAAGGTTACAAAGTTTTTTTACAATTGATGGAAGCACCAAATATTGATGAAGCCGGATATTTGAGTTTGTTTGAATTTGACAATAAAGAAATTTTTGAAACTGTTTATCTCGCAGACAGTTATAGCACAATGCACCCAAATGAAATCGAAAAATATTTCAACAAAATGGGAATGATAGGTTATGAAAAAATAAGTTTTCACGCACATGACAAAATTCAATTGGCGTTAAAAAATACACTTAAAGCAATTGAACTTGGAGCATATAGTGTTGACGTAACCTTAGACGGGATAGGCCGTGACGGCAATCTTGATGCCGTAAAATTATTAGATAATCTTAAAGATTATCCGACAGGTTTTTATAAACAATTACGAAACCTTGTTTAAATAATAAATTGTTTATAGACTTCTGAATCAGAATTTTTTGCATAAACTTTAGGTAAATACAAAACCTTATGACGCTCGGCAATTTCTTTAATTATTGGAGATGCGGAAACGATTACTATTTTTGAATTATTGAATTCTTTGAACATTTTAATTTGTTCAATTAACCATTCTCCAGCCATTTTGGGGAGAAAATCACTCTCCATTTGCAAATCAGCAAAAATAACATCATAAGGAGTATCAATTGAGGATTCAATCTTTGCTAATGCCTCTTTTGCACAATATGCAACATCAATTTCTACATCTGAAAAATTCAAATATTCAATATTATTTTTATGAAACCTAACCCACCCCGGAACATCATCAACAATTAAAATTCTTTTCATAACAACCTCAAAATTATTTTACACAAAATAGATTTATTTTTCTAGCTTGTTAGGGAATGCAAAAAACTAAAAATTTTTCTACCCTTAATTAAAAAAGGAAATAAATAATGAAAATTTTTAAATTTGTATTGCCAATAATCGGAATAATTCTTACTTTTTCAGATGTCTACGCACAAACTCCGCAAGAAGGAATGGCATTTTTCAACCAATACCAAAGTTTTGCAAATTCTTATAACGATAAAATATTAGATATGTATTCTCCAAATGCAAAAATAATAAGAGAAGTTATTAAACCGAGTGGAGAATCTGAACAAGTAGTTGTTCCAGCAGAAAGATATTTTAAAGAATTGAAAATCGGACAAAAAACTGCTAAACTTAGAAAGTACAAAAATTCGTACAAAAATGTAATTGCTCAAAAAGTTCCAAATGGAATAAAAGTAAGCGCCGAAAGGCAACCGAGTAAAGAATCTTACTGGTTAAAAATGTATCAAATCTATACACCAACAGATTCTGGATTAAAAATTACAGAAGAAATGATGCAAACAAAAGTTCAATCATTTTTAAGACATAAAAATAAGGGTTAAATAAAAAACAATGGAAAAATTTAGATTTTTAACAGCAGGAGAAAGCCACGGTAAATGCCTAACTGCAATTATTGAGGGAGTTCCTGCAGATTTAGATATTGATATAGATTTTATAAATGAAGAACTACATCGCCGTCAACAAGGTTATGGCAGAGGTGGTAGAATGAAAATTGAGCATGATACCGTTGAAATTACATCAGGTGTTAGATTTGGCAAAGCCATGGGTTCTCCAATTACTCTTGTTGTAAAAAATAGAGATTTTGAAAGTTGGAAGAAAATTATGAGCATCGCACCTGATGATATGACTGATGAAAAAGCTTTCTCAACTTTCAGACCAGGTCATGCAGATTATGCAGGCAGTATTAAATATGCTCAAAAAGATTTGCGCAATATATTAGAACGTTCTAGCGCTAGAAAAACAGCTATAGAAGTTGCAGTTGGTGCAATTGCAAAGCTATTACTTAAACAATTAGATATTACGGGAAGCTCTGAAATTACACAAATTGGTTCAGCTTGTTGTCCAGAAAAATTTCACGAAGAAATTGATATGACAAGAGAAAAAGGTGACACAATCGGAGGAAAATTCGTTGTGTTGTACAAAAATTTACCAATCGGATTAGGTTCACATGTTCATTGGGATAGAGGAATTGATGGACGATTAGCACAAGCGGTAATGAGTATTCCAGCAATTAAAGTTGTCGAAATCGGAACCAATCCTCTTGGCTATTATGGAAGTAACTATCACGATGAATTAACTTTAGAAAACGGAGAAATCGAACGAACTTCAAACAATGCCGGAGGAATTGAGGGAGGCATTACAAACGGGGAAGACTTGGTTATTTCAGCTGTAATGAAACCAATTCCAACAATGAAAAAGCCCCTAAAAACAATTGATGCTAAAACTCATAAAGAAACTGAAGCTCATTTTGAGAGATCAGATGTTTGTGCAGTTGAAGCTTGCGCAGTTGTAGCAGAAGCAAGAGTTGCTTGGGTTTTAGCTAATGAAATCCTATTAAAATATGGTGGAGATAGTATTGAAGAATTAAAACAAAATTATTATCATCATAAGTTGTAAAGTTTTTCTACCCTCACCCTTTGTAAAGAAACACTAGCGGAACCAACGAAGAAATGAGGTATGTGAAACAGCGTGCCATATGGCTGAGTTAGTGTGGGTAACAGCTTTATTTCTAATTTAAGATTACGACGTCACTCCATATTAACTGCTCTAAAATTTGCTCGGCTTGTTTTCCTCTCGTAATGACATATAAAAAAAGAAATGTCATTGTGTATCACCAAGTGTGAAATTTTCATTACGAAGTGACGTAACAATCCATAGCACTGGGATACTAAGTTATGAAAGTCTTCAGCTAAAACATCAGTATAATATTGTTTTTCCTTCTCTTTGTGATAGAAAAAATATACAAGAACAAAAAAATATTTATGCTAAAATTCAAATATGAGAAAATGTAAAAGTTTTT
This sequence comes from Cyanobacteria bacterium UBA6446, assembly GCA_002438405.1. Taxonomy (GTDB): domain Bacteria; phylum Cyanobacteriota; class Vampirovibrionia; order Gastranaerophilales; family Gastranaerophilaceae; genus Zag111. Next base: position 9,564 of record DJOE01000006.1, read on the forward strand.
TGCCAAGTATAGATGAAAACTCCAAAATCCTTGTACTGGGTTCAATGCCTGGGATTAAATCATTAGACGAACAACAATATTATGCACACCCTCAAAACAGATTTTGGGAATTGATGGGAATGATTTGCGATTATAATAATTTACCTAGCCAAGAATATACAAACAAATTACAAATTTTATTATCTAATAAAATCGCACTTTGGGACGTTATACAATCTTGCAATCGTGATGGAAGCTTAGATTCTAACATACAAAACGAAAAACCTAACAATATTCACAAATTACTAAACCAATTCAAAAATATCGAAATAATTTGCTTAAACGGAAATAAATCATACTCTGCATTCAAAAAGTATTTTCCAAAGCTCCTTGAAAAATACAAATGCTACAAATTACCCTCAACAAGCCCCGCTAATGCAAGATACCGATTAGAAGATTTGTACAAAAAATGGAATAATGTAATAATTCATAGGTATTAGGCTCTGATTTTAATTGTTCTACCGTTTATTTGCGAAATCGTAGATTGTAAATTTGAAAAGGCATTTCCACAAATGTTTGTGCTTTTTACTCTCTCAAAAATATATTATCTAACTGATGAGCAGTTAGAATTATCCTATGAATACATTTTACTTTTCCACTCTGGCAATGAAGAATATAACCATTCTAATTTAATTGTTTTATAATTTTTTATTTGTTGTTTATATTTATTTGCAATCTTAACTACTCGTTTAATAAAATGAAACTTTGACTCAAAAATAGGTACTTGGATATACTCAGTTTTAAAATTTTTAAGCCTATAATTACAAAGAAAAGAAGCTTTAAGCCTATTTTGTTTCTTGGAATCTAATAATATATGAACAGAATTACTTTCTTGTTCTTTTACAAAATTAGATAACATTTCCAATTGTTTTGAACTAAGACTATCTAACAAAATTTTTTGTACTTTTGTATCTATAACATGTAACCCATTAAATGAATATTGTCGATAAGACGTATTTGAAAAACTTTGCTTCTGAATTTTCATAAATTTTCTTATATTGTTCCCTTTGTTTCAGTTAAAGCTTTTAAAACGTGTTTTGTACCGTTTTGAACTCTTTCAATTGGCTTCTTATCTTTTCCTAGTGTCCACTTAAAACCAAAAGTCAATGCAATACCGTTTCTACCACCATTTCTCAGCATTGCTTGTAAAAATCCGCTACATTTATCATTCCAAATTTTTTGCAAACCTACACCGTATTCGACATAAGGTTTTATACTCATTTCCGGCAAACGAACATTATCTGCAGTAAATTTTGTTTCGTTTAAAATATTCCAGACCATACCAACACTTGCATAAGGTTGCCACCCCTTACCAACATTTCCCATAAATTTGATACTCGGGTGAAGCTGTATAGAATGTAATGGGTCAGAAGATATTTTTACACCTGCCGCATTTGTGTAATCAAAGGTATTTACATAAGTGTATGCCATTAATATAGATGGTTGAATAATAAATTTACCATTATTAAACTCAAAATTGTAACCGGTTTTACTCCCAATGCCTGCCATTAATGTAGTATAATTTTCTTTGCCATACATTGTACTAGATTCGCCATTACTTGCACCGGCATTTACTGTTAATGCTGTAAAGAAATCTCCATGATAAAAAGATTGAGTTAAACCTAATATTCCTCCGTTTGTAGTTGTTGAAACACCTGAATAGCTTTGAGAAGTTCCATTGTAGCCGATATATGGAGTAGTTACTGTTCCCCAACCTCGTTTAAGCTGTCTAAAATTACTGTCACCACCTATTAATGCTCCATACGATTGAACATCAACTTTTGGACCATTAGACAAACCGACACTTTCAAAATTTGCGTATGGTTGATACCAAATACCACCAATTTGCGGATATTCATTTTCGTATCGCATTGATTGAGCTTCTGCAATCGCATATTTATTAGCCAACATTCTAATTCTTCTTGGCAATGGCATAAATGAATAATCGGCATGTCTAAATGCATAATTAAATGTTTCATTTACAACAGAATATGCTCCAACTTGAGAATTTACTGCCCCTGATAGTACAGCAGGGTTGAAATCAGCTGAATTTTTTCCGCCACCACGAGAAAATAAGAAATTCCCGTTGTTCGGATTATAACTTACATCATATTTGTATATTGGGGCAAATGCTGTTGTTTGATATTGATTGTTAACGTCTTTACCTACTGTTGATACATCTGTTTGAACTTTATCTTTAAAACTATCATAGGCAAACGAAATATATGTCTTTTCACTTACAGAATCAGATAACAAATTAATTCCCTTAACATTTATACGTCCGTTCACAACAGTTGTTGACGGAAGTCTATCCATTAAAGAATTCTTTAAATCTGCATCTAACAAAAGATTAACGTTTCCATTTATTTTAAATGAATTTGCTGATAAATTATTAATATTATTGTTAATTAAGTTTAATGTTCCTGAATTTATATTCACATCATTAAACATATTTTTAGTATTTGTTGCTAAAACATTTAATGTTTGACTATTTGTATCTAGAACACCTTTAACAACTGCCCCATCTAACATAGTAAAACTGTCACCTACAACTTTTGTAGCCCCAAGTCCTGAAATTTCTTTATCCAATATTCCTGATAAATTTAATGTTCCAGAATTGTTTATAGTACCTGTTAAGTTACTTGCATTTGCAACTACCTCACCATTATTTGTTAAATCTCCAATATTTGCACCAACTGTTAATTCCCCAGAACTATTAACATTAACTTTTTGAGAAATTTCGGCATTATTTTTCACAACATCAAGAATGTTTGTTGAACCATTTCCAGTAATTTCTTTTTCAATGTCACCTGCCCCCAAATTTAAAGTGCCGTTATTAATTAAAGCAACATCTAAATTATTTGCATCAATCTCTAAAATACCGGTATTTGTTGCTGTTGTTCCTGTAATTTTACCATCAATAACATTATTATTTACAAAATTTAAATTGCCACCATTATTTGTAATAACAGTTTCATTTCCCTTGAGTTTTATATCAGAAATATTTAAGGTTGAACCTGAATTCACAACAAAAGACGTTTTTCCATCTAAATCTAATTCCGATAAAACAAGTTCTCCCAAAAAGTCTTTTTTTGTTGCTCCGACAATATTTAAGTTTTTGTATGTTGAACCGAGATTATCTGATACTTTATAATTTGCAGAAGTTTTATTGCCGTGAGAATCCTCGTCAAAAAGATTAAATGTTTTATCCAAAATATTACCGTCAGAATCTTTTAGTTCGGTATTAGTTAATGCAACTAATGCATCAGATATTGTTGCAACTGTATTAGTTTCAATTTTAGTAACTTTTATATTAAGACTGTCATTTGTTGTATTCGTTTTGCCCAGTCCTAATGTTCCATAAATATCTTTTGTAGTTGTAATACCGCCAAAAACATCTTTATAATTAGCAGTTGCTGTCAGGTCTTTATATTCAACATTAACAATTTCCCATATTTTCTTCTCTACAGTTGACTTTAAATTATCACTCAACGCAAGTTGTAAATTATCAGTATTATCATTGTTTTGGATTATTTGAATTTTTAGATTTTTATCCAAAATATCATCAATAGAATTTCCTACAAAATTCAAACTGTCAAGAGTTATAGAACCACCTGAAGAGGTTTTTGTCGTAAATCCGTCTGCGATTTTATCACCTATTGTGTATTCCGACTTGCTACCATTTACTTTTGACAAATCTAAATCAATTTTATATTTTGCACTTGCATCTGAATTCAGTGAATTAAATTCTGAAAAACTTTGAATTACTCCATCTGCGGTATCAATAACAACATTTTCACCAACTGTAACATTTGCCCCACCTTTAATGTCAGCTTTATCAAAAAGTTGAATTGTACCTGTAGAATCTCCAGTTAATGAAACATTATAACCGTTTGCACCATTAATATAATCATTTAATAATATTTTACCGTTTGTTGTTGCATTTAATGTAAGAGTTTTTCCTGATGTAGCAACATTAATTGCTTCGTAATTCTTAATTACCCCACCATCAGTTGAAACATAGTTGCCTGTAAATTCAGTCCTGCCGTTATTATTTGCGTTAATTACTAAATCTTGTCTTGTATATATAGCACCACCTGCTGCATTGCTTCCGCCATCAGATATTGCATAATTGTTTTTGAAAACAGAATTGTTTATCGCTTTGATAGTTGCAGTATTACTAATTGCTCCACCATAAGCACCCTTTGAAGAATCTGTCGACCTTGTTTTAGCATAATTGTTTTCAAATTTACCATTTATAGAGTCAATAATTGCATTTGTATAATAACTGTGAGATTTTTCATAAAAGTTTGATATTGCCCCTCCATAAGCATTATTTTTATTTGATACAACATAATTTCCATTAAAATTAGCTTTGATGTTTCCGATTCGAGCAATATCATTTCCCTCTGAACTTTCAACATAATTTGCAATAGCACCGCCGTTTGCTGTAAGTTCTTCTGATTGTGCATAATTGTTTTCATAAGTTCCTAAAATTGCATTTTCGGTAGAGATAATATTATTATTTTCATCAAGAGTATAACCAATTCCTACAAAAGCATTCCCAAGCCCGTAAACAGAGTTGGAAATTACACCCCCACTTGCTCCCATTATTTTAGAGTTTGAAACAACAGAATTACCAACATATTTGCCATTTATACTCTTGATAATAGCAGAACCTTGACAAGATTGGATTGAATTTGCAATAATTGCACCTGAAACAGGTCTGCCATTCAATGCTTTTGAAGAATCAAAAGATGCTGATGTATTTTTACTTTCTAAATAATTATTAGAAACATTTTCTAAATTTATATCTCCAAGACTTACTACCGTGTTTTTTATTTTCGAACCACCATAAAGAAAATTATAAATAATTCCCCCACGAGCATTATCATTACAATCAACAGCAACTAAACTGTTGTCGCTGATATCTTTAACTGTTATGTTTCCATTTTTTGATATAACATTAGCAGTTTCCAATGCCGATCTGAATAATAACGAAGTAATATTCGTTGCTGTTACGCTATTTCTATAAATTTGATCTACGTTAAGATTCTCTATATTAGATGAAATTGTTGAATCTGAACCTATCGGCGACTCTATTAAATACAATATAAAGCCGATAGCAGAAGAGTTTTCATTTCCTATAATTTTGTTATTATTAACTTTGCCAATAGTTATGTCCTTAACATTTGTACCTTGAAGCTTTATTACTCCGCCACGCATAAGATTTGTTTCAATGTTGTTATTAGAAACAGAATCTATTGAAATTGAATTAATATTTCCCGAAGTGTTTGTAATTAACCCGTTAAAATCTGTTGCCGTTATAATGTTTCTTTCTATTTGACCAATTTTAAGCTTATCTTCAATCGTTCCATTGCCGTTGTATATTAACGCACCATTAATTGCCGAATTTGAGTGAATTTTATTATCAACAAAAGAATCAATCTGTAAATCCTTTATTGTTCCACTTTGATTGTATATTAATCCACCATTTAGACTAAAATTAGAACTAATTGTATTATCTGAAAGAGAATTAATTTTCAATGAATCTATCGTTCCGCTTTTATTGTATATTAATCCACCTTGAATTGAACTTTCAGAAGAAGTTATAGTATTCTTGTTTACTTCATTCCAATTTATGGATTGAATACTGCTCCCTTCATTGTTCAAAACTCCGCCGTTTATATAACCATTTGCATTAATTTTATTTTCTTTTACATCGCCTTTCAAACTCAATTCGCCAAAAGGATTTTGAGTTCTTCTATTGTATATCAATCCACCAGTAAGTGTTCCCGTTGAAGTTATTTGGTTATCTATTAAATTTGTTATAATCCCTCTGGATTTTGCCGAATCCAAATTTATAATTCCACCATAAATACTTTGATTAGTCTCAACTCTGCTTGAAGATACACTAACATTGTTTAAAGTTGCATCACAACCTTTTAAAAATAAAGCAGAACCATTTGGGTAGTTCGCTGTTGTTCTGCCACTAATATCAACATTCTCCAATGATATAGTCGCATCTATATTATTTATATTTATGCTTGCATTCTTTCCCTCATATTTTAAGTTTTTAAGAGCTAGGCTTGAATTTTTTACAAATGTAAACTTGGAATCCTTTTCGTTTATTAATTTTTTCCCCTTACCATCAATTTCAATCGCATTAGCCCCGATAGGAATAGTATTATTAGGTTTCGAACTCGAAATATCAATATCATTTGCAAATTGTATTTTAGTAGGTTCAGTAGCTTTTGTTATCACTTGTTGCAACTCTTCACCTTTTGACACCGTAATATCTTTAGCAACAGCGAAATTATTAACACTCAGCATAAGTGATAATATGGCAGAATATAGCAATATTTTACTTTTATTTCGTCCAATTTTAAGCTTCTTCATACTACTATTAGTATAACTCAAATAACTTCGAGAAAACAAAAATTTAAAATTAAAAAAGAGATTACAGAAGTTGGGTTCGTCTAATTCAAGTCAGCAATAATTTCTTCAAAGAATGAAGCCTTGAAAGCCACTAAAAAAGAGCCCTTAGGCTCTGATTTTAATTGTTCTAGTTGTTTTAAATGGTGGACATTAAGAGTCAAAACTCGAACTTTTTAGACAAAATAAAAATTCTTGTGAATAATTTTAGCCAATATGAAATTTTAGAAGTTATAAAAAATTTATTCGAGATAAAAAAATTAATTTCTGAAACATAAATTTTTGACATAGAAAAATTTCTCATTAAAAATTTTTTATGAAAATCAGAAAAGATGTTGGCTTAATTATAAAATTTGATGATGTTGAGTATTCAAAAGAAGAATGTGCTTCTTTATATCAACAATTTTTTGAACTTCTTTGCGAAGTAGCAAAATACAAGTATTGTCCGAAAAATATTGGAAAAATATTGGCGGATGCTGTTTTTGAACGAAAAAAGCAGACGTCTAAAGAGGTTCGAACTTCTAAAACACAAGCAGACAACGAGTTATAGCGATTTTGTGATTTTTTGCAAATTTTGACAAAATATGCTAGAACGCAGAAAGCCACTAAAAAAGAGCCTTTCGGCTCTTGATTTTAAATGGTGGACTTTCGGGGACGAACCTCACACTTTTATCTAAAAAAATTATTGAAGTTTGCAAAGAAAAAAACAATATTATATTTTTTGAAGTTCTTCAAAATTGGCTTGCTGCTTAGTGTTTAGCCAGTATTTTAATTTTTAAGTAGAAAATATTCCTTGAAAATATTCCAATTTCAAAAGGAATTGCCCACACATTGAAGCATGGGCAAACTATCCAAGAAGTAGAATCACAAAGTTTTTATAAATTTTTCCATATCGTTCAGCCTATTCAGCCAACCATTCAGAAATTTTTTCTGATTTCCGTATTTCGCAAACTCATAATATTTTGCTTTTTTCGCTGCAATATATTTTTCCGGGTAGGTGTATTGTGCAGCCTTCAGAAATTCAGTGTTTCTTGTCATTCCTGTTGCTTTCACAACTCCCACACCCATATTGACAGCAGTATCAAAACACAGTGCTGCAAATTTCGGTGTCATTTTATCGCAACCAGCTGCAAGCCAATAATTTTTGTAATAAATTTCTTTTACTTCTGCATCAGAAATATTTTTTACAGGTTTTGATTGCTGCCCTTTGGCTTTTAAGTATCGGTTGTAAGTGCTTTGTGTAATGCCTTTGTTTGTTGCACCCCCTTTGTCATCAGGGTCATTGACATAGCCACCTTCCCATTTTAAAACCTGTTTTAAGCATTTTTCAAATAGTTCGTTCATTGGTGTTTCTCCGTCATTAAGTCAATAATGTGTGCCAGTGAAGTGTCCACTTTGTCAAACCGTCTTGAACCATCTTCAAGCCGTTGTTCCACATTATTAAATTTGTCATCCATATTTTTTTCAAATTGTTTGAACACCAGCAATGAAAGAAAATTCTGTGAAACTTCTTCAAGAATTTTTCTTCTAAGGTCAGCCATTTCTGTTGGTGTTACAAATAGTTTTTTATCTTTCAAAAAAAGATAAATAAGCAGTATATAAGGGGCTGCTTCCATAAAATTATTAAAATCAAAATTCATTCAGCACCTCTTATTTCAAACAGCCTTCAGCTTTTAGTTCGTCATAGATACTTTGCAATTTTTCTTCAATGAAAAGCAAAGTGCCTGTTGTTTTGTTAATAGTTCCAATGGCAGAACATACGACCTGAACACATTGCAGCATTTTTGCTTTGCCTTCAGTTCTGTCAAACATAACTTGAAAAATATTCATCAAAACTTTGATGTTTCCTTTGTGAAGTTCAATGAAATTTTCAATTTCTTCTAAATCATTTTTCTGTTTGAAAAATTTTTGCCAAATATTGCAAGCGACTTTTGCAATTTTTTCTTTTATTTTCATAATAAATTCCCCTTACGTTCCTACTACCAACAAGAAAGAAGGGCTTATTTCCAAGCCCTTCTGTTAAGTGTCATTTGAAAAACATCCACACACCAACTCATTATGTTTGCTTTTATTGTTCCAGTGCCTGTGTTTTTTATAACCTCTCGAAACATTAAAGAAGTCAGCCTTCTAAATTCAGCAGTCGAGAGTTCAGCACCAAAGGCATCTTTGAATTGTTTTTTGTGTTCAAGTACATAGTCGTGTGGCAATGCACCCTTCAAAAATCTGATGTCCTCTTTTGAACCAACAAAGAATTCAAGCCCAGCTGGAATGTCTGAACCGTTGTACACATAATGTTCTTCAATGTCAATTTGAATGTCTTTCAGTGTCGTTTGAATCAACAAACTGCAAGCAACTTCAGATATAAAAGGAAAGTTAATTTTGTCTTGCAGTAGGGTGGTTCTTTTCCCAGTTTTGTCAGTGATGACAATTTTGTCATCACCGTCTTTGATTTGCCTTGTTCCCACATTAGGTTCAGAAAGCCATTTTACATTCAATATTTTTTCTTTCATATTTTTACCCTCAAATAGATTACAAAGCCGTTACTGTTTATTGTTTTGTACGGTGCTGCCAATATCATCAATCTTTCCATTGACTTGAACCACGACACAAAACCAGTTATTTTTTACTGTTTGTTTTTGTGTGTTTTCATTCGCTGGTTGTTTCTGAATAGATACAACAGCCCTGTTGTCATTGAACTTCTGTTCAGGTGCGTTTGTAGCACTTTCAGCAGCAAAAACACTTTCGCCACAAAACAATAATAATGCCAATAAAATTGCAAATTTTTTCATGTTCAATTCTCCTTTTACCCTGTGAAATCTGCTAAAAATCGAGTTATGCACTCATTGATAAACTGAACACCTTGTGCATAGGTGATTGCAGAATTTTCTTGCAATGTTTCAATGTATTCAGGTGTTAGTTCTTGTTTGAAATCAGGTGTGTTGTATCTAATCACAGCACCTTCAGGCAAGCCAGCTTCTGACAGCCCCATTTTGATAATAGGCAAACAGTCATTCAGAAAATCTTTTTCTGTATCGTCTTTCATTATTGGTTTTCTTCTAATCCAGCCCAAAGAAGTGTTGAAGAAGTTTTTGTTCCAATAGTCTTGCTGGTCAAATTCAAGTTTGGCTTTTGCCTTAATTTTCCCATTCACTAAAAAATAATAGTTTTCAGTGTCGGATTGAATTTTTTCATTTTGTTCTTCTGTAATTTCAAGATAAGGTTCTGGAACATCAAATTCTGCTGGATAAGCTGAAAGTGCTTTGCCTGTTGTTTCGTCAAATCTAAGTTTAAGCATTCTTTAAAATCTCCTCTACTTCTGCAACTGTGAAGCCAATTCTGAAAATTTTTGCATTCTCATCTTCAACCACTTCTTGCTGAAGTCTTTCAGGTTCTTCTCCAGTTACTCTGTGTGTGTCATCAATCACCCCAGCTGCATCTGCTGCAAGAATGCCTGTAATTTTCCAAACAAATCTTGTTTTAAGTAACAGCTGCAATTCTTTTTTTGTCGCTTCAGGTTGAACCGTCAAAAAGTTCAAATAATCCTGTTTTGTGTTCAAATTCAACATTTTGAAAATCTCCTTCTTTTATGTAAGTGTCATATATCTATTGACTTTTTTAATTGTTGCTACAAATGGAAGCTGTTCTTCATATTCAAGAAACTGATCCATGAGAACTTGTGAACTCGTGAATGCAATTCTTAAAGGGCTTGTTTCAGTTTCTCTGAATTGAATTGTAATGTACTTTTCACAGCCTTGAACCTTGCTTCTGCTAATTGAAAAACTTGTGAAAATCAATTCCTTGTTGAAAATCTCTGTGATGTCCTTCACTCTTTCGCCTTCAAGTTTTGTTCTGATTTTTGCAAATTCAGAAAACTTATGTGGCTTCTTTGTTTCGTCTGTCATATTTCGCCATCTCCTTTAATTGTTCCAGCTGCAAATTAAGGCTAAGATTATGAGAATTAGCCCATTTAAACCAGCCATCTGTTGAAGCAATAATTGAACGGAATTTGTCGTGTGGCATTCTTCCGTTCAAATATGCTCTTTTTACTCTTTCAAGTCTTTTCTTCACTCTTTTAACAGTGCTTTTTCGTATCAGAATGTAATCTTTAAAGTGCCTATATCCTAAGAAATCAACACCTTGTGTTGTTCTGAACAAATCGCACTTGCTCAAACTTAGTTTCAATTCTGTTGTCAGAAATTCTATAATCTTGAACTTTGCTTCATTCAGTTGCTTTTTGTCATTGGAAAACAAAGCAAAATCATCACAATAACGCAAATAGCACTTAACCTTCAAAGTGTGCTTCACAAATTTGTCCAATTCATTCATGTAAAGATTGCCAAACCATTGTGAAGTTAGGTTTCCAATCGGCACATTTTTCTCACCCGGAATTGAACGCACAATGTCATTCAGCAGCCACAAAAGGTTTTTATCACCAATCTTTCTTTCAATTATTTTCATTAAAATATCGTGATTGATTGATGGGTAAAATTTTCTTATGTCCATTTTCAAACAATATTTATTTTTTCGGACATACTCCATAATTTTCAAAGAACCTTTGTGAATTCCTCTGCCTTCTATGCAAGCATAACTTTCAGGAATAAACATTTTCACAAAATACGGCTCTAAGATGTTAATTATTGCGTGTTGAATAATTCTGTCAGGGAAGAATGGAAGAACAAAAATTTCACGTTCTTTAGGTTCTTTTATAATTTTTATTTTATATTCAGCTGTCGTGAATTCTTTTGTGGTCAGAAGTCTTTGAACTTCTTTCAAACATTCTTCTGTGTGTGCTTCAAAATATCTTACTGCATTGTATTTGCTTTTTCCTTTTTTCGCTTTTCTGTATGCGTATGCAATATTATCTTTTTCAATAATTTTGCCCCATACATTCTTCAGTTTTTTAACCATTCTTCATTTCTTTTTTGTATTAGAAAAAGCCCTTGCTTTCGCTTTCGTTACTAACAAGAGCCTTTACTCCGTTGTGTGTTTTGCCGCACTCATTTGAGATATTGACAAGGTAAACCAGTCCAGCTTGGGAGTTTCTCACATAACTTTCCAATATCGCACGCACCACGCCTGTCGTTATTCGCATTGACCGTACCACGACCATTATTACCATTACGAGAACGAGAGCCGCAATACGAAGAATTATTCCAATTACCACCAGCAAGCAAGGCAATAGACCAGCCACCCAAAAAATTGCCCTCGATTTATCAAGACACGACCAAACGAGGATTTAAAGGCTCGCACGCACCACGCCCGCCGCTATTCGCAGGGACCGTACCACGACCATTAGCACCATTACGAGAACGAGAGCCGCAATACGAAGAATCATTCCAACTACCACCAGCACGCAAGGCAAAACTTGAACCATATAGCTGCCCTTTAGCATTGGAAGCACCACAGGAAGCTGACCAGCCTGAACCACCATTTGCACTTGTGTTGTTCAACCATTCCCAAGAAACACCTACCATTCCAAATAAGAAGTATTTGCTTATGCAGATTTTGTTGTTGCTCATAACATAAGCAATAGTTGTGTCAGGGTTTGGCTGTGCTGCACCTTTAATTGCAACGCATTCAGGTGAACCTTTTGCTGCTTCTGTAAATTCATAATCCCAAAGAAGTCTTTTGCCACAAAGTCGCATATCTTCAGCATGGTCATCCCAGCATCTTGAATGAACCCTTGTGCCACCAAAAACAGAAGTTTCTGCACCGTCTTTTCCACTTTGTTTGTATAAATCAACCCATAAATCAATTAGTGAAACATAGCCCATTCCATTTGGTGAACATTTCGGTCTGTTTAGTGCATCCCAAATGGTAACAGGAATTATTTCGCCTGAATTATAGCCAACTGCCACATGGTCTGCTGAAGGTGCATTGTCTGCTGTAATTGACACAGGCATTGTGTGAAGTCCACCAATTCTAAGAACATCAGCCATTGAATAACCTTCAGGGGCTGTTGAGTTCAAAGAAAATTTGAAATCAAGGCTTCCTGAACCGTCAGGCACTAAAAACAAAGAATAATCTTTTCCGGGCAATGGTGTGCCAGCATCAAGTTTTTGTGGCAAACTGATTTCTGTGTCTGAAATTGCACTGAAAAGCCTTGTGCCTTCTGAAGTATTTACTTCAAGAGAAGTGCCAGCCAAAATTTTTACTTTTGAATGGTCAGAACCAGCTTCAATGTAGTGTGATTTTGCTGCTGAAGTTGGAATTGTCAAATTCGTCAATAAGCTACCATTAAGCATTGGCAATTTGCCTGTGCTATCCAGTAATACCAACTTATTTGCACCATTGAACACGTTGCCTTTTTTCGTTACAGTTTCATCATCTGAAGCAAGTGTGTTTGCTGGATGAAAAAGTCCATCTTCATCAATTTCACCCAGTGTTGCCCATGCAGTATTGTCAGCAGTTCTTTGTTTCAGAATTTTGTTTGTTTGGCTTGTATCTAACCAAAATTGCCCCCCATAGGTTTCTTCAGGTTCTGTTCCACCTGAATTTGAAGAAGCAAGGGTTTTGAAAGCACCATTCAACTGTTCAAGCAATTCTGAACCTGAACCGTCAAGAATGTTCATTGATTCTTGCATTTTTTATTATCTCCTTTCTTAATAACCTTGTGCTATATAGTTGATTGTTTTTGTTATTGGCTCATCTCCGTTTTTCAAACAAATATCAAAGCCAGTAGTGTCAAGATTTGTGATAAATTCATCATCACCTTGTGTTTTGTTCAAAATCGTTACTTGCAAATTAGGCTTTGCGTGGAAATTCTTTTCAAAGTTAATATGCAAACCATCTGAAGGCACTGTGATTGCATTGCCTGTTTCGAGAATGTCAGGCACATCAACATTGATTGTGAACTCACTTAATTTGGCAATGACATTTTCAGAATCTGATTTCAAAACAGCCCTGAATTTGAACATTCTGCCGTAGTATTGTCCAGCAATGAAGTCTTGCCACTGTTTGAATACTCCATCATCACCAGCAATGGCAATTTGAATGACTGAACCAGTCAAAAAGCCCCCAAAATCTTCAATAAATTTTTCAACTTCTGAAATTTTTGGAATTTTGCTAATAGTGGCAAATGGGTTTTCACCAAAGAAATTGAAATCAACATAAATATAACATTTTGCAGCTGCACCAATGTCAATGACTTGTTCACATTCATAAGTGCCAGTTTGATGCAAGCCCCCATAATACAACAGTGAACTAATTTCTGATACTTTTGGAATGTCAGAAATTTTGCCTTTGCCTGATAAACTCAAAACATTGTAATTGTTCACAAAAACACCGTTGCTTTTCGGTCCGGGATAATGCAATTCTTGTTCATTGATTGTTTCAATCACATTCTGAACCAGTCTTGCACCGTCAATTTCGAGTGAAGCAGCTTCTACTGAATAGATATTGTAATCAGGCACAAATGCTTTGATAAAATATGTGCCATTTCCTTTTGCAGTGAACGTGTTGCCAGCAATTCTGCCTAAGCATTGACCTTTGCCCCAAGAACTGCCTTTGCGTATTTCGTAAACAACATTTCTTGTATCATCAACAGGCTGCCAAGTGATATTGTTCAAGCCGTCATTGTAGTAGCTTGTAAGCCCTTGAACATTTTCAGGTGCTTGCTTCAATGCTGTGCCTTGTATTGTGTAATAGTAAGGCTGCAAATCGCCCAAAGTTTGAAGTCCAGCACCAAAACTGTTGAATGTTGGGAATTTTATTGCAAGTTTTTTGCCAATGTCATCTTTGTTGAATGGAATTCTAAGAAAAACATCTTCATCAATTCTTGCAAATTGTGTGCCAGCATAGTGCGTTTTGATTTCAGAACCATAAGCACCCCTGTTCAAATAAGACAGCTTATAAATTCCAATATCTTCAAGGTTCGCATCTTTGTAGGCTAATAATTCACCATCACAATAACAAAGTGTGTTCAGCCTGTCAGCATCTTCTTTTGTACCAGCAAGCAGTTCAGAATTGCTCATGTTCATATTCACAAGCAAGTTGTGTGTCATATCAATATTTTCATCATTCGCAAATAAGTGATTTTCAAGAACACCTTGCCTAATTTGTGCATCAATTCTGCCCATTAGTTTGTAGGTTGTATCATCATCAGAAACCCAAACTTCACAACCACCAAACAAATTGACTGAAGAAGAAACACCAACCCAAACTTCAAGTGTGTCTTGTGTAAGTTCAAAAGGTGGTTCAAAAATCAAAACAGGGTTTACATTGCCTACTTGCTGATTTGCATTGATAGACATTGACACAGCCCTTTGTGTTTCAATTTCTGCTGGTGAAGCTGAACCAATCACCATTTCTTCTGCTTCCACCTGAAGTTTGTTTTCTTCTTCTTCAATTTTAAGAATTCTTACAGGTTCACGAACAAGCCCAAGTTTGCTTTCTGTTAAGGTTACAATGTCCATTGCATCAAGTAAAATGTATCTTAAAGGCAAGCTGAATTTGTATTTGTTTCTTACTGCAATGCCCCTATCAAGTGCCAGCTGTGCAGTTCTCTGTGCAATGGCTGGAACGCAAATTTGATGGGCTTTTTGAGTATCAGAAGCACGCAAGCCGTAAAGTTCAATATTTGCAAGGTCTTGTGCTTCCACAACTTCAACATTGTAGTCATTATCTCTGTTTTTGAACTCAATTTTCACTGAATTGCAAATGTCTGCTTGTTCGCTTCTTGTACAAATAACAGGTTCATCATCATCAAGAAAATCATCTTCTGTTAAGTCATAAATTGGCTGTAAGTCAGGTGTCCAAGTTACATTGTTGCCCACAACTTTTTCATCAGCAGCTGGAACAATTTTCAATTTTTCTTGCGACCAAATAAAAGTGGAATTACAAATGTCTGCCAAATCTGTAAGAATGCTTTGTGCTTCTTCCTGTGCATCATACACAGGGCTTAAAAACAGATTATTTGCAATACAATAATTGCCAAAATCATTGAATGATTGAAAATCAATATATTGAGAAGCAAAGCCAGCACCATATATTGAATTTGTCAGAATATCCAGCATTACATCTTTAGGGTTTGCATCTAAGCCGTTTGCAATGCACTTGCCAGCAATTTCAAAGTTGTATTGTGGAACACCAGCCGAAGTTGTCAAATCAATATAACCAGCAACATAAGCAAGATTTCTATAATTAAGTGCGTGGTCAGGGTGATAAGAACGCATTTCACCCCATTCACCTTGATTTGAAGCACCATTGAAAAATGTCAGGTTTAATTGGTTTAGATTGTAAACACCATCATCATACAAAACTTTTTTGATGTCAGCAATCTGCCCATAGCAAAGCCCAATAACAGCCCTTGATTTGTAAGTGTAGCTGACAGAACTGTTGCTTTGTCCACCTTTACCCATTTTAACCTTGTTTTTATGTTCAATGGCTGTGAAGTCAGTGTTGTCAATCAAGTTGCCACAAATTCTGTTTGTGCCGTAAACAACTTGCTTTGTTGTGCCATAGGTTGATTGTTCATATTGCAAAGAACTAATTCTGCTTTCTTCTTTTGCAAGTGAACTTTTGCTGCTTCCTGTAATAAAACCCATTTTTTAATTTCTCCAAAAACTGTATGTGCAGACTTCTCTGCTTTTGTTAATGTCCTGATTGTAGTTTTGATAAGTGCAGCCCCTTGTGATGCAGTTATCAATCATTGTGCCTTCTGTATCAATCACAATGCCAGCATGGTCAATTAGATTTGCATATCTGTAAAGAATTACATCACCGGGCTTTTTGATTGTTGTTTCTTTGGCATATTTTTTGATGCCGTTCAAATAAGTTTCTTTGCAAGTGTGAAAAGAAAAATCAGGTCTGTAAAATTCAGGCTGAAAAAGTTTAATCAATCTTGCTTCTGCATAAACCATTATAAGAATGGTGTGGCAATCGGTTGCTTTGTAAGGTAGCATTCCGTTAATGTGATACTTAGCACCAATGTATTTTTTTGTAATTTCAACAATTTTTTGCCTTAGTTCGTTTTCGTGCGTGGCAATGTAGTCAGCTGAATATGGTTCAAGCTGACTTATTCGCAACAAATCTGCATTCATATCTCCACCTTAAAATTTTGCTGTACTTTCTGCTTGTGGCACAAATGGAGTGCCTGAAAAATTTGCTTTGTTGTTGAACTTGTTCTGACACGTTGCAATGGTTTTATTGCAGCCAGCAGCAACTTCAAACTTATCACCAATGGCTGGTTCATATTGTAAAGGTGTTGAAAGCTGCAAATAAGATTTTTCGTGAATTTTTACCGACCTTTTCACATTTGCATTTTTGCCAGTCAGAAAAGTAACAACACCATTCTGAAAATAGCCAACAGGCTTTGAAAAACTGCAATTTATTATTTTTTTAGTGCTGTTTTGTAGCACATAGCCAGCCTGTGAAAAGTTTTTTCTGTCCACATTACAACCAGCCCCATAAAGTGAATAACAGCAAGATGCCTGATAAACATGAGTAGGAAAAGAACTGTTCAATAGTTCTGTATAGCTTTTGGCTGAACATTTTACATAAGAGCCGCCAACTTCTTCAACGTCTAATGTACCAGCAAACAATTTTTCAAGCACTTTTGGTTCACTATTCCAGCCATCAGTGTAAAATGCCAAATCAATCTGAACTTTTGCACCGTCAAAACTTCCATTTCTGAAGGCTTGCACAAGTGTAATATCGCCCAGCACATCTTTTTCTGATGGGTTGAATTCTATTGTTACATCATCAACTGAAAGCCCAGTTTCCCACGTCATTGAACTTCTTGAAATACAAGCATTTTTCTTGCTGTAAGTAGCACCATTGTACTTGACATCAAAATCAGCACTTGTGAACCTCAACACTGTGCCATTCGTAAGGTTGAAAGTGTAAAGGTCAGCAATTCTTAATTTTTCGGCTTCAATCGTTGCCAAAAATTGTTTCAATTCTTCACTGCATTGTTTCATTTATTTCACCGTTATCATTTTAAGTTCGATATTTTCCCACAAAGAAACCCAAGTTCTGCCCAAGTCAAGCTGGTCATCTTCAAATCTAACCCTGAAATAATATCTGCCAGTCCAACTAAGCACACTGTCTGCTGCTGGTGGTTCTGCAAAGGTTACAACACCATAAGCATCAACTTCACATTCAGCTTCAACACCATCAACAAAAATTTTGGGTTTTTCGTGAATTCCATTGACAGGTTCAGCCCAGTAAGGGTGATTTCTAACCAACTGAAAGATTGTTGTTTGTCCATCACCAACACCAAAGGCTTGATTTTCAACAAAGTTTTCTGTGTCATCTAAATACAAGAAATCATCAAAAGAACCACCAACAGCATTGAAGAAACCTTGCATTCTTTCAATATCGCCTTTATCGAGTGAAACACTTTCAACATTGTTGTCAGTCATAAAGTTGTATGTAACAGCAATTTTGTAACGTGGAAATTTCCAGTTCTGAATTCGAGTTTCTCTCCCACTTTTGCTTGTATATGTTTGAGTATCCCACACAGGGGTAATGGTCTTTTCATAAGACCACCCCTGAAAAGTAGGCAAAATAAAGTTGCTCATTATGCTTTACCCCCTAATGGTGCAAGTTGTCTGCGTTTAATTTTCTTTTCTAAGTTTGAATGAATTCTGTCAGTCAATTCATCAATCTTGCTTGCAAAACTTGCAGCATCATTTGCTTGTACTGAAATTGTTACTGGTGTGTTGTAAACAGTGCTTGAAGCACCACCATCACCACCACCAGCCAATGAATTCAAGTTTGGTTCTATTCTTCCGTTTCGGTCAGGAATGAATAATTCAGGTCTTTTTTCCCCAACAATATAAGGCTGACCTTTTTTAACTTCACCACCTTTTTCACGAAACTGAACCATTGCAGAACCAGCTGCAATGCTCAACCCTGTTGCCATAGCTGCACCCGGTGCCATCATCCAACCAACAAAAGGTATCATTGCAGCACTGTTTGCTGCGTTTGCTACTGCCAAATTTGCCATACCTTTTGCAGCAAGTTGAGATGTTGCACTAAGAACACCCAGTGAAACATTCAGCATCAATGTTGTAAGGCTTGCAACCGTTGCTTCTAAAGTAAATAAGCCAGTTGAAAGTGCAATCAATGACATATTTGCAGCAGAAGCCCCTGAACTCAATGCCAATGCAGCCATAGCAGCTGACAATTTCATTGTAGGTGCAAGCAATGCAGAAGCCCCAGCAGACATTGTGCCTGAAGCTGCAACCATAGTGCCAGCAGCAGCTGCTTGTGTTGTCGCTGCTGCCCCAGCAGAAACTGCAACGGCTGTGTTGGTAGTTGCAAGAACTGCCCCTGTCGCTGACAAAGTGCCTTCAGAAGTTGCTGTTGTAATATTGCTTGCTGTTACGGCTGTGTTACTTGCAATCACACCAGCATTGCTTGCATTTATCATTTGGTCAGTTGCAACTTTTTGAATTCCAAAAAGTTTTGTTACAGTTTCCATTGTCAAATGGTCAGCAACCCAGTTTTGAACCATAGTGCCACACATATTGCCAAAAGAATCAAGAACAGTGCTAACTAATTCATTCAAAGCACCTTCAAATGTCAAATTGCCATTCAACAAATCAGAAATTGTTGAACCCCAGCCACTTGATATGTCAGAAGTTACATTTTTGAAGGCTTCATGCTGATGTTCCCATAATTCAAGGGCTTTTCTGTTAGCTTCAAGGTTGTAATCTTCCATTGTTTTTTGGCTTGCACGTTTTATTTTTACTTCTTCAGCAGCATTGCCTTTTACAAGTTTTAGCTGTTCTTCAAGTGCAGCCATTTCAAGCTGTTTCTTCTGATTGATAAACTGAATTTCAGTTTGAAGCATTTGTGTTTTTGAAATTTTATGTGCATCATATTCAAGCTGAATTATCGCAAGTTTGTTGTCAATTTCCTGTTTGTTGTAGGTCAAATCATCAACAACTTTTGAACTTTGCAAATCTTTCAAAGATTTTTCATAATCTCTTTCAAGTTGCAATTTTTCAGCCAATGCTTGTGCATATTCTGAAGTTCCTTTTTTCGCTGCTGCAATTTTCAAATCTGCTTTTTTAAGTTCATATTTGTAGATTTCAGCATCAGTTCTTTCAGTTTGGTATCTTTCAACATCAAGCAAAGCAAGTTTGTATTCAAGTGCTTCTTTCGCTGCTGCCTTTGCTTCTGCTGCAAGCTGTTTGTCAGTTTTCTTTTTCTTCTTTTTATCGGTGCTTGCAGTTGAAGTTGAAGGAGAATAAGAAGAAGCCTGAACATTCAAATTGGTCAGTTCATTCACGATTGCCTGACGTTCTTTTTTTACTTTTTCCAATTCCTTGTTCACCATGTCCTGATCTCGTTGCAAAGATTTACTTGCACCAAGTCTGCCTGTATCTTCAGTGGAAATTGGAGTGCCAAAACGTGCTGCTTTTATAACTTGCGATTGCTTATAACCTTTCACAGAATCTTCAACTTTTTTGTCAATTTTCTGCTTTTTCTCTGTTAATTGCTTAACTTTTGCAAGGGTTAATTCATTTGCAATCTGTTCAGCAGTTGCTTGTGAAATCTGCCCCTTTAGTGCCAATTCTTGCTTCAATTTGTTGATGTAGTTAGGGTATTTATCAGTTAAGTATTGGATAGCTTCATCAAGCCTTTTGGTTTGGTCATAATCCAATTTTTTAACACCCTGAAGCTCTTTAATTGTTCTAATTGCATCAGTTGTTGAATCAACATTTTGGTCTTGTGCTGCATTCAAGTCTTTGATGGCATTTTCTGTTTCGTGAACAGCTTGCTGATATTTCCACCAAGCAGCAGCACCAGCACCAACTGCAACAGTTACCCAAGTTAAGGGGTTTGAAAGCAAGGCAGCAGTGAAAGCCTTCACTTCAACAGTAGCCACTTTAATTGCTCTTGATAAGTTCCCGGTCATCAATAATTGTGCAGAACTTGCTTTTGTATTTGCAGCAGTAGCAGTTGCAGCTTCAACTTTTGCAACGGCAGCAGCTTGTGTTGCTTGTGCTTCTTGCAAATTTGCCTTTGCAGCTGAAATAAGTTGTGCGTTTTCTGTTGCTAAGGCTGCATTATAAGCCAGTGTTGCTTGATAAAGTCCGACTTCTTCAGCAGCAGCAACTTTTTGTGCATAACTTAATGCAGTTTGTGCAGCAGCTTCTGCTTCAATCGTTGCAGTTGCAGCAGCATAAGCTGTTTGTACTTGTGGAATAATTTTTGCAAGTGCAGTGCTACCAACAACAGCCCCAGCAATCGCAATACTTGCATTTTGCAAGCCATAAAGTGTTGTTTGATTTACAGCAGCCCATTCTTTGAAAGCAGCAATGTTTTCTGTTGTTTTTTCAACCAATTTTGTTACTTCAATAACTTCTTGCTTAATAACAGGCAAAGCACCATCAGAAATGCTTCTAATCATCAAAGTATAGGCATCATTTAAAGTGGAAAAACGACCTTCAAGGGTTTCACTTTGTTTGTCCATCATTCCATAAAATCTGCCACCCTCTGTTGCACCTTGCTTCACAATACAAGCCCTTGAACTTCTGTTTGTTAATGCGTATCTAATAGCATCAAGCACTGAAGTTTTGCCTGTACCATTGCCACCTAATAACTCAATACTTTTTGAATCAGCTTCAAATTCTGATATTCCAAAAAGATTTTTGATTTTAATTTTTGTAATTTTTGCCACCGTCATTTCTCCTTATCTTGAAATTTTTCTTTTGATGTGTTTGTAATAGGCATTGATTTTGCCTTGTTTTTCCAGCTTTTCAACTTCATTTATCGCTTCACAAAGTGGAAACAGTCCGACTTCACCAGTAGTTGCTTGATAGTCAGCAAACTTCAGTGTCAAATATTGTTGAATTGCCATTTTCTTTTCAAATTCTGTTGCTATGAATGGCAATGCTGGAAGTTCCAAAACTTGTGGTGCATTAAGCCATTGCCAAAATTTTTGAAAAGGTGTTTGCTTGTTTGAAACAACAAGCTGCAAGTGTCTTTTTCTAAGCATTTTTTAATCCTCTTTTTTGTGCTTCCCAAAGAAGAAAAAGAACTTTCGCCATATCTGCAACACATTCTTCTTTTGTAGGTTCACCATCTTCAAATTTGAAAATGAAGTTTGGTTCTTTTCTCTTTTTTTGATACTTAGCCATAAGTTTTTCCTTCTTTTGCGTAGCAAAATTAAGCCCTATAAAAAGGCTGTATTTGTGTGCTATAATTTGATTGAAATTTTAATTTTGTGGCTGCTGATTTTCAGCAGTCTTTTTTTTATGAAAATTCTTCTGTTTTGAATTTTACCTTTTTGAAAACTGAATTAGCCCAATTTTCTGCATCAATTCTGTTTTTAAAAACTTTTGAAAAATTGAATTCATAAATGGATAAAGTTGTCCGAGTTGAACTCCATTCAAGAATATTTACTTCAATTTCTTTTTCTTCCATTGCTCAATCTCCTATACAGAAAAACCATATTCTGTTTTGAAGTTTTCAAAGTCAGTTCTATCAACTTCAAACTTGTTGCGTACTTTTTTTGAAGGCAATCTGCCATCATTCAAATAAACCCTTAATTGGTCAATACCAATGGGCAATTCTTTCAGCATCTGTGCTGTGTTCAATTTACCCTTCTTCATAATTTGTTTCATTTTCCTTCCTCTTGTGTTATACTGTATCAAACTATATATAAACTAATAAGACTTTATTGAAGTTTGTATTATTACTATATACAAAAATCTAACAAATGTCAAACATTTTTCTTACAAATTTTAGAACTTTTGTGAAAAGAAGGTGGAAATATGAACTTAGCTGAATTACAAGCGACTTTACAAAACTTAACAAAGGCAAAAATAACACAAGAACAAATTGGAAATGCTTTAGGCATTACACGTTCTACTGTAAATACAAGAATAAAAAATAACAGCCAATTAAAACTTGAAGAAATACCCAAAATAGAAAAGCATTTTGGGGTTACATTAAGGCATTTGCAAGCTGCCGACAAATACAATGAACTTTGCCAGCAAGTTGTTTTGCTGCTTGATGGCTCTGAAAACGAAAAAGAAGTTGTTAGAACAATTCTAACTTCAAAACCTACAAGAAAAACATTTGTATTATTCTTCAAAGCCCTTCAGGGTGATGCAAGTGCAATTTCAGTAGTAAAGAGCATGCTTGATAATGAAGAAATTGTGAAAGTTTTCTTAGCTGAAGAATAAAAAAGGAAGGTGCAAAATGAAAAAATTTTTATTTTTACTATTAGCAACAGGCATGCTTATTCAACCAACTTATGCAGCTGTTACGCAAGAAACAAACAAAATTGAACTATCAGCAACAATGCTGAAAGAAAAATTTGATGCTTATAGCATAAAGTTTAATAATATCGGTAACAACGCAATAAAAATTTCAAATATATCTTCAGAAAATGTTGTTAATAACGCAAATCAAATTCTTGTTGCTGAAGCTATGCAAAGAATAAAGAAAAATAACAAATATGGCTATATGGGCATGGTTACTTTGGGCATTGGCAACCTTGTTCAAACTTCTAAAAATTCAACGACCTTGAACGAACAAAAAGCAGCACTTGCAGAAGCAGCAACCTTCACACAAAACTTTGAACAACTTAAATCTGAAATAATATTACCAAAAGATGCAATGCAGTTTAAAGTGCTAATTCCAAAAGGTTCAGAACCTAATTTGCAAGCAGTGTTTCAAGATACAAAAACAAATGAATACATAAAGGCTAAATAATGAAACAAAAAGAACAAGCATTCATCTATGTCAGGGTTTCGAGCAAAGAACAAGAAGAAACAGGCTTTTCAATCCCAGCCCAAGTGAAGTATTTGCAAGATTATGCAAAAAGAAAAGGTTTTGAAGTTGCAGAAATTTTTGCTGAAAGCATCACTGCCAAAGAAGCTGGTAGAAAAGAATTTGAAAGAATGCTAAGAACAATAAAAAGGCAAAAAAAAGCCTGTCATCTTTTATGTGAAAAGAATGACAGGTTACTAAGAAATGAAGATGACGCTGCGACAATTAAGAATATTTTCACCAAAACTGATTGCAGTGTGCATTTGGTGAAAGATAATATGGTGCTGAACAAATATTCAACACCTCATGAAATCTTTATTTTTATGATGTTTTCGGCTGTTTCTTCTTTATATCCACGCAATTTGTCAAACGAAGTTACAAAAGGCATGGTTGAAGCTGCTGAAGAAGGTTTCTTTCCGGGCAAAGCCCCAACAGGATATTTGAACCAAAGAACCAGCAAGAAAAAAAGCAAAATTGTTGTTGATAAAGAAAAAGCCCCTTTTGTAATCAAAGCCTTTGAACTGTATTCAACTGGTTGCTTTACATTCAACAGCCTTGCTAAAAAACTTGCAGCTGATGGGTTTACAATAGGCAAACGCAACTGCACAAAGAAAACCATTGAAAAAATATTGCATAATCCTTTTTATATGGGTGAATTTGAGTATAAGGGTAAAAGATATTTTGAAGCCCAGCACACACCGATAATAACAAAAGAACTTTATTATTCGGTGCAAAAAATTATTAAAGATAGAACAGCACCACACGTTACAAAGCATGACTTCTTGTATTCAGGGCTTATAAAATCGCCAAACAACTACATGCTTGTAGGTGATATTAAAAAAGGCAAATACATCTATTACAGAAGCACTGATGACAAAGACAAGGGGCTTAAACTGCTAAAAGAAGAATATGTGGACAAAATGGTTGAAGATTTGTTCAAGAACCTTACTTGCCCACCTGAATTTGCTGAAGCCATTCTTGAAAAGCTGAAAGACATGCTTCAGGGCAAACAGGAATATGAACAAGAAACACTTGATGCAATTCAGAAAAAAATCAGTGTTCTGAAGAAAAGATTGAACAAACTTTATATTGATAAGATTGATGAAACAATTTCAGAAGAATTTTACTTTGAAAAGAAGAATGAATGGCAAATTGAACTTGATGAAGCAAGAATGCAATTTGATTTCATTAGCCAAGAAAATGATGAAATTATGCAAAAGGCTTCAGCACTCCTCACACTTTGCAAAAACGCACACAGTGCTTATTTGGCTGGTGATGTGCTTCAAAAACGTACCCTATTAAAATTGATAACCTCACACTTTTTATGGGATGGCTCAAACCTAACAATAACAATAAAAAATACACTCAAACCAATGTTCAAGTGTATGTTTTTTCAAAATGGTGGAGGATAGGAGATTCGAACTCCTGACCCCCTGCGTGCAAAGCAGGTGCTCTACCAGCTGAGCTAATCCCCCATTGGCTTTCGCCTTTGGTGTTTTGCTTTCGCTCCACAAATTCTATTATACATGAGGAATTTTTTTTGTAAAGGGGTAAATCAAAAATATTTTTAATCCTTTATTTTATATAAGTCAAAACCTCTACACTAGATAAAATAATTAAACCAAAGGTGACAAGAAAAATCTTGCCACCTTTAATTTTTTCTCAAATATTCACATCAACCTACTTACATCCAAGTGGTAATGAAATGTCTTTTGCTTGTTTAAACTCAATTACTGCTTGTGCTGCAGCAAGTCTTGCTTGGGGAACTCTAAATGGAGAGCAGGAAACATAATTCAAACCGATTCTATGACAGAATTTAACTGATGCCGGATCTCCACCGTGTTCACCACAAATACCACGTTTCAAATGTGGACGAACTTTCAAAGCCTTATCAAGGGCAATTTTCATCAACTGACCAACACCTTCTTGGTCAAGAGTTTGAAATGGGTTAGCAGGTAGAATTTTTTGTTCAACATAGTTTTGCAAGAATTTACCCTCTGCATCATCTCTTGAATAACCAAAAGTCATTTGAGTCAAATCATTTGTACCAAATGAGAAGAATTCTGCATATTCTGCAATTTGGTCAGCTGTCAAAGCGGCACGAGGAATTTCAATCATTGTTCCAAACATATAGTCAACTCTTACACCTTTTTCGTCCATAACCTCATTGGCGACACGTTCTAAAACGCCTTTAACCGTTTTAAGTTCATTAACATGACCAACAAGAGGAATCATTACCTCAGGTTTTACATCTAGACCTTCTTTTTTCAAATCACAAGCAGCACTGAAAATTGCTCGCACTTGCATTTCGTTAATTTCAGGATATGTCAGACCTAAACGGCAACCCCTCAAGCCCATCATTGGATTAGATTCAGACATTGCTTCTACGATATTTAAAAGTTTTTCGTCTTCTGCATAATCTTCACCTTTAGCTTTTTTAGTTGCAACTTTAGCAATCAATTCTTCTTTATCAGGCAAGAATTCATGTAAAGGTGGGTCAAGAAGTCTGATTGTCATTGATTTTTCGCCCAAAGCTTTAAACATTGCATAGAAATCTGAATACTGCATTGGAAGAAGTTTTGATAATGCTTCTTTTCTAGCTTCCGAAGTACCTGCAATAATCATCTTTTGAACCCAAGGAAGTCTTTCCGGATCCATAAACATGTGTTCAGTTCTACAAAGACCAACACCCTCTGCACCAAGTTCAAGAGCTTTCGCAACATCAGCCGGAGTATCTGCATTAGCTCTAACACCCAAAAGTTTAATACTATCAACCCAAGTGAACAACTTGTTGAAATTTTCATCCATAGTTGGAGGAACTAAATGAATTGCTCCGTCCATAACTTCACCGGTACCACCATCAAGAGAAATGATATCATTTTTATGATAAACTGTGCCATCTCCTGCGGTTAAAGTTTCATTTTTAAGGTCGATAGACAAGTCTTCACAACCAGCAACACAAGGTTTCCCCATACCTTTGGCAACAACAGCTGCGTGAGATGTCATTCCGCCTCTCAATGTAAGAACACCTTGAGATTCAATCATACCGTGAATATCATCAGGACAAGTTTCAATTCTCACTAAGATAATTTTTTCACCATTTTTGCCTCGTTCTGCAGCTTCTTCTGTATCAAAAACAATTTTTCCAACAGCAGCTCCAGGAGATGCCGCAAGACCTTGTGCAATTTTATGAGCTTCTTTCTTAGCTTTAGGATCGAAATCCGGTAATAAAACTTGATACAATTGATTTGCATCAACTAGTTCAACCGCTCTTTCCTTATCAATAATACCCTCTTCACACATTTCAACTGCAATTCTTACAGAAGCCTTTGCTGTTCTTTTACCGTTACGAGTTTGCAAAATCCACAATTTACCTCTCTCAATAGTAAATTCCATATCCTGAACATCTTTATAACCTTTTTCAAGTTTCTTTGCGATATCAACATATTGTTTATAAAGCTCAGGCATTTCATGTTCTAATTCGGCAATCGGTTTTGGTGTTCTGATACCAGCAACAACATCTTCTCCTTGCGCATTAGTCAAATATTCACCATAGAATTTATTTTCACCAGTTGAAGGATTTCTAGTGAAAGATACACCAGTTGCGCAATCATCACCCATATTACCAAATACCATTGTTTGAACATTTACTGCTGTACCATAATTGTGGTCAATTTTGTAGTGTTCTCTATATGCAACCGCACGAGGAATATTCCAAGAACGGAATACAGCTTCAATTGCTTCTTCCAACTGAATATATGGATCTTGTGGAAATTCTTTACCGGTCTCTTTTTTAATTAAAGCTTTATATGGTTCAATTAAAGATTTCCAGTCTTCTGCAGATAATTCTGTATCAGATTTGTAACCTTTTTCTTCTTTAATTTTATCCAAGTAATCTTCAAATTTTTGTCTATCAATTTCCCAAGCAACAGAACCAAACATCGTTAAAAATCTACGATAACTGTCATAGCAGAAACGAGGGTTGTTAGTCAATTTAATCATTGCTTCAACAGTTTTATCATTCAAACCAAGGTTAAGAATAGTTTCCATCATACCAGGCATTGAAAGTCTTGCACCTGAACGAACAGAAACAAGAAGCGGGTTTTCTGCATCTCCAAATTTTTTACCTGCTTGAGTTTCAACATCTTTTAATGCCGCTTTTACTTCGTCCATAAGTCCTTGAGGCATTTTATTTCCATGGTTGATATAATCCATACAAGTTTCTGTTGTAATAGTAAGCCCTGGAGGAACAGGAAGCCCAAGATTTGTCATTTCGGCTAAATTTGCACCCTTACCACCTAACAAATTGCGCATAGATGCATTTCCATCTTTAAAGAGCCATACACGTTTTTCTGCCATAATTTTTCTCCTTTAAAAAACATAATAAACACTTACTAAATAATATAGAGATTATAACATAAAAACTTTAAAATAAATATTTATAATTTAAGATTTTAAACAAAATAAAACTCTGGATTATCTTTAAAAATTTCCATATATTTTTTTATTGAATAATTATTATATTCAGGATAAGTTTTTGAAAAATATTTGTCCATTTCAAAGATGGAACTAAAGCCTAATTTTTTTGAAAGTGAACCGATATAAGAAACCATACTATTTCGAACCGGAACAGAAACCCCATCATAATCTGCTGAACATTTTTGAAGAAGAGTTTTGTGACCAAAATCTTTTAATTTTACTGATAAATATTCAAGTTTCGCAATTGCATTATCGTAAAGCTTTTCGTTATTTTTGCCAAGAGATTTATCAAACTCTTTTGATAATCTTACCCTATCTATCATAAACCCAATATCTTTAACTGTATTATATGGAGATGCCGCATTGAGTATATTTTTGATATCATTGGGTTCTAATTCAGAAAAATTCTTCGTTTTTACGGTTTGCCAATAGATATTTCCTTGGAACGGTTCATCTAAAAATTCCGGCAGTACTTGTGGTTTTAATTCTTCTTTGATTAACTTTGAAAATTTATCTAAGTTAAAATTATTTGCATAAACAGGTCCAAAATCATCAGGCAACTTCAAAAGTCGTTTAACTTTTTCAAAAGATTCATTCATCAATGCAGACTTAGCACCAAAAACCTCTTTTCGACAATCAAGTATAACCTTTGCCATCTCTGCATACTGAGAATTTACAATACTATGGAGTTTTTTAGTTTGAATTCTCTTCATTTCAGAATATGCAGAACCAGCCAAGCCTGATAACGCATTACAAGATTCTTCAACTAAATCAGAATGTTTTCCATCTTTAAATGGAGGAATAATAGTTAAATCTCCACATAAAACATTCTTTTCCGAGCGCTTTGTATTTAAAATATCTTTAACACCTAAAACGGATTTCCTTAAAATAACATGGAATGAATCAAACGGAGTAGCACCTGCTTTTAGAGAATCGTCATAAACTTTTCTTATATCGCTGAAAGATGCATCAGAAAATTTCAATACAGATTTTACATCTGGCAAAAATTTAATAGAATCAACATGTTTTCCTAATTCAAAATTTCTTGCTTTTCTGTAATCAAGAATATATTGAGATGATTTGTCAAAAGAAGCATCAATCACATCAGAAGCAAATTTTGAAAAATCTTGAACATTTTTTTCAATTTGATAGCACCTGTCTTTAACTATCGCTTTGTACAATTTAACTTGGCTTGGTCTTTTTACTCCATAATAAATTAAAAGTCCACCACCTGCAATCAAAGATAGTGGCAACAACGGTTTATTATTTTTTTTAGTTTTTTTTGTTACAGTTCGATCTATATTATCTGTTGTAACTTTTACAGGAACAACAGGAACAGAAACAGGTATATTCGTAATTTTTTCTGTAATTAAACTCACAATAAAAAGACCGTATTTTTTAACACATTATATTAATACACAAGATAAAATTTTTTGCTATAAAAAATGGCTAAATTATAAATTTTAGCCATTTTTATTACAATTTTGTTACACTAAAATATTATTTACACATCTGGTAATGTGCCTTTAACCTCTGCAATTTCATCACTTTCTAAATTAAAAATACTATGTAATGCTTTAACAGCTTTTTGTGCATCATCTTTGTTTATCAAGCAACTAATTTTTATTTCACTAGTTGAAATCATTCTGATATTAATACCGTTATCAGCTAACGTTTGGAACATTGTTGACGCAATCCCTGGTCTATCAATCATGCCGGCACCAATAATTGAAACTTTCGCAATATTATCATCAATTTTAATATCTGCCGCATTCAATTTTGCTTTAACTTTTTCTAATACTTCCATCGCTTTTGGCAAATCATCACTATTGATTGTAAAAGCAATATCATTAGTGTTAGAAGTTTTTCTTGCATAAGATTGAATAATCATATCAACTGAAACATTTTCTTTTGCCAAGCTTCCAAATAATGTTGCAGCTTCCCCCGGAGTATCCGGAATATCACAAACAACAACTCTAACTTGTGATAAATCAGCAGCAACTCCCGCCACAGGTTTATTTATTTCCATTTTTTCAACTCCTAAAATCAATGTACCCATATTATCTAATTTAAAACTGCTACGAACCCTCAAAGGTACTGCATATTGTTTTGCAGTTTCAACACTACGTGGGTGAAGAACATTTGCCCCCGCATGAGCAAGTTCAAGCATTTCTTCATAAGAAATTTGTTCAAGTCTTGATGCATTAGGGACAACTCTTGGGTCTGTTGTATAAACACCCTCAACATCAGTATAAATATCACATCTTTCTGCATTCAAAGCCGCAGCCAAAGCAACAGCAGAAGTATCAGAACCTCCTCTGCCTAGAGTTGTAATTTCTCCGTCTTCTGTTACCCCTTGGAATCCTGCAACAACAATGATATTCCCTTCATCAAGGTTTTTTCTCAATTTATCGGTTTTAATATCAATAATTCGCGCTTTTGAGTGAACATTTTCAGTCAAAATTCCAATTTGTGTAGCATTAAAACTTACAGCTTTATACCCTTGAGCTTGAATCGCCATTGTCAAAAGAGCAATTGAAACACATTCTCCGGTTGACAATAGCATATCCATTTCTCTTGCTGATGGATTTGAATTTAAATCCTTTGCCATTTTAACAAGATGGTCAGTAGTATGCCCCATTGCAGAAACTACAACGACAACATCATTGCCATTATTTTTTTCTCTAATAACTGTCTTGGCTACATTTTTAATTTTATCGGTGTCTGCAACCGATGTTCCACCAAATTTTTGTACAATTACTTTTTTCAATTTACTTGTTTCCCTGTATATCTTTTAAAATATTTTCAAGCTCTTGTTTTTGTTCCGGATACTGTAAATTCCCTAAATCTTGAGCTTTT
Source organism: Cyanobacteria bacterium UBA6446 (assembly GCA_002438405.1). Taxonomy (GTDB): domain Bacteria; phylum Cyanobacteriota; class Vampirovibrionia; order Gastranaerophilales; family Gastranaerophilaceae; genus Zag111. Next base: position 40,110 of record DJOE01000006.1, read on the forward strand.
TGTGCAACAGAAATTGCTTCTTTTATATTATATTCACAAAGGTTTTTCTTGACAAGAGTGTAAAGAGTCAAAAATAATAAATTTAACACTTTTAAATTATTCTTATCTAACCGTTCTGCTCTTCTTAATTTTCTTTGGGCATCTGCAAAATCTTCCATTTCAATTAACCACTCTGAATAATCAATAAAACCCTCAATGTAATCAGGATTTTCAGTGATAAATTTTTCATAATTTTCACGAACTTTATAATTATCACCAATAATTTTATATGCATGAGCAAGATTATAATAATTAAAAGTTTGTTTAGGTTCAGTTCTCAATGCTTTTTTAAAACTTTCAATTGAATCTTGAATTTTTCCGAAATTCATCTCTTCTAGACCAATAGCCTCTTGAATATATGAGCTTTGTCCATTTTTCTCTTTTAACTCATCTAACAAGACAAAATCATTATTATAAGCATTAACCAAAGCAAGCCCCAACTTTGGCTCAATTGAAGTTAAATCTTTTTCAATTGAAATTGAAAATTGTTCTTTTGCACCATTAAAATCAAAAAACCTTAAATATCCTCTACCCCAAATATCATGCAACAACGCACAATCTAAACCGTTATCAATCGCTTTTTGAAAAATATTATCCATTTGCGCTTTATTTTTTTGCAATGAATAAATATTTCCCAACAACAAATAAGATGGGAGCATTTGTTTATTTATTTCAATAGATTTTAGTGCAAACTTTTCAGCTTCTTTATAATCAGCTTTTAAAAATTTCAGATTTGCATACTCATAAGTGGAACTTTCGTTCGGTGCAACTTTTGCAAGAAACTGTAATTTCATTTCAGCTGAATCATAATCATGCAAATTAACTTCCATAATCGCTGAAAGCAAAATCGCAGTGTAATTATATTTGCTAATTTGTGATGCAGTTTGGAATTTGTCACGAGCGAGGGCATATTTTTTTTGTTTCATCAAAGCCATGCCCCAACCGGTATAAATATCCGTATTAAATGGAGTAACTTTATCCCCCTGTTCAAATGCAGAAATAGCCTCTGGAAGTTTTTTACAATTCAAAAGACACATTCCAAGCCTTAGCCAAATTTCTTTATCCGTAGGGTTTAATTTTGAAGATTTTTGATAATAATTAACAGCTTCTTCAAACTTGTAACGTTGTTCGTAAATCTTCCCCAAATATTTGAAAATCATTGAATCTTGATCTGAAATATCTAAAGCTTTTTTCAAAACGACTTCAGCTTCATCAAACTTTTTTTCTCGAATAAGTTTCTTTGCCTTATTCACGCACGCAACAGTAGGAAGTGACTGAATAATCGAATCACTTTTGTAATCATCAACTACGTGGTTTAAATCTTTTATATTTTCAAAAATATTTTTTATCCAACTAAACAATCTACAACCTCTCGAAATGCACCATTACCTGCTTCATTTTTTGTAATTTGAATATCTTTTATTGATTTAACTTTATCAACTGCATGCGGAACAGTAATTTTATGCTTGGCAAATTCTAAACACTCCGCATCATTAATATCATCACCAATATAAACAAATTCATCTAAAGATAAATTATATTTTTCTATTATGTTTTTTAATACATCTATTTTTTTTCTAATATTTTGATGGATTTCAGCAATTCCAAATTTCTCTGCCATTGTTTGAATTGCCGCATTTCCCTCTCCAGAAATAATTGCAATTTCATAACCATTTTTCTTTAAAATAGAAAAAGCCATAACATCTTTAAAATTCAATTTCCTAGACATTGAAAAATCATCATTTATATAAACGCAATTATCCGTTACAACCCCATCAAAGTCTGTAATAACCATTTTTATTGAGTTTGGTAACTTTATCCCTGACATTTTATCCTAACACTTAACAAACTTCTAACTATCTGCTATAATTATAACACAATTCTTGATAAATAAGGAAATTGAGAGTAAAAAAGTAATAAATGTTTTCATATTTTTATATAATAAATATTTGTGTAATTATCGTTTTTATATGCCTGTTTTTCATCACAAGAAAAACAAACAAACGTTGGTCAAAAATAAACGATTACTTGGGGAAAGTTACAACCACAGTTGATTCCATTCGTTATGGAAACTTGTCAACAAAAATTGAAAAAATTGAACACCCAACATATCAAAACGTTACAGATAGTATCAACAGAATGGTTGAAACCTTAAATGATAGAGAAAAAATGATTATTGAATACCAAGCAGAACTTATGCGGCAAAATAAATTGCTTGAATCTGTAATCAATTCACTTTCAGATGGTATTTTAATCATTAACGAAAAATTTGATATTCTGAGAGCCACGCCAAAAATCTTAAAATGGTTCGGAATTAAAGGAAAAGATATTATTGGGAAAAATGTTTTTGAATTTATTCAACTTGCAAACGATAATTCAAAAATTGATAAACTTAATAATATGGAAGTTTTTATCAAACATACACCAACAAACAATTTTATAATCAACTCCCAACCACTATCATCAATTGAAAAGAAAAGATATGTTTTGATTATCAAAGATATCACAACAGAAAAAGAAATCGAAACACTAAAAGAAGACTTCGTTGCAACTCTAACTCATGACCTTAAAGTTCCAATTGTAGCAGCAGCTAACATGATTGATTTGTTTTTGGCTCACAAATTTGGAGATATTTCAACTAAGCAAGAATTTGCACTAAATAGCATGAAATCTTCAAACAAAGAACTTTTAGACCTTGTTCAAATCCTACTTGAAACTTACAAAATCAAAGAAAAAGGGATTACACTTTGCAAAGAAAACATCGAAATTAATTCCTTTGTTAAATCAATAGTTGATGAAATGCAAAGTATCGCAAATGATGCCAAAATAGAAATTCATTTCACACCAGATAAAACAAACCACACAATTGCTGCTGATCCATTACAAATGCAAAGAGTTGTAAAAAACTTAATTTCTAATGCAATTGACCATAGCAACACCAAAAAAGCTATTGAAATTAAAATCGGTACAGTTCCAAAATTCATCACAATATCCGTAATTGATTTTGGACAAGGAATTCCAAAAGATGAAATTAAAATGATTTTCAACAAATACTATTCTGCAGCCAAAAAATTAAGAAAAGTGGGAACAGGATTGGGTTTATATCTATCTCAACAGATTGCGGAAGCGCACGGTGGTGAAATTACTGTTCAAAGCGAAGAGAATGTAAGAACAGAATTTTGCGTAAAAATACCTGAATAAATTATTACAAAATATTCAAATAAGTGAAAAGTTAAATTTTTAGTATATAATATTAAGTAAAATATAGGAGGAACAATGGAAAATATAATATCAAATCATGATAATAATAGCCAAAGATCAAATATAAACCCTACCCGTATTAAAGTTGTCGGTGTTGGCGGTGGTGGCGGAAATGCCGTAAACAGAATGATTAAAGCAAAACTTGCAGGTGTTGAATTCTGGATTATGAACACAGATTTACAAGTTTTGACTTATAGTAATGTCCCTAACAAATTACAACTTGGAACAGCAACCACAAAAGGCTTAGGTTCTGGTGGCGACCCATCAACAGGCGAAAAAGCAGCTATTGAAGTTAAAGATGATATTACAAAAGCTCTTGACGGCGCTGATATGGTATTCATCACTGCCGGTATGGGTGGTGGAACTGGTACAGGTGCAGCTCCAATTGTTGCACAAGTTGCCAGAGATTTAGGGATTTTGACTATCGCTTTCGTTACAAAACCTTTCACTTGGGAAGGTAAGAAAAGAATGGCTCAAGCAGAAGCAGGTATTGAAAAACTTAAAAAATACGTTGATGCAATTCTTGTTGTTCCTAATGATAAATTACTTCAAGTTGTTGAACGTGCAGTTGGAGTAAGAGAAGCATTCTGCGTAACAGATGAAGTTCTATACAGAGGTATTCAAGGTCTTTCTGATATCATCACTATTCCGGGTATGATTAACATTGACTTTGCCGATGTAAGAAAAGTTGTTAAAGATTCTGGTACAGCATTGATGGGTATTGGTAGAGCACAAGGTGAAGGTAGAGCTGTTAAAGCCGCTGAAATGGCTATCAATTCTCAATTATTAGAATCCTCAATTGATGGTGCTTCTGGTATCATCGTAAATATCACTGGTAGTTCAAATATGACATTGTACGAAATCAATGATGCAACTTCTGTTATCAACAATGTTGTTAACGAAGATGCTGATGTTATCATTGGTACAGCTATCAATGAAGCATTCCAAAATGAAATTCAAATCACTGTTATTGCAACAGGTTTTGCGGAAAAATCAGCTCAAGGTCCACAATTATCTGCAGCTGAATATTTCCAAGGTAAAACAAGTTCAACAACTCCTCAAAGCGTTTCTTCAAACTTTGGTTTCCCACAAATGCAACCTATGCATTTAGATGTTCCTGATTTCTTGAAGAAAAACTAGAGAATAAAAATAAATTATTTAATAAAAAAAGTAAGCCTAATTATTTGGACTTACTTTTTTATTTGTATGAACTTATTATTGAGCAAAAATTACTGAATTATTATTTGTTGACATCATTTTATCCTTGTAATCAGCAACTTTGTCTAGTTCTTCAATATATTTCTTACGAAGTTCTTCCATAGGAGAATTTTCAGGTAATTCTAGCATTTCCATTAATTTTTCCACATTTTGAACTGTATGACTATATTCTTGAAGTCCATTAACTTCATCTGCAACACTTTCAGTAATGTCACGATTTAATTGCTCCATATAACATTTAAGAATTTCGGATTTTGGTTTAGACGGATTTTGCTTCATAATTTCAATTGCCGTATCAAATTCTTTTTGAATTACTTTGAGTGAAGCTCTGTAATTAGTATTTTTACCTTTTCTAATTATATTTTCTTCTGTTTGTTTAATTAGTTCTTCATAATTAGGAGCATCATCAATATTTTCAAGTAATTTATCAACTTCTTGTCTTGTCCAAACTATTTGTTTAGAAGTACTTTGCAATATACTTGCAATACGTTTAATACCCTTACGCATTGCGTCAAAATCAGTTGTACTGCTAGCTATTTCTATAAATGTATCTGATAACCCTAATTGTTCTAAAAACATCTTGGCAGTACTAAAATCAGAAATACTCGTTAGAACACCAATAATTTTATCCATTCCAAGTTCAGAATCAAAAGAAACAGACCTGCCATCAGTTAAATCTAATTTTGATTTTGAAAATTCATCTTTTACAACATTCAAACTACCATTTTTAGCACTTTTCATTAATGCATATTGAATATCTTGAAGATTTGTAATTGATAACATTGCTTTAAGATTATATCTATAATTTTCTTTCTGCATTTCAAATTCTCGCATAGCATCAACTGCAGCCTCGCCTTTCAAATCTCCACCTTCAGGTTTAGCATCTTTTGCATTCAATAATAAGAACTTATTAAGAAGTTCTTCTGGAGATTCAGAAATTTGATGTTTAATTACATAATCACAGAATTGAGTTCTTAATTCTTCAACGTGAGCTTCAGTATTTACCTTGTTATCTCTATTTGCATTAAATCTAACAATTGAAGAAACCCATTTATTAAACAATTCTGTAGCTTTTTTCTGATATTTAGGTTCAACTAAAGAAGAAATAAGTGTTGTTCTCTTAGTATTTATTACTTTATGAACAGATTTAATAGCTTCATCAACAGACATTCCAGATGTTGTAGTCAAATAAGGAGCTACAGCTGCCCACATTAAATCAGAAGTATCATTAAATTCTTTTACGGTTGAACCATTTTGAATTGTATCTTCAACTGTATTCAAAAGATCGGTAATAGAAACATCTTCCTTATTTAATTCTTTGAACTTTTGCATATCATTAAGAATTCCGGCTTTTTGACGAGCTGTTAATACATGATTTGGTTCATATTTTGCTAGTTTTTTCTGCATATCTTTAACTAAATCCGCTGATTGGGACATAACTTTAAAGACATTAATAGAACTCATATCATCAAAAATACCATCAAAGAAAGTATCTAATTTTTCATCAAAAGAAGAAACATAGTCTATTTTTGGATAAGATGGAAAAGCTTGATATTTATCAAATCCATCTTGCTTATATTTATTATATAATTTTCCAATATTTAAAGTCTTCAATGACCAATAAAATTCTGAATAAATATCATCAAATGTTCTAATTCCATTTACATAATTTGCACCATGACAAACCCTTTTAAATTTATCATAATCATAAGATGGTGTTGTTTTACTAAGTTGAACATCTTTTGCATATTCATTATTATAAATAATATTATATAGAGAGTTTAGAGTTTTTTCATTTCTTGCCCTAACCTCTTTCAACACATCATATCCTGATATATTTTTTATACCAAGGTCTTTATCACTAATTTTAGAATTATACAATCTATTAAACTCTTCAGTGGTCATATTTCTAAGATTATTAAAAATTTGAACAAATTCTTCATCGGTTGTAGGATCAAAAACTTTATCAATCCAATTTTCTATACTTTTCAAGTTACCAGAAGAGAAAGATATACCTTTAAAGTCTTCTAATGTAAACTTCATATTTTCTTCTAAAATAGTTTTTATATTATTTGCAATTTCTTTTGAAACTTCTTGCTTATTAGGAAAAGGTTTAACCTTAGAATTAAAACTTTCTTCAAAAGCATCAGCCATTAAATCAATTGTATGCTCTAAACTTCCATCAAAGTTTTTTGAATTTGGTTTTTTCATAGCATTTACAAGTTGCAATTTCAATAAACCTGAAATTTTAACATTATTATCTTTTTCAACTTTTTCAAGAAGATCAACAATCTGTGAACGAGAACTTTCAGCTCCATATTTTGCAACATCAATATCTTTTGCAAATGTATAGTTGAAATTCTTAAGTGCTTCTTTTCTAACTTTATCTTTCATTTTTAAAACGTCAGAAAAATTGTCTGCCTTTAAAAACTGTTTTGTATCTGGAATATCGGAATAAGATCTCAATATAGCAGCTTTTTCTAATGTAACTTTTAGAGGGTCATTTTTAGAAATTTTGTCATATTGATCCATTGAAGTTATTCCTTGAGATAAATATTTATCTCCATTTATACGTTCAAGAATCTTATCATATTTTTCATCAATAAAACGAGAAGAAGAATCAACTTTTTTCATTGCAGCTTTAAGTTGCGCTGTTGTCATTCCATTAGCATATTTTTCAATATCTCCAATCCAATGTGTTGGCGAAATTGTTAAATTTTGTCTTAATGTTGTTACGGTTGAACGAGCATTTGGATATTCTCCCGGAAGTACCATATCATAGAACAATGGGAAATCAAATTCATCTGCATCACTTTTATTCAATTTTTTATATGCTTTAGATGGGATATTTTTAGGTACAAATTTACCGGATACTTCAAGAATATTATCTGCGATTTTACCATTTCGATAATTTTCATCTGTAATATAGCCAAGTTCTCCACCGTAACCACTACGGTAATCCGTTCTCAACATTCCATCATCATCTACCCATGTATTTTCATGCTCTATTGCACCCCAAGTGTTATCATGCACCATAACATCTTTAGTAACAGTTTTACCATTTTGGTTAACTTTAACGGGTTTTACATCAACAACATACTGAGCATGACCAGCAGGTTCATCTTCCAATACAGATGTAGAAGAAATACCTGAATATGGAGATTCTTTAATTTTTGCTAATGCTAATCTTCCATCATGTTCTAAGTAGTATGGTCTATCTGTCATGTGCTGAATAATTTTAACTTGTTGACGACTGTTCAAACCGCTATGACCTTCGCTTGCATTCCAGTTAGAGCCAACTTTAACACCTATTTGTCTATTTAGTTCTTCTAATGGTTCTTTTATTTCATTGTATTGATTTTTAAATTTCCTATTTACAGAAGCATACCAATTATTTATATTGCCTTTATAATTTTTAAGAAGTCTTTTTTCATAAGGGGTGAAAGTTGTAAGTTCAGATGGCAAATCTTTTGCTTTAACTCTTCCATCATCTTCTAATCTCGCACGCTCTTTTTCAATTGCATCAAATTTATTTTGGAACATGCGCAATTCTTTTTCTGTCGGAATTTCACCCCAGTTTTCTAACTTCTTCATAATAACATCTTTAGCTTTTATAGAATTCAAGATAGTTCCATCTTCATCGACAACTTTTAACGCATCTTGGAAACTTGTAACAAGTTGTGCTACATTATTATATTCTTTGATAATACTATCATATACTTGGACAGTTCGTTCCAATGGTGCATCAGTCGGAAGTCCATGCAACATGTTAAATCCTTGAATAATTCTTGGGTTTTGTTCTTCAAACATCATGTCATATAATTGAGCAGCATTTGATTTAAAATCTCGGAATTGGGAAATATGACCAGTTTTTTCATAAATCTCATGATATTGCTCTTCTGTACAATTATCTGACTTTAATACATTTACATATTGATTTAACATATCAACAACAAGAGTTTTGCTTGGTTTGATTCCCATTCTATCGGCCATTTTAGTCATCAAATCTTTATTATTTGTCATATCTATTGCTTGAACAATTGCATTCAAATCTGTAGCAAGAAAATGTTTCCTATCAACAGATAATGTTGCATAATAGAAATCGTCCATCATATTTGTTGTTATTTCTTCAATTGATTTTTTATTTTCTTCCAAAGCTACAACCAAAGTTTCATCATCTTTTGCTCCAAATCTTTGAGCTAAAACTTCTTTCAATTTAGGATTGATTGTACCATTTTGAACTTTTTGAGCTAATGTTCCAAGATTATCAATTAACCTTGTTTCATAATCCGGAATTTTCAACTCATTCATAGCTTCAAAAACTTTTTCCGGAACATCAAATTGCAAATCATATTGTCCTCGGTAACTTGCAGCAGCTTGATATAAACTATTCGCTTTTCTTATTTCTCTATCTAAGGAATATGATTTAAGAGTATTATTTGTTAGTGAATTAATACTTTTTATTGACTCTAAAATTGAATTTGATTGTTTTTCTAAAACTTTAGAATTTCTATCTTGAGGAAATGCAAGAGTTAAAAACGCTTTAATTTTTTCAGTTTTAGCAACATTTGATTCATTTGGTAAAAATAAAAAATCTTTTCTATAATCTGTAATTTTGTCCGCTTTTTCTTTATTTCTAACTTCTAAGCTTAATAATGCATTTGCAACTTCCCTAATCTTTTGAGAATCAGAATTCGGAGAAATCATTATTAAAGTATGTTTTAAAGAATCATTATATTTTGCAATAGTTTTAATATTTTTATCGGCTTCTGCAACCCTTATATCTTGGTTATATTTTGATTCAATAACATCTTTTTTATATTTACCTATTTTCTCTTTAGCTTTTAACAAAGCTCTATAATAATCCTGTTTAGGTAACAAATCACCATCTAAATCAGAAGTAATATGAGCATCTGTCCAAGCATCAAAATTTCTACGGTCAAAAGCACTGTATGCACCAACAAATTCGTTAGCAGAGCCAACCGTATCTGCAATATTCATCCAGTTCATTGCAGAAGTATCAACAATTCGGTATCCTTTTGCAAGTGCTGCATCATAATCAATAGCACATTTTGCAATAGGAACTTTTTTATGTTCACCTAAATGATTAATATCATAAACCTGCATATAATTACTATCATCAAGTTCTGACATAATCATGTCAACATAATTCGCCTTATCTTCATAAGCCAACATTTTTCTACAAATAGAAATCGCAGCACACATACCATGATGTTTTTGGTTGATAGCTTTTACGTTAGGAATTTTAGATTCCGGAGTATTAATTACGATATCGTTAACCATTTCAGCTAGTGCTTGAGATTTTTTATCTGCAAGTTGAGGATTAATTTTATAATCCGGACTCATGAAATAATTAAATCTTTTTAAAATGTACAATTTTTGAGATATTGGGACTTCTGATGAGACAATAAAATAGTCCAAATTATTTTTAATATTTCTAATATTTTCATTGGAAATTTCTTTTAATGAGTCAAAATCTATTTGAGATAAAAGATTTTTTCTTTCAGCTAAAATTTCTTTTTCTGTATTAGTTAAAGGTTTTTGAGATTTAAAACCATCAGCAACTTTTGCACCCAATTTTTCTTGAACAGATTTATCTGAAAGGCTCAAAGATTTTTCAGCTGCTTGTTTAAGTTTTAAATTCCAATCATTATATGATTTTTTATCTAAATCAATATTTGTTCCATATTTAAGATTATCAGCAACATCAACCAAAAAGTTAACATTATCTTCACCAGAAACATTAGATAATTTGTCAATGGCTTCTGAAATTCTTCTTTGATTTGGAACATTCAAATCGTATGGATTGTCATTTTTCAACTGTGAAACAGCATTTCTATCTTGTCTTTTTCCTTTAAAAATTGGATTAAAAATGTTAATATTGTTTATTTTCATAGATTTTCCCCATAATTCATGCATGTTTTAAATCCCATAAAAAATATTTTTGACACATGTAGTAAAAAATATTAAGAAACTGTAATGATTGAATTTTTAAAAAATATGCTACAATAAAGGAGAAGGAGAAACGACATGTCAGAAGAAATTTTGGAATATCAAACGTCAGGAACTTGTTGCCAACTAATGCAAGTAAAAGTTGAAGATAATAAAATTGTAGATGCACAGTTTTTCGGCGGTTGCAACGGAAACCTTAAAGGAATCAGAAGCCTTATTATAGGAATGAATATTGATGATGTAATCACTAAACTACAAGGAATTACTTGTGGTTCTAAACCAACAAGTTGTCCTGACCAATTAGCAAAATGCTTAATTGAATACAAATCTAAAAAAGCAACAACTGTTTAATTACAAAATTTAAAATTTTAAAACGCAATAATTTCTTCTAATATGTTTTTATTAATACATAAATAGGGGAAATTATTTGTTATGAATGTTAAACTTAATACCATAAAGACCGTTGTTTCTAAAATTGGGACAAAAGCGCTTAATACAATTAAGCATGAACAACCAACACAAATTCTAAAACAACCAACACAAATTCTAAAACAAGCAAAACCAGTAGAAAGTAAACCTCTGTTTTGCCATGAATATTGGAAAGCCTGTCAAGAGCAAAGAGTTATTCGACAATCAAATAAAGAATCTGTATCTTTGCATGGTTATTTAAATGGAATAAATCATCATTTTATCAATTCGCCAGGCTCAAAAAACATGGATATAAATTTTATGAATCTTGAGAAAACTCCACGAGAAATGATTCGTCTTACAGATATGGAATTCAAAGAGTTAAAACCAACTGAAAAAACACTCAATGTATTTAGATGCATTGGAGAAAAACCCGATTTCTTTTCTGAATACAAGCTCTACAAAAAACGACTTGGAATTAAAAAAGGTGATTTGATTGATATGAAAGAATATTCATACGCAACATCAAACAAGTCTTATGCTTCCGGTTATTTAGCCAATAATCGTGGAATCATGTATGAAATAGAAATTCCAAAAGGTTCACGAGTTTCAAGAACCGGAAATGAAACATGTGATGAAATAGTCTTTCCTCGAAGTTCAAGGTTTGAGTGTACCGGAACAGAACACATTAAAGACACAGATAGTGATTATTTACATGTAAAACTTCGCTATATCCAGCCGAATGAACCTTGGAGAAAGTCTTAATAAACTAGTTGCAAGGTAAATCTTTGTGGTGAAAATGCTTAACACCTTTAACATAATCATCAACAATATTACCGTTGCCTATGAGTTTATATTTGTAGATTGTTAAACCCTCTAATCCAACAGGTCCTCTTGCGTGAGTTTTGTTTGTTGAAATGCCAACTTCAGCACCAAATCCATATCTAAAACCGTCTGCAAATCTGGTTGATGCATTCATATAAACACCTGCTGAATCAACATTATTCATAAATTTTTCAGCATTTTCAGTATTTTTTGTAATAATACTATCTGTATGCCCTGAACCATAAGTATTTATATGTTCAATTGCTTCATCAACTGACCCAACAAATTTGTAAGACAAAATTTTATCTCCATACTCTGTTGACCAATCATCAGGATTTGAAACCAATTTAACCTCTGACAATTGTAATGATGCCAAAAGATCATTTGCCTTAGGAAAATTCTTATGAATTAAAAGAGTTTCAACAGAATTACAAGCACTTGGGTATTGAGTTTTTGCATCAATTACAACACGTGAAGCCATTTCAATATCAGCTGATTCGTCAACAAATATATGGCAAATTCCACTTGCATGACCTAATACAGGAATTTTTGTATTACTTTTTATAAATTTAACCAAATTATTCCCACCACGAGGAATAATTAAATTTATATAATTGTCACACTTCAACATTTCTGCAACATCATCTCTTGAAAATACTTGTTGCACAACATTTTTAGGAAAACCATCAACTTGTGTTAAAGCCAAATTGATTATATCCATAATTTTAGAATTTGTATGCTTAGATTCTTTTCCGCCTTTCAAAATCACTGCATTAGAAGATTTAATAGCCAAAGATGAAATTTGAGAAATTACATCTGGTCGAGCTTCAAAAATTATTCCTAAAACTCCAATCGGACAAGAAATTTTGTATAAAGTCAAATCTTGGTCAAGTTCTCTAACCAACAATTTTTTACCAATAGGCTCTTCCAAATTCGCAATATCACGGACTCCTTGAATCATATCACGCATCTTATTTTCATCAAGTTTTAATCTGTTAAAAGTTGATTTTGTAATTTCGCCACTTTTTACAAGACTTTCAGCTTCAATCAAATCTTGTTTGTTTGCCTCAAAAATTTCATTTTTATATTTTTCAAAAAAATCAGCAATATTATTCAATGCAGAATTTTTAATATCCGTACTTAATTCAGCAATTTTCAAAGATGCTTGTTTAGCATTCTTAGCAATTTCAATAAAATCCAATGTTTTTATCTCCTAATTATAAAATTGTTATATTATCACGTGTAATAATTGCATCATAGTTCTTGAAACCTAAAATATCCGCAATATTATCAGAATGTGAACCAATTACCTTTTTGCAAGATTCTGAATCATAATTCACAATTCCACGAGCGAATTCATTTTTATCTTCATCAAGAATAGAAATTACATCACCTTTTTGGAAATGATTTTTAACACCAATCACACCAATCGGTAATAAACTCTTCTCTTTTGAAATAAGAGCATGTTTTGCACCATTATTAACAATAATTTTTCCTACAATATTTGTAGCATAACCAATCCAACGTTTTTTGTCAGACAAATTTTCGTCAGATGGCAAGAACATTGTACCTAAATCTTCACCCTCAAAAATTCTTTTAATAATATAAGGTTGTTTACCATTTGCGATTAGAACTTTACCGCCAAATCTTGTAACAAGTCTAGCAGCTTTTAGTTTCGTTTCCATTCCGCCTCTACCGCCATCTGAAACTCCAGAAGCTAAAGCCAAAATACTATCATTAACTTCTTGAACTGATTTAATCAATTTAGCATTCGGATTTGATTTAGGATTATCATCATACAACCCATCAATGTCAGATAAAATAATTAACAAATCCGCATCTAATTCACTTGCAACAAGGGCAGACAATTTATCATTATCTGAAAAACAAACCTGCATATCATCTTTAACATATCGCAAAGCAACATCTAAAGTTGAAACGGTATCGTTTTGGTTAATTACAGGAATAACACCAAGTTCTAACAATTTGTTGAAAGTAGTTCTTAAACTCAAATATCTTTGACGTACAGAAAAATCATCTTCAGTTAAAAGAATTTGAGCCGCAGTCAGTCCATAAGTATCAAAACCATTTTCATAAATTGACATCAACTTGCCTTGACCAATCGCAGCACATGCTTGTTTCAATGCTGTACCACTAGTATCTTCAAGACCTAATCTTTTTTTACCTAGCCCAACAGCTCCAGAAGTTACGATAATAACTTCTTTGCCTGATTTAACCAATCGTGCAATATCTTCAATAAAAGTATAAACCCTTGGCAATGATACATAACCATCATCATTTCTTAAAACATTTGTTCCAAGCTTAATTACGATACGTTTTGCCTTAATAAATTCCAATCTTTCCATAACCGAATTTTACCACGGAGAATAAATTAATAAAAGTGTTTTTAGAATAAAAAAAAGGCGGTTCAAATTATAAACCGCCTATCTTATCTAAACTATCTCTCTTCTCATACCATAAATGTTTCTATTATAGAGAAGCTCTCCATAATGAATCATTAAACTTGTTTTGTTGAGTTGTAGTATCTGCAGATAATGTAACATTGCTTGGTGCAAATACAAATACTAAATCACCAACTTTTTTAGGATTTCCGTTAAGTGCTTGAGATGCACCGCAAACAAAATCAATTGTTCTTTGAGATTGTTCTTTGTCTAACAAGTGTAAGTTAAGCATAACAATCTTTCTATCTTTAAGGTGTTGAACAATAGTAGCAGCATCATCAAAAGAACGAGGTTCTACAACGATAACTTCATTTCCGCCTCTATTAAAATTAGGGTGGTTAAGAACTTTTGCTTCTTGGTGTTTTTCAACCATTGGAACAGGAGTTGTATAAGATGGAGCAACTTCTCTTAAAGCGTTTCCTTCTTCAACATAATCATAACCGTCATCATCATAACCATCTTCTTCATTCATATCAACAAATGGATTTTCCCCACGGAACCCGTCCATTACGAAATCTACAACTTTTCTGAAATTATCTGCTAATGCCACCGTTTCTCCTCCGTTTATTTATTTAAATAATTTTCTACCTATTCTTAGCATTGTTGAACCTTTTTGAGCTGCAATTTTATAATCTTGGCTCATACCCATTGAAATCTCTTTTAATTCACAGTTAAATTCTTTCTCCAAACTATCCCTAATTTGAACAATTTCAGAAAATAACTTCCCAATTTCATCTTCCGCAATCCCCAGTGGCGCCATATTCATAACACCTACAATTTCTATGCCTTCCAAATTCTGAATTTGCCCAAAAACTTCAAATATTTCTTCTTTAGAAAAACCAAACTTTTGTTCTTCATTTGCATTATTGATTTGAATAAGAATTTTTTGAACTTTTCCAATCTCTAATGCGTGTTGAGAAATACTTTGCGCAAGTTTTACAGAATCTACCGAGTGGATATAATCAAATACCTTTATGGCTTGTTTCACTTTATTTGACTGTAAATGTCCAATCAAGTGAAATGTTGAATTTTCTCTCACTTTAGACGGCAAGTTTGCAATTTTTGCAGAAGCCTCAATTACTCTTGATTCTCCGAAGTCACGCAATCCCGCATCAAATGCTGCAATGATTGCCTCTTCGTCAAAATACTTTGTAACTGCAATTATTCTAGGTTTACAAGGTGCAATTTCTTCTTGTATTTGCAAAAGATTTTTTTTAACTGTTTCAAACATCATTCACCTCTACAAGAAAAACAGCCCATAGCATGAGCTTAATTTAATTGTACTCTATATTTAGGGCATGTCCAAAATATTTATTTCTGTAAATAAAACAAAATAACATAAATGGCTGAAAACATGTCACAGTCATGATTTCAGCCAATTTCTTAAACTTAGTAGCTGCTTAATATTTCTTAATATTAAATTACTACAATCACTCAAAAGGCTTGCCATTTGTGAAGAGCATGCCTTTTGGTAAATTCGTCATCAACTTATTGATTTAGAAAAAAGATTTACAAATATCCTCCATTTGTATGAGACATATATTAAATTCTTGATAAAACCCTATGATATTGCTCTTGTCTTGAATAACCCAACATTATTCCAAGAATAAAATCCTCGTATGGTGATAATCTAGAAAGTTCTTTATTTGAAAATCTTCGAATAATTTCTATACAAAACGGATTACCAAAGAACAAATTTGATTTATTTTTAGACAAATTTATGCATAAATATTGAATTTTCATCTCTTCTAAAATAACAATCAAATCTCCAGTTAAATCAGACTCGCAAGTATATAATGCCAAATCTCTTATTCCTTTTTTATATTCATAAATAAGATTTTTAAATAATTCCATAACTCCCCACTCTTATTTAAGAAGACGAAAACAGAATAAAAAAGTTGCAAAATAAAATTTTGAAATAAAACACTTAACAAAATTACAAAAAGTATCGACAATTTGTTATTTTTGTTGTATGGTTGGGCTACATGCAGAAATATAGATACAAAAGGAGAATTTTACAATGCAAGTTATATTAAAAAAAGAAATTCAAAATTTAGGTGAAGTCGGCGATATCATTAACGTTAAAGATGGTTATGCTAGAAACTTCTTACTTCCTCAAGGTGCTGCTGAAATCGCTACAGCTGGTGCTTTAGAAAACAGAGAAAAAAATATCGCTAGAATTAAAGCTAAACAAGAAAAATTACACCAAGAAGCTTTAGAAAAAGCTGCTGCTATTGAAAAATTCGGCAAATTAGAATTATCTGCTAAAGCTGGTGAATCTGGTAAATTATTCGGTACAATCACTACTAAAAAATTAACTGAAGAATTAGCTGCTCAAGCTGGTATTGAAGTTGATAGAAAAGCAGTTTCTTTGAATGCTCCAATCAACAAAATCGGTAACTACATTATGTTAATCAAATTAACTTCTAAAGTTAAATGCGAATTGAACATCTCTGTTTCAGCTTCTGAAGTTGTTAAAGAATCAATCGAAGAACAAAATGAAGAAGTTGCTGAATAATTTCAGTTAAAATATCAAATTTAAAACGAAGACAGAATTAAATGATTTTGTCTTCGTTTTGTTTTACTTAAATAAATTATTTGACTAAAAAAAGTATTGATGAGAAACTTATTATAGATAAATCATTGATAACAATTAAAAGTGAGGTTTTATTTTGACTGTTAAGTTGGCAATCACAGGAAAAGGTGGAAACGGAAAAACAACTATTGTAAAAGCATTTATGCATATTTTTCAGGAAATGTTTCCCGAAAAATCTATTTTGCTATTTGATAATGACTTAACAAGTGAATTAGCTCACAGTTTTGGACTTGATATAAGAAACACGATTTACGGTATCAGAAGTGGCAAACACGAATACAAAACCGGAATTCCAAAAGACATGACAAAACAAGAATTCATTGAATGGGCAATGGAGGATATTCTTGTTCCAATCAATGATAATGTTGATATTATTGAATCTTGGTTTGTTGGTTCAAAAGATTGCAGATGTCCAATTACAAAACAAATCAATGATGCTGTAACAAAATTGATTAACAGATATGATATTGTAATTTTTGATTGCGAGTTTGATTTGAAATACCTAAATCAACTTGTAGATATTGATATTGATTGCACAATCATTGTTGCAAAACCGTCAGAAGAATCTGCACATCTTGCAAAACGTATTGAAGAATTTAGTGCAAAATATGCTGCAGGAAACCAACTTGGTGTTGTAATAAACAAAGTTGATAATGACAATCTTTCTTCTGTTTATGATTTATTAAAAAAATACGACCTTGATGTTTTAGGCACAATTCCTTTTGATAAGGAATTAAAAAATAACCCAATGACAAGAGAATCTAAAGCAGTTCAAGAGGCGATAAAACAATTCTATTTTAGATTGAATTTACCCCAAGCAAAACAATAGCGGAGTACAAATGGCAATAATTTTAGATGGCAAAAAACTAAGAGATAAATTACTAGATAACTTAAAAACAAAAGTAGAAAAATTCCAGACAAAACCCACTCTTGTTGTAATTTTAGTTGGAGATAATCCTGCAAGCAAAATTTATGTAAACAACAAGAAAAAAATGGCGGATAAAATTGGTATAAATTCAGAAGTTATAAATTATCCAAGTAATATTACAGAAAAGGAACTTTTAACTAAAATTGAAGAACTTAATAATGACAACAATGTTACCGCAATATTAGTTCAATTACCTTTACCAGAACACATTTCTAAAGAAAATGTAATGAACACAATTTTACCGCAAAAAGATGTTGATGGTTTTACTCCATACAATTTTGGCAAATTATTTTCTGGAGAAATTCCAACAGTTTATCCTTGTACTCCAAAGGGAATTATTTTATTACTTGATGAATACAATATTGACTTAGACGGGAAACATGCAGTTATTGTTGGGCGTTCAAATATTGTCGGCAGACCACTTTCGCAAATGTTACTTAACAAAAATGCAACAGTAACAATTTGTCATAGCCATACAAAAAATCTTGCTCAAATAACAAAAACTGCAGATATTTTAATTTCTGCAGCGGGAAAAAATATTATAGAAGGGGAAATGTTAAAATCTGGTTGTGTGGTTGTAGATGTAGGTATTTTCAAAGATGAGAACGGGAAAACCCGAGGAGACGTAGATTTTGAAAATGCCTCTAAAGTTGCATCATACATATCACCTGTCCCTGGTGGTGTTGGACCAATGACAATTGCATCATTGATGCTCAACACAGTGGAACTTTTTGAAAAACAACAGTAGTTATTTGACCTTATTATGAATTTACAAGGTTCAATGTACAACTTGATTTGATGTTGTTGTTTACCATTGTCTTTAAGCTTGAAATTTCGTTTTCAATTGCTGTTAACTGAGAATCTAATGAATCTTTTTCAGTACCCAATTGATCGTCTAACTGACTGTAATAAATATAATCAGCATCTTCTGTGTAATCACTTCCTGTATCACCAGAATACTTTCTTTGAACTTCACTCATTTGAGCCTCAGCATATTGTATTTGGTTTTGAATTGAAGTGTATTGAAATTGTAAAAAGTTTTTTTGTAGAGTTAACAAACTCTTTTGACTTGCTAATGCTAAAAATGCCATATCTCGTCTCCTTATTTATTTTTAAGCTCTCGTACTTATATAAAGTATTTTGAAAAAGCTCAATTTCACAAAAGGATTAATTCGTAACATTTATTAACATTAAAGAAATTATCTGCCAATTGGAGCAGGGCAAGGACGAGGATTGCCAAACGGACGCATTTGAGGATTTGATTTGTAATAGTCTTTTTGCTTTAAATCTCTATTATAATCTCGCCTTTCAAGTTTTTTAATCATTGAATACTTAGCTTTTTGTTGACCATTTAAGCACTTTCTGAATGCTTTATTTTCTTTATTCAGAGTATTTTTAATATCTTTTTTAATAGAAGAAACTACTTTTTTCTGAGAATTAATTTCTTTATCAGTAGCACCTGCATTTTCAATTGCTTGAAGTTTAAAACTTTCTTTCATCAAACAATCAAACTTTTGCTCATAAATAGGATTATTTTCCTTTATCAAGTCTTCTCTTTTTTGAATTTGAGCATCAGACAAATTCAATGCATTATAAACTGTTGCTCTATCTTGTTGAATATGTTTAATATATTTCTTATATTTTGCGGCTTCTTTAGGATAATTTACAGATTTGTTACTCTCAACTGTTGTATTTGATTTTTGACATGAACATTGAGCCCAAACACTTGACATAGTTAAAGTTAAACAAACAAAAACAAGTAACAAATTTCTCTTCATAATATCTCCTTACTTAATTTATTTTCTCATCAATAAGCAAAAATTTCAAATAGTAAATATTTGTAGTAAAATCGGCTTATGGAAGAAATAAATTTAAGAAATTATGCATATTTAGGAGATGCGGTATGGGAATTGTTTATTCGAGAAAAAACAATCCACATTACTAATAATTCTAAAAAACTTCACCAAATTACAACCAATATGGTAAAAACCCATACTCAGAACGAATTTTTACATTTTTTAGAACCTACATTAACAGAAGAAGAACTTGAAATAGTTCGTAGAGCAAGAAATCTTCCAATACCTGTTGGCAGACGAAATATTCAAGCAGAATATCGTCAAGCTACGGCATTTGAAACCCTAATCGGCTGGTGGTTTACCCACAATAAAACTCGACTACAAGAAATTTATGCACTTCTTGCCCCTAAATTAGAATTTTAAAATCAATAAAACAAATGATGATTTTTTTATGTAAATCATTATAATCGTTGTATGAATAGGTGTAAAATTTTTTGTATAACAGTTCTTTTATCTATCATTTGCATAGTTCCGAGTTTTGCAAAAGAAAATGACTCTAATCAAGGCTATGTTGGAACTTTGCCCGATTTAGGAAGAAATTATCAACCCGTAAAAGAAAATAAAAAAGCTCCGATAGAAGCTCGACCTGCAAAAGATTTTAACTCTGAAAATGAAATAAAACCCGTACCAAGAGATAATCCGGCATTTGTAAATATTATTCTAAAATCAGATAAAACTTCACAATACGTCAATGATATCAACGAATTTATCCCAATGCTTGAAGATATCTTCGACTTGATTGAAAATAATGGCAATGTTCAAATATTCAATGCAAAAGTTTATTATTTCAACAAAAATGCAGATTACCTGAGAGATAAATACCTTAATAAACCGGAAAGTCAATTCGTTTCATACAAAAGGCTAATGGAATTAAGCACCCATGCCAGATCAATTGCACTATTACGAAGCGAAGCTGAAAAATATAATCCCTATCTTGCATACGGAAGTGCCGGTTATATTTACAACCCCAATAATATCCAAGAACAACTCGGATACTTAAAAACAGAAATTGAACAAACAATCCTTATTCTAAAAGAATCAAACTAGCAAAATATTTGCTTAAACTTTTTGTTTAGATTAAAATCAATTTATGTTTAATAAGTTTTTGGAATTTGCAAAAGAGAAGTATAACAATACAAAAATTTTGGATAGATACATCTTAAAACAAGTTATTGAAATGTTTTTGATGGGTGTATTTGTTTTCACAACAATTATTTTTGCATCTGATACTTTTATCACTTTGATTAAACAAATTGCAAAATTCGGGATTCCGTTCAAAGTTGCATTCATTTTGATTTTATTAAACTTACCGTCAGTTATTGTTATGACAATTCCTATGGGTGTTTTACTTGCAACAGTAATGACCTTAAACAAATTAAGTTTGTCTTCTGAAATTACAGTTATGAGAGCATGCGGAATTGGATTAAACAGAATTGCAAAACCTATTTTTATTTTTGCAGTAATAATGTCTTTATCTAGTTTCTTTATCAATGAAAGTATTGTTCCTGTTATGATGTCACAGTCTAAAACTTTGGCATTATGGGCTTTGGGACAAAAAAATATCCCTGACGGAAAAGAAAATTTCGTATTTAAAGAACTCACAGACGATGGGGTTTTAAAACGTCTATTCTATGTTGGTTTTTGCCAAAAGAAAACTCTATATAATGTTACAGTTTTAGATAATTCTAAAGAAGGTACAATCCAAGTTCTTCAAGCAAGAGAGGGTAAAACAGCTCCAGAGGGTTGGAAATTTGAAAAAGGTGCAGCGTATACAATTACAGATAACGGACAAGTTCTGAATACAACATTGTTTGATAAATCCACAGTAAAATTCGGATTGGATTTGTCTGATGAAATGAATAAAAATGTTGCAAAAGAATATAACTTTACAGGTTTGTTAAAATTCTTGTCTAAATCAGATATAACCCCTGAAGATAGACAAGTTTATACAATTGAATTATTTGATAAAATTGCATTACCTTTAACAACAATTGTATTCGTACTTGTAGGTGTTCCACTTGCAATCACACCTCCTAGAGTTAGATACAACAGAGGTTTTCTATTCAGTATTTTAATCATTTTTGCATATTATGTTATTAGGGCATTATCAATTTCATTCGGTGAAGCTGGCTCAATAACACCATTTTTAGCTGCATGTTTGCCTAACATTCTTTTAACAGTAATGGGCACATGGTTATATTACAAAAAAGTTTATACAATTTCGTAAAATCATACTTTTAATGGTGAAAAAATTTTTTTTCTTGTTTTAAAATGTATGTATGGATAGTAGTAATAACAACAACAAAATAAGTGGAAACATCTTCAGTCAAAAATACAATTTTTCTGAAGTAAATCCTTTCAGTGCTAATTTTAATTCACAAGAAGTCAAACCGGCACAAAACACAACTACAACAAATCCAATCAAAAGATTAAATGGTTATGATTCTGCAATACTCAATAAAACAAAATATGATGAAGCCGAAACAGAAGATTTAAGCCTTGAATACAGAATTAAAGAGAAAGAATCAATAATCAAAGACCTTGATTCTAAAATCAAAGTTGCCGATAATTATGGAACTCAAAATGAAGCTCTTGGATTAAAAGCAAAGAAACAAAGAATCACAGAAGAATTAAATACATTAAGAAAACAACAAATGTATGGAGGAAGAGTTTTAGGCGAAAAAGCACAAGCATATCACGAAACATTCAAACAAAAAATGCCTATAATCTATAAAATTCAATCCTTTATTTCCCGTCAAATTCTTGCCAAAGTTTCTAAAAAAGTAAATTCCGTTGTAACTTTGAGTGACTCATTAGAACAACTTTCTGAAATCAGTAAAAGTGTTGATGATTTAGTAGATATGAATGTTCCGTATGGCGAAAAAGTTCAGAATTATGAAAAACTTACCGAATACTTAAACCAAGCTAACATGATTCATTCTAAAATTTCAAAATCTTTAGGTAAAAAAGTATAAAATTTCTCCACTTAAACACTCCTTGATTGAAATACATGTTTGTCTTACAATTTTGAGTGAGAATAAGCTTTTTAAGGAGAAATTATGAACGAGCTGTTAAAAAAATCTGCTGCTGAGCAAAGTAAAGCTTTGAAAAATAAAGAAATTTCAGCTGTTGAACTTACGCAAGCAGCATTTGATAGAATAAACTCTGTTGATGAGAAGTTAGGTGCTTTCAATTCTTTGACAAAAGAAACCGCTCTTGAAACAGCAAAAAAAGTAGATGAAAAAATTGCAAAAGGAGAAGAATTACCACTTCTTGCAGGTATTCCTCTTGCGTTGAAAGATAATATGAACCTTGTTGGTTCTCGTACAACCGCATCTTCAAAAATATTGGAAAACTTTGTTTCTCCATTCAATGCGACTGTTACAGAAAAATTATTAAATAACTTAGTACCAATTGTTGGGAAAGCAAACTTAGATGAATTTGCAATGGGTTCTTCAAACGAAAACTCTGCATTCAAAAAAGTTCACAACCCTTGGGATTTGAATAAAGTTCCTGGAGGTTCATCAGGTGGCTCTGCTGCAAGTGTTTCTTCTTGCGAAGCAACATTAGCATTGGGTTCAGATACAGGTGGTTCAATCCGTCTTCCTGCAAGTTTTTGCGGTATTGTTGGTATGAAACCGACTTACGGAAGAGTTTCTCGTTATGGTTTGATTGCTTTCGCATCATCTCTAGACCAAATCGGACCTTTCGCAAGAACAGTTGAAGATACAGCAAACTTGCTTGAAGTAATTTCAGGTCATGACCCTAAAGATTCAACATCTCTTGACATGCCTGTTGAACATTATGCTCAAAACTTGAACAATGACATCAAAGGCAAAAAAGTTGGTGTTATTAAAGAACTTATGGGCGAAGGAATTTCAGCTGATGTTCAAAAAGCAGTTGAAAATGCCATTGAAACTTATAAAAAATTAGGTTGTGAAATCGTAGAAGTTTCATTGAAAAAATTAAAATACTCAATCGGAATTTACTACATCTTAGCAACAGCAGAATGTTCATCTAACTTGGCAAGATTTGATGGTGTTAGATATGGTTACAGACACCCAGATGCTAAAAATCTTCTTGAATTATACACAAAATCAAGAGCTGAAGGTTTCGGACCAGAAGTTAAACGTCGTATAATGCTTGGTACTTATGCATTATCATCTGGTTATTATGATGCATACTATAAAAAAGCTCAACAAATGAGAGCTTTGGTTACAGAAGAATTCAGAGAAGCATTCAAAAATGTTGATATTTTGATTTCTCCAACTTGCCCAAATACAGCATTTGAACTTGGAGCAAAATCTTCTGACCCATTAGCAATGTATCTAACAGATATTGCAACTATTAGTTGTAACCTTGCAGGTCTTCCTGGTATCAGTGTTCCGGCTGGATTTGATGAAACCGGAATGCCAATCGGTTTACAGATCTTAGCTCCACAAATGCAAGAATCAAGATTATTCAACTTTGCTTACAAATTTGAACAATCAAATGATTTCTATACAAAGTTAACTAATTTATAATAAACAAACTATATAAATAAAAATCGGCACTTTTTTAAAGAAGTGTCGATTTTTTTATTTTAATTCCAAATTTGAACCAATAATTTCTGCAATTAATTTCATTTCCCGATATGTAATAGTTTCATTTCGCAATTTGTTCGACAGATTTGCAAGAGTATATGGTTTATTCAACCTTTTTTCTAACTCTTGAGCAACAAATTTCAACGTAAGACCTTTTGCATATAAAATTTCTTTTAATTCGGTAATTATTCTCATACTTAATATCATTACATGTATTTGTATAAAAATAATTTATTAATGTAACTATTGTTGCATTAATAAACGTATTCATTTATAATACATGTATTAGTTTATTGATATGGAGAATCGAAAATGATTAATACTAAACAGAACCATTTTGCATTCACACTCGCAGAAGTTTTAATCACACTTGGTATAATTGGGGTTGTGGCAGCAATGACTATTCCAACCTTAATAACTAACTATAAAGCTAAACGCCTACATTCTCAATTCTTGAAATCATATTCAACAGTACAACAAGCATTCAAAATGATGGAAAATGATGATGTTTCACTAGACCCCAGCATCTATATTTCTCAAAAATGGGGAGATGGAAAAGCTTTTTATGAAACATTTATTAACTATCTCTCAGGAGCAACTGATTGTAGAAAGAAATCGAACCCACAATGTTACCATGGTGGAAAAGGCTACACCTCATATGACGGTAAATCTTCCGCACCAGCATATCTTTTTGATGATGGGATGATTGCACTACAAGATGGAACATTACTCCTATTTGAAAATGCAACAAAAAATGTTGGAAGTATTTATGTTTCAGTAGACCTTAATGGTTATGAGGGGAAACCGAACCGATGGGGATATGATTTATTCACATTTCAATTTCTAGACGGAGAATTAAAAACAATGGGTGATAAAGGGACATTTTATGCAAACATGAACCAATATTGTAACCCTAAAGTTTCAAATGTACATAATGGAATCGCATGCGCACAAAAAGCCAAGGAAGACACAGATTATTTCAAAAAACTAATTAAAGAATTCAAGTAAAACTTATTTCAATTGAGAAAGGATTTGAGGATTTTGCATGTTGATATTTTGCTCTTTTGCAAAAGCTTTACTTATTGATACAACAAGCAAATTTACACATAACAATATTCCTAAAATTATTAAAATCGTTCTCATATCTTTCTCTCTATAGCTATACAATATTATAATGGATAGTGATAATATAAATCCACTTTTTAGTGGAATTATTTACAATTAAATTTCAATAACAAAAAGCACCCCGAAAAATCAGAGTGCTTTTTGAAATTTTACTGAATAGTAACTTATACAGATGCTTTTGCTTTAGGTCCTGCATTAACTACTTCTGCAGGCATATTTGGATATTTGGCAGCAAAATTCTCTGTAAACATTTGAGCCAACTTGTTAGCTTGTGCATCATAAGCTGCTTTATCTTCCCACATTCCACGAGCATCAAGTTTTTCAGCAGGAACATCTGGACAAGATGTAGGATAATCAACATTGAATACATCGTGATGTTTGAATTCAACATTATCAAATGAGCCGTTCAATGCAGCTGTAACCATTGCACGAGTGTAAGCCAATTTCATACGTTTAGCACCAGATGATGCTGAACCGCCAGCCCAACCTGTGTTAACTAAATAAACTTTAGTACCATATTTGTCAAGTTTTTCTCCTAACATTTTTGCATATACAGATGCGTCCATTGGCATAAATGGTTCACCAAACAATGTTGAGAATGTTGGTTGTGGCTCTGTTACACCACGCTCTGTTCCTGCTAATTTTGAAGTAAAACCAGTTACAAAGTGGTACATTGCAGCATTTTTATCCAATCTTGAAATTGGAGGTAAAACACCGAATGCATCAGCTGTCAAGAAAATAACAACTTTTGGAATTCCACCTTTTGATGGAATTTGAGCATTATCAATATAATTGATTGGATAACCAACACGAGTATTTTCAGTCAAGCTACCATCATTGAAATCAAATTCACGAGTTTCTGGATCCATAATTACGTTTTCTACAACTGAACCAAACTTAATTGCATTATAAATTTCAGGTTCATGTTCTTTTGATAAGTTAATACATTTTGCATAACAACCACCCTCAAAGTTGAAAACACCATCAGGTGACCAACCGTGTTCATCATCACCGATTAACTTACGAGCAGGATCTGCTGAAAGTGTTGTTTTACCTGTTCCTGACAAACCGAAGAATACAGCTGTTTCACCAGTTGTAGGATCCATATTTGCTGAACAGTGCATTGGAAGAACATTTTTCTTAGTCATAATGTAGTTCATTGTAGCAAATACTGATTTTTTGATTTCTCCAGAATATCTTGAACCACAAATAATGATTTCGTGTGCTTCATAATCAATTGCAATACATGCTTCTGAATTTACACCGTCAACTTCCGGATCACATTTGAATCCAGGAGCACATAAGATTGTGTAATCCGGTTCACCGTATGCTGCAAGTTCTTCTGCAGTTGGACGGATTAACAATTGGTGAATAAATAAGTTTTGACATGCTAATTCGTTGATTACACGGAATTTTTGAGTGTAAGTTTTGTCTGCACCTGCATAACCATCAAAAATGAATACTTCACGATTTTGCAAGTAAGAAGCAATTTTACCTTTGATTGCATTAAATTTTTCTCTTGAAATAGGGCGGTTTACTTTGCCCCAAGCAATATCATTATGAATGCCATCTGTATCTACAATGAATTTGTCTTTTGGAGAACGACCGGTGTATTTACCTGTTGTTACAACCAAAGCACCAGTGTTGCTAAGCTTTCCTTCTCCTAATCTTAATGCAGCTTCAGTCAATTGAGCAGGACTCAAGTTTCTATAAACTGCTTTTGGGCCAATTATGCCTAATTTTTCAATACCATAAGTTTCCATTAACCATTTCCTCCTAATAACATATAAATAACACTTTTAATTTAGTACAAACTTTTATTTTTTGCAAATATTTTTAATTTATTTGCCAAATGTAAAGATTAGTCCAAATTTTATGATTTATGCTAGAATGTTTTTAAGTTTATAAATTTTATGGAGAAAATTGATGGAAGGTTTGAATAAATTTAAAATTTTAACAATTGTATTTTTATGTATGTTTGTTTTTGTAGTAGCAGCAATTTATACAAATACTAAAGAAGTTACCGAAAATAAAACAAATGCAAACCAAAAAATCAAAGCAGAACAAAAAAAAGATGATATGAATGCAGAAGAAAACGAAATATCTCAAGATAATTCAAATCTTCAAGACTTATCAATGAAAGTAGATGTTCTAACCAAAAGATTAGATGAACTTCAAAATGGAAATTCTTCAAACAAATTAAATTGCCAAGTTCAAGGAATAATGGACGGGGATAGAATTGAGCAACTTACTCAAGAAGCTGCAATGCAAGAAGCAAAAGAAAATAACAGAGAACTTGTTCTAACTTGCAGATATTAATTATAATTATTTAACCCTAGCCAAAATTTAACCCTTTATGCTAAAATATGAGCAACAAAGGGGGAATTGAACATGGATACAGATAAAAAAAATATGGTTCGACCAATTATTATGGTTATTGATTCAATGGGCATAGGTGCAATGCCGGATTGTAAAGATTTTGGAGACACTCCAGATTGCAATACTTTAAAACATGTCTGTGAATTTAATCATGGTTTAAATGTTCCAAATCTTGAAAAAATGGGGTTAGGAAATATTCAGGAATTTGAGGGAATAAAAGAAGTTGAAAATCCAATAGCAACTTATGCAACACTCGTTGAAAAATCTAAAGGAAAAGACACAACAACAGGTCACTGGGAAATCGCAGGAATTACTTTAGACAGAGCTTTTGCCACATTCCCAAATGGTTTTCCTAAAGAATTTATCGACAAATTTATTAAAGAAACAAACTGTGGTGGAGTTTTAGCTAACAAACCTGCCAGTGGAACTGCAATTATTGCGGAATTAAATGATGAACACCACAAAACTAAATTCCCAATAGTTTACACATCAGCAGATAGTGTATTCCAAATTGCCGTAGATACTGATGTTATTCCACTTGAAACATTATATGAATGGTGCAGAATTGCAAGAAAAATCCTAACAGATGATGAATACTATGTATCAAGAGTAATCGCTCGTCCATACAAAATTATTGATGGAAAACCAACAAGAATTTCTAAGGACAGAAGAGATTTTTCAATTGCTCCAATCAAACCAACTCTTTTAAATGAAATTAAAGACAATGGCGGAAAAGTTGTTGCAATCGGTAAGATTGAAGATATTTTCTCAAAATCAGGAATCACACACGCAATCCACACAGGTTCAAATAAAGAGGGCTTAGAATTAACTCTAAAAGCAGTTCGTCATGAATTACCACTAGAAGATATTGCGTATGAAAAAGGTAAATCTTATAACAATGTTGAAATGATTTTCACAAATTTAGTTGATACAGACATGCTTTACGGTCACAGAAATGATGCCAAAGGTTATGGAAAAGCAATTGAAGAAATTGATACGTACTTAGGACCAATCATGGACGCTATGGAAGACTATGATTTATTAATCGTAACTGCCGACCACGGTTGTGACCCAACAGTTTCTGGTACTGACCACACAAGAGAAAAAGTTCCATTTTTGATGTATTCAAAATCTCTTCCATCTAACGGAAATCTTGGTGAGGTTGAGGGTTTTGATACAATTGCAAGCTTCATCAAAGATTGGATTTAATTAAAAAAAATATTTTGGAAAAATTTATTTTTTTGTTATATAATTTCAGTAGTGGATATTTTCCACAAGTTGTAAAAAAATAAGGAGAAATAAAATGAACGTAACTATTAATGACAGTTGTATTGCTTGCGGCGCTTGCGAATCAATTTGTGACGCTGTATTTTCAATTGAAGATAAAGCTGTTGTAGATGAAGCAGCTGTTGCAGATAATGCTGATTCTGTTAAAGAAGCAGCTGATGCATGCCCAGTTGGAGCAATCGAAGTTGAATAATTAGAAGTTTATCTAATTAAAAAAAGGGCGGATTGAATAAATATTCAATCCGCCCTTTAATATTTAATCTAACTATTTTCCAAGTTTTGATTTTACCCAATTTTCAATAACTCTTAACGGACTTCTTGTCAAAGCCAATGCCCATGCCGGAATATTCTTTGTTACAACACTTCCTGCCCCAACATTAGCTCCCTCTTCAACAGTCACAGGAGAAACAAGAACCGTATTTGAACCAATTTTTACATTATCTTTTAAAACAGTTTTTGTTTTTTCTTTTGTCAAAGGATTGTAATTGGCTGTAATTGTACCTGCACCAATATTTACATGTTCACCTAATTCACTATCTCCAATATATGAAAGATGTCCAACATTTGTGTTTGAAGAAATCTTAGACTTTTTAACTTCTACAAAATTTCCGATTTTCACATTATCACAAACTTCAACCCCACCTCTCAAATGAGCGCAAGGTCCGATTTTACAACTTTTACCAATTTTATTTGCTCCCTCAATATACGTAAATGGATAAATAATTGTATCTTGACCAATTTCCGTATCTTCACTAATCCAAGTAGAATCAGGATCAACAATTGTAACTCCATTTGTCATATACTTTTCCAAGTTTCTTTTGTTCATCATTTTAGAAGCTTGAGCAAGATTTAATCTAGAATTAATACCATAAATTTGGTCACTATCTTCTAAAACATAAGCATTTACACTTAAATTTTTCTCTTTACCCCAAGCGATAATATCTGTTAAATAATATTCCCCTTGAGCATTATTACTCTTCAATTGAGAAAAGGCGTCTTTAATTTTACCCCAATTTAAGCAATAAATTCCTGCATTAACTTCTTTAACAGCTTTTTGTTCAGCATTTGCATCTTTTTCTTCTACAATACATTTTAAAGAATTGTCGTCTTCTCGAATAATTCGGCCATATCCTGTTGGATTTTCAAACATTGTACTCATTACAGTGATATCAGAATTATTTGTTTTGTGAAAATCAACAAAACTTTTCAATGTTTCTTCTGTAATCAATGGAGTATCACCGCATAAAATTAAAACCCTTCCATCATAATCTTTTAACATAGGACAAACCATAGAAACAGCATGACCTGTTCCCAGTTGAGGAGATTGAAGAGTTGTTTTTGCATTTGTATAATTTTCTTTTACAAATTTTTCAACTTCTTCAGCATGATGTCCGACAATAACAAATTCTTCACTTGCAAAATTTTTCACACTATCTAAAACATAACCCAACAAAGTTTTACCCATAATTTGGTGCAAAACTTTTGGAGTTGTAATAGATTTCATTCTAGTTCCTTTTCCCGCAGCTAAAATAACCGCCTTTATATCCATTTTTCTCTCCTTTTTAAATAAATCTCTCTATTTATAATATATTATAATAAGCTATTTTTCAAACCTAGATTATTCAAAACTAACTTTGTTGGTACAAAACTAGATGCAATTGACCTATTACAAACACAAGTTAGCATATAATTATCCTCAAATTTTGAAGTACAAATTGACTTAATATCTTCCCCGAGTTTAATTTTAGCTTCTTCTTTTGTCCAAAATTTGTAAAATTGTTCTTTTGTAGGATTTTCAATATCTTCATCATATCGTGCAAGTAAAGATTTATAATCTCGCTCTTTCATATACTCAATATCTACACCAACATTAGATGTTTCAAATGCAGCAAGAACAATATCATTTGAATGAGTTATACTGAAAAATATTTTCCCTTTAGCAAAATAAGGTTTTTTATTTTTAATAATTATTGTTGTATCTTCCATGTTAAAAAAATTTTTTCCAATAAATTTAACCAAAAACAATCCCATAAGATGCTCATACTTTTTGTCGTCCATTAAAAATTTACGCCCATCATCTAATGCATCTAACTTTTTCAAATCGATATTTGGCAGAAACTCACTTTTTTTTAAATAAAAAATTTCCATATAAGAACCCCATTTTATAAAATTACAGAATCAATAAGTGGTTTTGCCATTTCCAATGCAGAATTTAAGACAGTAGGATTTGTCCAAAAATCCGGTCTTTTGACATATCTTCGAACAATTTTTCTTGCATAGGAACCGACCGCAACACCATGATAAGAAATATCACACATTTTTGCAAGTTCAGTCGTTTTTGCATTTGTACCACCAGATAAAATTAAATATACAGGGAATTTTGCATTTTGAACAATTTCACCAGTTGCAACCGCTTGAAGAGTTGATTTGTAATTGTCATCTCCTCCGCTCATTGGAAAACCGTCAGCTTGGACAATAGTTGAATATGGTTCTCTATTTGCAATCATTTTCTCAATTCGATTAACCATAGCTTCATCGCTTAATTGACCACGACTTGTACAAATACTCAACAAACCTTCAAAATTATCATTAATATATTTCCATTTTGAGAAAACTTCTTCCTCATTTAAGCCTATTGCATGTAATTCAATACAATCAATTCCAGTTTCAACAATTTTGGGTAAAACTTCATTCAAATTCTTTTCTTCTGAAATATATGATATTGCAGCCCTTGAACATACTCGCCAACATCTTCCACAACCAATACATTTTTCTTTTTTTACTTTAGCATAGTGAATCGCACCCTCTGGACAAATTTCTTCGCAAGCTCCACAATTGACACATCTATCATAATCAATAACCGCTTTTTTTACATGTGGATCATTTTTTATACCAACACTCACGCATAAATAAGCATCATAGACTTTTGCCATATCCAAAGCTTCTTTTGCAGCCAAGATAACATCACCATTTGCAGACAAATCAAAAAAACGACAACCTGCAACTGCATACAAATATACTAAACGTTTAATTTCTTCAATATCTTCATTACCCGCACCACAAACCAACTTAAAACAGTGCTTTGTATCCAACAATTCTTTTAACATTATTTCACCATATAGTTATAAATAATTTCAGAAGCATGAACGATATAATCCTTGCCTGCAATAGCATTATGCGGACGGTTAGCAAGAATTACAACAATATATTTTTTCCCATTTGGAGCAATTACAATACCCGCATCGCCCAACATTGAACCAATATCACCTGTTTTATGCAAGAATACCGCATCTGGAGAAATTCCGGCTTGAATTAATCTATTGTTATGAACATGTCCCATATAATCCAACATCTTTGTTCTTGATGCTTCAGTTAAAAATTTGTCATTTTCATCAATATTATATAGCATATCAGCCATTTCTCTAGCAGTTGTATGATTTGTTCCTGCATAATCAGGAAGCCAAGTTTGAACCTCCGTATTTTTCAAACCCCAATCTCTGATTGATTGGTTTACATCAGTCATTGAACCAACTTTTGCCATTAACATATTTGTTGCAGAGTTGTCTGATTCAGTAATCATACGTCTTGCAAGTTCATCAATCGTATATTCAGAATCTCTTGCCTTGAATTGTAAACTTCCAGAACCCTCAGTTCTATAATATTCAGTCAAAGGAATTTTATCTTCCAAAGAAATTTGACCGGCTTCAATTGACTTAAATACATCAATCAAAACAGGAATTTTAATAATACTAGCCGTTGAATAAATTTTAGAAGCATTTATATCAACATAGTTCTGAGTTTCATAATCCCAAACATAAACAGATGGTTCAACTGTAGGATATAATTTTGCTAAATCCTGTAACTCACTTTGCAAAACAGGCATATTTACATTTTCTTTTAATGGCACCATTTGAGCATTTTTATTTTCTGCCATTCTAAAAGATCTATCCCCCATAAACCAAGCATTTGATAAATAATTTTGTGTTGGGAAACTTAAACTCTTTAAATCTGTTTTAATATTTTTGTATGGAGTTGGAACAAACATTGCTTTTGTAATATTGTTAAATGAAAAAGGCATTACATAAAGCAACATAAATAATAAAATTGAACAAGAAACTACAAATTGGAATAAGTTTTTCTTTTTTGAAGTCGCCTTTCTTTTTGGGGTATTTTCTTCTTGCAAACTTCTATAACAAACTCTTTGTCTTCCTGACGATGAGCCATAATAAATTTCTCTAGAATATTGGAAAGATGCGTGATATTCCGGATAATTGGCATCATACGATCTTGCTAATTTCGGCATTATGGATTAGTTCCTCCCCATTATTAATATTATTTTACCTGAACTCAAAATTTCAGGCAAGTTCTTAACACTTGGTTTTTACAAAAATTATATCTGAATTAAAAAGACCCCTAATTAAAGAGGTCTTTTCTCAATATATACTCGGTTTAGATAATTATTGCCCTTAAAAAATAATTATTTGCCTTCAATATTATCCATAGCTTCAATGTATTTCAATTTTAAATCTTTATCATTGATTGCGTCAACTTTGAAATCTACATAATGATCATCTGTTGGATATTGACCAATTAAATTTCTCAAAAGAACAGTATTTGCTCCTAGATAACCTTTTGAAGCTGATCCTCTTTCAACATATTCAGATGTACCATTACGTCTTGCAACATTTAAAGTATCTCCATTTGTTTGAATGAATGCTCTTGATTTAAGTTTGCAATCATAAATTGATGCATTCTTTTCATCTGTTTCGTTTTCATATTCTTCAACAAACAAACCTTTTGGATTGTGAATAGTTCTTCCATCTTTCATTGTAATTGTAAATGA
Source organism: Cyanobacteria bacterium UBA6446 (assembly GCA_002438405.1). Taxonomy (GTDB): domain Bacteria; phylum Cyanobacteriota; class Vampirovibrionia; order Gastranaerophilales; family Gastranaerophilaceae; genus Zag111. The sequence goes on from DJOE01000006.1 coordinate 73,893, forward strand.
ACCTGATGGAACTCTGAAAATTCTTTTACCATAAGATTCGTGATTACCTTTGTAATCTTTAATTTCAGTATCGTAAACCAAAATATTTCTTGAAGATTCAAGAATATTCATATCTCCAATTTCTTTTGTATTATATTCCCATTCTCGAGTTCCCTCATAGTGAATAATATTTCTTTTTGCTGTTGAATCATTTTTATCCCCATCAGCACCATCAATATCCCAATTTTGCATATTGTTAAATAATGAATCTAAAGGAATTGGTTTTTGATATTTGTAATACCATTTGATAATTGTATCTCCAGGGTGTCTGTAACCTGTTGTATCAATAATTGAAGCATTTGCATCGGCATTTGCTCCTGCATTTACATCAACTTTTGCTTCTGCAAAAGCTTCTTTATCACAACTTGTAACCATACCACCTGCAACAGGTAAGAAACACAAAGCAACAACTGCATTTCTCATTGCGTTTGAATTTCTTCTATTATCTTCACGAGCAGTGAAATTTACTGAATTACTCTCTATTGGAGTAGATTGTTTTTGCAGGTTATTTATTTTATTTGGGGTAGAAAATTGAAAACCTGTAATTGCGTTAACTTGCATAAATTGCCTCCTATTTATAAATCTGGTTATTTTAAATCTGAACATAAATTATCTTGCTAGAAAGTTAGCAAAATTATTCACAACAAAATTAAAACACAGACTACGAGTGAATTCAAGGCATAAAAGCAATTTTACAAATCTTAATATGATTACTGTTGAGCTAATTTTTCACGAACAAGTTTTTCAACTTCAGCTAAAATTTCTGGATTTTGTTCCAAAAATTCTTTAGCTTTTTCTCTACCTTGTCCTAATTTTTCTTCATTATAGCTAAACCATGCTCCAGCTTTTTTAACGATATCCAAATTAACTGCAACATCTAAGATATTACCTATCTTTGAAATACCTTTACCAAAAATAATATCAAATTCAGCCGTTCTGAATGGAGGAGCAACTTTGTTTTTCAAAACTCTAACTCTTACGTGGTTACCAATTTCGCCATCGTCACCTTTAAGAGTTTCTGTACGTTTAATTTCCATACGAACAGACGCATAATATTTAAGAGCATTACCACCGGTAGTCGTTTCCGGATTACCATACATAACACCAATTTTCATTCTTAATTGGTTGATGAAAATTACAGTTGTGTTTGTTTTACCGATAATACCTGTTAATTTTCTTAAAGCTTTGGACATCAAACGAGCTTGAAGACCCATTTGTTGATCTTCCATAGAACCCTCAATTTCGGCTTTAGGAACAAGAGCTGCAACTGAGTCAACTACAACGATATCAACCGCTCCAGAACGAACCAATTCTTCTGTGATATCAAGAGCTTGTTCACCTGTATCAGGTTGAGAGATTAAAAGGTTATCTACATCAACGCCTAAATTTCTTGCGTATTCTGGGTCAAGAGCATGTTCTGCATCAACAAAAGCAGCAATTCCGCCTTTTTTTTGACATTCCGCAACAATATGTTGAGCTAAAGTTGTTTTACCGGAAGATTCGGGACCATAAATTTCAATAATACGACCTCGTGGGATTCCGCCAATACCAAGAGCAACATCTAAAGATAATGCTCCAGTAGGGATAGCATCAACATTGACAGTGGTTTTGTCACCAAGCTTCATAATTGAACCTTTACCAAAGTCTTTTTCAATTTTTTCAATAGCTAATTTTAAAGCTTTATTTCTTTCTTCGCTAATATTTACAGCTGGTGCTTCTTTCGCTGCCATGTCTAAATCCTCTTATTCCCAAACGTAAACTTCTTTTTTCTTATAAAAACCTAAGGCAACAGGTTTGTAACTATTCAATTCATTTTTCAATTGATAAACTTCTTTATTCAAGTCAACAATTTTTTGCTTTAAAGTTTCGTTATCAGTTTTACAACGAATCAATTCAACAACTACATCGTCCATACCTTCAAGCTTTTCATCAATAACCTTAGCAATCTTGTTGCTCAATTTAACTTCCAAATCTTGAAGAGTTGTTAGGATACTTCTAACAGCTGCACTATTATTTGCAACTGCAGTAGATGATGTTCCACCAGCCATAACAGGTGTTTTAGCTGTAACCGGATTTGTAACTACACCATTAACTTGCGCTTGAATTTTTCTTAAATTTTTTACTTCATCATAAGAAAAATATGTGTGACCCATAGCATTTTTTCTAGGTCTGATAGCAGCTTTTTTACATAAATCAACAATTTCTTTGTTGTCTGCTTTTAAAATTGTTCTAACCTCTTGAGGTGTTAAAGTTCTCTCGTTTAATCTGTCTTTTATCATTTATATCTATCCCTTAAAAAAACATTCCCACCACTATATTATTACATTATTAAATTTGTGGCAAATTATTTTCATGCATTCATGAAGAAATGTAAAGAGAAGAAATATAAAACTAAAAAGAATAAACATCTTTCCCTTGTTAATTTTTTTAATTTTCACTAAAACACCACAATTATTCATGCTAAAATATGAGCAAAGAGGGATATTTATGTGGGACAAGTTGAAAGAACAGTTTAATATACTTAAACTTGAAAAAAGAAAGTTATATCTAATCACAAATTCTGACAAGTTTAACTCTAAAGATGATTTTCTTGATGCAATTGCATCTGCTCTTCAAGGAGGAGTGGAAATTGTTCAGTTCCGTGAAAAAAATTTCCCTGATAATGTAAAAATTGAACTTGGGAGAAAAATTCGTGCATTATGTGATGAGTTTGGTGCAACTTTTATCGTAAATGATAGACCAGATATTGCTTTAATCGTTGAAGCAGATGGAGTTCATCTCGGGCAAGATGATATTAGTATAATTGATGCCCGTAAAGTTTTAGGAGAAAATGCAATAATAGGAAAAACTTGTTCAAATCCGGACGAAATTATCGAAGCAATCAATGACGGTGCTGATTATATAAATTTGGGTCCTTATAAAATAAATCAAAAATCTACTTTTTCCATAGAAACAGAAGCTATTATGTGGGCAAATGAAAACATAAATACTCCAATATTTATTTCTGGCGAAATTACTCCGAACAATTTACCTAAACTCATTGATTTAGGAGTAAAAAAGATTGCAATATCTGAACCATTATTATATTCAAAAATACCGGAAGAAACCGCTCGTGAAATTCTAAGGTTTTTACCTTAATAAAAATATTTGCACTAAAAAACCGGTCATATAGACCGGATTTTAATTTTGTTTGTTAATTGAGACTAGATTAAAAATTACATAAGCCCTAATACTTTTTTGTACCAAGAAAATGATTCTAATTCTGTACCATTGAAAGTTGTTTTTGCACATTGATTTTTCAAATAAGTTTCAAATTCATCTGAATATTTAGGTTTTACTTTTTTAACCTCTTTGTCTGATACAACTGTTGCCATAGAAACTACTCCTTTTTAAATTAAGACTACCTCTATAAACTTTCATATATTATACCACAAATTTAGTGGTTTTTCTAGTTCTAAAACCAAACATTATTTTTTTTGCTAGTTATTAAAGGATTTTTATTGTAAAAAATTATTAAGATGATTTGTTTTTATAAAAATACAAAAATAAAGTAAAAATTTTGAGTTGATTTTGCTTTATTTATTTCCTAAATTTTCCCTATTTATAATTAGCTCAAAACAATACTACACTTATGTCCTAGCTAAAATAGATAATAAGAAATTTGAACAAAAATTATGATAAAAATTTTATAGATTCTTATTCAAAAAATTTTGATTATTTTGAAATTTTCAAATATAAAAATTTTTCGATTTACAAAAATATTTTGAACAAAATCTCATCAACAATCGACATCAATATCATTTGACAAAAAACAGATTAAAGAGCAGAATATAATTAAAATAATAGCTTTACAGAAGTATAATATTTATGATATTATAGGAGCAAAAATTTTGAGGTATAGAACAATTAGAAAACAATTATTAACAACAATTTTAATATCTGCATTAACAATGTGTGCAATTCCTGCAAACTCTGCTATGACAGGGGAAGCTGATACTTTATACCAAGAAGCATGCACAGCAGAACACCAACAAGATTTGAAAGGTGCGATTGAAAAACTTGAAAAAGCTATTGAAGTTTCTGGTGGAGATTCAATGCTTTACACTAAATTGGCAGGAATTTACACAGAAATTGATGAGTTTGACAAAGCACTTGATGCCTACAACAAAGTTCTAAAACTCAAACCTGACGATTCTTTTGTATATATTAGTATCGGAAGTATTTATGAAAACCAAGGCAAATACAAAGAAGCTCTTACAGCTTATTCAAAAGCTTTGGATATTTTTCCAGAATATAAATACAACTACTTTAATATCGCAAACGTTCAGTATCAATTGAGAAATTACAAAGAAGCAATCAAGAATTACAACATGTTTCTTGACACTTACCCTCAACATATTGAATCTCGTGAAAATTTAGCAGCATCATATACCGCAATAAAAGATTATACAAATGCATCAACTCAATATAAAATTATTTATGACAAAAATCCTGATAACTTCAAGAATTTTGCAGAATATGGTATTGCACTTCTTAATACAAATGAGTCAGAAAAAGCTGTTGAAATGTTAGAAAGAGCAATTGAAAAAGATTCTGAAAATTATTCTGCACATTTAGCACTTGCACAAGCTTACCAAGATTTAGGAAAAAATGATTTGTCCTATGAACAATATCAAGTTGTATTGAAAAATGTACCAAATTTGAATACAGTTCGTCTTGATTATGCTGATTTGTTAGCAACTATGAACAAGAATACTGAAGCAATTGAACAATACAACATGTATATAAAAGCTTACCCAAACGATATAAACGGATATAAAAGTATCGCTGCAATTTATAAAGAATTGGGCAATTATGACAAAGCGATTGAAAATTATTCAATCGCAATTACCAAAGATAATAATGATATTAATTTGAAAAAAGATATTGCAAATTGTTATCACAACAAAAAAGATTACGCAAATGCCTTAAAATATTATGATGAAATTTTAACAGCACAACCTGATGATTATGATGTAAAAGTAAATAAAGCAATTGCACTTCATGCATTGAAGAAATATGATGATGCAATTACTCTTTATCAAAATTTACTTTCTACTAAATCAGACAAAACTTTACAAAATAATTTGAATGATGCACTTGTATCAAGAGGACATGAACTTATTGCAAGTGAAAATTATGGCAAAGCTATTGAAGATTTCAAATCAGCAATTAAAGGCGGGTATACTGATGGTTATGTATATTATGGACTTGCAAGAGCATATAGAGCAACAGGAAATAATACCAAAGCTTCTGAAAACTATGAAAAAGCAATTTCTATTGATCCTGATAAAACCGTATATTCAGCTGAATACAGTGATTTTATCTCTTCATTATACAAGCCAAAAGTTAATGTTCAATCAACACAAGGAGATAGCAAAGATTTACCGGCAATCAATTTGACCTTAGACAATGTAGAAGAAAATGCCACAAATGAAATTAAAACCCAAACAAATGTAAAATCAACTTCTGTAACAATGAAACAAAATGAAGATTTTATTCTCGAGGGTGATAAAAATTACAAAAGCAACAACTATGATGCAGCAGTAAAAAATTATCAAGATGCATTACAACTTGTACCAAATGATGCCGTTACACTTTTGAAAATTGGAAACATTTATAAAATAAAAGAAGATAATACAAAAGCTGTTAATTATTATCAAAAATCCATCATTGTAAATCCTGATTACACAGATGGTTGGTTCAATTTGGGATTAGCTTATGCAAATGAAAACAATTTGATTGAATCACAAAAAAGTTTTGAAAAAGTAATATCACTTGACCCTGATTATAATTTCGGATACGCATATTATGCTCTTGGTATGGCACTTGAACATCAAGGCAAAAAACCGGAAGCTGTAAAAAATTACAAATTATTTATCAAACACAATAATGACAAAGAAATGATTAACACTGTTCAAACTAAGATTAAACAATTGCAGTAATTTTAAGGTTAACACTCCATGAAAAAATTTGTTGTATTTTTTATAATGATATTTATGGTGATGTTTACCTGCGCTTGTGATACGGAAAAAGCACAAATTTTGTTCAATAAACAACCTTTCAGACAAAATACAATGTTGTCAGGAACAAATGTTTTCAAATCAGGTGAGAGAATTTATTATTTGATAACGTTACCACATTCTGTAGAATCTAAGAGATTACTTATACAAGTAGTGAAAACAGGCGGAAAAACTTTGACAGGTGACTCTGCAGACAGATTAGGATATGATTTGGTCTGGGGAAAACACGTAAAATTAAAAGATGAACAAATTTATTATTACACTGATTACCTTGTTTTTTACGAAACCGGTGCATATATTATGACAGTGTATTCAAGAGATAATCCAACAAAAATTTTGACATCTTCACAATTTTATGTGAAAAATTAATTAAGAAAAATAAAAGGTGAAATAAAAATGATAAAAGAAAAAGCATTAGGATATTTTAAAAATGGATATTCATGTTCAGAAAGTATTGTGCAAGCTTGTATTGATTTAGGTTTGTGTGACAAAGAATTGTTACCTTGTGCCACAACATTTTCTGCCGGAATGTCATCTGGTTGTGCATGTGGTGCGGTTACAGGTGCTCAACTTGTTTTAGGATATCTTTTTGGTAGAAATAACAAATTCGGAAATCAAGTTTTTGCAAGAGAAAAAGCTTCAGAATTAGCCGAAGAATTCAAAAAAAGGAATAAAGTTTTATGCTGTAAAATCCTTTGCCTCGGGTTAGAGGGAAGTGCAAAAAAAGAACATTGCTCAAAATTTGTAGAAGATGTTTCAGATATTTTGGAAGAATTAGTTAAGGTCAAAGTATAATGTGGAATATTTTAGCCGTATTTTTAGGCGGAGGAATTGGAGCTTGTTTAAGATATTTGACAGGAATTTGTTGCGTTAATCTGTTTAAAATTAATCTTCCTATTGCTACATTTTTGGTAAATATCTTAGGTTGTTTTTTGATTGGCTTTTTATATGTTCTTTTTGTTGAAAAAATTCAATCTGCAAACCCTCTTAAATTGCTTTTAACCGTAGGTTTTTGTGGTGGTTTAACAACATTCAGCACATTTTCAGCGGAATTATTTGAAATGATTCAAAATCAACAATTTTTACATGCTTCACTTTATGCAATCATAAGTGTTATAATTGGTTGTGTAGCCGTATATTTTGGAGGTTCTTGTGCAAGATTTTTATAAAATTGATAAATTAAATTTTCTAACAGCCGGAATGCCACTATCTACCGGAAAAGGTGGGTATCCGGAAGCATTGAATATCATTCAAAATATGGGACTTGACGGAATGGAAGTCGAGTTTGTCCATGGTGTAAGAATGACAGATGAAACAAGAAAATTTTTAAAAGAAACTGCTAAAGAAAAGAATTTGATTTTAACTGCACATGGACCATTTTATATTAACTTAAACTCAAAAGAAGAAGAAAAAGTTGAAGCAAGTGTACAAAGAATTGTCGATACTGCAAGTGCTGCAAATGATTTTGGAGGTTACAGTATCACATACCATGCAGCTTTTTATATGGGAAAAGACAAAGAAACTGTTTTTAAGCAAGTTAAAACCCAAACCCAAAAAATTGTTGATATATTAAACAAAAACAATATCAAAATGTGGATTAGACCTGAAACCACCGGCAAAGGTACACAATGGGGAGATTACGAAGAAATAATCAAGTTATCTAAAGAATTTGAACAAGTTTTACCTTGCGTTGATTTTTCACACATTCATGCCAGAACAGGTGGAGAATATAACACTTATGATGAATTCTGTAAAATTTTGGATAGAATTGGTACAGAACTTGGCGACTTTGCATTGAACAATTTTCATGCCCACCTTGCAGGTATTGATTACACCGCAAAAGGAGAAAAACGTCATTTAATTTTAGAAGAATCTGATATGAACTACAAAGATTTACTCAAAGCACTGAAAGAATTCGGAGTAAAAGGTGCTTTGGTATGTGAAAGCCCTAATATCGAAACAGATACTAAGATTTTAAAAGATTATTATGAAAGCATATAATTTTTAAGCTCTACCATACATATCTTCATAGCGAATGATATCATCTTCTGACAAAATTTCACCTTTTTGAACTTCAATAATTTCTAAATCTTCATCATAAGGATTTTGCAAAGAATGAATTTCTTTTACTGCAATATCAATACTATGCCCTGGAGAAAGAATACTATCTTTACCCTCTAAAACAACCTTCGCAGTTCCTGTTAAGACAACCCAATGTTCACTTCTGTGGTTGTGTGATTGTACAGATAATTTTTGCCCCGGATTTACATGGATAATTTTAGAGATAAAACCTTTACCCTCTGCAATAACGGTATAAAATCCCCATGGACGATAAACTGTTTTATGAACCTTTTGAGTTCCGTCATGTTGTTGTTTTAATGTTTCATAAATTTGTTTAACATCTTGCGTTTTGTCTTTTTTGCAAGCCAAAATAGCATCTTCTGTTTCAATAACAACAGTATCTTCAAGCCCAATTGTTGCAACTAATTTTGAAGATGCATAAACAAACGAATTTTTTGAACCTCTATCTAATACATGCCCGACAAATACATTATTATTTTCATCTTTTGGGCTAACTTCATAGATTGATTGCCAAGAACCTAAATCTTTCCAATCAGATTCAAGTTCAACCATTGCAAGGTTTTTACTCTTTTCCATTACCGCATAATCAATTGAAATATTTGGCATTTTATCAAATTCAATATAAGAAATAGATTTGTCTGAGCAGTTAATCTTTTCTATAATTTCTGAAATTTGAGGACAATATTCTTTAATTTCTTTCATTATTGTAGAAATTTTAAACATAAAAATTCCACTGTTCCAAAAATAATTGCCATTATTCAAATACTTTTGCGCAGTTTGTTTGTCCGGTTTTTCGGTAAAACTTGAAACTACACCATTTTCAGAACAAATATAGCCAAAACCTGTTTCAGGATAGGTTGGTTTGATTCCAAAAGTTACAATTTTACCACTTTCAACAAGTGGTTCAGCTTTTTTGATTGTTTGAACAAATTTTTCATTATCTTTAATCAACAAATCTGATGGAACTACTAAAACTGTTTCATCATTTTGATTATTTTCTTGAATATATTTAACTCCAAGTGCAATTGCAGGGGCAGTATTTTTGGAAATAGGTTCAGCCAAAATTATTGAATCTCTGCTAATTTCACTAAGTTGCATTTTTACGTTTGCGTGATGTTTAGAATTTGTAATACTAATAATATTTTTAGCAGGGATAAATTTGTCCAACATTTCAAAAGTTGATTGCAAAAGACTTTTTTCGCCACACAAATTCAAAAGTTGTTTAGGGTATAATTCTCTTGACATTGGCCATAGTCTACTGCCTGATCCACCTGCTAATATAATTCCAAACATTTCTGCTCCTTCTTCAATATATTTTTTATAAATATTATACTATATCCACGCATTATCGCAACTTTGTGTAACTTTACAATTTTTAATATCTTAGCAATAAATATTTTCCCTATTCGTTATTATATATAATGTAGTGTAGAACTAAAAAGGGAAAACGATGATTAATCCAGTAAATACATTTATTCCTGTACAAGCAACTCAACAAGCTTATACAACAGAAACAGTCTATCCGCCACAATCACAACAAACACAATCAACACCAGATGTTCAAATGAGCGGAATGGACGCAATGTCAGCATATAATCAAGCAAATATCTCAAAACCAACAGAACAAAAGAAAATGGAACCACTTGTTCCTGTTATCATTACACCTGAGTCAATAAAAGATATTAAAGGTGAAAAAATTTATGACTCACAAGGAATATTAAATTCAATCGTTGATAAACAAGACAAAGAAACTGTTGTTTACAAAATGGACACTTCAACCCCAGAAAAAGCTGTTAGCGAAATCAAATACTATGACAATCAAACAGGTAAACTTACAAGAATTCAAAAGAACTTTAACTTCGCAGAAAATGGAAGTGACCCTAAAAATGTGGAATCAAGCATTGTAGAATTAAATTCTGACGGAAAAGTTCAAAAAGCATCTCATTATTACCAAGGAAAACTTGAATCAACAGAAGATTTTGAATATGGACCTGATGGATTTAGAAAAATATACACCGCAATTCCAAATAGTAATTCAAGTATTCTTGAAGCATGCGAAATTACAGACAGCGCAAGGTTAACTCGTTTTGATAAAGATGGGCAAATCAAATCCGTTGATATAAAAGACAACAAAACTGGAGAATTCAAAACTACTGAATACAAAAATGGTAAACCAATTCGAATTACAAACGGACAAAATTTACCAATCGAAAATACTACCGGAATTAATCCTTTAACAGACCCAGAATTAACACCAGCTCAACCATTTGTTCTTGGCTATGACCCCAAAGAAGTTCAAGGTGACAAATTATACTACTCAAATGGAGCATTAGAAAGAATTGAAACACCGACCAAAGAAGGAAAAGTAACACATTTGTTCAATCCAGATGGTAGTTTAAAAGCTATTAACAAAGAAAATGGCTCAACAATATTTTTCTACAATGAAGATATTGATGGCACAAAAAGCTATACAATCGAAGAAAAATTACCAAACGGTAAAATTAAAGCAACTGAATACATTGATGATGGTTCAAAATCTGTACGAATTATAAATGGTGCTCTAGAAAAAGAATTAATCTACCACAAAAATGGTACAATGACTTATGGTGCATCAAATAATGGAAAAAGTATTTATATGGAATTCAATAAAAATGGTGAACTTGTAAAGAGTTTTGATTAAACCTCTTCATTAAAACTTTTCAAACAAAAAGGACTGGATTAAGTTTCAGCCCTTTTTTAAATCTCATATATTTAGAGGATTAAAATCGAACATTAAACAAGTAAAATAAGATTGGGTAGTTTATTGACGAATTTTGGGAGGGCAGTATGGATAAGATTATATCTGAAAAAGATTTAGAACTATATTTGCCGGAAAATGATGAAATGTCTGATTCAATTACACAAAATTGGACAGAACAAGCTTTGGAATGCTATTCTATAAATTGCAACTGCAAAAAATGTTCTTTAGCAAACGGACATTATTCTTTTATCTGCCAGATGCCTAAAGTAATCGACACACTTTTAGAAACAGTTGGGGAGCCTATTGAAAAAAGAAAAACAGCTTAGTTTACCAAAGTAAAAATCCTTGTGTAATCGCAAAATCCCGAAATAGCGAAAAGACCAATCTTGAAATATAGATTGGTTTTTATTTTACATACGAAAAAGCCATAAATTTTCATTTATGGCTTAAAATTGATTTAACGTTAAATAAATGTCTGGTAGTCGTTACTCCTTAACAAAGTCATTTTTGTAGAAATTCAATAACTTTGCAAGGTGCCATTCTCTGGCTTTGATTTCTTGAATTCGGTCTTTAATTTCATCAAGTTCTGATAATAACGTTTGAAGGTCTTTATTCCGAGAGACATAAGCCTGTGAAATAGGCATTTGTTCTGTTTCTTGAACATCTTCTGCCCAAGACGGTAAAAAACAGCCAGCTTCAAACAATTGTTTTTCGTTCATATCACATATCTCCAAAATCTTCAGCTATTAGCCTTCATCTGATAATAATGAGTGAAAAAAGTCAGACAATTTGAAATTGCCATATTTAAATGCCATCGGCTTTTTCATATATTCATTATTAGTAATTTTGTTCAAAGTATTCATTTCTTCATTAGTCAATGATCCAAAATCAAAACTGGTCATTTCTGCATAATCAAGCATTAAATCTTCTACATCCATAATCTTTTTCTCAGACATTTTAACTACACTCCTTAAAGTTTTTTCTTTCTAATTACATATTCTTTATCGGATTTACCTCTGAGAAACTTTAACATTTGATATGGTATTGTTACATATATTTACATTTCTAATTTAGACAAAAAAATTGACGATGTTGAAAACAAAATCGTCATATTATCTTCTTAATTCTTCTTTTTTAATTAAAAAAGGCGACACCCAGATTCGAACTGGGGGATAAAAGCTTTGCAGGCTTCTGCCTTACCACTTGGCCATGTCGCCATAAACCGTATTTATAATATACGTGATACAAACAAAGATGTCAAGACTATTAGTTTAAACAGTAGTACTAATAAAATTACTCTTTATTAAACAAATGTTCTGTATCATTTTTGATGTTATCTAGGATTTCACGATAATTCACAGTAACTGGGGTGGGTTCAGAAGTTTTAATTACGTCTAAAAAGATTCTGGCATTATGCGGCTTTTGGTTATCCAAAAATGTTTCAGAATTTGCAACATCAATCCTTGCCGGCACAATTAAACCACTCTTTGTAAATTCTTGCGAACTTGTTTTTGAAGCCAAAAACTCCACAAGTTTAATCGCTTCTTTTTTGTGTTTAGAAGATTTTGAAATAGTCCATCCAGAAGCATCAAGCGGAACAACTGAACCATATTTCCCAGACGGAAAATTTACAATATCCCAGTCAAATTTAGCTTCCTGCCTATATTTTGGCACAAGCCATCTACCGGAAAGGTGCATCGCAAGTTTCCCCTGCAAAAACATTTGTGCCATTGTAGCACTTGCAGATTCATCTTTTTGAGGAGCAACATGATATTTATTGCGTAAATCTGCATAGAATTTTAATGCTTGTTTTGAACTTAGAGAATTTATTTTTTGAGACTCAAACCCACCACCAAAACTAGTCAAATATGGTAAAAACATTAATGGTTCTTCATCAAAAGAAATACCAAAAATGCTTGGTCTATGGGTTAGTTTTTCCGCAGTTGTTAAAAAATCTTGTATTGTCCAATTTATACTAGGATAAGGAACTTTATATTTGTCAAAAATATCTTTATTATAAAAAATTATCAAATTTGAAACATCTCTTGGGACGGCATAAATCTTACCTTTCCAAGAAAGAGCTTTTACAGTTTGAGGGTAAAATTTGCTAAAATCAAAATCATCTGTCAAATCCTCTAAAACATCTGCATTTGCATAAATTGGTAAATATTGGTTATTCATAAAAATAACATCTGGAGCCGTATTTGAAGCAAAAAGCAAATGTATTTTTTGAAAATAATTTTGAGGAATATGCATAAAATCCACTTTTATATTAGGATTTTCTTTCTCAAAATCTTTTAAAATTGGTTTTAGAATTGATATTTCAGATTCAGAACCCCACGATGCAAATTGAACTGTCGTTTTTGTAGGTTTTGAAAAATTTAGACAGCACAACAAACTCACTCCTAAAATTAAACAGATTGATATAATTATTTTTTTATACATACTTAAATTTCAATAAGGGTTCCCATTTTGTTTTTAGCAACGTCAACTAAGCATTTATAACCGCCGACTTTTACAATATAAACTGAACCATAGTCTTGTCTTACTTGAAGTTGTTTATCTACAACGTGATCAAATTTCTTCAAAATGAAAATATCATCTTTAACTCTTCCAACGATTGCAGACACACCATCAAGATTTACAAGATAAAAACCTTTTTCTGAATCGATATTATAACCTGATTTGACGATTAAACCATTCATATATCTCGCAGAAGTGTTTTCACTTTGTTTGTTCATCGGATTAGATGTTCTTGAAATAGGATTTGTAATTCCAGAACGGCTCATTGCTTCAGGTGGTCTTACTTGTGATAAAACACTGGCAACAGTTGGTTGTACTCTTTTTTCTTCTTCTGAATCAAGTAGTGTTAAGTATTCGTCTAAAGAAGATAGTTCATAATTTTGATTATCCATTTTCATTTCCCCATTATTCATTAAAATTTTATTTAGACTTGGCATAATATTAGACACACCATTAACAGCTTTTCTACGACTCATGCTAAGTGGTGAATTTTTTAATTTTACAAATCTGCTTTCTTTGTAATTTTTATCTTTAGAAATTTTCTTATTTCCCTCAGCTAAAGTTCTATGAGTTTCTTTCAATGTTAAACCTTTAGCAAAAGATTTCAATTTAATATCAGAAAAATGTTTCATAATTGCGTTATCTTCTGATTGAACGTCATTAGAAATTTCTTCCGGAGGTTCGATTAAACTTGTAGTTTGGTTAAATGCATGCTCCATTTGAGAGATTTTTGAGCGAAGATTTTCTTTAAGAGTTTCTTCATGATTATTCGGTATATTTTTGATACTGTCAGCAATAACCTTGAAATCCTTTGTTGATACTGATTCAGGTAGTTTTTCATCTTGAATTGCATTTTTTTGCATTTCATCAATTTTTGAATTTAAACTATCAGCAAGTTTAGCATTTCTAAGGTTTCTTCTATCAGATGTAAATGCAGCAGTAGTAGTGTTTTCTGGGGTAATTACTGCTTTTTTCGTTGCTGACATATCTGTCACATAAGAGATATTTTCTGACTTATCTTTAGAAGAATGCTCTTTATCTTTCTCTGTGCAAAGTTTATATTTTTCTTGCCAATTTAATTCTTCATTATCAATAATATCCTGATATTCACGTTTGCGTCTATTAACTTGATTTTTAGATGAAATATTGAAGAATGATTTCAACCTGTCTGAATCTTTTTCTGAAGCATGAGAAACCGCATCAAACACAAGGAACACAACAACCAAAGCAATTGCACCACTACCTAAAACAACAAGCCACATTGGTAAATGATGAGATTTTTCAGTCTTAGTTGATTGAGTTTTGGTAGTAGTAGTCGGAGTTGTTTTTTGAACTTTTTCCTCCGGTTTTTGAGCATTTGCATTTGAATCTTGTGGAATATCAAAAATTGAATTTGATTTAACTTTTTGAGCCGGAATTTCTTCTATAATTTTATGATTTACTCTTGGCTCTAAATCAATTTGACGTTTTCCTTTTGCATCAAATTTCATTTTTGGAACATAATTATCTTCTGTCACATTTGCAGAATGATGAACCTTTGGTTGTTCAACTGTTGATTTTGACTGTTGAACTTGCTTAGATTGAACAACTTTTTTAGTTTCAATTGGAACTACATTCTTTGCCTTAGGAGGATTGAATGCAACTAAAGAAACTTTTGAAGCATTATTACTTTTTGCAACTGTATTACTTACTTTTTTCTCACCTGATTGAACCGGTTTTGCTTGAGGTTTAGCTTGAACTGTTTTTATTGCAGCTTGAGGTTTTACAGTTGTTTGAGGTTTTGTTGCCACTGATTTTGCTGGAGTCATAGGTTTTACAGTAGCAACGGCTTTAGATACAGTCGATTGAACCTTTGGAGCTGTAGTAGTGTGTGAGGTTTCAGCTTTTGTATGAGTTACAACCGGTTTATTATTTTGTGCAATTAAATTTTTATAATCTTTTTGAGCCTGTGTTAAAGGAGCCGTTTTTTTCATGTAAGTTCTAATATTGACAGGCTTTGTTGTACCAAAAGTAACCTTTGTATAACCACCAATCCCATCATCAACATTTTTAACTTGAATGTCGGTAATTAAATCTTTTACCCCTCCCAAGCTCGGAACAATTGAACTAGAACCGGAAATATTCGGCAACAATACGACATAACGATTAGGAGCTTTTCTTGTAACAACAGTATTTTGAGATTCTCCAGTAGTGTAAAAAGTAACATCAACAGAATTAGAAACAGATGCCCTATTTACGTCCATTTTTAATAAATTATTTGAGCTATTTGCTTCGACTGTCGGGATACTTGTCATCAGACCTGCCAAAACAGCAGCAATTATAATATTTTTCTTATTAATCATACCTAATCTAACAATTTTACACTACTACTATCTATATAATACCCGATAGTAAAAAAAATTGCTACTATGTTAAAAAAAATGTAATTTATGTTACAATATGTTTAGTAAAAAATACGGAAAGATTTTATGAAAAGTGGATTTGTTTCAATAATAGGTCGTCCTAATGTCGGGAAATCAACCCTTTTAAATCAAATTTTAGGACAAAAAATAGTAATCACTACTGATAAAGCTCAAACAACAAGAAAAAGAATTAAAGGAATTCTTACAACTGATGAAGGACAAATTGTTTTTGTTGACACCCCTGGAGTACACAAACCTCTAAACAAACTCGGAGAATTTCTATTAGATGAAGCAAAAATTTCTGTTCCTGATGCAGATGTTATTTTGTTTTTGGTAGATGGTTCTGATCCTGCCGGAAAAGGTGACAAATGGATTGCTCAAAATCTTTTACAAACAAAAATTCCAATTATCATTGTAATGAATAAAGTTGACAAAGTTAAAAAACCTGAAAAAATTGAAGAAAACCTTTTGACATACAAAACTTTATTCAATGAAAATCTTCCAATAGTAAGAATTTCAGCTAAAACCGGAAGAAATATAGACACTCTTTTGAAAAATATTTATAAAAAATTGCCAGAGGGTGAAGCTTTATACCCAGAAGATGTTGTGACAGAAGAAACTATGCGTGATGTAACAGAAGAAGTTATTAGAGAAAAAATTCTTTTAAATACTTCTGATGAAATTCCACATTCTGTTGCAGTCAAAGTTACAAACTATTTTGAAAAAGAAGAAATTGATAAAATTTATGCCACAATCTACTGTGAACAAAAAAGCCAAAAAGGAATATTGATTGGCAAAGGCGGTAGTCTTTTGAAAAAAATTGGCACAGAATCACGATTAGAATTAGAAAAAATTGTTGAGAAAAAAGTTTATCTTGAATTAGAAGTTAAAGTCGAAAAAGATTGGCGCAAAAAACAAAACATTTTGAAAAATTTTGGATATCAACAAGAAAAAGACTAAGCATAAAACTTAGTCTTTTTTCTTGTGTTTTGTGTATATTATTTTATTTTAAAAGTTAAGCGGTGATATTGCTTGTACGGTTTGAAACTTACTAATTTCTTTCAAATATTGTTCCAAAGCTAAATATCCGTTATAAATTTCATTTGAAATAGAAGCATAACGGCTTGCTTCTAAGAATTTTAATTCTTTTACCCTAATTAACAGTATGCCGTCAGAATCATTACGAAGATTTTCATCTTCAGAATTAGACCATTTTTGAAGAAGTGCCAACTCGTCATACATTTGTTTCATTGTTGTGAATTCTAAAGTATTGAAATCGTATTTTTCTAACAATGCTTTTTCAACATTAGAAATTCTACTCATACAAGCTTGAAACTTGAACACTTTTTTGACAATCAAATAATTATCTGCAATTCTCTTATGAGAAGCAGGAACAATATTTTTTGCTAAAAGTGCTGCAAAAGAACGAGATGTAAACGAATCTTTATCGCTAGAGAATGCACTTTTTGATGTTAAGTCAAATTCTGATTTATTACCTACCATAGATTCTAACATTCTTCCTCCGATAAAAAAATAATAAAATAATCGAATACATTTGTCATGATGTTTTGTCAATTTATTTACATTTGTTAAAAAAATACACTTTATTCCCTCAAAAATAAAGTAACTAAAACTCAAATATACTCAAACATTCAGCCATAATTAAACTTCGTAAAAAATAAAATACATCATGTTGACTTTTACAAAAAATAACTTAAATTAATCATGTCAAAAATCATACGAAAGTATGACCTTTTTATCCCCCAATTATGTTAAAAATATAATGTAGATACCAGTCTGGAGAGTGTATAAAATAATATGGGATTGAGTTTAAATAATATATACCAAAGACCATTTGTAAATCCTGATAGCAGAAACCGTGTCAAAAAACGTGAAGATGAAGAAAAATCTGCTGCAACTAATACTCAACGAGAAGAAGAATCCAATCAGAATTCCAAAAGCAAAGGTCTTCAATATGTAGAACAAAAAACTCCAACTTACACTCCTGCCTATGAACAAAAATTCTCAATGGCAGCTGCAAATGCTTATGCAAACGCAACAACAGCTTCCGCCAATTTTCAAAATAAACAACAAACAAATATTGGAACAAATCAAACCCAAGCTGTAAATACTAAAGCTCAAAACAAAATCGATAGCCAAATAAATATTGCTCAGATTTTAAAAGATTTGAAAAATACTGCCCTTGCAATAGGAACACCAGATGATTTAGCACAAGAAGTTGATGAATACATTGACCTTATTGAAAAACAATCTAAAAAAGACGTTCCAAATACAAAACTTGTAAAATCTAACTTGAAAAATGCCGCATCACTACTTGACGGCTATATTTCAGAAACATTACAAAAAGAATCGCAAGTTGTAGAAAAATGGGTTGATGCCTTGTTCTTACAAAATATTGATTATCACTACAACGAAGATGACATCAATGAAAGATTTCTTGTAAAATTCCCAGACGGTTCTACAAGTCAAACCAAACGTCAAGAAGAATTAAAAGAAACTTCCCAAGTTGAGGAAATTCCACAAGCAACAGAAGAAAATTCTAACGTAATCCCTATTTCTGTTGCAGGTCAAACAACTTCAACAAAAATTCCACAAGATAAAGAATTAAAATTACTATTTATCCAAGCTAAAAAATATGCTTATGCAAAAGATCCTGAAAAGGCAATAAAATCTTTTGAAAAAGCACTCAATCGAGCAATGGAAATAGATGATACAGAAACTTCCGGCAAAATTTATTATGAAGTTGGAAAAATTTATGATGACCATGATTATTTAGCACAAGCCCTAAAAAGCTACAACCAAGCTGCAAAATTATCAAAAGATAAAAACGTAAAAACAAAAGCACATTACTCAATGGCTCAAATTTATGATGATGTAAACCAAATCACACCGGCACTTGACCATTATGTAACAACTGTATCTTATGCGGGAGAAGCAGAAAATCTTCCGGCACAATCAGCATCTTTAACAAAAATTGGAAACATTTATTCTGACATGTATGACAAAGAAGCTTTTGAATACTATGATGTCGCATCAGGCCTTGCAGATGAAACAGAAAATTATAACTTGCAGGGTTTTGTATCTTCAAATACAGCAAATGCATATAAGAAATTTGATGAACCTGAAAAAGCACTAAAATCGTATTCACAAGCAGTAAAAAGTTATACAACAGCGGAATCACCAACAAAAATTGCGCAAAATTACTTAGCAGCTGCAGATATTATGGTTGAATTTAATAGCTTAAATAAAGCTTACAATTTACTTTCCAAAGCACAAAAATATGCCAGACAAACTGATAATATAAATTTGATGAACGAAATCAATACTAAGATGAAACAGATTCAATCACTTGATGTTAAATAAGGTACTAATGTGCTACGGAAATAGCTTTGCTACAAACAATAACGAATTTAGTGAACAGTTAACATTTCTATTTTTAGAAAAACATTAAGATATGTAAAATTTTTGCTACTACATGTTATTTCCATGGCAATTTTGGGAATATATAACATGTACACAAACCATTTTCTTTTTCTTTATTTTCTCCTACACACTAACCTTTTACCGAATATAAGCCGCCTAGAACGGCTATTTTTATTGCAAAAATTTCCTTTATTTAGTTTTGTAAATATAATTGTTAAAAATTAAAGTTTTATCATGAAATTGACGAATATAATTTTGTTAGAAGAAAGAGAGTATTAAAGTTTACAAACCCACTAAGGAGTTTTATGGTTGAAGATTTAGAAGTTATGTCTTTTGATATCCCAAACGGTGTATTAGATGAAATTCAACAAAACATTGAACATATTATCCAAGCCTTTGATATCCCAGAAGAAAATAAAGTAGAAGTTATCAAACAAATTAACTTTATGTATTCGAGAACAAAATATCTATCATTGACAGATGAATTAACCGGACTATCAAATAGAAGATGTTTTGATGAAGCTTTTGAAAAAGAATTTTTAAGAGCTCAAAGATACAACAACAAACTTACCCTTGTAATGTTTGATATTGACCACTTTAAACAAGTCAATGACACCTACGGACATCAATGCGGAGATTATATTCTCAAAGAGATTTCTAATGCAGCTCTTCAAACATTTAGAAAGACTGATACTGTTTTCAGATTTGGCGGAGAAGAATTTGTCGTAATCTTAACAGAAACAGATATTGAAAAAGCAAAAATTCCACTAGAAAGATTTAGAAAAACCGTAGAAACTCTTGATTTAAATTATCACGGTTTCCCAATAAACATCACTGTAAGTATCGGAGCTTGCCAATTATCTAAAGATATTAAAACAAAAGAAGCCCTTTTAGAAAAAACTGATATGGCTTTATACGACGCAAAAAACACAGGTAGAAATAAAACTGTTCTTAGTAATTTCCAGTAATTTTTAAAATATTTTGAAATCTTAACCAACCCAAAACAACGTGTTGAACATTATCAATTCTGATTACACTTGCGTTAGGTGTAACCCCTGCTTTAACCCAATTTGCAGAGTTTGGAAGTCCACCTGCCTGAGTTCCGGTTTTAACTTGTACTCGACTTAAAAACATATTTCCAATAGAAATAGATTTAAAAATAATTTGTTTTAATGGCTCATTATCTGTACAGAAATAAATAGAGGCTAAGCCCTCCATAATAGTTCCTAAGCTACAAGGTCTGATATTATCTTTAAATGCACCATAGTAACTGTTATTTGAATTTGTAATTTGGCTACTCAACATAGGAATTGCCATTTGTTCTGCATAAGCCCGAAGAGTATTGATTTCTGTTTGAGTTACAAGTTTATTTTTGAACAAAAGTTCAATCGCTAAAACTGACCAATGGTCAAATGGAATATCCAATTCCATGCTTTTTCTTGTTTTTGCAAGATAAAATAAGATTTTTTTAGCAGCATCAAGCCATTTTTGTTGCGGATCAACTTCATACAAATACAAAAGACCTGCGGCAGCTTCTCCTGGGTAAAACACAGCTTCTGCTTGTGTATTTATCTTCTTGTGTTCACAATCATAAAATGCATAAATATTTCCGTCTTCATTTTGCATGCTCAACAGAAATTCACCTAAACCACGTAATTTTTCTAAATATCCTTCTTCTTGGTATAAATTAGATAACGCACAAAGAGCAACTCCTGCAGCACCTGTTTTTGCAATAGAATATTTAATTCCCTCTTCTTCAGGAATAGAAACAACCATATATTTGTCGTCATCTAATTTTTTAACATATCTATCTACAAAATATTTAGATGATAAAATTCTTTGTTCGTTGTATTTCATCTCCAATCCGTATTTTTCGTACATATACATTGAGTACAAAGTACCGGCATGACGTAAAGAATTGTAGATAGTATTGTCATATTCAAGTTCCGGGTTAACATTTCTTCTATATTGAAATCTACCATCTTCTAATACATTTCGTCCTATATAACCCATAGAAAGCCCTATTTCACTATAATACGGTAAATCCTTCGTATTTTCATGGGTATTCTTTCTCGCATCTTTATAAAGTATTGATATAAAAATTAATACCAATGTTATAAATATTGTCGGAATATATATAGTTGGAGATGTTAAATCAAACATAAACTAATTATAGCAGACTAAATAAAAATAATAATAAAACATTTGTATGATTTTTTATAATTTCTTTATTACTTCCCAGTCTGGGAAATAATAAATTATAATCTTATCCCTTTCTTTGATTGTTGCTTGCCCTCCTTTAATAAAATTTGTCAAAGAACCTGTCGGAGGTAATGGGGTTAATAGCCATTTTAGTGGCAACACCCAGTATATCTTACTTTTTCCGGATTTGTGATAATCAGATAAAATTTTATCAAAATCAAGCGCAGGACTATCAAAATCTGTTAAATAAATCATTGCAGGAATTCCATTCATACCATTTGGAATCATAAAACCAACTCTTGCCTCAACAATATCGTCTTTTGCTAAAAGTTTTTTACCTTTTAAATAAACATCATTTCTAACTTTTAATTTAATTACTTTATTTTCGTAAGTATTTTCATCTTTGGTCGAAATTCTTTCACAAATTTGCAAAGGTATTGTAACTCTTGTTAGATTTGTAAAATCATATTCAATAGGAGTATAAGGATTTTCAAAATCTTTATTTTGCAAGAATTTATCAACTAAGAAATCAGTTGATTCTGCAAATACGGAATTAAAAATTCCACAAATTAAAAGAATTAAAACTGTGCAAAATTTATTCATATTGAATCTCATAATGGTAATTATATTTCAATTTATCTTCTAACATTTTTCGATTATTAATCGAATTTAATAAAAAATTCTGGTAGTAATCATTATGAATATATGCATTATTCGTTAAAAAGTACGGATATTGTGTAAAAATTCGTTCATAAATGATAGCTAATCTTTTTGATGTCAAATTGTGCCTTGAAATAAAATCACTATTTTTCTGCGGGCATGTTTTAGCAATAAAAGTAATCAACCCAAGCGGATTATACCCTGCATTAACCATGAAATCGACAGCTTGTTTATCATAAAAAATTTCGTATTTCTTAGGCATAATTCTAGATTGTAAAGAATTCACAACAGGAATTGCAGAATTGTCATAAGATTTTACAGCTGCTGAAATCTTCATAGCTAAAAATGCTGCAATTTCGTCATCATTCTCAGCATGCATATAATCATCATCATAAATTGTTATTTTATGACCTTTCGCACATGATTTTTTGAACTTTGTAGAATTTTCAAAACGGTAATTAAAAACAACAGGTTTATTAATTTTATTGCTATTTAGAATATTAAACCCAATAGAATCAATCTTTTTTTGAATATCAATCTCATGATTTATTGAATTGTTATCTGTAGCAAAAGCATTTAAGCTAAATAACATTACAAAAAATATTGTCAAAAATAACTTTTTCATATTTCACCTTATACAAATAAATTTGTAATTTCAAATTTGCTTACATCAATAAGCCCTTTATCAGTAATTTTGATTTCCGGAATTACAGATAATGACAAAAATGCCATACTCATAAATGGATCATTTATTTTGCAACCAATAGCAGAAGCTGTTTCTTCCAAGGTTTTAAGCTTTTCCATTACAACTTCAGCCGACTCAACAGACATCAAACCTGCAATCGGAAGTTTCAATTGCGCTAAGGTTTTACCATTTTCTACAATAATCTTACCACCTTGAGATTTTACAAGCTGATTAGCTGCATAATACATATCCTCATCATTCGTACCAATAACAATCATATTGTGACTATCATGTGCAATTGTTGAAGCTATGGCACCTTTTTTGAACCCAAACCCTTTAACAAAACCTAAACCGATATTTCCTGAAGCTTTATGTCTTTCAATTACAGCAATTTTCAAAATATCATTATCAATATCAGAAGTAGCATAACCATTTTCGTTATGAACTTTTTCAATTGAAAGTTTTGTTATCAATTGTTTTGGAATTACATTTATCACTTTGATTTCTGATTTATCTTTTGGAATTTTAATTTGGAAATCTTTTTTCTTTAATGGTTTGATATTGACAGAACCACGTAATTCCGGTGGTTGAAATTCATTCATATCAATAGTCATTTTGCCATTTTTTGCAACAAGTTTTCCCTTTTTAAATACCATTGTTGGCTCAAACTTTTTCAAATCCTTAAACACTGCAATATCAGCATTATACCCAGGGGCAATTGCGCCGGTATTTGGAATTTTGAAGTATTCTGCTGTGTTCAAACTTGCCATTTGAATAGCTTTAATAGGGTCAACACCCATTTCTACAGCTTTTGTAACCATATTAGAAATATGTTTTTTCAAATGTTTTGGGTGTCTATCATCGGTTACAAAAATACATTTTCTTGTCGTATATTTTTTTAATACCGGAATCAACGGTTCTAAATCTCTAGCACCGGTTGCTTCTCTTATCATAATATACATACCAAGACGAATTTTTTCGATAGCTTCTTCCAGAGTTGTACATTCATGGTCAGATGCAACACCAGATGCAACATAGGCGTTCAACTCTTTACCTGACAAATTCGGAGCATGACCATCAACCCTTTTATGCTTATCCAGTCCTAATTTAATTTTGCTCAAAACCTCTTTATCACAATTTATTACCCCAGGGAAATTCATCATCTCAGCAACCCCAAGAACCCAAGGAGCATCAATCAAAAGAGCTAAGTCATAACAATTCAAATCAACACCTGAGGTTTCAAGTCTTGTTGCCGGAACACAAGACGGAAGCATAATATAAACATCTAAAGGCAAGTCCTTAGTCGCCTCTCTAATAAAACTTATACCTTGCAAACCCATAACATTAGCAATTTCATGAGGATCAGCAACAACAGTAGTTGTACCAGACGGAATAACAAGTTTCGCAAACTCTGACGGCAACAACATTGCACTTTCCAAGTGTACGTGTCCATCAATAAATGATGGAGATACATACGCACCTTTTAAATCAATTTCTTCTTTACCTTTATAACCTTTTGAAATTCCTGCAACTTTACCATCAGTAATTGCAATATCTGTTTCATAAATTTCTTCTGACAAAACATTTACCAATTTAGCATTTTTTAAAACTAAATCAGCCGGAATTTCACCAGTGTTAACCTTTATAATCTCTTCTAAACTTGCCATATTATTATTCTTCTTTCCTATAATTTATATTGATTTATAGAAAATATTAATATCTTTATCTTAATATGTCAATGTTTTATTATAAATTTTCTTGCATAAAATAATTCAAAATTTTATCATTGTATCTGTTATCAACAGCACTGAATGGGAAAATTTCGCCCCCGAATTCTCTTTTCACATGGGCGATTGCAGATTGAATTTTATTTTTTGAAATGCAATCGATTTTTGTAACCACAGTAATTATTGGTAATTCGTAAGTTAAAACCCATTCTCGCATTTGAAAGTCATTTTTTTGAATTTCATGACGCGCATCAATAAGTTGAACCAAACTCGTAATTTGTTCTCTTTTTAACAAATATTCTTCTAAATATTTCTGCCACTTGTTTTGAGCTTCTGCAGAAACTTTTGCATATCCATACCCCGGCAAATCTGCAATCATAAACTTATCTGAAAAATCAAAAAAGTTAATCAATCTTGTTTTCCCTGGAGTGTTTGATGTTCTTGCAAGTTTTTTATTATTAGCAAGCCCATTAATAAATGATGATTTACCAACATTAGATCGCCCAAGCAATGGAAACTCCGGTAGTTTAAAATCCGGACATTGACTCAATTTTTCAGCACTAATTACAAATTTCGCATTCATATAAGGTCTTTTCATTTAGAGGCCTTTTCTTTCTGTTCTTTTATTTTCTTTTTGTACAAAACCGTTTGAAATAAATTATACATCTTGTCATTATTTACAACCGTAAGTTGAGTTTTATTATTCACAAAATCAATATGAAAAGACGATTCTTTATTAAAAATATTTGACTCTATATTCACAATTTGAAATAGCCCCTCAGTTAAAATACTAAGAGGCTCTTTCAAAAATGTTTCAAATGTTTTCCTTATGTCAAATTTTTTCTTCATAATTGAATTAAAAATTCTAAATTAAATTTTTTGCTGGAATACATTAATTCTTTGTTCAACTGCTGCTCTATCTGATGCATTTGGAGCTAAAGCTAAGTATTGAGTATAATATTTAACTGCACCCTCGTAGTTGCCTTCAGCTTCATAAGACTGAGCTTTCAACTTAGCAATTGATGGAGCATTGTGATAGAAGTCAATTGCTCTATTACAATATTCAATTGCAGAAGCATAGTTGCCTTCTTTGTATTGTCTTAAAGCAATTTCAAAGAATTCATTAGACTTCATTTCACATAAATCAATATAGTGAACACCGTTCAACGCAATTCTATTATCCGGATCAACCATTAAAACTTTTTGCAAAGCTTTTCTAGCAGTTCTGAATTGTTTATGTTGAACAAGAATTTCTGCTAAATATAATTCATCATCTACACTTGTTGCAAAATTGATTGCGTTTTCAAATGTATAAACAGCATCTCTTTCTTGGCCTAGAGAAAGATAAGCTTCACCTTTGATTACAGTATCCATCAAGCTATTGCTTGCAGATTGAATAATGTAATTAAGATTGTCTTGAGTCAATTCCATTTGGTGGGTAATCTTACCTAACTTGATTTTTGCTAAGTGAAGTTTCAAATCGTTAGGAGTTCTTTGAATAGCTTCGTTAACATAATCGTAAGCTAAATATACATCTTTGTTAGTAGTGAAATCTTTACTATCAGCTGTATCTTTAGACATTTCGTAGTAAGTATTAGCTAAACCAATAATAGCATTGTTATTATAAGTTGCATCACCTAACAATCTTGAATAATATTCAAGTGCTTGTTGATATTTCTTTGTTTCCAAAGACATATTTGCAACTCTATAGATACCCTCTTTGTAGTTAGGGTTCAAAATAATTGCTGTTTTCAATTCTTCCATAGCGAATTCATGGTCAGATCTTCTTTCGTAAACTCCTGCCAAATTGATATATGGACGAGAGTTTTCCGGTTTTACATAAATTGCCTTTTTGAATGAATTGATTGCTGCAGGTTGGTTACCTTGTTTCAAATATAATTCACCTTGCAAGTTCCACGCAGGAGAAGAATTAGGATTGATGTGCAATGAGTGGTTTAACCAAGTCAATGCTTTTGTGTAATCCCCTCTTCTTGATTCAACTTGTCCCATGTGATACATAGAAGTTGGGTTGTGTGAGTTACACTTGATTGATTGCAAGTAATATTTTTCTGCTTGGTCTAAATCACCGTCTAACATTGCAATATTACCTAAGTTATCATAAGCAGGCGCAAATTGAGGATTGATTTTCAATGCAACTTTAAACAAATCTTGAGCATCTTTTTTATTGCCCAATTTCAAAGTTGCAACACCCATTGCGTTGTATGCTTGGTAATAAGTACTATCTATGCCAACAGCAGTAACAAATTCTTTAATAGCTGCATTTGATAAATTTTGAATATTTTTAATATATTCAACGTCAGATGACGTTTCTCTCATTAAGTAAACTAAACCCTGAGCATAGTGAAGCTCTGCTTTTCTAGGGTATTTTTTCAATAATTTATCCAACTCTGATTGTGCAGGAGCCAATTTATACTGTTTTGCCATTGAAATCAACTGTAATGATTTTGCTTCCAAATCATTTGGATTTTTTGATAAAATATCTTTCAATTGTTGATCTGCTGTGTCATAATTGTTATATTCTATCATTCTGCTGATATCAACATAACTTTTTGATACTTGAGCTTTAATAGGTTGAGCAGCAAACGAATGAGGTGCACAAAGAATACAAGATGTTAAAATCATTGAAGTTACTAATAATTTTTTACAATTCATGTTTTCTCCTACTCTTTAGCTTAAAACTATTCTAAATCTAATAAAAATATTGTATAATAGTTAACAGAAAAAGGCAATAGGGTAAATAGATGGTATTAAACATAGAATCAAAACAGGATTTAGAAGATTTTAAGTCATATATTTTAGTAGAAAAAAACTTCTCTAAACACACCGCAAAAGCTTATTATTCCGATATTTTGAGTTATTTGATATGGCTTGATAACGAGAGGTGTGAAGATGTGAATTTCCCTAAAGTAAGGGAATATCTACACTTTATGCAGAAATTTAATTACAAAAAAACAACAATTGCCCGCAAGATAGCGTCCATAAGGACTTTCTATAAATATCTGCATAGGGAGAAAAAAATTGATGCAAATCCTGCTCAAAATTTAATATCCCCTAAACGACCGAAATCTTTACCAAAATTCCTCACAACGGAGGAGATAGAACAAATTTTAAGTAATATTAATATAGATACTCCAGCAGGATACAGAAATCGTGCGATTTTGGAACTTTTATGGGCAAGTGGAATGCGTGTTTCTGAACTTAGCGGATTAAATTTTGAAAACCTTAATCTTGAACATAACGAAATAACTGTTTTTGGTAAAGGTTCAAAAGAAAGAATTATTCTAATTACTGATAGAGCCAAAAACTACTTGCAAGGCTATATTGACTATGCACGACCTCTAATAGCACAAGAATATAATCATGACCCCATTACAGACTCTTCTCCTGTTTTTATAAATAAAACAGGATACAGACTTCAAACTCGAATGATTAGAAATGTCATAAATGATATTGTCGAAAAAATTGAGTTACCTAAAAAAGTTACACCACACATGTTTAGACATAGTTTTGCTACACATTTGATTGAAAACGGTGCAGATTTAAGAGTTGTCCAAGAACTTTTGGGACACGCAAGTATTTCCAATACGCAAATATACACTCACATATCAATGCAACACATGAAAGAAGTTTACAACGAAACTCACCCAAGAGCTTAAAAATAAAAAACTAAATTAATACAACTTCTTTAGTCTTTAATGTTTCAGGAACATTGATAACTCTTTGATTTGAGCTACCAATCCATTTCAAGCTATTATCTTTCAATGCTTCAACAAATTCGCCTTCTGCAATGACATCAATATCACTTAGTCCTTCAAGGTCACAAATTTCTTCCCAAGTATAACCTGTATAAAGCCACACAGTTTTATCTGGAAAAAGTTCCTTACATTTTCTAGCCAATCTGAAAACTTCACTTCTGTTGTTCGGAAACAAAGGATCACCACCACTAAACGTAATACCTGAAATATATGGTTTGTCCAAAGCTTCAAATAACTCTTCTTCAGCAGTATTATCAAATGGAAGTCCACCTTTTTCGTCCCAAGTTATTGGATTTTGGCAGCCTTTGCAATGGTGATTGCAGCCTGCGACCCACAAAACAACTCGCAAGCCATCACCATTCAACATATCTTCTTTTGTAATATTGTGATAATTCATTACATACTTACCCTATCTTTAATCTCTTCCATTTTTGCGGCATTAAGACGAGTATCACCTTTAACTCTTGAATATGATAAATAACCGTTCATTCTGTCAATTTTTGTAAGGTTTTTACTTCCGCATTTTGGACAAACGTCCATATTCAATTCTTCGTGTCCGCAATCATCACAGTAAGATAATGATAAGTTTACACCTTCATAGAAACCTTTATCCATAGCTCTTTTGATAAGTGTTTCAATTGCTTTTGTATTGTAAGAAATTGGATATTTTACATATTGGATTTTACCACCGTTCAGCAATTCCCAGAAACGACCCTCTAAATCTTGTTTTTGAGCAGGTCCGATTTTTTCTGTAACGTGGCAGTGGAAACTGTTTGAAACGTATCCTCTATCAGAAACTTTATCAACTACACCAAATTTCTTACGGAATTGTTTAACTTGTAAACCGCAAAGATTTTCAGCAGGAGTTCCGTAAATTGCATAAAGATATCCATCTTCTTTCTTGAATTCATCAACTTTTTTGTTAATATATCTCATTACTTCAAGAGCAAATTCACCGTCTTCTACTAGTGATTTGTGGTTATAAATTTCTTGCAATTCATTCAATGCAGTAATACCGAATGAAGCAGTTGAAGATTTCAATACCGGTTTAATTTTGTCATGAAGACCCAAATGTCCACCGTAGAAACCACCCTCACAGAATCCTAACGGATTAATTGAAGCTCTCATTTCACCCAAGTAATCATAAGTACGTTTGTGAAGATTTCTAATCATTTCCATATAGTAATCAAGAACTTCATAAAAATCTTTACCCTCTTTTTGAGCTTTTGCATAAATCATTGGCAAGTGTAAGCTGATTGCACCAATGTTAAATCTACCTACAAATACCGGTTTGTCATTTTCATCTGCTGGGTGTTCGCCACCTCTTTCATACCAAGGAGAAAGAAATGCTCTACAACCCATTGGAGAAACAACTCGTTTATATTTTTTGTACATGCTTGCAATGTAGCCCTCACCAGTTAATGAC
Source organism: Cyanobacteria bacterium UBA6446 (assembly GCA_002438405.1). Classification (GTDB taxonomy): domain Bacteria; phylum Cyanobacteriota; class Vampirovibrionia; order Gastranaerophilales; family Gastranaerophilaceae; genus Zag111. Next base: position 103,661 of record DJOE01000006.1, read on the forward strand.
AACCAATCTGGATACATTGATTTTTTAGAACATTCAACACCTGCGTCAAATAGTTCTTCAAGTTCACAACCTTTTCCGTGCAAGTCTTTGTCATACAAGAAAACAATTTTAGGGAATAATACAGGTTTTTTGTTACCTTTTTTACCTTGTCCTTCTTGTCTTACTTTCAACATCATTAATGATGCCATTTTTTCAAACTTGCCTGTTCCAAGACCCATAGTCACTGTAATGAACGGATAATCACCACGGCTAGAAGCTACAGTATTGAATTTGTATTCCCAACCTTGAAAACCGTCATGTAAGTCATTTTTAACATCTTCGACAGCAGCTGCATCAGCTTTTTCTGGAGATAAGCCAATATTGATATATCGTTGATAATGTTTGTCATAAGTTTTTTGAGCATAAGGAGCCAAAATCTTATCAACTTCTGGAACAGTAAAGCCTCCATATTGTTGACTCGCTGCAGCCATTACGATATCACCGATTACATCAAAAGCAACCTCTAATGTTTTTGGTTCGTTATACCAAAGGTTACCCATTTCAAAGCCACCTTTTAAAACATTGGCAACATCAAATAAGCAACAGTTCATTGTGTCACGTCTTGCTGACATATCGTGAATGTAAATATAACCATCACGAACTGCTTGAAGTTCCGGTACAGTTAAGAAGAATTTTTTATACAATTCTTTGTTTAACTGGTTAAAAATCAATGATCTTTTTGTAGATACCAAAGCAGAATCGGCATTTGAATTTTCTTTATCACCGATGTACATAATTCTTTGGCTTTCTTGATAAACTTTATCTAACATATTTACAAAATCTATTTTATAATCTCTGTAGTTTCTATAACTTTTTGCAACTTTTGGATTAATATTTTCCAAAGCATTTTCTACAACACAATGCATTTTGAAGATTTCAATTTTTTGTTGTTTAGTATCTAATACACTTTTATTAACGAAATTACAAATTTCTTCAATATCTTTGTCACTTAAATCAACAAGCATTCTTGCTGCAGATTTTTTAACAGCAGAAATAACTTTTTGAATATTATAATCTTCTTCTGTTCCGTCTTTTTTAATAACCTTTACATTATTAAGGTTAATTTTAGGCGAAATACCTATAACTTTACCCATTGGATTCACCGCCTCAAGAGATCTTGGCTTACTAACAGCCGAATTATTTTTAACTTCCCCCAAATTAGAAGTTTTAATATTTAAAACATTCCCATCTTTTAAATTTTGCATAATAATCTCCTTTTTTCTTATAAAGGTAGAAACTCACTCTCCTATATTTATAAGAAACTATTCAATTCTCCCAAATTCTGTCCCGAGGTGGATTACAACCTTTTAAATTCCGGCTATAACAGCTACGGAGCAGCAAATGATTCACATACTACTTTCCTTAAATTGTCATGTATTATTCTACTATAAATTTTCTTTTCATGGAAGAATTATTAATAAAAATTAAATCTTTTGGTAACAAAAATTAAACCTTTTGATTGAGAATTTTTGACATAAAACTTAACAAATTGACAAAAGCTTTTCACAGTAACATTTTGACATATTTATAAAATTTTTGCTATATTTAGAAAAGGAAAAAACAGGAGATAGAAATGAAGAAAATTATTTTAAGTTTGTTAACAATTAGTATTATGAGCATGCCGGCAATTTGTTCCGAAGTTGAAACAACAAATATCCAAAATTCAACAATTCCGCAACAAACAGGAGTTCAAGCTCCCAAATGGGAAGACTATGTTCCGGAAAAATATCAAAACCCAAGACAATTTAGAAAAGGAAAATCTATTGCAGAATTATCTGTCGGTATTTTATTAACAGAACTTATTATAACATCTCCAATTGGAATTCCAATGATTGTCCACTCTACAACAAAATTAAAAAATCAAGGATATTATGAAAAGAAAATTAAATTTGAAGAAGGTCTAGAAAATGGTGCTAAAATAGAAAACCCTAAAGAACAACAATTATACTATTCAAATTTGTTAAAAGAATGTAAAATGATTAAATAATTTTTAATCTTCAAAAATGTTGTAAAAATGATAAAATTGATATGAATATTTCAATGTTGAATATTCTAAATATTCAACATATTTTTCTTTTAATTTTTCAAGTTTTTCTTTATTACTTCCGGAATAATCAATATTTTCAAGAGAAACCTTATATTCATTGTTTTCTTTAGCACACAAAATATTGAAAATTTTACAATCCATAAGTAAAGCAAATTTTAAAACACCTAAAGGTAAAGAAACCTTGTGATTTAACAATTTTGCAGAGTAGCTAATATCAGGACTTCCTGCAGAAATTCTATCTCCTGCCATAAAAACAAATTCGCCTTTTTCAATTTTATCTTTTATTTTTATAGAAGTATCTATATTTATTTCTTCAACAGGAATGAGTTCAACATGTTCGTCTTTAATTGAAAGGCTATTGATAAACTCATTAAAAACTTCGCATTGAGATTGTTGTAAAAAGACATTTATTTTCACATTCGGAACATTTGTAATCTTCAAAAAAGCTCTCATCATTTCAATACTTCCAATATGATTTGTAATAAAAAATGCTCCTTGTTTTTCATTAACTAAACCAGAAATAACATCTTTGCATTTAGAATCTGCAAATTTTATATTCTTAAATTCACCAACATACGCAATCATCTTATCAACAAGAGAATTTGCATAAGATAAACTTTGTTTGAATGAGTTTAATAAAGAGGGTTTTAAAGATTTATCTTCGGTGTATTCATATAGATATTTAAAATAAATATCAGAAGATTTTCTTATATCAGAGTTAGACATAAAAGTGAAAAAACAAACCCCAAAAGCAATTAATCTAACAGGCAATTCGCCAAAATGTTTGTATATTTGCCAAGTCAAACGTAAACGTTTTACTCCTGCTGATTTTTCTTTAATATTATACCATTTTGTAATTCGACTATACTTTGATATCATAAACTACATTCCAATAACGTATATTCATGAGTTCCAATATTTTCATAAATATTAGAAACTTCTAAACCTGCATCTTTAATAAGTTGAATCATTTCAGATTTTTTGTACATTTTACTGTTTCCATTTGCCATACAGGTAAAATACAAAGAAATTTGAATTAAAGACAACTTTGATGCTTCAAAAATTTGATTATCAGTAAACGGTTCTAAAATATAAACTTTAGTTCCGTTATCTGCTGATTTTTTAATATTTTCTAAAATCCTTTTTATTTGAGCTTTAGAAAAGCAATCTAAAAATTGACTCATCAAAACAGCACCGGAAATTTTAGGCAAATTTGGTTCTTCTTCAAGCATATTTACAGAATAAAATTTGCATTTTTTAAGTTGGTCATTTTTACTCACAACTTCAATATTTGCTTTTAAATCAAGCATTGAAATATCAATATTCGGATTTTTAACAAGACAAACTTTCTCAAACCCTCCAGTATTTCCTCCAATATCAAAAAGCTTTTCTGGGTGCTGAGATGCAATAATATCATAAACTTCTTCAAAGCAATTATCCGAATAATAGTTATCAAATTCATACCAACTTTTTTTAAATGTTTCTGACATTTCCGGCAGAAGCGGATATAAAGTATCACTATCTTTATAAAACTTTTTCAAACCCATTGGTTTTCCACAAAGAAAAGACTCTGTCATCTCACTTGCACCAAGATAACAACAATTTCTAATAAAATTAAAATTAACAATTGTCATTTGATCATACAAAAAGCTTTTACCCAGTTTTGTTACAGAAAACAAACCCTCTTTATTACAATCAACAATACCGAAAACTTGAGCAGACTCCAAAATAGTATTAATAGCATACTCTGACAATTTTAAGTTCTCCATAATTGAATTTGATGAAATTGGCTTTTCATCTATCAATTTCAAAATACCCAAGTCTAACATTGTTCCAATTGTTTGAAAAATCATTGGAGAAAATATTAACTTTTGAGCATCAGCTAGTGCTTCTATTGCAGAATATCCTCTGTTTTTACGTCTATATTTTGATTTTTTATTCATAAAAAGATTTTAACATGAAAGATGTATTTTTGGTTTTATTTATTTTTTAAGAAAAAACGCAAGCCCTAAAAGATAAGATGTTAATAACCCTATTGCAAGGATTATTCCCATTGAGCTTATCAATTTGAAACCTGTAAATGCAAGTAAAGTGAATGATATAAATGTTGAAATGAATGAGATAAAGACTGCGTCTTTTGATTCCTTTCCTCCATTTGCCATAAATATTGAATAATCTAAACTAAAACCAAGAATTAAAAATATTGATAAAATATGAAAAATATTAATTTGCAGACCAATTAAAGAGGTAAATCCAATCGCAAAAATTGAAGCTATTAGTGGTGCAGAGATTATTTTTGCAGCCTTTAGCGGTTTATAACAAATTGAAAGTAAAATAAAATAAATTAAAAATATAAATGGCAAAATTTTCACAAATTTGATTCTTATAGACATCATTATTTGAGAAATATTATCTACTAATTTTATTTGATTTGTGTTTTTTCCTAAAGTTAAAGGCTTATATTTTCCAAAAACAATCATATAAGAAGTTTTTTTATCCAACATAAAATTCTTCAATATATCATTATTATTTTTAGTAAAATCTTGAACATCATTTTTTAAGCTTGCTTTTTTTAGAGAATTTCGAGTGTTCAAATCAAGAAAATTTGCATACTTATTTAAATTATTTTGATATAAATCTCTAACCATTTGTCTATTTTCATTTTGACGTTTGGTAGATGGCAAAAATTGAGCTAAAGAAAAATATAAAATCCCATCATTATTGAGTTTATCCCCAATAACCTCTTCTTGTTCAATGATTTTATTTACAGAATTTCCTTTTATTGTGATAAACGTTATTTCTGGCATTTTGAAAACTTTATTATTCAATATTTCAGCCTGCAATAATTTTTTTTGCGGAGTGTATAAAGTTCTAATATCATCACTCATTTTGAGTTTACAAAAACCAATTATTGAAACAATCACAATCATCAAAACTAAAACATTTTTATATTTTGAAATATCCGGAAGTTTGATATCTCCTGTTGTTTTAGGATAAAAATTCTTTAACATTGGGAGAATTAAAATTACAAACAAATACACCCCAACAAGTCCAAATGCGGTATAAATTCCGATTTGTTTAAGAAGTTCAACTCCACTAAATAATAAAAGCAGAAAAGCTACAACCGTCGTCAACATTGAAACAGTAAGGCTTTTTATTATATTTATATTTTTTAATTCAGAAATAATATAATGAAAAGAATAATCCAAACTTATACCAATCAATGACGTTGCAAAAACAATCGTCAAAACATGTATTTGCCCCAAAATAGCAATTGTTGCTAAATAGCCAACAATTAAACCAAAACTTATACTTAACAAAATCGGAATAAATATCTCCAAAGAATTAAAATATTTTTTGCAAATAAACATTATTGCCAAAAATGAAATTATACAAATAATATTTATTTCAAACGAAGATTTGTGACTAGTTACAAAAGTATGAATAGGAGTTCCGGTCAAATATACTTTAGCATTTTCTTTTTTGTTACATTTTTGTTGGAATTTTATTAAAGTTTTTAAATCTTTATTTGCAGTTTTGGGATTTGTAATATTTAGAGAAATTTTTGAATAATATTTTCCATTAAATTCTTTTGTACTGTTAAAAGTGTCAAAATAAGGATTTTGCAAACTCAAAACATAATCTGTCGCAAACAAATATGGATCTTTATCGGGAGTCTGAATAAAAAATCCCATAGGATTGTAGAGTTGTTCAAGGCTAATTTGAGAAAGTTCTTTATAGTTCTTGTTTTTTAACAATTGGCGTCTTTTGTAAGAAATAAAATTATTTGGATATTTACTATAAATTTCAAGTAATTTATCAGAACTAAAACTATCTTTTTTAATATTCGTTTTATTTAAAAGATTGAATAATTTTTCTTTAGTATTTTCAACTTCCTCAACCTCTTGAGATTCAATAATAACATTCAATGTAGATGATGAAATGTCAGAAAGTTCAATAAGTTGCTTTTGCAATTCATTTTTAGGGTTTAAAAAACCTGACAAAATTCCGGTTTCAACAGGTTGCATTCTCAAAAAAGCAAAAACTGTTAAAAAAATAAAACCAACCATTAATAATATTCTGAATATATTTTCTTTTTTTATCATTTGCTAAACCATATTGTAGTTTTTGTGGAATTTGTTGTCTTGATAATCATTTGTGTTATATAAGATTTTCCGTGAATTTCAACAGAAGCAAGATATTTTGCAGCAGGTTGATTTTTCTTTGGAATTAAGCCCAACTGCCATTCATCTTTATTCTTAGTGAAATAAAAATTAAAAACTCGTTCTATTTTAGAATAAGATTTATTAGAAATTGCATTCACAATTTCGTTAACTTGACGATATTCAGTTGTATTGTATGAAGTTGTTGAATGAAGAGGATATGTCGTATTAAAAACAACGCCCTTATTCTTGATAAATCTAAAATCTCCTGAAGATTTGATATTCACTGTCGAATTAGGAATAGATTTTTCTTGTTTAAAATTACAATTAATGCTATTTAATTCAGGCATTTGTGGAATAATCACGGACAATTTTTGCGGGTGACTAAATACATCAGCACATGCCGGTAAGTTAATCAAAAATATTGTAAATATCAAAACTAAAAACTTTTTAAACAATTTTTCCCTCCAAACATTTTTTTAATTTTTGAGGTGCTGTGTATAAAGTTTCACCGGTATCAACAGTTATACAAATTTGAAGAGAAGATGCTTTGAATATTTTTTCACCTGTTTTTGTATTTGTTATTGTATATTTGATAATTATTGCCGGTTCAAGTTCTTCTAAAGAACATTTAACATTCAAAACATCATGCAACTTTGCAGGAGCGATATATTTCAAATCCATTTTTGCAATCGGGTACATCACATTATTTGCGTGCATTGTCATATAGCCAAAGCCCAATTTTTCAAACATTTCACCTCTTGCAAGTTCCAAAAATTTTAAATAATTTCCGTGCCAAACAATATTCATTGGATCTAAATCAGAAAATGCAACTGTTACAGTACTATTTGATTCAAATAAACTCATGCTTTAGTTACCTCACTCAATGTTTTTACAGGTAAAATTCCAGATGAATATCCGCAATTCTCATCAACATATTTATAACTTATTCCGTTTTTAACTTGTTCTAATTCTAGTTTCAAAACTTTATCAGGTTGGATTATATTAGTGAATTTTATTTTTCGATATTGCCCTGAAACACAATCTACACCAAAAAATCTTCGAGCAAAATATTGTGCATAAAATAGTTGTACAACCCCAGGAACAATATGAAATCCGTTAAAATGTCCTTTAAAGAAATTACAATTGCTATAAAAATATAATGAAACAGTAAATTTACCATCTTCAAAAATTTTGTCAACCACAACAGGAAAAGATAAATTCAAATTAAATAGATAATCAGTTTCTTTTTTATCAATTTTACCATTAACTGTATGAGGAATGTCATCAATAAATTTCCATTTTTGCGGAACAATTTCATATTTTGTTTTGACTATAGATTTCAGTTTTTTTATAAGTTTTACAATATTATTTTTATACAAATAATCTAAACCGGCTTGATTTAACACCGCAAGACAAGCCAATTTTTCATCTATTTTTATAACATAAGCATCTTTCAAAAACTTACAAGAACTCAAAATCTTTTCAATCTCAACCGCAGAAATCCTTTTTTCTTGAATTTTGTAAATCCTATCTGTTCTACCTTTTACAAGAATGTCATCATTATGAAATTTTTCTATTTTATCCATTACTTTTACAAAAGAAGTTAAAGAAAAATTAGTTTTAACCATTGCAAAATTCTCACCGCAATCCAGTTCAACACCTTTAAAAATATGAAATCTCTCATCAAAAGAATTTCTATATGCAACAACACCGGTTTCTGTACTTCCATAAATTTCTATCACATTAGATGCAATTTCTTTTGCGAATTTGAAAACATTTTCTTTGAGTTCAGCACCTGCCGTAATCAACACTTGTGGATTTTTAACAGGATAATTTTGATATTTCGCCATTTTTACAATGAAAGATGGTGTTGAAATCAGGCATGAATTTTCGACATTGATATTCTCAGGAACTGCAACCGTTGTTGTATTTATGACATTTTCACTATTTAACGGCAACATCAAGTGGAATGTAAATCCAAACAAATGGTTCATTGTTGTTGTCGAAATAAACTCTTTATTTTTTAGTAAGGTTGGAAATTGATTTTTCAATGCTTCAGATTCAGAGAACAAATTTTCCAAAGATTTTTGTACAATCTTTTTTTCTCCCGTTGTGCCGGAAGTTTGAAAATTGATAATAATTTCTTTTGGATTTAACTCGATAAAACCTTTGAAATTATGACTATCAATAATTTTTTCACTCTTTATTTCATCAATAAAAATATTTTTATTTGTAAAAATTTCAGCTAAAAAATTTATCACAAATGCAAAATTATCAAAATCTTTTGAAGTAGAATTTAAAATTAATTTGTTTTGAATTCTTTCAGATACTAAATCTTTAACTTTTTTTACAGAATAATTTTTGTCACTCTTTTTGAGAATGATTTTTTCGTCAAATTTATCTGTATAAAAATATTCTAAAAAATTAGCAATCATACTTCCTCTTGAATCTTATTCTTACAATATATTCTATCGCAAAAAAGCTCCCAACAAGCAAATATGAAATACAACCATTATATAATGCCCAAACCTTTTCAGACATGAAAACAGTCGCAAGTGATACTAACGTATTCAAAAAAGTAAATCCTGCCCAGATATAAGTTAATTTTCTTGTATAATCAAGAGCTTTTGGTTTTATATCCGGTTCCATAAGTTTGGCAAATTTTTGTATAACTGTTTCTTTTCTAAATGACGAAATAAAAAATAACAAAAACAACAAAAAATTAACCAAAACAGGATAAAATTTCACAAAGCCCCACTTTGTATAATAAAAAATACAAATAACAACAAGCATTGTACAAATTGAAAATATTACATGCAAAAATTTATTTTTATTCATTGCTATTCATTAAATTCCAAACTGCATTAACAACATCGTCAATTGTTTGAATTTTTTTAAATTCTTCTGGTGGAAGTTTTTTGTCTGTATAACGTTGCATTCTAACCGCAATATCAACAGCATCAATACTATCTAAATCCAAATCAGTAAAAAGATTAGAACTTCCTTTGATACTGGTTTCTGGAATTTCTAAATCTTCAACTAAAATTGTTTTCAACTCTTTAAATATATCTTCTTTAGTAATATTACTTGTCATTTCTGTTTTCCCTCACAAACTCAGATAGAGAATTTATTGAAGTAAAATGTCTTTTATTTTCTTCTTTATTATTATCCATAGTAATATTATATTTTTTCTTTAATGCCATACCAAGTTCTAAGGCATCAATTGAATCTAAACCCAATCCGTCAATAAATAAAGGTTCATCATCAACAATATCATCTGGAGTAATTTCGTCCAAATCCAATGTTTCAATAATTAAATTTTTTAGCTCTTCTTTTAATTCCATAACAGTATAATAGCATAAATTTAATTATATAAAGCAGATTTTATCATTTTTGTAATATTCTTTTTTATTACAATTTCATTATCTGTTTTTTCAAGTTCAGATTTCACATCAATTTCACCAACATAAGATAAATCATAATTAACTTTTCGATTTCCGGCTTCATATATTGGTTGATTAATAAATAGAAAATCATAATCTGTATATAATTTTAAGACAGCGATATTTGCTTTTGCATTCATTGCAATTGTCGCAGCACCTTTGTGAATTTTGGGATATTCATTTTTTCTATGTCTTATACCAGATGGAAAAATCACGACATTTAATCCATTATCTAACATTTCCTTTGTATGTTTTTTCATATTATCTAAGGTTTCATCTTCTAATATAAAAATTGAACTTACCAAATTTGATAAAATTGGATTTTTGGCTAAGGCAGATTTAACAATACAAGTGGTTCTTGGAATTAATCCAATTAAAATAACTATATCTATAAAACTCGGGTGAGTTGAAACAATAACTTTGTTTTTTATCTGTTTTATTTCGGTCAAATTTTCAATATTCAAATTTATTATCCCAAACGAAATTATCAACTTAACAAACCATGCCCAAGTTGAGTGAATAACATCAGAGTAAAAATATAACAAATCTTTACCTTTTATAAAAAATTTTGCAAACGGAAACAGTGTGAAATTCAAAATTACAGCACCAACTCCAAAAATAAAAAAGCTCAACAAAACAATAAAAGATCGAATTATTTTAATCATTACACATCAACCTTAGACAAAATTCCAACAGGTGTAACAAATTTACTTGTTCTATTTTCAAGAAAATCTATAAGTAAAGAATATTCATCACCTTGTGTTGAATTAATTTCTTTATCAAACTTATATTCTATTGAATTTAGAACAGGTGTTTTAGAAATCAGAACAGCAACAGATTTTTTCTCCTCAAAACTATCAGAATAACAATACAAAATATTATTTTTTCCAGAAACAATCGCCTCAACCAAACCAAAAGACAAACTGTTTTCGCCAGATGAAACCGCATAGTATGATCCTGTCAAATTTTTAAATAATGATAAAACACCGGCTAAATAATTATGTACAGAAGCTGAAAATGCAATCGGAGAAACCTCATTTTCATTATTATATTGTTCAATTAAAGAAAAAAGCCTTTCAAATTCTCCATATTGGGAAGAAAAAATAAATTCATCAATATTATCATTTTCTTCATAAACTTTCAAAATTACAGACATTGCAAGTTTATCAACTGTTGAGAGCTTTCGCCTCATCATCATCGGAATTTTTTTAATAATTTCATCTACTGCATTACAATATGCAAAATTTTTGATAAATATTTTTTCAATCGGCATAATGTTATTATATAATAAATTTATCAATTATGGGAATTTTTATAACGGCATATAACACAATATGTAATCTTGGTTATGGTATAGAGGAAATATACCAAAATGCTTGTCGTGGAGATAATTCAAAATTCACTGAAACATCTGATATAATCAAAAACACCAAAATTAGAATTGGAGAAGTTTCTCATACGTTGCCGGAAATTACTAAACCAGATTATAACACAAGATGTAACAGATTAGTTCTTGCGTGTTTTGAACTAATGAAAAAAGATTTGACAGAACTTATTTCTAAATATAAAAAAGATAATATCGCAATTGTTTGCGCTACAACTAATACAGGGGTTGAAGAATTTGAAAAAAGTCAAAATCCAAAACATTTTGAAATAGGAAATCCGTCAGAATTTGCAAAGGATTATTTAGGTTTAAACAATTTTGCAACAACAGTTTCAACTGCTTGCTCTTCAGGTATAAAAGCTTTTTCTATTGCAAATCAAATTCTAAATTCAAATATTGCAGAGGCAGCAATTGTTATCGGAGTAGATTCAATTGCAAAACTTCCACTATTTGGTTTTCATTCTTTAGAAATTCTTTCTCCTAACCCAACAAATCCATTCAGTGAAAACCGTTCAGGAATAAATATCGGAGAGGGCGCAGCAGTCTTTATTTTAGAAAAAGAGAAAAAACAAGATTGTATTGAAATCTGTTCAATTGGTGAAACAACAGATGTTTACCATGCAACATGCCCAGACCCAGAAGCAAAAGAATCAATTAATGCAATCAATCAAGCCCTTACAAAAGCTCAAATTTTACCAAAAGAGATTGATTACATAAATCTACACGGAACAGGAACAATTTCGAATGATATTATGGAAGCAAATGCAATCTATTCAATATTTAAAGACCAAACACTTTGCAGTTCAACAAAACCATTAACCGGTCACTGTTTAGGAGCATCTTCTTCTATTGAAACCGCACTTTGTTGCAAACTAATTCAAACTAAAAATCCGACAATTTATCCACATATTTATGACGGAAATTATGATAAAACTTTACCAAAAATTAAACTCGTACCTCAAAATTGCAAAGCAGAAAAAATCACACACTGTTTATGTACAGCTTTCGGATTTGGAGGGACAAATGCAGTAATAATTTTAGGAGAACCTAAAAATGAGTAATTATGATTTATCAAAAATATTACCACACAAACCGCCAATGATTTTGATTGATGATATTTTAAATTACAATTTAGCACAGAAAACACTAACTGCAATTGTAAAAATCTCGAAAGATAAATTATTTTTTGATAAATCCCAAAACGGAATTTCTTCACTTGTCGGACTAGAATTTATGGCACAAACAATCGGTTGTTATGCCTATTTTAGGAATGATTGCAAACCTCCAAAACTTGGATTTCTACTTGGTTCAAGACTTTTTAATAATGCGTTAGACATTTTCAAAAATGGTGAAAGCTACAAAATAAAAGTTAACGAAATATTTACAGATAATCAAATTGTTGCTTTTGATTGTATAATGTATGATATACAAGGTGAAGAAATCGCCAGTGCAACAATTAATGTTTATCAAACAGACAATGTACAGGAGTTCTTAAATAAGAATGAGTAAAACAGTTTTAATAACAGGTTCAAGTAGAGGGATAGGAAAAGCAACAGCAATAACTCTTGCAAAAGCAGAATATGATATTGTTTTGCATTGTTCACATGACGTAACTCGTCTTGAAAATTTAAAAAAAGAAATCAAAAATTATAACGTAAAATGTAGAACTCTTGCGTTTGACATAAAAAATCGAGAAGAAACCGAAAAAATACTTCTTAACGATATAGAACAAAATGGAATATACTATGGCATAGTATTAAATGCAGGAATAGCAAAAGATAATCCTTTTCCTGCAATGGAAGATTTTGAATGGGACGACGTTATCAATACAAATCTTGGAGGTTTTTATAATATTCTAAAACCTTTAACTCTTCCAATGATTCAAAATAGAAAAGGTAGAATTATTACAATGTCTTCAATTTCCGGTTTGACAGGTAATAGAGGGCAAGTAAATTATAGCGCTTCAAAAGCCGGAATTATCGGAGCGACAAAAGCTCTTGCAAGAGAACTTGCAAAAAGAAGAATTACAGTAAATTGTATTGCTCCGGGGATAATTGATTCTGATATGACAGAGGAAATTCCCGAAGAAATTATCAAACAAATTCCATTAAAAAGAATGGGAAAACCGGAAGAAGTTGCAAGTCTTGTTAAATATTTGATGAGCGAAGATGCAGGATATATTACAGGTCAAGTTATTTCTGTAAATGGAGGACTTTTAATATGACAAGAAGAGTAGTTATTACAGGAATGGCTTTAGCATCTCCATTGGGTTCAACTGTTGACGTTGCATTTAACCGATTAAAAGAATACAAAAATTGCGTAAGATATTGGAAAGAACTCGACAGATTCGACAAATTAAACACTCGTCTTGTTGCAACAGTAGAGGGTTTTGAAACTCCAAAACATTTTGATAGAAAAGTTCTACGTTCAATGGGACCTGTTTCAATAATGTCAGTTGCAACCTCAGAAGAAGCTCTAAAAGTTGCAGGACTTTTGGGCAACCCTTTAATTCAATCAAAAAAAACAGGTGTTAGTTATGGCTCTTCAAGTGGTTCGTTGAATGCAATTTTTGATTTTTATTCAATGTATGTTGATAACAAAGTTAAAAACTTGAATTCTGCATCTTATATCAAAATGATGCCTCAAACCGCAGCTGTAAACATTTCTTTATACTTTAAAACCCACGGAAGACTTATTCCAACATCGACTGCCTGCACATCTGGTTCTCTAGGCATAGGTTATGGTTATGAAGCAATAAAAGACGGTTATGCAGACATAATGATTTCAGGTGGAGCAGAAGAAATTCACCCAACACAAATAGGGGTTTTTGATACTCTATATGCAACAAGTACGCTCAATGATACGCCCGAATTAACCCCAAAACCTTTTGACAAAGACAGAGATGGACTTGTTATAGGAGAGGGTGCAGGAACATTGATACTTGAAGAATATGAACACGCAAAAGCTCGTGGTGCAAAGATTTATGCTGAAATTGTAGGTTTTGCAACAAATACAGATGGAACTCATATTACAAATCCAAACAAGGATATGATGAGAGAAGTTATGAAAGATTCTCTAAAATCCGCAAATCTTTCCCCTGAAGATATTGGATATGTAAATGCCCATGGAACAGGAACTTCAAGAGGTGATATTGCAGAATCTAATGCAACTTACGAAACTTTCCAAAGGAATGTTCCAATCAGCACAATAAAAAGTTATACTGGACATACACTTGGAGCATGTGGTGCTATTGAAGCAATTTTATCAATTCAAATGATGAACAATAATTGGTTCTGTCCAACTTTAAACTTAAAAAATATTGACCCAGAATGTGCACCAGAACTTGGTTATATCACAAATGAGGGTAAAGAAATTGAAACTCAATATATTATGAGTAACAATTTTGCTTTTGGCGGAATAAATACTTCTCTCATTTTTAAAAGAGTTTAGAAAATAAAAAGCTGGCAAATACATGCCAGCCTGCTTAGTAAGTAAAAATATGATTAAGATTTAGTGTTAGTTTTGTTATTATAATTGGCTACCAACTGCCTTATATAATCCAATGTAATCTACAAGACAATTGATTTTATCATTTACAACTTGTTGATCGGTATATAAAACATTTTCTTTTACTTGAACTAAATCAAGTCTAGAAATTGTACCTTCATTATATTTGTTTGTACTATAACCAAAGTCTTCTCTTTCAAGTTTTGCTCTAGTTTTAATATCATTATATTTGTCATTATCAAGTTTTAATGAAACCATTGCATCATTAACTTCTTGAATAGCTGTCAAATTTGTTTTGTAATAATTATTCAAAACTCGTTCGTACTCATCTTTTTTAAGTCTTAAATTCGCAATTCTTCTTCCACCTGTGAATAAAGGTAAACCTAAACCTCCACCAATTGCAGTTAAGGCATTTTTGGTTGTCCACAAACTACCAAAATCATTAGATAAGAACATTGCAACCGCACCAATATTAAATGACGGTAAAAATTCTTTCTTAGCAACCCTTACATCAATTCCGGCCTTTTCAACCATTTTTTCAGCTTTTAAATAATCCGGTCTTTGAGTAATTATTTCAGTAGGAATTTCTGATGGATTTGCACCTGTATAATTAAGAGCATCAAAACTTACTCTTGACAATTTTTCTGCATTATTTGGATTTTCTCCAATCAATACTGCCAATTGATTTAACAATTTTGTTCTTTGTTTTTTGAATTCTGTCAAATCAGTCTTTCCGGCAATATAAGATTTATTAGCTTTTACAGTATCAGCTGTTGAAGTTAAGCCCTCTTTGTTTCGAGCTAACATCAAATCATAAATTACTTTTCTATCTTTGACAATTTCTTCTTGAAGAGAAATTAATTTATCCAACTTAACAATATTAAAATAAGTTGTACCAACAGCAGAAGCTATTGAGATATAAGCAGCTCTTTCATCTTGCAAAGATTGTTCATACTCTTTTTTAGCTGCATTTGTTTTGTCATGATTTTTTAAGAACAAATCAACTTCATAACTTGCAAATGCCGGCATTGCAAAACCCCATTCAGAACTTGTTGAATAAGGCATTTTTGAATACCCAGGACCAAAACCTACACCTGCAGTTGGTAATTCATTCGCAAATTGAATTTTTACTGCTTGATAATATTCATCAACAGCAATTGTTGCCATTTTTAAATCATAGTTATTTTTAATAGCTTTATCAATATAACCGTTTAAAATATCATCATTAAAATTGCTCCACCAGTTATAATTAATATATTCATATTTAAACTCATCACTTTTTTGTCTTTGTTTATGAGTTTTAGAAATCGAAACTTTTTTTGGTTCATTTGAATTTTTATTACCAATAGCAGAGCATGCCAAAGGTGAAATTTCTGTTAATATAAAACTTGCTAATAATAGTGTAATAATACTCTTTTTCAATGTTTTAAATCCTCTAAAAAATATACTTGCATTTTCTATATCAGTATGATAACATAATATTGTTGTAAATGCAACACATTATTTTTACAACATAAAGAAATATCTAATTTGAATAGAAATAATAAACTATGTACGAATGTGAACACTATACAGATTCAATATATTATCAATTAGAGCAAACAGCCAAGTATTGCAAATATCTTGGTATGCAAATTTTCCAAAAACTTGATTTGCCAATAAGTTTAGATGAATTTGTAATTTTAGATATATTAATAGATAATGAAGAAATTTGTCAAAGGGATTTAGCAAAATTGATATTGAAAGACAGACCTTGCACAGGCAGATTGTTAAATTCTTTGGAAGAAAAAGGCTTTATTGAGAGATTTATTGATACAAAAAATAATAGACTTGTAAAAAGAATAAAATTGACTTTGTCAGGAATTGAAACAACACAAAAAGTTACAATTATAATCAGAGATTATATGAATAAATTACCAAAGGTGTTATCTGATGATGATAAGTTAGAATTAATTAATTCTATAAAAAAATTTAGAGAAAGTTTAGAAAAAGAAGTAGAAATGAAAATATAAGAGGTTAACAGACATGGAAGAAAAAAATCAAAATCAACCACAAGAAACTCAAGAAATTAAACACCATAAAAAGGGAATAAAAAGAACAATTGCACTTGTTGTAGTTGTTATCGCATTCATTTTAGCAGGTGCTTATTTGTATAACGAAATGCAATACGAATCAACAGATGATGCTTATGTTGAAACAACAACAGTAAATGTTTCACCAAAAGTATCAGGACAGATTGAAGAAGTATTTGTAAAAGATAACCAATTTGTACACGAGGGAGATTTGGTTGCAATCATTGATTCTGCTGATTACAAAATCAAATTAGAACAAGCCGATTCAAACTATGAAAAAATTAAATTAGATCAATCTAATGCAAAAGCTAATTTAGTTGCAGCTCAATCAAGTATCGCATTAGCTAAAAAAGATTTAGACAGATACACAAAATTATATGAACAAGGTGCAGTTTCAAAACAAACACTTGATGATGCACAAGTTAAATATGATTCAGCGCAAGCAAACTTAACCCAAGCAAATCAAGCTTTATTCTCAAATAAAGAGGGAGTAACAGTTGCAGATGCTAATTTGAAAAATGCCCAAGCAGCTAAAGATAAAGCTGCTTTAGATTTATCTTATACAAAGATTTATGCTCCACAATCAGGAACAGTTTCATCAAGAAGAGTTGAAAAAGGTATGTGGGTAACAGCAGGTTCACCTTTATTCACTTTAGTTCCTGAAAATGTTTGGGTTGTAGCAAACTTCAAAGAAAACCAATTAAGAGGAATGAAAGCAGGACAACCTGTTGATATCAAAATTGATACATATCCAAACAAAGTATTCAAAGGAAAAATCGACAGTATCCAAAGAGCATCAGGTGCTAAATCAAGTTTATTCCCACCAGAAAATGCTGTTGGTTCATTCGTTAAAATCGTTCAAAGAATACCTGTAAAAATCATATTCACAGAAAAAATTGATACTAACCAATACAATATCGTACCTGGAATGTCAGTAGTTCCAAAAGTTAAAGTAAAATAATTATTTAAAATATAAACAAGTGGATAAGAAATATTTACAATCTTATCCACTTCTTATTAACATTTTGAGGGAAAAATGTCAGAAGAAATAAAAGAAAATGTTGCACAAATGGACGATGATGAAAAATATCTTCCAAAAAATCCTTGGATTTCCGCAGTTCCGACATTACTAGCAGTTTTTATATATGTAATAGATGGTACAATTGCAAATGTTGCACTTCCACACATGGCAGGAAGTTTTTCAGCTACTCGTGATGAAAGTATGTGGATTTTAACCAGTTACTTGATTGCAAGCGGTATTATCATTCCGTCTGTAGATTTCTTTAGTAAATTTTTCGGAAGAAAAAATTTCTATATAATAAGTATTATGATGTTTACTATTGCATCTATGCTTTGCGGTATGGCAAGGAATTTAGGTGAAATGGTAATATTCAGGGTATTGCAAGGTGCTGGTGGTGGCGGAATTGTTCCGATTTCACAAGCACTTATGATGGAAAGTTTTCCTAAAGAAAAACGTGGTACGGCAATGGCTGTATTCGGTATGGGTGTAATTATTGCCCCAATTGTCGGCCCTGTTTTAGGTGGTTGGATTACCGATAACTGGTCTTGGCCGTGGATTTTCTTTATTAATGTACCATTCGGTTGTTTAGCAGCAATTCTTTCTAAAAAAATGTTATTCAATCCTCCATATTCACAACGTCAAAAAGGTGTTAAAATGGACGGATTAGGATTTTTATTTTTGACAATTTGGTTATTGTGCTTGCAAGTATTCTTCGATAAAGGAAACAATGCTGACTGGTTCAATGCAACTTGGATTCGTTGGATTTTCGGTATTTCTTGTTTTTCTGGTATTTGTTTCTTTATTTCTCAAATTGTTAGAAAAAATACTCTCGTTGATTTATCAGTATTCAAAGATAGAAACTTTATTATAGGTACATTTATTCAGGTCATAATGCAGGCTGTATTATATGCATCTCTTGCAATTTTACCACAATTTTTGCAAAGTATGATGGGCTATACCGCATTTTTAAGTGGATTTTCAATGATGCCTCGAGGGCTTGGAAGTATGACAGCAATGGTAATTTGTGCCTTGATTGCAGATAAAGTTGATAAACGAATGCTTGTTTGTGTTGGTTTAGCTCTGTTAGGTACGGCAGGCTTAGTTTTTGGTTTCTTAAACTTACAAATCGCAAGTATGAATATTATGATTCCAAACTACATAATGGGTCTAGGTATGGGACTTTCAATGGTTCCAATAATAAACTTGTCTATGGAAACTATTTCTAACCAACAAATGACAAATGCCAGCGGACTTCAAAACTTGTTAAAAAATATCGGTAGTGCAGTCGGAACATCTCTTGTCGCAACAATGCTTACAAGATTCGCTCAAATGCACCAATATATGATGGTTGGAAAATTGAGTGATTTAAATCCTGTATTTATTGAAAGAGTTCAAACAACAACAGCTGCCCTTGCAAAATATACACATATCTCTGTTGCAACTCACATGGCTGAATATTCTCAATATGGAACACTTATTACACAAGCGAACCTTTGGGCATTCATGGATTCATTCAGAATCTTTGGTGTTCTTTGTTTGATACTTATTCCATTGTTGTTCTTATTCAAAAGACATAAAGAAGTATAAATTATTTTAGAAGCTTATCCAAAATGTTAATCATTTCTGCCTTTTTAGCTTCTTTATCTTCTTTTGTGCCTAATTCAAAAGATTGTGCTACACAGTGAGAAAAATGAGCTTTTAATATCTCAAAATTAATTTTTTTCAAAAGAGATTGACTTGCAATAACTTGAGTACTGATATCAATACAATATCTATTGTCCTCAACCATTTTGATAAGTCCGTCAATTTGTCCTCTGACTGTTTTCAATAAACGAATAATCTTTGTTTTATCTGCTTGCATAAAAATTAAACTCCTACTTTTTTAAGGGAAATGTCCTATTATAAATAGAACATTTCCAAAAAATTTATTATTATCTATTTGTTGCAATTACATTTTATTTTTCTGAAAATTCTAAATTTTTTAGTTTTACAATTGCAATCTTGTTTTTTACAATCACAATTTTCTGGGCAATTGCATTCTTCTTCGCAGTTGCTTTTAATTTTTTGACAACCGCAATCGCAATTTTTTGAACAGTTACATTTTTGAGAAGCACAACCACAATTGCAATCAGTGGCAAAAACAGCGCCTGTTGTTAAAAATAATGCACATACTAAACATAAACTTGTAATAACTTTTTTCATAATGACCTCCTTGTTATTATATTTTGTCTTATGTAAAATATTTTCATAACACCCTTACGGGGTATAGGTATATGTTAAAATATTTTTTCTTTTTTGTCAAGAAGTTGAAGTATTTCTTTTTTTGTTTCTTGGTCTATAATATTTGGTATGCTTAATATAAACACAGATAATATTACAGAGAGCTACGAAGAATTCAGACTAAGAACAAAAGATGACAAATCCTTTGCTGTAACAGGTTTGACTTCTTTGTTGAGAATTTTTTTGTTATCAAAAATTAGTAGTTATTCAAAGAAAAAAGTTCTTTTTATAACATCAACAGAACAAAATGCATTAAAATATCAAAGTGATTTAAATACTGCATTTGAAGTAAATAGCAGTATTATGCCATTTCAAAATATTTCAATGTATGAAACAATTACCCCCAATCTGTATGATTATTCAGAACAAATTAAAATTCTACACCAAAAACCTAATATTGTAATTTGTCCTGTCAAAGCATTTTTAGAAAAGTTTCCAAACGAAGATTTTTTCAAAAAAAATAGTTTGAAAATCAAAATTGGCGACACTATTGATTTAAAAAAACTTTCAAAAAAACTTGTTGCTTTAGGGTATAAAAAAGCAACAATGGTAAATGATATCTCAGAATTTAGTATCAGAGGGGATATTGCAGATATTTTTTCTCTTGACAAAAACCCTGTCAGAATTGAACTTTGGGGCGATGAAGTTGTAGATATAAGATATTTTGATAACGAAACTCAAAAATCTATTGAAAAAATTAAAGAAATAAAAATATTACCAATCTACAAATTTATCACATCTGCACAAGAAGAAATAGTTAAATCTCTTCAACAAAAAGATGATGATTCTTTTGATGATAATGAAATTCCGGAAGAAAATTATTTTGAGGGAATTGAAGTTTACCAAAATTATTTCAACAAAAATTTAGTTGGAATTTTGGATTATTTCAAAGATTACACAATAGTTTTTGATGAAACAACAGAAATTTACTCAAAATATGAGTTTTTAAATGACAACTTGGAAAAACAATTACAAGAAAATTTAAAACTAAACTTAATAAAGCAAATTGAGGGTAAAAATCATTTTACTTTTGAAGAGTTTTTAAGGCAAACCTCTTATTTTGTTAAAATAGGATTTAACAATTTTATTGATGGGAACATGGGTGATTTGATTGAATTCAATGCCCAACCATTGAGAAATTTTGAAGCCGATTTTGATAATATTTCATCTTTTATAAAAGAGCATAATGATTACAAAATCATTATGGCTACTGATTATCCGGAAAGAGTAAAAGAAATTTTAACAGACAAAGATATTTTTAACGTTGAATATTCTGACAGTATTGTTTGTGGCGGTTGTATTTTAGAAGATTTTAAAACAATAGTATTCACAGATAGAGAATTGTTCAACAAACGCTCTAAAGAAATTACATCAACAAAAAAATCTTATTACAAAGAAAAACCGGAATATATTGAAAACATAAATGACATAAAAGTCGGAGAATACGTTGTTCATACAATTCATGGTTTAGGGATTTATAAAGGACTTTCAAAACAGGAAATAGATGGTCAATTAAAAGACTATCTAACTATTGAATACGCAAATAAAGACAGACTTCATATTCCGGCAGAGCAAATAAATTTACTTTGCAGATACAG
The DNA here is from genome assembly GCA_002438405.1 of Cyanobacteria bacterium UBA6446. GTDB lineage: Bacteria > Cyanobacteriota > Vampirovibrionia > Gastranaerophilales > Gastranaerophilaceae > Zag111. The sequence continues at coordinate 125,218 of DJOE01000006.1, forward strand.
AGGTTCAGGTTCTGTCAAACCAAAACTATCCAAAATGGGTGGTCGAGATTGGGAAAATACAAAAGCAAAAGTTAAAAAAGCCGTTGAAGTTGTTGCTTATGATTTACTTAGACTATATGCAAGACGAAAAATGCAAGAGGGAATTCAATTTTTGCCTGATACGACTTGGCAAATAGAAATGGAAGAAGCTTTTGAATTTGTTGAAACTCCTGACCAATTAAAGGCAATTGAACAAGTTAAAAAAGATATGGAATCTCCACAACCAATGGATAGACTTATTTGTGGTGATGTTGGTTTTGGAAAAACAGAAGTTGCTATGCGTGCAATCTTCAAGGCAGTAACCTCAGGTAAACAAGTTGCCGTAGTTGTTCCGACAACAATTCTTGCCTTGCAACATTATCAAACAATTTCAGAAAGATTTAAGCCATTTGGTGTTGATGTTGAGTTACTATCAAGATTTAGAACTCACAAAGAACAAAAAGAAACAATCAAAAATCTTGCGACTGGGAAATGTGATGTTGTTGTAGGTACTCACAGACTTTTGCAAGATGGAATTGAGTTTAAAGATTTAGGACTTTTGGTAATTGATGAAGAACATAGATTTGGAGTTCGACATAAAGAAAAATTGAAACAGTTAAGAGAAAATATTGATATTCTTTCAATGTCTGCAACTCCAATTCCAAGAACTCTATACATGTCTTTGTCAGGAATTAAAGATATGTCAATAATTAACACCCCTCCTAAAAACCGTTTGCCAATAAAAACTTACGTTGGCGAATGGAACGAAACAATGGTTAAAAATGCCATAAATCATGAACTGGATAGAGAGGGACAAGTTTTTTATTTATATAACCGAGTTGAAACAATACAAGAATTCAAAAATCAATTACAAAAAATTGTACCAAATGCCAGAATTGCAATCGGTCATGGGCAAATGGACGAAAAAGAATTAGAAGAAGTTATTATTGATTTTGCAAACCAAGAATATGATATCTTACTTGCTACAACAATTATTGAAAATGGTATTGATATTCCAAATGCAAATACAATGATTATTCACGATGCAGATAGATTTGGACTTGCTCAACTTTATCAACTTAGGGGTCGTGTCGGAAGGTCACAAAGGCAAGCTTATTGTTATTGTTTCTACAAAAAAAGTAAAGAAATTACCAAAGAAGCAATGCACAGATTGAAAGCCATTAAAGAATTTACAACTCTTGGCAGTGGTTATCAAATTGCACTTCGAGATGTTGAAATTCGAGGAGTTGGGAATATCTTAGGAACTAAACAACACGGACACATGATAAATGTTGGTTTTGATACATATTGCGAACTTTTAGAAGAAACTGTTCAAGAACTTCAAGGGGAAAAAGTTGAAAAAACAAATCCTACAATTGTTGATATAAACGTGACAGCATACATTCCAGATGAGTGGGTTGGTTCAACTGACCAAAAAATGATTGAATACAAACGTTTGGCTGACGTTAAAAGTCCAACAGAACTTGATTATATTGTCGAAGAATGGCAAGACAGATTTGCAAAATCACCGGAATGTGTTGAAAATCTTATTAAACTAATAAGGTTAAGACTTTCTGCTACAGAAATTAAAATAGCTGCAATTCGAGAAGCAGGAAATACAATTAGAATTTACACCCCCTATTCAAAAGCAGAATGGAATTTGGTACAAAAAGTTTTACCATTAAATATTTCTAAAAAAATCAAATTCACAATTGCACCTACATCATGCCAAGAAGGTACATCTATCTTGATTTTGAACACTTCGTATGTAAATTTTAATGAAGTATTTAACTTTTTAACGGATTTGTTTTATTATATACACAAGGTTAGTTATGAATACTAGTGAAAGAGGAGAGATTTCAATGAAAGCATCAAAAATAATAGCAACTATGCTTTTATCAGCAATACTATTTACAGGTTGCGGAATTAAAAACCCAAAAGCAATTATCAAAATCAATGACAGTGCAATCACACAAGGTGATTACGATCAATTGATGGATAAACAAATTGCACAATCTCCATTTGCAAAAATGGGCGATATGAAAGGAAACAAAGACGGTTTCTTATACTTGATGACAGAACAAAGAGTTATCAACCAATTGATTATTCAAGAAATTCTTAATCAAGAAGCAAAAGCTAGAGGCATCAAAGTTACAAGCAAAGATGTTGACCAAGCTATCAAAAAAATCATGGATAAAATGGGTAGTAGAGATCAATTAATGCAAGTTTTGAAACAAAATGATGTTTCAGTTAGCGAATTCAAAGAAGATGTTAAAAACCAAGTTAAAATGCAAAAGTTAGCTAATTCTGCAGGAAAAATCAAAGTTTCAGATGCAGATTGCAAAAACTTCTACAACAAAAACCTTGATAAATTCAAACACAACGAACAAGTAAGAGCTTCTCATATTTTGATTTCAGCAAATCCAAACCAAATCACAGAAGAAATTACAACAAAATCTAAAAAGAAATTGAGTGATGAAGAACTTAAAGCTCAAGTAGAAAAAGTTATGGCAGACAAAAAGGCTGAAGCTGAAAAATTAGCTAAAGAATTACAAGCTGACAATTCTAAATTCCCAGCTTATGCTAAAAAATATTCAGAAGATCCAGAATCTGCAAAACAAGGTGGAGATTTAGGTTTCTTTGCTAAAGATAGAATGGTTCCAGAATTTGCAAAAGCAGCTTTTGAAGCAAAACCAAACACAGTTACTAACGTTGTTAAAACTCAATTTGGTTACCACATTATCTTTGTTACAGATAGACGTGCAGCAGGTGTTATGCCTTATGAAAAAGTTAAATCTGATATCAAAGATTATTTAACAAATGAACAACAAATCAAAGCTCTTGATAACTTGACAGAAGCAGCTAAGAAAAAATCAAAAATTGAATTCCTAGATGATAGATACAATCCGGAAACAATCAGTAAAAAATTGCACAAACAAGTAAATGACATTTCAAACGGTGCAGCTGATAAACTTCAAAAAAATAAAAAAACTAAATAGTTTTTATAATTAAATTTAAAAAAGACTCTTTGAATAATTCAGAGAGTCTTTTTTATGAGAAAAATACCTAAAAAAAAGAACTCTTACTTGCTAAGAGTTCTCCTACTACAATCTAACCATTTACTAAATTTTTACATTTTGGCTTTCGTAATTTATGCCCATTTCTTTTAAAGTTCTAATAAAATTTTGAGCACAAATTCTTTGAGCCTCCGGTGGAACAATTCTCAAAATTTCAACTGTTCTTGAAATAACTGGGTCTTTGTCATACCAACGGTTATTGGCATTCACCGGTTTTACCATTGCGTAAAACTTATCTATTGTTTCTTTTGAAACTTTTTCTTCAATTTTCTTTAAGAAGATTTCAGCCTGAGCATGTAATTCAGTTTGATAATTTCTTAAAAGTTCAATTACTTCTAATAATAATGGGTCATGATCATACCAACGTTTATAAGTAGGACTCATTATGTGTACCCTCCGTTAGGTTAATTTGGGAATCATCATCTCTACGTTCAATTTTCCCTCCTAACAATCTTAGCTTAGTTTCAAAATTTTCGTATCCTCTATCTATATGATGTAGTTTTTCGACAATAGAATTACCATCAGCCATCAAAGCTGCAACAACTAATGAAGCACCTGCTCTCAAGTCACTTGCTGTCAATGTTGCTCCGGTTAATTTTTTAACACCTTTAACTATTGCGTGGTTTCTGTCTTGGTGAATATCAGCACCCATTCTATTCAAATCAGGAACTTGCATAAATCTGTTTTCGTACAAGCTTTCTGTGATAATACCAACACCGTTTGCAGTTGTTAAAAGAGTCATTGCCATAGACTGCAAATCTGTAGGAAATCCCGGGTATGGTTGAGTTACAAAATTTATTGAATTCAATCTGTTTTTGCAGCTAACTTCCATAGATGTAGGGTCTAAAAGTTTAATATTTGCACCCATTTTCAACAATTTATCGGTGAAGAATGTCAAATGTGCAGGATAAATATTTTTAATAATACCTTTACCTTTAGTAGCAATAATTGCTGTCATATAAGTACCTGCTTCAATTCTATCAGGAATTGTTGTGTATTCAATCGGGTGTAAATCACTTTGTTTAACACCATTGATAACGATTTCAGAAGTACCTGCACCTTGAATATCAGCACCCATTGTATTCAAGAAGTTTGCCAAATCAACAATTTCTGGCTCTTGTGCGGCATTTTGAATTCTTGAAGAACCCTCAGCTAAAACTGATGCTAACATAATATTTTCTGTTGCACCAACAGATGGCAAGTCTAAACAAACTTCAGCACCAACAAGTTTTGGTGCTTTTGCATGAACATAACCGTTTTCAATTTTAATTTTTGCCCCCAAAGCCTCAAGACCACGAATATGGAAATCAACTCTTCTTTCACCAATTGCACAACCCCCAGGTAATGCAACTTTTGCTTCCTTACATCTTGAAACTAATGCACCTAAAACAATAAATGATGCTCTCATTTTACTTACAAGTTCATAAGTTGCTGTAACACTTGTTAAGTTTGATGCATCAATTTTTACTGATTTTTCTTTTTTATCGTATTGTGTTTTTGCACCTAATTGCTCAATTACACTAAGCATAATATCTACGTCTGTCAAATCAGGCACATTATAAATCTTTGATTCACCTTTTGCGAGTAATGCTGCAGCCATCAACTTTAGAACTGAATTTTTAGCTCCGCCAATTGATACTTCGCCTTTTAATGGGGTACCGCCTTTTATATAATATCTTTCTACCAATTTTGCCTCCGAAAGAGAATTTTTCATACTTACTATTATTTTATATCTTTTATAATAATACAATCTATATGCTTTGTTGTAAATAAATTAAATAATGTAAAGATTTTAAAGGCTTTTCACAACAAAAAAAAAGATGAAGAATAAACTTCACCTTTATTAAAAAATTTATTACCAAACAACTTTTTCAATAAGTTCTATTTCATATCCGTCCGGATCTTTTACAAATGCAATTTTTGAACCTTTACCATTCAAATCAAACGGTTCATAAAGATATTTATATCCAAGAGAATTCATTTTTTCTGAGAATTTGTCAAAAGAACCAACAGAAAAAGCTAAATGTCCAAAACCGTTACCCAAATTATAACCATCTTCCGGAGTTTCATCATTGAATGTTAATTCTAGTTGAGTTGTACCATCTTCATCATTTAGAAAATATAACCAACAATCTTCTAATCTCTTTTTATGGTCTAATTTCATATTCAAAAGTTCTGTATAAAATTTTAAACTATCTTCAACATTTTTTACTCTAATCATTGTGTGTAATAATTTCATAAAATATCTCCTTGTATTTTAATTCTCTTCTTTATAATACGAAAAATAATTCAAAAATAAAAGACCGAAAATATACTTCCGGTCTTTAAAAATTGTGCTTTTATTATGTGTTAATTAATTCTTTTTTACATCATCTTTAACAACAATCAAATTGTTCATAATTTTCATTGCACAAGTAGGAAGAACAACATGTTCTAAACCATCAGCAATACTGATGATAGTACCTGCTTTAAGAACAACTTCTTCTCCTTTGTACATAAATTTGTAATCTGTTGCTCTGTCTGAACGAATTGTGATTTGACCTGCCATAATAACACCTCTTAAAATACTGGTTACAGTAAGTAATTATACCGTATTTTTTTATGAAAATCAAGTTAATAAGGATATTTAATATCCCAAGTAACATTTGTTTTAACTTTTTTAGCAGGTGTTCCGGCATAAACACTATAACTATCAGAACAATCTTTTGTAACAAGACTTTTTGTTCCTATAACACAATCATCTGCAATCCTTGCACCTTTTAATACTGTAACATCATATCCAAGCCAAACATGATTACCAATAATAACATTTTTAGCAAAATTTACCGGCTTATTATTAGACAAATCAACAACACTATGAGCATCACTTGTTCTAATTTGTAAATTTTTACCTGCCATAAAATTATCCCCAATAGAAACAATTTTATAAGGTTCAGGTCTTAAAATAATTTCTGAATCACTGAAAAAGAAATTATTTTTTCCAATAAAACATTTTGAATATTCCGCATTTGCAAATATTTTTAATTTGCTAACTCTATATGGGGAAGAGCCAATTATTACAGAACAATTGTCACCTAAAACTATTTTACATCTTTTAAATTTCGGAAAAGGCTCTCGTATAGTAACAACAGAATTTTTACCTTTAAATCTTACATTCAATCCTAAAGGAAAGTATATCCTTTTTCTTTTTCCATTTTTATCAATCTTAAAAATAAGATTACCGCTATAAGTGGGTTTTACCCCCCCCCTTAACAAAATTTAACAAAGTATATTCTTTTTTATATCCTTTTTGTTTAATTTTTAAGATGGTTATTCCAAAAATTTTATATTTTTTTATTTTGACCAAATATTTATCAATATCAACATTATGTTCTTTAAAGAATTTTACAAATTTTTCTTTTGCATATTTCAAATCTACATCAGTTTTTACATTACTCTTTTTAACCAAAGTATTTGCATGACGCCAATAATAATAATATGTATCAGGAACTGTTACAATTTTGTCCATTCCATACAAAACTTGCGGAGTCCAAATCATATCTTCATAAATTCTGCCTGATTCAAACAAAATATTTAAACTTTTTAATTTATCTAATCTATAAATTTTATTCCAAACAAAACAACACTCCGGAATGTCACAAAGTTCAATTTTTCTGTAAATATCATTCGTAACTTCTTCTTCATTATATTCAAGAATAAAAGTTTTTTTATTTGTTTTTGTTCTAATTATTCCGGCTACAGCAATATCAGCATTATTTTTGACTGCAGAATTGTACAACTTTTCATAAAAATCTAAGTCAACCCAGTCATCTGAATCCAAAAATGCTACAAATTCACCTTGAGCTTTTTCAAAACCAATATTTCTAGCAACAGAAAGTCCTTCATTTTGTTTATCAATTATTGAAATTCTCTCATCTTTGTTCGCAAATTCTTGTAATATTTTAAGAGAAAAATCCTTTGAACCGTCATTTACACAAATAATTTCAATATCACGCAAAGATTGATTTATTAAACTATTCAAACACCTTGGCAATAGTTTTTCAACATTATACACAGGAACAACTATAGAAACTTTTGTCATTTAATTTCCTTTCTTAAAATAAGTATAATAAATTGCTTTATAAAATCTTGGGCGAAACATAAACAATGGTCTGTATTTTATGTAATTCAAAATAGAAGTTTTTTGATTTTCCTTAGTCCATTTTAATTTTTCATTTTCGGGAATTTTCCACGGGGTTTTGTCTAAAACATCAAAATAAAGATTTTTCCAATAATTCATCGAACCAAAAATCCATGGTTTTTGCTTACCGACATAATGAACAATTTTTGGGCTATTTGTATAATCAGAACGATTAATAAAATTACTAGATTGAACATTCCAAGCAGACGGTAATTGTTTAATTTTTCCCTGACATACAACATTTATAATTTGTTGGTCTCCAACCCTAATATTATTAATATTTTCGGTTGTATATTCTTCAAATTTTTGTTCTATATTATCTTGTCTGATTTTTTCGAGATTAAATAACAAAACTCCGGCATTAAAATATAAATTACCATTTTTCAACTTTGGAACCCAGCCACTAGACTTCATTGCTGTATCCATAACACCCGCAGCATAATAATTTGAAATATCTGTATTATAAAGTTGTTCAATATCATCATTAACAATAACATCACAATCAAGATATAAAACTTTTTCTAAATCTGACAATAAAGAAGCTAATTTTAATCTATAAAAAGTTGATAATGAAATATAAGAGTGTGTCTTAATTTTTTTATAAGTCTTGAATAAATTTTCATCTATTTGAACAAACTTTAGATTAAAATCACGAATTTGTTTTAATTGTTCAATTTTATTTTTATTTTCATCTGAAATATTTCCATCAAGAATATAAAAATTCAAAACATCAGAAGAATTTGATTTTAAAAGAATAGAACAAATAACTACCCCTGCATATTTGCTATAATTGTCATCTGTTGAAAGACAAATATTTATATTTCTCATAAAATTCTTCTCCATTAAATGTTTTCTTTCAAAGTCTTAATCAGTTTCAAATACAAATTTATTTCCTTATCACTTGCGGAATAGATAAGCTCAAGAAGTTCTTTTCTACTTTCATCATTAACTTTATGGATATTTAATCCAAAATCAGAAAAATCAATATCCAAAACTTCCATTATTTTCACAAAATTCAAAAAATTTGGGAGATATTTTCCTGCTTCGATTCTTCCAATATGTTTATCTGAAAGGTCAACTTTTTCAGCAAGTTCAGCTTGAGAAAGTTTTATTTTCTTTCTAGCTTCTTTAATCTTTTTACCAATAAAATTTTTATCTATATGCATTTGTACCCTGTTTTCTTAAAATAGGACAATAATGTTTACTTTTAAACTTTGTTATTGTATTATTTATTATTAATAGTGATAAAAATGTAACTTTTAAGGAATTAAATAAAATGGTTAAAGTTAGCATAATTGTGCCAGTTTTTAACGTTGAACAATTTTTAGGAAAATGTCTAGATAGCCTTGTAAATCAAACATTAAAAGATATCGAAATTATTTGTGTAAATGATGGTTCAACAGATAATTCTTTAGAAATTTTGAATAATTATGCAAAGCAAGATTTAAGAATAAAAATAATTAATAAGAAAAATTCCGGCTTATCTGCAGCAAGAAATACAGGTATGAAAATTGCGCAAGGGGAATATATTGGATTTATTGACTCAGATGATTGGGTTGATTTAGATTTTTTTGAAAAATTATACAATTCTGCAATCAAAAACAATGCTGATATTAGTACAGCATCTATTATTCGTTGGAGAAAACATAATACCAAATACAGAATAAAATATTCAGAAGAAAAAACTTATACAAATTTGCAAGATAAAATGGATTGTTGCAATACTCCCAAAATTTGCTATGTGTGGAATAAATTATATAAATCAAAATTATTAAAAAATGAAGAATTTAGATCTGGAGTTTATTTTGAAGATGTTATTTGGTTACCACACATTATAAAAAAATCAAATATTATTGTTACAACACCAAATACAAATTATTATTATCGAGTAAATAAATCTTCAATAGTAAAGAAAACATCTAAGAAAAAACAACAAGATAACTATCTTGCTAAAAAACAAATGATAAAATTCTTCAAAGAAAATAAATTAAAATTAGGAAAAAGAGAACGTACAATAGTTAAATATTCAAAAGAAATATTTAAAATTCCTTTATTCAAAATAAAAGAAAGAGATAACAAAACTTTTTATCTTCTTTTTAACTTGATACCAATTTTTGTAAGAAAGGATATAAATGATTAAAGTTTCTATAATCGTACCAGTTTATAATGTCGAAAAACTTTTAAAAAGATGTCTAGATAGCCTTGTAAATCAAACTCTTAGAGACATTGAAATTATTTGTGTAAATGATGGTTCAACAGATAATTCTTTAGAAATTTTGAATAATTATGCAAAGCAAGATTTAAGAATAAAAATAATTAATAAGAAAAATTCCGGCTTATCTACAGCAAGAAATACAGGTATGAAAATTGCACAAGGGAAATATATTGGATTTGTTGATTCAGATGATTGGGTTGATTTAGATTTTTATGAAAAATTATACAATTCCGCAATCAAAAACAATGCTGATATTGCAGTTTCTGAAATATATGAAGTTCATTGGAATAGAAAATTTTATAAACAAAAATTCGAAAAAGAAAAATGTATTGAAAATATTGAAGAAAAATTTTACACACTAAATATTCCTGAATATTCATACGTTTGGAATAAAATATACAAAAGAACTAAAATAGAAAAATATAATTTTCAATTCATTCCTAACTTATATTATGAAGATAGAGTTTTTACTCCAGAAGTTTTGTATGCATTAAAAAGAGTTGTTATTGTACCTAACATTAAGTATTACTATTATAGACACAAAAATTCTATTGTGAGAAATAAAAACATTAATAGAACCAAAGCAGATGAAATTATGACTAAATTTTTTCAAGAACATAATTTAGATTTGAATAAATTTATTATTCAAGAAAAGAAATATAAAATATTTGGAATTACCTTTTTAAAAAAATTTAAAAAAGATAACAAAACATCTTACAATTTTTTAAACTGCATAAAATGGTAGTTATAAATCAATCATTTTCAAACAATTTGCACGGTCAACTGTTACTTGTTTGCCTAGTTCAAGATTTTTTATAGAAACTTGATGTTTCAAAATTTCATCTTCACCTAAAATAAAGGCATATTTTGCAACTTTTGCAGCTTTTTCTAATTGTTTTGAGAATTTTTTATTTGTTAAATCAAATTCAACATTCAATCCTTGGCTTCTCAATTCTTCTGCCAAAACAAATGCATCTACAGGGAAGTTTGAAACAACATAAGCATCAAGTTTTTTAGATTGTTTTGGAGGTAACAAAGAAATTAATCTCTCCATGCCCATTGCAAAACCAACTGCTGGAGTAGGTTCGCCACCCAATTGACCAACTAATCCATCATATCTTCCACCACCGCAAACAGCATTTTGTGAACCTAAATTATTTGATTTAATTTCAAAAACTGTACGATTATAATAATCTAAACCTCTAACCAAAAGTTTATTTTCTACAAATTTTACACCCATTTTTTGTAAATACAATTTCAATTCTGTATAATGTTCAGAACATTCATCACAAATAAAATCAGAATTGATAACCTCTTGAACTTCCGGTTTTTCAAAGATTTTTTTGCAAGATTCAACTTTACAATCCAAAAGTCTTAGCGGATTTTTTTCATATCTTTTTTGACAATCTTCGCAAAGTTCGTCAAAATATGGTTTTAAAACTGCTTTTAATTTATTTTTAAATTCTTCTCTACATTTTGGACAACCCAAAGAATTTATTTCAACTTCCAAATCATTTAAACCCAAAGCTTTTAAATAATTTACTGCAGCTAAAATAACTTCAGCATCTGCAGTCGGTTGTTTTATACCAAACATTTCAACACCAACTTGGTGGAATTGTCTTTGTCGTCCTGCTTGAGGTCTTTCGTATCTGAACATTGGTCCGTGATACCACAATTTTACAGGTGCAGAAAGTCTTGACATTCCATTCTCAATATAAGAACGAACAACACCTGCGGTATTTTCAGGTCTTAATGTTATTGAACGATCACTTTTTTCAAAAGTGTACATTTCTTTGTTAACAATATCTGTTGTATCACCTACACCACGAGCAAATAGTTCAGTAACTTCAATTATCGGAGTTCTTATTTCTTTGAATCCGTATTTTGAAAAAACTTCATCTGCTTTTTTCTCTAAAAAATGCCACATATTCATATCTTGTGGCAATATATCTTTTGTTCCTTTTAATACTTTTAAAATCTCAGCCATAAAATAATTATATTCTTTAAAACTTCAATGTCAAAGGAACACAATTTTAAAAGTGCTACGCACGTAGATTTACTACCAAACTCCCAATTAATAAAACACGTCATTCTGAGCAAATGCGAAGAATCTCATAACTTTATATTGTTCACAGAATGTACCCGTGATAGTGGGGTCGGATTTTCTGGAAAAATCCGACGGAATAGATGAAATAGATAACTAATCACCTACACACAAGACA
>DJOE01000023.1:0-184073 GCA_002438405.1 Cyanobacteria bacterium UBA6446
TATTTTTCGATTTAAAAATTGCGTGTTTTTTATTTAAAAGTTATATATTATGTAATATTTCTTAACAAATAAAAGGAGCCGACCAAATATTGACCGGTTCCTTTCAGGATTGCATTGTACATCTTTGATTAAGCTAATAAATCTTCAACAATTTTAGCATTTAATTCAGCTTTTTTAGAAGCTAAAGATTTTTCAACTTGTGATTCAATATCTAATTCAACAGGTGTTTGATATCTTCTGCCACCCAATGATTGAACATAATCTTCAACAGTCATAAGTGATTGAGATTGGTATTTGTCACATTGTTCTCTCAAGCTTTTTGCATAATCTTGAGCACTCATCATTGGCCCATTATTATCATAACCATTAACTTTTAAGTCTTCAACGTATTCTCTTACTGTGATAAATCCATCTTTTCTCATTTTATTTTTCCCTGTTCTCTTAAATTTCCCTTACTCTTATATAAAGTATTTTGGAATTAAAAAATTGCCTTTTTTGAATAGATTTTGTATATATTTTTAATATAAAAATAAAATACATTTTACAAATCAAGTCAAAGCTAGCAATTTTATTATATTTTAGCGTATTATAGGAATAAGGATAAAAATGTAATAAAACTTCACAAAAGATAAAATGCCTATAACTTGATATTGGTTTGGGGTAGAATTAAAGTAAAGAATTAGCTAAAAAGAGGTTGAAATATAAATGCTTAGAACAGGTATCGTAGGACTTCCTAACGTAGGGAAATCAACATTATTTAATGCATTAACAAATGCACGTAACGCACAGAGTGCGAACTATCCGTTTTGTACTATTGAGCCAAACATCGGTGTCGTAGATGTTCCGGACGAAAGACTTCCAATCCTTGCAAAACTTTGCAAAACAGAAACTATTATCCCAACAGCAATTGAATTTGTTGACATTGCAGGACTTGTTAAAGGTGCAAGTAAGGGTGAGGGGTTAGGAAACCAATTTTTACAAAACATTAGAGAAGTTGATGCTATTATTCAAGTAGTCAGATGCTTTGATGATGAAAACACTATTCACGTTGCGGGAAAAGTTGACCCTATAAGCGATATTGAAACAATTAACACCGAACTTGCACTTGCTGATATGGCATCTGTTGAAAGACGTCAAGCAAGAATAGCTAAAGTTGTTAAATCTGGGGATAAAGATGCCATTTTGGAAGACCAAGTTTTGAAAAAACTTACAGATTTACTTTCAGAATGTACATTTATAGATATTTCTAAACACTTCAATGAAGATGAAATTCCGGTTGTAAAAATGTTGAATTTACTTTCTACAAAACCGGTGATTTATTGTGCAAATGTTTCTGAATTTGACTTGAAAGACGGCAACGATTACACAAGAAAAGTTGGAGAATACGCAAAAAACCATGGGGCAGAAATGGTTGTAATCACGGCAAAAATAGAAGAAGAATTGGCTGATTTGGGTAAAGAAGAAGCTGAAGAATATTTGAAAGAACTAGGCATTGAAGATAGCGGTATAAATAGAATGATTAAATCTGTTTATAACCTTTTGAAACTTAGAACATTCATTACGGCAGGAGAAAAAGAGGTTCGAGCTTGGACAATCACTGCTGGAACAAAAGCACCTCAAGCTGCAGGTGTAATCCATACAGACTTTGAAAAAGGATTCATCAGAGCCGAAATCACACCATATAAAGACTTTGTAGAACTTGGTTCATACAATGCCTGCAAAGAAAAAGGTGTAACACGACTAGAAGGAAAAGATTACGTAATTCAAGATGGAGACCTTGTTCACTTCAGATTCGCAGTGTAGAAAGTAATAGAAATAATATTGAACCCTCACCCAAACCCTCTCCCTTTACAAAGGGCGAGGGAAGAAAGCTATTGAAAAGACTACATGCGTTGTCCCATTATTTATACAATGCAAGTTTTTTGCCTGAAGTTGAGGTTTTGTTTGTATATGCATTTGAAATAAAATGCATTGATGGTTTTACGTCACATCTTCCTGTGAATGAAAGCGGAGTCTTATCAGGAACGTGATATAAAATCAATGTTGTATCATCTAGGGTGATTTTGCCATTATCTGTTCCACGTTTCAAGAAATATTTGCCATCAAGTTCATTTACATAATATTTGTCATTTGGATCTTTTGCATTCACAAAAACAGTATTATTATTCAAACCTGTAACACCTACTCCATTTTCACCGTTTTCAAAAATTGTTCTACCGTCTTTTGTTGTTTCAAAATTCAATTTGATAGAATCAAAAGTTTGAGTTCCTTTATCATAATATTTTTCATTATCGTGGTGAAGATTTGAAGTATTGAATATAGACAATGCCATTCTTCCATCTGTACTTTGACGCAAAATTGCAGGACATTTTACCCCTTGTTCAGATTCTTGAATAGGAAGTGTAAATGGCGCACCATTGTTCAATGCGTTACATTTTGGATTCTTTCTTACAGACATAACGTCATCAAATTCTTTTTTATGTTTTGCAATAAATGATTTATATTTTGGACTATCTACATCAAGCCATTCATCGTGAACTCGTTGTCTGCCTTGAAGATACATATTCTTTGTTTTTGTATCATAACCTGTTGCACCGACATCATCACCATCAAATAATGTTGGCATGCCAGGAAGCGCAACTAAGTATTTCATCATTCCGAGAAGTTTTGAAATTGCCGGATCTAAGGCTTTTTCAAACACAACATTTTCAAAATCGTGACTTACTTCAGGTGGAAGTTGCAAATTATATTGAGTACGAGCTTGTTTCAAAACCATTGCAATTGATACATCAAATGGCTTTATACCAAAAGCATCTGCATCAAATCTTTTACCCAGGAATTTACCTTGGCTTAAATCTGAAATAGCTTGACCAATCGATTTGAATGCTTCGTTGAATTCATAATCTGAAAGTTGATGTTTATTATCTTTGTAATCATTAAGAACATCAATAAAGGCTTTTCTCAATGCATAACCCATAGCGACAGCTTTCGGAGATACTGCAGAGAAGTCATAATTATTAACATCATTTGGATTAATATAATCGAAGAAATTATTATTAATCATTTTATAAGCTTTTAATCTATTATCATAGTTTGAAACGTAATTCAAATCAGTATAGAACATACCTAAGTCTAAAGCTGCACAATGCAAAGCTCTTGGTTTATCGTGGTTTCCGATAAATGTGTAAGAATATTCTATTGAATCAAGAGATCCGGATTTCAAATATGGATTGCCGCCACCGACCATTTTTTCAAACAAAAGTTTTTGTAAATAGTCAGAATCATTCCAATATGAACCATCTTCAAAACAACTAGTAAACATCTTAGCAATATCAGTGAAGAAGTAAGAATAGTTTGCAGTAGATGTCATGCCTGTTTCTCGTTGAAACTTAGAAACAATATCAGAATGTTTAGGGAATTTTCCTGAATGGTAACCTAAACCTTTATCGTGCAAAGTATTTTCGTCTGTAATTTCTGCAACAAGATAAGCATTTGGATTATTTTTCAAAACTCCTGTGTTAAATTTTTTCCAGAAATTTATAACACTTTGCCAAGTATAATCAAAGTTTGTATTTTCATTACGCAAAGCTTCTACATCTGCGATATCTTTTGTTGCATCAATTCTCCAATCTAAACCTGACTGAGTCTTATCAATAATCAAGTCTGCAAGCTCAAAACTTTCAACACTTGTATCTTTGATTGATTTTAAAATACTATCAACGATTTCGCTACCGGCAGAAGAATCTAAATGTTTTGAGCCTTTTTTAATTACATCTAAAAGCATTTTAGCTTCATCTTTTGGTGATGCAGGATTTGTAACTCCAACACCCTCAAGAGTTAAACCTTTCAATGTTTTGTAGTCATAAGTAATTTCGCCATTGTTTTTATTGATAGCCATTGTTAAATCAGGAGCTAAAGATTTAATTACAGCATATTTCATAATTTCCGGAGTAACAAGAGGAAGTACGTATTTGCCGTAATCTGTAACTTTATCACCGTCAAATAATTTATTACCTGCCGGTAGAGCTTTATCAACTACATCAAGAACAGAAGTTGCAAAAGATGCTAATTCATTTGTATAAAGCTTATCCATTTGTTCGTAAGTTTCTTTGTATTCAGGTTGAAGATTTTTATTTCCGTCTTTGAATATATCGTATCGAGAAACACCTATTTCTGATGGAATTGTTGCTCTTTTTGAGACAAGAGGAGAAGCCAAAACAGAAACAATATTATCGCCGAACTCAAAAGAATCTAGCGGAGTATTCATCAACCCTTGTACAATTTGAGATTTTTTATCTTCATTTGATAATTTTCTCTTAGGTTGATACATTCCATATAATACATTAATAACTTCGTCTTTTGTAATTTCAGATTTCAAAGATTTAGGGAAAATATTCCCGTTCGCCTTATCCATAATTTGGTTATAAACCATACTTGGATTATCTTTATCAACTCGTTTCAAATTCTGAGCAACAGACATTCTCAAAATATCATCTGTCTTTTGAGTCCAATACTGTCCGGAAGTTACGGCATAATCTTGAACTTGAGCATTCGCTCTTAGAATTTTTGCCATTTCTTTCTTTTTATCTTCCGGCTTTTCAATATTTTTTAGAGCCTTTGTATCAGCATGAGAGAACACGTAGTTCAACTTTGCAATATCAGGGTTTGCGTCCCAAGTTTCAAAGCCACTTTCAAATTTACCCTCAACTTCAAAGTTCTTGAACTTTGATAATATTCTGGCTGCAAGTGGAGAATCAATATCTACGATATTGTCTGATTTTGCGGCATTGTATTCATTTAGTCGTTTGATATTATCATTGTACTCTTTAGGATTAATTTCAAATGCATAAGGGAATACTGAATCATTGTGAGTGTGCAAATCGTACACATTATCAGTACTCATTTTTGAATATGTTTTAATTAAAGAAGTTGTGTCATTTTTTTCTGCATTAGAAACTAATCTTGTATCAAAGAATTGAATATAAGTCGGTTTTTTAGGGTCGTAAGTCGGATCGCCTTTTGATTTTTTCTTAATTGACACAAGACCTATTTTATTTTGAGTATATGTGTATGGAGAGTTTACAATCTTGTGAGAAATAAAATCTTTATTCTTTACAAACACACCCATAGAAAGAGGATTATCTTTCAATCCTGAAGCCCTAAACCAATTGAAATACGGGGAATCAACACCCCATTTCAACATGTGTTTAAAGTGAACACCTTCCAAACCTTCATTTACAAATGCACCATCTGAAACGAAATTCAAACCGTGAGCAAACATTTTTCGTTGCAAAGATGCATAGTTATTGATATTACCCAAAGAACTAGCCATTTGCATACAGTTTTTGTTCCAGTAAGAATGTGACGTAAAATCATCATCAGTAAATACAGGAAGTGAAATAATTCTTCCGTAACCGTCATATTCACCATTATCAACGGCATGTTCCAGACCTGCTAAAGTTCCGCCAAATTTATTTGTTAAAGTTTTAATACCGTTTTCGCCACGTTTTGCAAGTTTATCATCATGAACAATAACGTTATGATCATTATAAACATATCCGACTTTTTGAGAATCAATAATAACAAGTTTCATTGCTCCGCCTTTTGACAAACCGGATTTAGTCGGAATAGCAATATTAAAGACTGCATTTATTTTATCATCTGGATCTTGAGATGAACCTCTTTCATCAATAGAATCACCTGCATCAATTCTTACTCTTTTGTATTTAGAATTTTTGTTTTCCAAAACATAATGGTAAGCAAATGGAGTGTTATCATCTATACCAAATGTTTTAGAAAAATCTATTTTATTAACCCCTGGGGTCATTTTATAACGATTTGAACCGTCAAAACGATTTGAGGCTTTTCCCACTGAAAAATAGTTGTTATATTTGTCCTTGTCTAATTTATAGACTTCCAAATAACAATCATCTGCATTTGAGTCATACGGGTAAGAAAATTCGTATTCTTTAAAACCGTCATCTGACTTTGTAGCTTTAAACCCTGAAAAAGATACGGCATGATTTTGCGCGTTCTTATTTTTTAAATCTAGACTTACTTTCACACAACACTCCTTAGTGTTAATTATAACAATTCTAAAGAAAATTTTTTGTTATATGGTATCCCATTATTAAGAAAATTTTACAATGATTGATTTTTATTAGTTCTCAGGCTTTTTTTGAATATAATAAAGGTGTAGCAAATACAATTATACAATTGTATAAACTTACTAAGGAGAAAATAATGCTGATGACAGAAATTAAATGTGATATCAAAGATATTAACCTTGCAGATCAAGGTAAAAAACAAATTGATTGGGCTTTCAAAGATATGCCTGTATTGAAAAAGATTAGAGAAAGATTTATTAAAGAGCAACCTTTCAAAGGTTTGAAGTTATCAGCATGCGTACACGTTACAAAAGAAACTGCAGCTTTGTGTACAGTAATGCAAGCAGGTGGAGCTGATGCTGTTCTAGTTGCATCTAACCCATTATCTACACAAGATGATGTTGCAGCTGCACTTGTAAAACACTACAACATGCCTGTTTTTGCAGTTTCTGGTGAAACAGTTGAACAATATAGAGAACATATTAACGAAGCAATTAAACATAATCCGGATATCATTATTGATGATGGTTGTGATATGGTTTCAACAATCCATGAACAAAGACCAGACTTGATTGGTAAAATCATAGGTTCAACAGAAGAAACTACAACCGGAATTATAAGACTTCAAGCAATGGAAAAACAAGGAACTCTAGGATTTCCAGCTGTTGGAGTTAATACAAGTTTGACAAAACACCTATACGACAATAGATACGGAACAGGTCAAAGTGCATTTGATGGTGTTCTTAGAGCTGCAAATATTTTGATTGCAGGTAAAACTGTTGTTGTTTCAGGTTACGGTTGGTGCGGTAAAGGTGTTGCTCTAAGAGCTAAAGCACTAGGTGCTAACGTAATTGTTTGTGAAGTTGACCCATTGAAAGCTCTAGAAGCCGCAATGGAAGGTTACAGAGTTATGCCTATTGCAAAGGCTGCATTAGAGGGTGATATTTTCTTAACAGTAACAGGTGACAAACATGTAGTTGATGTTAAGCACCTTTTGACTATGAAAGATGGAGCTTTTGTTGGTAACGTTGGACACTTCGATTGGGAAGTTAACGTTGGAGATCTAAAAGCCCACACTAAAGAAATCAGACAAGTTAGACCAAATCTTGAAGAATACGTTCTAGATAACGGAAAATCAATCTATGTTCTAGCAGAAGGAAGATTAGTTAACCTTGTAGCTGCTGAAGGTCACCCTGCAAGTGTTATGGATATGAGTTTTGCAAACCAAGCACTAGGTATTGAATTCCTTGTTAAAAATAAAGGCAAATTGGAAAACAAATTATATACTCTTCCTCACGAAGTTGATGTTAAAATCGCTGAACTTAAACTTCAATCAATGGGGATTGAAATCGATACATTGACAGACGAACAAGAAAAATACTTAAATAGCTGGAAAATCGATTAATCTACAAGTTTCAACTCCGAAAAGTTAAAGCCTAGCTCTTATATTAGAGTTAGGCTTTTGACTGTTTTAAATATTTTTGTTTAGTTATTATTTATTTTCTGCTGCAATTTTTTTGTTGTGAATAATAGATGAAATCAATGCAGCAACAATAAAGAACAAACCAACAAGCCCTGTAACAACTTCCGGAACTTCTCTAGTTGTTGTAATTAGCATTATTATTGCCAAAGCACCGATAGCCCAATGAGCGCCGTGTTCAAGATACAAAAATTGAGCAAGTGTTTTCTTTTCAACAAGCATAATTGTTAAAGATCTTACAAACATTGCGCCTATTGCAAGACCGATTGTAATAATTATTACATCGTTACTCAATGCAAAAGCACCCAACACACCATCTAAAGAAAAAGATGCATCAATCAATTCCAAATAAATGAAACTTATCAAGCCAGTGCATTTTATTGTGTTTGCAGCACACTGAGCCATTCTCATTTCTTCGTGTTTTTCTAAGAAGTGTGAAACTCCATCAATCGCCAAATATGTAATAATTCCAGACATGCCGGCAATCATTACAGAAACTTTTTGTTCTTCCGGCATAAAATTTTGCAAGAATATAATAATTAACAGGGAAATAATAATTTCAATTCCTCTAATATGATCTAAATGTGAAAGAGGTTTTTCAATACAACTAATCCAGTGAACATCTTTTTCGTGGTTGAAAAAGTAATTCAAGAACAACATAATTAAAAACATTCCACCAAATGTAACAATCGGAGCATGAGTTGCATGCAAATATTGTGCATATTTTTGAGAATCATTCAATGCAATATTGGTAACTGTCATCATATCTAATTTTGCAAAAATTGAAACGACCAATATTGGGAATAAAAATCTCATACCAAAAACTGCAATCGCAATACCCCACGTCAAAAATCTATGACGCCAAACTTCTGACATCTTTTCTAATTTCATAGCATTTACAACAGCATTATCAAAAGACAAGCTTGTTTCTAAAACGGCAAGAATACACGCAATAAATACGCACATCAAACCAGAACCGCTATGAACATGCTCTCCCCACAAATACGCAGTAATTAAACCAAATGCAGTAATTATATAGGAGCCTAAAAAATACTTATGCATAAAAACTCTCTTTCTTTTTTACTCTTACCTTATATATAATATATGAATACAAAGAAAAATATATCATTTAAAAGCACTAAAAAAGAACTTCTCAAAATTTTGAGAAGTTCTTTTTTCTTAAATATTATGAGTCAAAATTAGTTCATATCGCTTACACTAGGAACATAATATTGGAATGTATCAGGTCCGTTGTTAGGGAAATCAAGATAGAACGGTTGATTCTGTCTGATTAAACCTGTACGACCTTTATATACTGCAGGGAATTCTTTATTAATAGGCAAGCTTTCTTCTTGGAAGTTAACATAACTTACCGGAATAAAAACAAATGAACCATTTTGAGGAATTACCTTACCTGTAACTTGGAAACCTTGAAACAACATCAAATCATAATCAAGCCTAGTATTCGCATTCATTTGAACATGCAAAACTTGAGGAGGATTAGATGTTTGAAAATCTTCTAATGCTGAAACTTGAATAGTTTTTGCTTGTACAGAATTCATCAAACTCATTGATAGAACCAATCCAACAAATGCTGACAATAATTTTTTCATTTTATATTACTCCTTTTCTAATGTATTAATTATTATTTACTTATCAAAATCTACATTCGGAAATTTCAAATAGAACAAATCCGTTTTTTTGATTTCCAAATCTTCGCCTTTTTGAACATAAGAAAACGGGCTTGCTTGGTAAGCCGAACTTACCGAAGACTTGAACCTATTATCTTCTTCATTTTTCACAGCCCCTGTCACTGCTGCAACTCCGATAGACAATCCTTTTACAAAAAAGCTTCCGACACCTAATGCAGTGTTCTTGGCTAATTCGCCTTTATCAATTGGAGTTGTATAAGATGCGGTTACATCAGTTGATATATTATAAGTTTTTCCATCAGGCGCAATGTAAGACTTTGGCTTGAAAGTAAAACTTGCATCTCTTTTCAGTCTTTTAGGACTTACAACATCTACCAAATCACCGTTTACCGTAGAACCAGTGCCAATTGTCATAGTTGGACTAATTATAACCGGTTCAAGCAACTTGACTGATATAGATGCCGGTGGGTTATATGTCGAAAATTCACTTAACGACTGTACCACAACAGTTTGTGCGTATGCTTGGATAAACATACCTGTTACTATTAACAAAAAACATAAAAATATTTTTTTTTGCCACATACTGTTACCTGTCTTTAACATACATAATAGCAAATTTTTTTTCAAATAGCAATATATCAAGACTTGCGGAGATATTTTGCCAAATATTGACCTGTATAAGATTCTTTACAATTCATAATATCGTCAGGAGTTCCTTGAGCGACTATACGACCGCCGTCAACTCCGCCCTCAGGACCTAAATCTATAATATGATCTGCAATCTTTATCAAATCAAGGTTATGTTCAATAATAAGAATTGTATTACCTTGATCTGCCAATGCGTGCAAAATTTTTGCAAGTTTGTCTAAATCAGCCCAATGAAGCCCAACAGACGGTTCATCTAACAAATACAAGGTCTTGCCTGTTGAACGTTTATTCAATTCAGAAGCTAATTTTATACGTTGAGCTTCTCCACCAGACAGAGTTGTCGCACTTTGACCCAATTTCATATAATCAAGTCCAACATCATTAAGTGTTTGAAGTTTATTTTTTATAGACGGAATACTATCAAAAAATTCAAGAGCTTCTTTTACGCTCATATCAAGAACATCAGCAATTGTTTTTCCTTTATATTTAACTTCAAGAGTTTCCCTGTTATATCTTTTGCCTTTACAAACATCACATTTCACATAAACATCAGACAAAAAGTTCATCTCAATTTTAACTAAACCGTCACCTTTACAAGCTTCACAACGTCCGCCTTTAACATTGAAACTAAATCTGCCTGCTTTATATCCACGAACTTTTGACTCATTTGTTTTTGCAAACAATTCTCTAATATGAGTAAATAAATCCGTATAAGTTGCAGGGTTTGAACGAGGAGTTCTACCTATTGGAGATTGGTCAATATCAATAATTTTATCAACATTTTCAAATCCCGTAATCTCATCAACACCTTGTGGTTTTGGCTTATTCTTACGGAGTTTGTGAACAGCATATTCATAAAGTAAATCCTGCATCAATGTTGATTTTCCACTACCTGAAACACCCGTCAAAATAACTATTTTACCTAACGGGATATCAACATCTACATTTTTCAAATTGTTCAAATGCGCATTTTTTATATGTAAAACATTGCCATTACCTTCTCGAAGTTTCTCTGGAACAGGAATATATTTTTCACCACTTAAATATTTACCGGTGATAGATTTAGGTGCGGCGATAATATCATCAACCGAACCTTGTGCGATAATTTCACCACCTGCAATTCCTGCTTTTGGTCCGATATCTACAATATAATCAGCACTTCTTATAGTATCTTCATCGTGCTCAACAACAATCAAGGTATTACCAAGATTTCTCAACTTGAACAATGTTTTAATAAGCATATCATTATCTCGTTGGTGCAAACCGATAGATGGTTCATCTAGGACATACAAAACTCCGCTCAAACCGCTACCAATTTGAGATGCAAGACGAATTCTTTGAGATTCTCCACCGGATAGAGTTCCTGCCATACGAGCTAAATCCAAATAATGTAAACCCACATCAATCAAGAACTTTAACCTTGCTCGAATTTCATCTAAAATTTGTTTTCCTATTTTCAATTGATATTCAGAAAGTTCTAAATACAAATCTGTAATGAATTGAAATTCATCATCAATAGACATTTTAGTAAATTCGTAAATGTTTTTGTCCTTGATTTTAACTGCAAGCGGAAAAGGTTTAAGCCTTGCACCACCGCAATGAGGACAAGGTTTTGCAACCATAAATTTTTCAATTTCCTCTCGCCAATAATCACCGGAGGCATCATTGTAGCGTTTTTCTAAAAACGGAATTACCCCGACAAATGGCTGAATATTTGTTTGATAACGACTTGTTCCGAATTGTTTTACTCGTATTTTAATCGATTCATCTGAACCATAAAGGATTATATCTTGCTCTTTTTTAGATAACTTTTCAAATGGTTTGTCCATATCAATAGAATAAGCGGAGCAAACGGAGTATAACAAATCATGATAATATGTTGTAGCACTACGAGTGGCCCAAGCATAGATTGCACCTTGATTTATAGATAGAGTCTTATCCGGTACAACTAAATCGGGATCAACAACAAAATCTGCACCTAAACCTGAACATCTTTCGCAAGCACCATACGGAGCATTGAAAGAAAAAATTCTAGGAGTTAATTCTTCAAAGCTTAAATTACAATCAGGACATGCCAGTTTTTCGCTAAAAATAATTTCTTTATCCCCGACAACATCAACAATAATAATGCCGTCAGACTTTTTCAAAGCGATTTGAACACTATCAGCAATCCTTGATTGCGCTGATTCTTTAACAACAATTCTATCAACAACAACACTGATATCATGTTTTTTCGTTTTAGCTAATTCTATTTCATCTTCATCAAGATTAAAAATTTCACCATCAACTTTAACTCTGACAAAACCCTCTTGACGAAGTTCTTCAAACAAAGAAGAGTATTCACCCTTTTTGCCTCGAACGATTGGAGCAAGAATTTGAATTTTTGTACCTTCACCGAGTTGAATTATCTTGTTAACAATTTCATCTAAGGTTTGTGGCTTAATTTTCTTTCCACAAACGGGGCAATATGGAGTACCTACTCTTGCGTATAGAAGCCTTAAATAGTCGTAGATTTCAGTAATTGTACCAACAGTAGAACGAGGATTATTACTTTTTGATTTTTGGTCAATAGAAATTGCAGGAGAAAGCCCATCAATATATTCAACATTCGGCTTGTCCATTTGTCCAAGGAACTGCCTTGCATAAGTTGAAAGACTCTCAATATAACGTCTTTGCCCCTCTGCAAAAATTGTATCAAAAGCAAGAGAACTTTTTCCTGAACCTGAAACACCTGTAAAAACGATTAATTCATTTTTAGGAATTTCAAGGGAAACGTTTTTCAAATTATGTTCTTTTGCACCAACTATTTTAATCTTATCCGCCATAATACTCATATTCTATCCCATAATAAACAAATTTCAAATAACATTACCTCCTATGAGAGAAATGGTTGGGTAGAGAGATAGTGTGAGGATTATACGTCCTCTGGGATATAGAAAATATTTTTAGCAAGGATCTCTCGAGTATGGTCATAACAACAACTTTTGCGGGTTAATCTTTGATACTCTCTAACAATATTAAGAACATCATCAACTGATAACCTCACAATTCTTCTTTCATTTTCAATAATTTTTGCCATAAAAAATACTTCCTTTCTTCTTTTTCAAGAACTTCGGAAGTATTTTTGTGTTTCTTAAATTTATCATTTATTTGATTTAAAAATAGATATTCAAATTTTAAATTATAGTCAACTGCTTTCAATATGAGTTCATTATTAACCAGCTGGATAACGAGAATAATCATTAGCTGTATAATTTCTTGTTTTTGGAGCGGTTTTTGCTTGTTTAGCGGGTTCCGCACCACCTGGTCTGCCCTTATGAGTTCTACCAGCTTTATCAATCCAACTATCACCATTTACTTGTTTTACATTTGGTAATGTTTGGTACTTTCCATTCACAACTTTAAAGTGTTCTTTTTTAGATTCATTGTAGTAGATACCTTTTTGGTATGTTGCTCTTCCATTAAATCTTGCAGCCTCATTTAATTCTGATTGAGTATGTGTTGTATATTTACCTTTTACAGTAGTTTTTGCGGCTGTCTTATTTGCACTGTTATAATTTTCAGCTTTATGCAAAATATTTTTATTAATCCAAGCTTGAGTTGGAATATCTAATTTATTTAATGCAACTGCACCTTTAGAATCTTTCTTGAATGAACCATCTTCATTGAAAACACTTGGATTTTTCTTTCTTACGATTTCAGTTAATTCATTCATTTGAGCTGAAGTTAAACCGTTCTTGATTTTAGAGTTTAACAGTTGTTGAGTTACAATTTCTCTTACAGCAGAATGACCTTTTTGAGCTGCAGCTTTTTCAACATTCTTAGGATCTATACCTCTTAAATGAGTATCATTATCTTTTTGCGACCTATACCAACCATCTGGTGATTTTCCTGAACTTGCAGATTTTTTTGCACCAGAGGAACTACTTGAATGGCGTAAACCTTGTGGAGTTGTTGTTCTATTGCCATTATTATTAGAAACTTTACCACCAGCTCCGTTGCCGTCGTCACTATCTTTTACAGAGTTATTATCTTTATCTGTTGACGGAGTATCTTTGGTTGTATTATCTGTTTCTGTTTTATCTTTTGGGGAATCGGTAGTTCCTTGCTTTTCTTTCAACAATTTTTCACACATTTCGTCAAAATTGCCGCTGTGGTGTACTGTTTGGTCTTTGTTAACCGCATCATATTTGCCGTTTCCGTCAGATGTGATGTTCCAATCAGGATACATTTTTTGCAAGTCAGCCAATCTGTCACCACTTTTTGCTTGACCTGTCGGTTGTGCCATAGCAGTATTAAGAGCTCCGAATGGGCTAAATCCACCCATGTTCATTCCGAAACTATTGCCAAACATGCCTGACATTCCACCGCCAAACAAACCGCCAAATAATCCAGACATAAAGCCCCAAAATCCACTAGGACCATTTTTGATGGTGATATTCGTAGTTTCGGTATAAGAGTGATTACCCAAAATTGGTCCTCTTGGTCCTCCGCCCATTCTCATCGTTGGTCGGTATTGATTTTGTGCATATCTGATATTAAATGCTTTACCAAATCCGTAGATGCCCATCTTAAAGCCCTCTTGTTTTGTACTTGTATATATATAAAGTATATACAAATTAAATAATTGCATGATTATTAAAAATATGTAACATGTCTTAACATTTATAAGAATTTTATTTGGACTATTTTCCACGTTTTGGTCAATCTAAAGCCCTGCACCATATAAGGCGCAGTTTACCAAGTAGGTACTCCCATAGGATTTTATGGTTCATAGCACCTCTCTATTTTTCAAGAGAAAATTATTTATAAAGAATTAATGTCAATTGATTAAGACAAGAAAGATAAAAATGTATCTACTGCAGAAGTTGCCATTGAACCCCACCATGGTGAAGAACTTTTGTTAGACGAATTATACCAATTACTATTATAATTATTACCGGCATTAGAATTTGAAGCAGCGGCATTTGTATAATTTAGAATATTGGCATTCATAACAGAGTTCAAATTATTCAAAAGTGTAATTGTATTAATTCTGTTTTTTAACTCATCAGAGTACAATTCATTTTGTTTTGACAATAAATTATCACTCAAATCGGCAATAGCTTTCGACTTTTTATCTGTAATAGAATTAAGATTATCTAGGAATATTGAGTTGTCAAAATTCCCAAACCTTGAAGCTATATCATTTTTCAAGTTCGTTTCCATTGGAGTGTAGGTATTATTAATTTCACTAATACCTTGATTTCGAAGAGCATTAAGTTGATTACTCCATTCATTACGCTGATTATCACTAATGGAAAAAAGATTACCTAATGAGTTATACAATCCCTGCTGAATAGCATTATAAGTTTTTTGCTCAGTATCACTCATATTATAGTTACTGCTAACAATATTATTTTTTTTATCTTTAACTGCTGAAGCAACTTGTCTTCCATTTACGGAAATTGAACCATTAGTATATTCAGGATATTTCGTTTTCTTTCCCATATTCAATATGTCCTTTCTTCAAAGGATCAATATTTTTATGGATTTCAATTGGCTAGGTGAATATATTATAACATTTTTTTTTAAATCTGTAAAGTTTAAAGTTTTCTTTATGCTCATTCAAAATTACAGAACAATTAATTATCACGTTTACAAATTGATGATGCTCTTTTATTTATAAACTTCGTCGTCCCAATATTCAAGTTCAAGTTTCCCAACAACAATAGTATCGCCGTTTTGAACACCTTGATGTTTCAATTCGTCCATAATACCCATACTTATCATTATGTTTTGAAATCTAATAACTTGTTCCGTACTTCTTGGGTCTGTAACTTGTGAAATTCGAATAATTCTACCACCATCAACAACGTAAGTGTTTTTATTGACCTTGTGAACTTCCCACCAACCATCGTCATTGTTGGTAGCTTCAAAATCTTCTTCTACAACAACATCTGTTGTAGGTTTTTCGATTGTATTAACTTTATTTTCTAATTCGTGTTTTAAAGAGTCGAGATTTTCACCTGTAACTGCGGAAATACAAAAGACTTCAACACCTAGTTTTTGGAATTCTTGTTTCAATTCTTCAAGTATTTCCGGTTCAATTGCATCAATTTTATTAATTGCAACAATTTGGAAAAGTTTTGCTAACTTTTCAGAATATTTTTCAAGCTCTTTATTAATAATTTTATAGTTATTTATTGGGTCTTCTTCAGTTCCATCAACAAGGTGAAGTAAAAATCTGCAACGTTCAACATGACGCAAAAAGTCGTGACCCAAGCCAATTCCCTCAGATGCACCCTCAATAAGTCCGGGGATATCTGCGATTACGTACCCGTCACCGGTAGATTTTCGAACAACTCCAAGATTTGGAATAATTGTTGTAAACGGATAATCTGCAATTTTTGGTTTAGCAGAAGAAACTCGACTGATAAATGTTGATTTCCCGGCATTTGGAAGACCTAATAAACCAACATCAGCAATCAATTTCAACTCTAATTGCAAATTTCTTTCAATTCCAGGTTCCCCCGGTTCACAGTATTGTGGAGCTCGGTTTTGCGGAGTACAGAAGTGAGTGTTTCCTCTTCCGCCTCTTCCACCCTTGGCAACAAGTACGGTTTGTTTATTGTGAGTTAAATCTGCAATTACACTACCTGTTTTAAGGTCTTTCACAATTGTTCCTACCGGAACTTTTAAATATAAATCTTTTGCACTTTTTCCGTGCATACTTTTCTTGAAACCATTTTCGCCATTATCAGCTTTAAAAATTGAACGATAAGTAAAATCTAACAATGTAGATAATCCCTCATCAGCGATTAGGTAAACACTTCCGCCTTTACCACCATCACCACCTGCTGGTCCGCCTTTATCTACAAATTTTTCACGGCGCCAAGCAACAACACCGTTTCCACCTTTGCCTGAAGATATTTTTATTTTTGCCTTATCGATAAATTGCATAGTATAAATCCTTTTGTTTCCATTCAGCTAAATAATACTATGAACATGCCTTGTCGTAAAGAGGATTGAGAAAGTTACAGAGTCACTGAATCAAGGAGAGGAAGAAAATTCTTAGTGTCCTAGAGGCTCATTATTTCCATTTTCCCACTTGCAAGAAAAGCAGAATAATGCTAAAATTAAACTGTATAGTAGAAAAGGGAGTAAATTATGGCAAGATTAATAAGACCTACTTGGGCAATCAGATGCGTTCAATCAGGTTGCAAATGTTTATTTGAAGTTGCAAAATTAGAAGACGGTAAACAACAAGAAGTTGTTTGTCCAAATTGCGGTGAACACTACGTTTACCCTATCTATGACGAAGAGGATAACGAACAAAAATAAAATGTTCTTTAATAATACAGACAAAAGATACAACCAGTTTAGTGCATATTTGAAAAACAAATTCGGAGCAAAAGTGTATAAAATTACGCTTGATGCAGGTTTTTCCTGTCCTAATAGGGACGGTACAATATCCACAGGTGGTTGTATTTTTTGTGATGATGGGGGAAGTTTTTCTCAAGCACATTCAAACCTTTTATCTATTGAAGACCAAGTAAAAGTAGGAGCAAAAACACTACACGATAGATTCAAGGCGGAAAAATTTATGGCTTATTTTCAAGCATATTCAAATACTTATAAGCCGGTAAATGAACTCGAAAAAATCTATAAATCATCTTTGACACACCCTGATATTGTTGGTTTGTCAGTTGGTACAAGACCGGATTGCGTTGATGATGATAAACTTAATCTAATTTCTGATATTTCAAAAGATTATTACACATGGATTGAATACGGCTTGCAATCAATTCACGATAAAACATTGAAAAAAATTAACCGAGGACATGATTACGATTGTTTTTTAAGAGCTTATGAAAAGACTAAAGAAAAAGGAATCAATGTTTGCGTTCATGTGATTTTTGGATTGTGGGAAACAAGAGAAGAAATACTTCAAACAGCACAAGAGTTAGCAAGACTCGGAGTTGATGGGGTAAAAATTCACATGCTTTGTGCACTAAAAGACACAAAACTTGCTCAACTTTATGAAGCGAAAAAATTTGATTTTATGTCGGAAGAAGAGTATGTAAATTTGGTTTGTGATTTTCTTGAAATTTTACCTCCGGAAACAACTATTCACAGACTTGCAGGGAACGGTTTGAAGAAAAATTTAATAGCTCCAAAATGGCTTGGGGCAAAGCTTGATTGTCTTAATAAAATTGACAGAGAATTCATCAAAAGAAATTCATATCAAGGTTCAAAAAACACTTTACAAACGAATTCAAATGTGAAATAATAAAGGTGTTATTATGTAACATTTTGTTAATGGTAGTCTAGTGTGTTAGCAAAAAAAAATTTTCACCGTTATTATACGAGCAGGAAAATTCATTTTGCAAATTATGGAGAATTAATTATGTTAACAATTCAGCCAACAAGCATTACACATAGTGCAAAACCAATGGCATTCAAAGGGGATTTTGATGAAACAGCTTATAATCACAGAAAAGATTATTATGCTCATCAAAAAGAAGAATGTGACGAAATTTTAGAAAATCAATATGTGCCGAAAACAATGAAAACAGGGGTAAAAGTTTGTAAAGCTATCTCTGAGGGAGTATTATCCGGTTGGGCTGTTGCATGGGCAGCATTAAAAGTTTCTAAATTTGGTAAAGCATCAGCTATCAAAATTAGCCATAACAAATTATTGAATAAGGGAATTAATGCACTTTCTCCACTAAAAGAAAAAGTTGCTAAACTTACTCATAATATTGGAAATTCAATAAAGGCAAAAACAGAACCATTTATAAAAATGTCAGATGAAGATTTGGCAAAACATAAACTTGGAAGATTTGCTCTTAAACATGAAAAAGCATTCACTAAAGTAATTTCTGGAGTTCAAAGTGTTGCAAGTTCAGTAAAAGAAAAAGCTTCTAATGTTGCAAAAGCAATTACTTATGACAGAAGCGCAAAAGCAACAGCTTACACTCTTGGTGTTGGTTCTGGTATTGCGAGTGCTTATAACTCAGCAAGACAAGATTTTGCACCGGCAAACAAAGGAGTTGACGAAGAATGGCAATGATTAACCCTATAAATGGATTTGCTGGTGGCTCAACCATCTCTCAAGAGCAAAAAGACAAAACTCAAAAGACAGCAACTGCTTTAGGAGGTACTGCAGGTCTTGCAACAACTGCAAGCAAATACGCAAGCAGAAGAGGTTTGGCAGGTGGTGAATCTACATTGCAACAAATGATGCGTGCAACAACAGAAGCCGCTAAAATTACCGGTGAAGGAGCAAAACAAGCTTCTGGATTTATCGGAAGATTTAAAGTTAATGCAAAGATGTTTGCGCAAGATGCGTTGAAATATGCTGAAAGACTTCAAAATAACAAAATTCTTGGACCAATAGTTAAAAGTCCTATTTTGAAAAAAGTTGCAGGCGGATTTGGTACAGTAATGGCTTTCTTTGTACTTTTGACAGAGGGAACTAAAGCCGCTGAAAATGGGACTCTTGCAGTTGATGATTTCAAAAATAGAATTGAAAAATTTAAAATCGCAGTTTAAAAAATTATAAAAATTGAGAAAATATAAAAATCGTGCTAAACTTCTGTTATGCACGATTTTTTAGTTAAAGAATTATCAAATACAAATATTGAAAAAGAGCTGATTGACATCGGTTTTGACAAGACTTATACTCACGTTGCAAAAGATAAATTTGAGTATAAAAATTTCAAAATTTTTAACTTAACACCAGCCCAAGCAAATATCTTAAAACAAACGGCAATTTCTGTTGGTGCGGATTGTGGAACGCACAGAGAAGTTATTACTGGGAAAATTGAAAATTCAAACTGCGTATTAGGTGGAAGTCACTCTCAAATAAAAAAAATTGCGTCAAAACTTCAACACCAACCGTTTGGATTAAAAATTCTAGGACAAATTTTAGACGAGAAAACAAAGATTAATACTCCAGAAAAAACGAAAATAATGGGAGTTTTGAACGTCACAACAAATTCTTTTTCTGATGGGGGAAAATTTTATGATTTTGACAAATCAATTGAACATTTAAAACAATTGATAGAAGATGGAGCAGATATCATTGATATAGGGGCAGAATCCACAAAACCGTATTCAACACCTGTTTCAAGTATAGACCAATTAAAAAAACTTGAACCGATTTTGAATTACATCAAAACAAATAACATTAAAACACCCATCAGTATTGATACAAGAAGTTCAATTGTTGCAGAACGATGTATTGAACTTGGTGCAAATATTATTAATGATGTTTCAGGTTTTGATTTTGACAATGAAATGGTAAATGTTTTAGCACAAAATCCGAATACAAAAATCGTAATTCAGCACTCGCAAGGTTCACCGGAAACAATGCAAAATAATCCGACTTATTCAAACCTTATGGACGAAATTTATACAAATTTAAAAAATAAAGTTGATTTTGCTATCAAGAGTGGAATAAAAATTGAAAATATAATAATTGACCCAGGGATTGGCTTTGGCAAAACGAAAGAGGACAATTTTGAAATTCTCAGACGGTGGAAAGAACTGAAAACCATTGGTTGCCCTGTTCTTATCGGTCTATCCAGAAAAAGTCTCCTTGGTATGCCACAAGCAACGAATGATGAAAAAGATATTTATACCCTTGCACTTGATTCTATTCTTATGAACGAAAACATTGATATAATAAGGGTTCACAACGTAAAAATGCACAAAAAATTACTCTCTATCCTAAATTAACAACCAATCGGATAATTAAAAATTTCAAAACTTTTATAATAATAAATCTATGAGTTTTGGTAAATTTTTATTTTGGTTATTAATATTTATACTTGTATTAGTAGGAATTGCAAACTACTTAAATCACACGTACATAAAAGCTGAATTCAATAAAATGGACCCGATTCCAAGTAAAATGGGAGTATATTACAAAGGCTACAAACTAGGTTCGACAAGCAGATTAAGAATTTCGAAAGATTTTAAAAGAACGTATTTGTACATCACACTAAACCAAAGAGGTCTGCATCTGCCTAAAAACATTAGTGTACAAATAAAAAAATATGACAATGAAACCAAATACGTTGATATAATTTATCCAAGTCGCCCAATGATTAGATATATTCGCACAGGTGATACTATTAAGGGTGATACCGGCTTTATTTTTAGTGGAATTTCTGACATAAATCAAGCCCATATTGATGATTTGTCAGAAAAAGGTGGCGATTTATTGAGTTCAGCCAAAAAGACTACAGATTCCTTAACCGAAATGTTTGACCTTGTAACAGATATTCTAAGTGAAAATAGAGAAAACATTCTAAACTCCACTACAAGTTTGAAAAACGGAATGAAAAATTTAGAACAAACAACACAAAATATGAAAACAATATCGGCAAAAGTTAATGACGGAATTACAAAACAAAATATTCAAAATAGTACAAAAAATATTGAACAAATGACTTCAAATTTTGCAAATTCATCAAAAGATTTCATATCTATCAGTGGAAATTTCAACAAAACAAGTTCGGATTTTTCCGTTCTTGTTCCAAAACTCAGCACACTGATTGATGTTGTACAAATGAGTGCCTGCAACGTTAACGATATAATTCTTGGATTAAAAAAGACTCTTCAACAAAAATGGGGAGGGGCAAGAATAATTTTTGGTAAACCTATCAAATAAAACAAAAGCCCCCGAGAAATTCAGAGGCTTTAAGTTTTTTATAAATTATTCATAACATCTGTCATACATTCTTTGGCAACATCAGTTACAAAATCCATATCTTCCGGTTGAATAATTAATGGCGGGTTGAAGTAAATTACATCACCCAATGGACGAAGCAAAACACCCTTTTTAAGAGCTTTTTTGTAAATTTGATACCCGAGTCTTAGATTAGAAGGATATGCCTCTTTGGTCTTTTTATCCTTAACTATTTCAATCGCATTAACCAATCCAATATGACGAACTTCTCCAACATAAGGCAAGTCTTCAAATTTTTCTTTAATAATTTTATTAAAGTATTTAGCATTTTCAACAGCAGACGGAATAATATGTTCATCACGCAAAATATCAAGAACGGCATTTGCAGCAGAACACGCTAAAGGATTTCCGGCATAAGTGTGAGAGTGCATAAAAGCCTTACCTTTACCATAATCATCATAAAATGCATCATAGATATCATTAGTAGCAACACAAATTGACATTGGCATATAACCACCGGTAAGCCCCTTAGATAAACACATAATATCTGGAGAAACACCTGCATGGTCAAACGCAAACATTTTACCCGTTCTACCATAACCGGTTGCAATTTCATCAGCAATCAAATGAACATTATACTTGTCACACAATGCTCTTAATTTAGTCAAATACAATGGCGGATAAATTTTCATACCAGCTGAACCTTGCAACAACGGTTCAACAAGCATTGCACAAGTTTCATCACCATATTTTTCAAAAGTTTTTTCAGCATTTTCAAAACATTCACAAGCGCAATTGTCACGACATTTGCCATAAGGACATCTAAAACAATCCGGACCTTGAACACGCACAACGTCCATCAAAATAGGTTTGTAAATTTGAGAATACAAATCACAAGCCCCAACTGATAAAGCGCCGATTGTTTCCCCATGATAAGCATCAGACAATGCCATAAAACGTTTCTTTTGAGGATTCCCTGTTTGTTGATGATATTGAAAACTCATTTTCATAGACATTTCAATAGAAGCAGAACCATTATCTGCAAAATTAAATTTGCCTAAACCTTTACCCTTAGGCAAAACTTCCATCAATCTTTGACATAAAGTAATTGCCGGTTTATGAGTAAAGTTAGCAAAAATTACATGTTCTAATGTGTCCAATTGTTTTTTCATTGCCTCATTAATTTTTGGATTGCAATGACCTAACAAATTACACCACCAAGAACTTACAACATCTTTGTAACAATTCCCGTCAATATCATAGATATTTATACCTTTTGCGTGATCAACAACAATTGGCGGCAAAGTTTCATAGTCTTTCATTTGTGAACATGGGTGCCAAATGTATTTTAAATCTTCTTCCTGCCAATTCATTATTTATCCTCCAATATTTTCAATATAGTATCTTTTGATATATTCAAATCTTTATCACCTTTTTTTACACAAGCTATAACATCTATTCCTGTTAATCTCTCAATTTGTTTCTTGTTATCTACATGCATAAAATTATCTTCATCATAATTATTTAAAATTAAGCCTTTAATATTCAATCCTTGATGTTTTGCATAATCAACTGTCAATACAACAGAATTTATAGTTCCTAAACCACCGTCTGCAACAATTATTATATCTAAACCTAAATCTTTAATTACGTCAGGTAAAAGAATTTGTTCTTCCTTTAAATTGAATGGACAAGTAATTCCTCCAGCTCCCTCAACAACCATATAGTCGTAATTTTGAGATTTTGTTTCGTAATCAGATTTAATTACAGATTTTTCAATTCTTATCCCTTTGCTTTCGGCAGCTAAATGAGGAGAAACAGCCTCTTCAAAGCAGTAGCTTAAACAATCCATAGGTTTGACATTTAGACCTGCTGTTTTTACAACGAAATCACAATCTCCTGGGAGTAAACTACCATCTGCCTGACGAATTGCACCACTCAATGCAGGTTTATAATACCCACAATTCAAACCTAAATCTCTCATTCTTTTCACTAACAAGGCTGAAACATAAGTCTTGCCGATATCTGTACCTGTTGCGGTAACAAAAATTGATTTACAAACCATATCCCTCTCCTCTTTTCCAAAAAGTAAGCGGTAACAAAACATGTTACCGCTTACTATTATATTACATAAAGATTTTATAACCTAT
Organism: Cyanobacteria bacterium UBA6446; assembly: GCA_002438405.1. Lineage (GTDB taxonomy): Bacteria > Cyanobacteriota > Vampirovibrionia > Gastranaerophilales > Gastranaerophilaceae > Zag111. The sequence continues at coordinate 23,718 of DJOE01000023.1, forward strand.
AATGTTGCACCACCATCTAACAAGTAGTCATAGTGTCTGATATCATCATAGTTGTTTGGACCGTTATCCAATGGAGCCAACTTAGGTTGTTCCGGAGCCGGTTGTGGTTGAACCGGTTGAGCCTTAGTTGAACGTTTGCTTAACAACGCATCAAAATCAGGTTCAAGAGTTAATTCAAAGTGGAATCTACCATATTTTCTATCTCTTTCATAAGCATTGTTAATCAATGGATAGCCCCAATATAAACGAGCACTCAAGTCTCCCGGTAATTGAACCCTCAAGCCCATACCAACTGAAGCTAAGAAGTAACTTCCGCCATAGACATCTTGTTCAACCCAAGGGAATACACCTGCTGTATCAGCAAATACGGCACCCTTTACGTATTGACCAACAAAGTTACGAACTCGACCTTCTTTATTGGTGATTGTTCTAGGTAATAATGGGAACATCAATTCACCACTGAAGAAGTAACCGTTTTTACCCATACAAATACCTTCAGAATAACCTCTAACAGTAGCTAAACCACCTGTTTGGAATTGGTCTAAGTATGGAATATATTTGCTATTTGGAATAATTTGGTAACTACCCCTCAATTGACCGATAACACCGTGAGAGAAGTCGTGTAATCTTAACAAACCGCCTGAATATTTGAAGTAACTGGAATCACTATCAAAAATAGGAAATGCCATTGCAGCACCTTGGTTCAAGTACCAAATACCATGTTTAGTATCTTTTCTGATGTTAAATCCAACATCTAAACTTGTAACTTGGTCAACATCAGCAAATGGAGAATATCCGAACAAATCTTCAAATGCGTTATCGTATTTAGACCAAGTTCTTGCACGTTTGTAGTTCAAAGATGCAAATGTCTTGAATTCAAAACCTCTTGTTCTTACGATAGGTTGATCATAGTACAAACTATAGATATATGAATTACTTTTTAATCCTAAATTAGTTAAGTAAGCAGGACCATATTTAACATTAGCAAAAGTTGATGAATAAGAAAAACCTACTCTACCATCTTTTTTGTTAACAGGAGCGCTATAATCAAAGAATGGGCTTATAGAACCACCTGCAAAATATGAACCCATAGATAACTGATCTCTATGGTGGAATAAACTATCTGCAACAATTGCAGGACCACCTCTTAAAGAACCTGTACTTCTACGACCGGCATTATCCATCATACCAATCAAGTGAAATGGGAATGTTTCAGCAGCAGTCAATTCAATATCAGTTGTTCCTGGAGTTTCACCAGCTTTTAAGTTTGCTGATAAGTTAACACCATCATGATATCTGTTGAAATCCAAAACATCTTTTTCTAAATCAACAATATCAAATAATTGACCTGATTTTTCCGGCATACGTTTCAAAATATAACCAGAAGTTGTATATTTATTGTTTACAACAGTAACATTGCCTATTTTAGATTCAATAAGTTCAATTTTAATATTACCGTTTGAAACTGTTTGTTCAGGCAAATATGCTCTTGCTGTTACATAACCTTTTTCTGCGTACAAGTTATTCAAACCATTGATTGCAGCTTGAATATCAGACATAAATACATTTCTTCCAACATATTGTCCGATAACACCATTGATTTCTTCTTTTGTCAAAATTTCTGATGGCGAAACTTCAATAGAATTTACATATACACCTTTTGAACCCATTTCGTTAACAGTAGCTTTCATTGCATCAGGAATTGCATTAGCAGGAGCTGTATTTGTAACTGCTGAACCACCTGTACCATAACGTTTTTGTTCATATTGGTAATAATCTTTGTTATTTAGACGTTGGTTTCTATCATAACGCATCATATCAGAATCGTGAATAGAAGCACCACCAACTTCGTTCATTACAGGGATTGCACCGTGAGAATAACCGTATCCTGACGGAACAAGACCACCGACAGCCTCACCTGCGGCAAATGCAGGAGAACACACTGCTGACAATGCACAACAAGCCGACACTGTCAAAATTGCATTTAGTAATCGATTACTTTTCTTAATCTTTTTCATTATTTTGTTCACCTTTTTATTATTAATAATATTGTATATCTAGCCGTATATCTAAAATTATATCTTATAAGATTATTGTCTGACGATAATTGATAAATAAAAACCTTTTTTTAATTTTTGTTAAGTTATTTTTACAAAAATAGTTAATAAGGATTACCTACCAAACATTATTATACAAAATTGCGAAAAACATGTAAAGATGTAACGAAAAAAATAAACCAAATGGATTACTATACAACTCCAAAATATTTGTGTTAACATAATAGCGACAATAAGGAGAAATCATTATGAGAAAAAATTTAGGTTTATTCGCAGCTATTTTGGCTGTTGCAGGGGGATTAACATTCGGTTCAGCGGCTTATGCTGATGGTTTTTCAGTTGCTATCGTTGATGTTCCTCAAGTTGTGAATGCATCTGCAAAAGTTCAATCATTGAAAAAAGACCAACAAGCTAAAGCAGAAGAGATTATTAAATTCATTGAAAAAGCAAGAAAAGACGTAGCTGCTATAACTGATGCAAACAAGAAAAAAGCTGCTGAAGAAAAATATAATAAAGAATTAGTTGCGAAAAAAGAAGCAATGGACAAAAATTACGCAGAACAATTGAAAGCTATTGACGAATCTATTTCTCAGCAAATCAATGAAAAAGCAAAAGCTGATGGCTATGACCTAGTATTGAGCAAAGGTATCGTTCTTTACGGTGGAAAAGATATTACATCTGAAATAATCAAAATCGTTAAGTAATTAAATTTTAATAACAAATAAAACCTCCAGAATGTTAAACTTTATTAACTTGGAGGTTTTGTTTTGCATAAATTTAGTCTTTTCTATTTTTAACACCGATTTTTTGGCAATATTTTGCAATAGGGCAAATATCACATTTTGGATTTATAGGTTTACAAACATTTTGCCCATGAGTAACCAACAAAGTATTTATCGGAATCCAAAACTTTTTAGGTAATTTTTCACGAAGAGCGAACTCCGTTTCTTCTGGAGTTTTTGTTTTTATATAACCAAGACGATTGAAAATTCTATGAACATGCACATCAACACAAATTGCAGGTTCGCCAAATCCCAAAGTCATAACTAGGTTGGCAGTTTTGCGTCCAACTCCACGAAATTTACACAATTCATCTATACTATCAGGAACTTTGCCATTATATTTTTCAACAATAATTTTAGATAACTCAATAATTTGCCCTGCTTTGTTCTGATAAAATCCTACAGGATAAATAGCTTTTGCCAAATCCTCAACTTTTACATTCATCATTTCTTGCGGAGTTTTTGCAAGTTCAAGCATTCTTAAAGTCGCAGGATAAGTTGTTTTATCATTCGTTCTCAAACTCAAAATACACGCAATCAATACCAAATAAGGATTTTTAAAACTATCCATAAGTTTTACAAAATCACTCTGAGGCTGTTTTGCTTCTTGTAAAATTTTTACAACTACATCAATCATACATTCATTATATAACGAAAGTTTTTACATATTTGTAAGTCAAAATAATCTGCTCATCAGACAAATTTGAAATAATATCATTCAAATCCTTTCGAACTTCTTGAATGGGTGCAAGATGAGAAAATTCAAAAAGACTTTTAGGTTCAACATCAAAAACTTCAGCAAGTTTTGCAATAACACTAGCTTGCGGCATATTTTTGCCCAATTCAATCCTGCTCAAATGTTTGTCATCAATCCCCAACTTCTCTGCCAATTGAAATTGAGTCAGACCATATTTCAAACGGTATTCTCTTATTCGTTTTCCTAAAAGATTTTTTATATCCATAATAACAAATACCTTTCAATAAAAGAATAATGTATATTTTAGGGTTTTAGTACGTTAAAGAATGAGAATATTTGACATTAATTCGTAAATAATGTAGAATTAATCAAGATTATTTAAGAATTAGTCTAAATATTTCGCACTTTATATAGAGTTAATTAAATTTAAGGAAAGGAAGAATAACATGAAAACACTTATAGACTTATCCACTTATCAACCATTCTTAAAAAATAATACCCTCGCCCAGAAATTGGAGAGGGCTGAGGTGAGGGTTGCTACGCACGTAGACTTGCAACCAACAAAAGAGAAACTTGCGTTTACTTTGGCAGAAGTATTAATCACTCTTGGCATAATTGGAGTGGTTGCGGCAATGACAATACCAACTTTAATGACGAATATCAAAGCTAAAAAATTACGAACTCAGTTTCTAAAATCTTATTCAATTGTTCAACAAGCATTCAAATTGATGGAAAATGATGATGTATCATCTGACCCGACAACATACGGTTATGGACAGTATTATAAGACATTTCTAAATTATGTAAAAGGAGGTATGGATTGTGGTAATACCGACCAAACACCATCAAGCCCCATGAAATCTTCTGTTCCTTGTTATCAAATGTACAATGGAGCAAAGCATTATAAGTCTTTGGATAAAAAAGCAACTTTCAAATATGAATTTTTAGACGACGGACAAATTGCACTACCGGACGGTACATTATTGATGTTTGAAAACTATGGACATACTGCAAATGATATTTTAGCTGTATCAGTAGACATCAATGGCTATGGAAATCCGCCAAATGTTGCAGGTTATGACTTATTTACATTTCAACTTGTAGATGGGGAATTAAAAACTATGGGCGATAAATCAACCGCATATAACGATTTAGATAAATATTGTAATCCAAATGTTTCTAACAAAATGAATGGTGTTGCTTGCGCTCAAAAAGCAAAAGAAAATGCAGATTATTTCAAAGAAATTGTAAGAGAGTTTAAATAATTATTTATCTCAATAACTCTTCTACATCAATCACGGTTTTTAATTTTAAGGCATAAATATTATCCATATCAAAACGGGCAAGTTTCACGGCATCTTTTTCTGTTGTGATAATATTGCCTTGAATATTAATTACATCAATTGGGGCATATTGATGATGATCATCAAATGCAATTGTTTTTTCAACTTGGTAATCGGTTAGAAAATCAAAGAACTGTTGAGGTTGCCCAATTGCACAAACAGCAGTCACAGGAACACCATCTAACAACCTCTGACCGGTTTTGATATTATAAACATAGTCCGGCTCTGTATAGCAAACCATTGTCGATAAATTCAATCTTTTGTGCATAATTCGAGAAACTTTTTCTGCGGTTTTATGATTAAGACTTTTACTAACAACAACGAGTTTATCTATTCGGTCAAGAGCTTCAGCTCCCTCTCTTAGAGGACCGGCCGGAAGTAAATTTTCATTTCCAAATCCTTTAATACTATCCATCAAAACAATATCTAAATCTCTATAAAGTTTTCTATGCTGAAATCCATCATCTAAGATTATTGTTTGAATTCCGAATTTTTCAACGGCGCATTTTGCTGCTTGATAACGATTTTTACAAGTAAAAACATAACACCCAGGAGTATTTTCAGCCAACCAATACGGTTCATCTCCTGCTTGAACTGCATCATGAAAAATTGTTGTTCCGTCAGAAATCATATTAACATTTTTGTTATTCAATCGCCCGCCGTAACCTCTAGAAACAATAGCAACTTTTTCACCCTTGTTTACCAAATACTTAGCAATTTCAGATACAACGGGAGTTTTCCCAACTCCTCCGGTTGTCATATTCCCAACAGAGATAACAAATGCTTTTACCTTTTTCGGACGAAGAATTCTTTTGTCATACAAAAAGTTTTTAAATCCACTTCCGAATGCGTAAAAATACGAAGCAAACTTTAAGATATCAAAAATAATACCCTCAGGATCTCGTTGGTAATGTATTTGTGTAATTTTAGTTTTTAAATTTATCATATTAGAATAACAATCTGAATAATAAGAATCTTTTATTCAATTTTTCTGAGAATTTTCTCAAGTTAGAAGTTGTTACAACAGTATCGCTAACAATTTTCTTCAAATCAGATGCTTGATTTGGACTTGTTGGATTTACACTGTTAACTGTTTCTAAGGTTGTAGAAACTTCAACCATTGCATTGTTCACGTTTGTAATTGCTGATGTCAATTGTTTTTTCAATTTATCATCACTTGTCATTGCATTTACACTTTCACTAATTTGAGAAAGATTTTGAGCAATGATTTTTAAGTTTTTACCGGTAGCTTCAGCATCAGCTGCGTCCATAACCTTATTCAAGTTACGGGATAAGTGATCAACAGAATCTGCTGTTGACATCAATTTAGTTTTAAATTCCTTATCACCAATGATATTATTAACGTTTGCTGACAATTTAGAGAAATCATCAGTTGCTTGTTGAGTCATTACGAGTAATTGCTCAATATCAGATTTTGAAGAATCCAACAACGCATCAACTTTGCCTAAAGTTGTTGATGATTTTGCAGTTAATGCATTCAAATTATTAATTGTCATTTTCAAATCAGCAATTGTTTGATCTGTTAGGATATCATTAACTTTCTTTGTAGATTCTGTTAATGTCTCTGCTGCTTTGTATTGCCAATCCATAAAGTCAGATAATCTCATCGGTTCAACAATTGTATATGGAGAATCTTGCTTTGGATAATCTAAAGGCATATCATCTAAAGATACAAGTCTTAATTTGTGGGTATCTCTATATGATACAGCAGAACCTCTCAAAAATTCCGGCAAAATCAACCCCGGAAGATTGATAAAATAGTCAACCTTGTAAGCATAACTTGTTGAAATATTATTTTTGTAATTATAAGGGATTGAATCTCTTGAAACAACATCTACACTTTTAACTAAACCAACATCATAATATTTTCCGCTCAATTTCATTTGAACAGGGTCATTTTTGAATAATAAGTTTCTATTTACCATAGGAATGTAAATAGTCTTAGTCTTAGGAGGAGTAATTTCTAAGAATAATTCTCCGATTAAACCAGACTGTTGAATTGAAAAAGATGAAGCTCTCGGAATTTGAACAGTTGGGTCTGTGATTACAAATTTTACATTAACAAAACTATCTTCACCTTTAACAACAGGGGTAATTTCTTCAACCTGACCAACTTTCAAACCCATAATTTGAACTCCGGCACCTGGTCTTAATCCATTTACATCTTTAAATTGAATTTCAATACGTTTTGCAGAAGAAAAAGCTCTACCTTTGACTTTCAAGACAGTTCCTACAAGCAAAACTAAAGCTACTAATGTTAATAATCCAACTTTAAATGATGAAGAAAATTTCATTATATACCTTTCTTAAATAATATTTAGATATTACCATATTATCAGAAACATAGAAAAACTGTAAAGTTTTTACCCCGAGAAGAGGATTTCATTCAGTTAAAATACACTACATGGTTGATTTTTGTCCAAAACGCTATATAAATCTTAATAAATACCGTATAATTTAAGAAAGAATATTGACTTTATTCAAAAAATAATTATAACCAAGATAGGTAGAATTATTTTCAATCCAAAAACTATATAAGAAGGAGATACAAGTATATGGGCATGGCCGCATCTCAAGCTAGATGGATTTCACTAGCAGCAAGAAAATCAAATGTTGAATATGAAGGTCAACAAATTAACCAAGCTAGAACTGCTTTAGCAAACCAAAGTTCCGAATTGTGGAACAAATTATATGATATGGACGTGCCAACAGCTCCTAGTTCAAATGATTATACTAAGACTCAATACACATTCCAAAACGGTGATTCAACTCAAACAATTTCTCAAATTCAAGATGCTGATTACACCGATTCTGACGGTGTTCATTACAATTCTTATGTAACATACTATGCAAAAATTTCTGAATATAAAGGAATCAGAAACACAAATTCAAATCCACAAGTTCAATATGTTGTACCAACAGAAGAGGGAGCAACACCTTATTATATGGTAGGTACAAAGAAATTAACCCAATTGTCAACTATTGATAGAACAGATACAAGTTCAAATAGTTCTTGGGGAACTTATAGCGCAGCTTTAGATCAAATTGCAGAAGATTGGCCGGATACTCAAATCGCAAAAGATTGGCAAAATTATAAGATAAACGGTGACACTTCTGCTTTAGATAATATTTATTTATGGACAGATGCAAATAGTCACGTAAATTTTGCATCTGCAACTTCAAATACATCTGATAGTTTGGAAGCTTGCAGACAAGATGCAACAGCTGCACTTCACTCATATTATTCTGACTATCAATCAACTAATAAAGAAGTTTCAAAATACGGAATTATTGAATACGATAGCAGCGGAAGAGCAACATCATTACAGTTGGAGGGTTCATCTGTAATCTATGATTTAACAACTTCTAGTGTAACAGATGATGCTGCTTACAATGATGCAATGAACAAATACAATTATGAAAAACAAGTTTATGAAAAAAATGTTCAAGATATCAACGCCAAAACAGAACAAATTCAAACAGAAGATAGAACTTTAGAATTGAGATTGAAAGCTCTTGATACTGAGCAAAATGCTCTTCAAACAGAAATGGACGCCGTTCACAAAATCATTTCTAAAAACATTGAAAGCACATTCAAAACATTTGAAAGCTAATAAATTCACATTAATTATAATAAGAGGTTTAAAATGTCTTACAAAAATGATAGTAACTTGGTAATAGCAAATAGATTCGGAGATGCCAGCGGAGCTGCAAAAGCTCAACTTTGGGAAACCTATGATAGATTAAGAGATTTAACAGTTTCAGGAAGTGGTACTGGTACAGGTTTTGAATCAGCCGGCGGACTTTTGTATAACTTAGCTAGTTTACTTGCTCCCTCTTCATTTGCGACTGTTTTCGGGGGTTCTGAAACAATGAACATCTCCGGAACATCTTACTATTCAAAAACTAATACCGGTTCTGCTTATGGAACAGATTCATTATACAATTATTCTGGTTTCCCATCAGGAGCAGCTCCGATAAGTTCTATTTACGGACTAGCAACAGGTGGAGCATCATCTGTTCTTGGCGGTTGGGGTACAAGTACTTCAGGTTCTGCAACTGGTTATGCTTCAAGTATTGGTGGTCTTGCTGATATTACAAGTGCTGCAGCTTACGGTATCGGTACCGGAAGTGGCTTAGGTCGAATTACTTCAAATGTTGTTATGCCTTTTGCGAGTTGTATTTCCGGCTTTGGAGGTATTTTGACAGCAATTTCTCCATATTTAGGTGTTTACGGTGCCGGTACAACCGTTTTGGGTAACTTGATGCAAGGTACTTCTTCTGCAGCTTTGGCAGCTTACCAAAACGTAACAGGAAATATTACAAATAATGCCGATGTAATACTCTCAACAAAAGTTAGAAACATTGAAACGGTTTGTAAAATGCTTGATACTCAAGGTGATGTTGCTAAAAAGATGCTCAAAGAGGGGATTGACGGAGATAGTAAAGCTATTCAAAACTTATAATTGGTTTAGCTTTTTCATAAATTTAGCGGGCTTTTATGCTTTAAAAGTCCGCTTTTGTATTTTTTATAAATATATTTTACAATATCTTAATTATTTATTATATTAATATTAAAGATAGGAAAAAAATTTCCGATAGATAAGAAGTACAAATTAATTTGGATCTAATATTAAGAAATATTACTAAGAAGTATTAAAAAAGACAATTTATTTACCAGTAATGTTTTTAAATATATGTAGGTCCAAAGTGCAAGGAGCAATATGTTTCGAGAAACTCTGGAACTATACATAAAAAGAATCGTAGATTTCTTGATATACACCAAAAACTACTTTATAAGAAAAAATCCGATACAAAGTATCGTAAATTCAATAGTTGAAGGTGTTAAAGATCTTCTTACGGTTAAGAAGAAACTAAAAATGGCTCAGTACAGACTAAATTATCACAGACACCAATTACAAAAAATGGAGCAATTGATAGCAGAAAATAGTGAGCACAGTTTCTTAAAAGGGTCACATTTAGATCAAAAAAGGTAGTAAAGGCAGGAAAAAGCAATGGGTTTACTCATAGGTATAATTAGAAGACGTCAATTATCGATGATGAAATCCAACTTGCAATGGAAACTTCACCTGATTACAGCTGCAATTGCAACTGCTTCAAAAGCAGCAACCAATTTGATGCAAGTCGGAACAGATTACGAATCTGACGATTTGATTTCTAAAAAGCTACAACAACGACAATACAAGTTAAAACTTTTGGAAGAAAAATTAACAAACCAAAAAGCTGAAATTGAAACAAGATTGCAAGAAATCACAGCAGAACTTCAATCTAACCAAGGTATGATTGATCAAGGTATTCAAACAATGTTCAGTTACAAAGTTGGTTAATAAATAAATTATCTTCCAGATTGAACAAATAAACTTATAATATCATTCATCTCAGCAGACAATCTAACGTATTGCTGAGATTTTGCTTCTAAAATTCCTATTTGTTTGCGGTAATCAACAATACTTGCTTGACATTCTCTTGCATTATTATTAAGAGATTCTTGAACTTGTCTTGCTTCTTGAATTACACTTTGCATTGAAATGCCAAGAGCTTCCATAGTTTGTTTAATAATAATTGCACCTGTTTGTTTTGAAACTCCGGTTGGAAGTTTTGCAATTAGCTGTTTTAATACTGCAACATTAGCAGGATAGTTAAAATCATCTGGAACTTGTGTATATCCAATATTTTGAGCAAGGCTTTGAGCAAACGCATTATCAATAAATGATTGATTATTGATTGGATTTATTTGAGATTGAACCGATTCAGTTGAAACTGATGGCTGAACAACAGATTGGATATCCGAATTTAAAGAACTGAAACTGTCTTCTTTTGCATCAGCAGAATTGCTATTCGAAAAATCTTGAGCGACCTCTTTATCCAAAAGCATGACATTGTTATCTTGATTTACATCTCTAATTTGTTCATTTTCGGTTGTTTCTTCTGGGGCTTGCATTTTTAAAGCTTCTACAATTTTTTTCCCAACACTATCGTTAATTTTATTTGTTGCCATCTTTTCCTCATTACTTACCCAATTAGACACCATGATTATATAAAAGACATGCACATTTATCAAGAACATTGATTAAGTTATATTAACTTGCTAGTCCTAATCCTTTATGCTAGCATCAAGTGGTAAGTGAGGGATATTATGGAAACAATTGAAATTAGTAATTTTACGGATTTACCTTTTGGTGAAAATACCCACCAAGTTGCAGCTATTGCAAAAATTGAAGATGGTATTGATTATGAAATTTTAAGTGAAAACAAAGATTTGACATATATAGACTATTTGAATTTAACATCTGCTGTTAAAATTTTGGCTGAATTTTTTGATGTTAACGGTGTTGTTATTTCAAAAGAATCATCAATTTGTTCAGTGGCTCTTGGGGCAAACTTAAATACCGCATTAGAAAAAGCTCTTGATTGTGACCCTATTTCAGCTTTTCAAGGTACAATCGGTTTTACCAAAGAAGTTAATTTAGATATTGCAAAACAAATAGAAGCAGTGAGAATTAAAAATGTCGTTGCTCCAAGATTCACCACCGATGCTTTGTCTTATCTATTCAAAAACAATGATATAAATGTAATAAAAATAAACACACCACTTCAAGAACTTTTGGGCTTTAGCGCAATGGATATTAAAATCACTCCTTTCGGAGCTTTGGTTCAAGAACAAAATAATAGCAAACTTTCAAAAGATTCATTCAAAGTTGTAACCAAAACAAAACCGACACAACAACAAGCAGAAGATGCCATTTTTGCATGGAAAATTTCAAAACATTTGAAAAGCAAATCCGCAGTAATTGCAAAAGATTTAGCAACAAAAGCAATTATCCAAGGAAAAACAAACGGATTTATAACCTCAGAACTTGCAATGGATTATGCTTGCGAATCTTCAAAAGATGCAGTCCTAGCTGTTGACGGAGTAATTGAAAACAAAGAAACTGTTAATGCTGCAATTCAAGGACGAATCGGGCTTATCATTGAAGCAGGTGATGGCGAAAAATCAAAAGAAATAGTTAAACTTGCTGATAAATATGAACTTTCAATGATTACTACTGGAATTAGAAACAATAAATATTAATTTAGAGGTATAAAAATGGAAATTAAACCATGGGACGAATATTTTTTAGACCTAGCAAAAACTTGTGCAAGCAGGTCAAATTGTCTTAGAGCACAAGTTGGAGCGGTTATTGTAGGACAAGATAAAAAAATTAAAGCAACAGGGTATAACGGAACACCATCAAAAGTTGAATCATGCGCAGAAAGAGGAAAATGTTACAGAATAAGTAATAATATTCCATCTGGTACAAGATATGAAACTTGTCGATCAATTCATGCAGAACAAAATGCAATTATTCAAGCAGGACAAGACCGTTGCAAAGATGCAACAATCTATATTTGGGGGCATAATTTTATTTGTATTCTTTGCAAAAGATTTATTGTTCAATCAGGAATTACACACTGTGTCTTGAAAAAAAATGATGACTCTCCAATTGTAAGAGTTTCTGTTGAAGATATTAGACGAGAACTGGAAGAACAAAAATAAACTTTCTTTTGTAGGAGGAAAATTCAATGTATAAAAAAATATTAACTCTGCTAATTGTTGTAGTATTAGCAACTTTTGGACTACAAAACAGTATTTATGCTCAAAATGTTCAACAAACGACAGAAGAAAATATTCAAACAAATGCTATTGAGAATAAAGTAATTTCTCCAAAATTAGAAAAAGAATTAAAATTAAATATTTCTAAAGTTTATGGAGAAGATAAAACTGATGAAATATACAGTCATATTGTTGAAATTGCAAAGCAAGCAAAAGAAGAAAGACCTGAAATATTAAAACAAGATGATTTAAATAGGGCTAGTGATTGGTACAAAGATGAAGTTATCTACATGTTTTATGTTGACCAATTTGGAACTGTCACACCTGAAAAACCTAATAAATTTAAAGACACAATAAAAATGCTTCCATACCTAAAGGATTTGGGAGTAACAACTTTATATATGTTACCTTTTGCAGATTCACCTATGGAAGATGCTGGATTTGATGTTAAAAATCCACAAAATGTCCGACAAGATTTAGGTGGCAAAACACAATTTGAAGAATTTATCAAAGAAGCAAAAGCTCAAGGGTTCAATATTAAAGCTGATTTAGTTTTGAATCATTTTTCCGATCAACATGAATGGTTTAAACAAGCAATGAATGGTGACGTTTCAAAACTTGATTACTTTGTAACAAGAGAAGATTTGCCAGAATATACAAAATATGTTGACCCCAAACTCGGAACCGTTATTGAATATAAAGAACCAAATGGGGAAATAAGTAAAAGGCGTTTAATTTTCCCTGAAAATACCGAAAATCATTATAGAAAAGTTACTATAAACGGAAAAGATTATTATATTTATCACACTTTTTATCCATTCCAACTTGATATAAATTGGAAAAATCCAGAAGTGTTGTATTACAATTTAGGAACTCTTAATTACTGGGCAAATTTAGGTGTAGATATTTTTAGGCTTGATGCTATTCCATATTTGTCAAAAGATGCCGGTACAAATGCCGAAAATCAACCGACAACACATGCAATAATAAAAATTTTAAGTTTATATCTACAAGCAGTAGCACCAAGGACGGTATTGCAAGCTGAAGCTTGCCAACTACCTAAAGATGTAATTCCATACTTTGGTTCAGAAAAGAAGTCTGAAGTTATAGTTGATGGAAAAACAAGAGATTTCAAAAGAACTGACGAAGTTCAAATTGCATACAATTTTCCGTACATGCCAGCATTATGGGCAAGTTTTATAACTGAAGACAGCAATTATTTTAAAGAAGCTGTTAAACAGACTCCTAGCATTCCGGAATCAGCAAGTTGGGCAACTTTTTTAAGAGTTCATGATGAATTAACTTTAGAAATGGTTACTCCGGAAATGCGCCAACTTATTTATAATGCACTAGAACCAAAAGGCGCATCTTTTAGAAAAGGATTTGGTGTCGCAGGAAGAATGGCAAATTTCTTAGACGAAGATCATGACCATATAGAAATGGCCTTTTCTGTTTTATTATCTCTTCCTGGAATTCCAATTATCTATTATGGAGATGAGATAGGAGCAAAGAATAATTTTGAAAATGCAAAAAAATCTGCAGATTTAAGGAAGAAAAAACAAGCTAAAAGTAAATTAAAACTTTTATCATTTTTTGATAGTAGAGATATTAATAGAGGATTGTTAACTCAACAAGCTTTTTATGATGCTGAAAATTCAACCAAAACTTATAGCGGAAAAATTTATCACAAAGTCAAAAAAATGATTGAATTAAGAAAATCAACTCCAGCTCTATCACGTGGGGATTTGACAATTCTTAAAACTAATTACTCACATGTTTTTGCATACATTAGAAGTTACAAAGGGGAGAAATATTTAATTGTAAATAATTTATCAGATAAAAGATTAACCGCAGAAGTTGAATTACCAGCTAATATGTTAATCAAAGCAATTAAAAATAATGAACACTCAGTATATCTCACAAACATTTTAACAGGTGAACAATATAAATTAAAACCATCTATCAAAGATAAAAAGACGAGACTTCTTATGTATCCTTATGCTGAAGTTTGGTTGAAACTGCCGTAGTAAATTTTCTCCATACTAATTGTTGAAATACACCAAAATAAGTTGTCGCAAGCATTACTACAACAAAATATAGATAGGTTGTTTGTACAGGATTGAAAATTGAATAAATCTTATCACCTTTTTCAGTTATAGGTGTTCCTGTTATTTTGAACAAAATTAAAGTTATCAAGTACATCAATAGCAAATGATTTGCCATAATATGATATGTAACTTTTCCCATTTGTTGCAAGAGTTTAACATCTTTTAAATATGGATATAACACTTTGACTGCAAATAACGAAATCCAAATACCGGTTATTGAGGTCAAAACTGGGACAATAATTTGTTGATCGAATCTTCCCCAAACCAAAACAAAGCTCAAACCAATTCCATGTGCAGGGTCAAAATCTCTATTAAAGAGCCATAAAACCGATTGTGCTGCTATAACAACTCCAAGCCATTTGGGAGTAAAAATATCGTGTTTATCCTTGATATATTTCACATAGAAATGTCCTAAATATACAAAGAATAGTGAAAACATAGTTCGCATTACAACAAGAGCTAACGGAGTATGTAGAGGCAAAAATTTCCAAAACGGAATTGCAGCAACTCCAAGAATTGTAAATATACCAAGCTCAACATACTTGTTGTTAAAAACTCTCAAATGGCGCATTAAAAACAAAAATACAATTAATGTCATAAACAATTGTGGTACAAACCATAACGGCGCACATAAAAGCAATTGATGCCCATTCAAAAATGGAGTTATGAAAAAGTGTTTTAATGAAATTGGAGCACCTAAAAATTCCCCAACAACCGGAACTAATGCAAGTGTTATAAGGAGATAAACAACTTCATAAGCAAAATATGGGACAAGTAGAGATTTAATTCTTCGAGTAAAATATTCGGTTACGTTATCTAAATATTTATCTTTAAATAACATTCCGGAGATAAAGAAGAATAATGACAATTGAAAAGAATAAGGAGGAAACATTCCAAATATCGAAAATTCCAAATGTCCTGAAACTACAAGCATTATCGCTAATGCTTTCAACAAATCAATCTCTTTTGAAAAAACTTTATCCATATCCCATCTCCATTTTGTTTGTGAAAATTGTCCATAAATATTTTAAATAAAAAATAAAATTAATAGTTGAAATAATAAAAAATATTATTAAATATGAAGTAGTTAAAATCCAATAATAGGTTATATTATACTCCTTTTGATTGATTTTTTGTATAAAAGTTGAACAATTGGAGCAAAATAAGGTAATATAAAGTAGAGAGGTAGTATTTATGTATAGCAATTTTCCACAATATGATTTAGCTCAAAGAATACAACATACAAAATTTGATTCCGGTATTGGTTCAAAAATGCCAAGTGTTAGAATGGATAGAGTTGAAAAACCTGAAACTCAAGACTTTAAACAAGTTTTTTCAGGTCTTGTGGAAAACCTAAATTCTGAAATTAATGCTCCTGACAATTTGTTAAAAGATGTTATGTCTGGAAATAAAAATGTTGATATCCATGACGTTATGACAGCAATGGCAAAATCTGAAATCAGTGTTAACATTGCAACTCAAATTACAGGTAAAGTAATCAATGCTTACGATAGAGTAATGCAAATTTCAGTATAAAACCTCTTAAAATTTTTAAAACTTAATATTAACAAATATCAGACAGTGGGACGGAAATGGATTTTAGCAAGATATTAGAAAATAAACCTTTATTATACGGTATAATTGGTGGAGCCGTTTTGATTATTGCCGTTATAATCATATCTATTGCAATTGCGGCAAGCAATAATAATGGAAATGAAAAAAATACGGTCGGAGAAGAACCTTTAAAAACTAACGTTGACTTATTAACAACCGATAATTTAGGTAAAGCTTTAGAAATTCAAGCATTACTTGCAAAACAAGGTATCACAGCAGAAAGAGCATTAGATGGTACAAAATCAAGATTGTATTTGAATGCTAAAGGTTGTTCTACTCTTTCTAAAAAATGTACAGTTACAGATAGAGATAATGCTCTTATTGCTATTGTTCAAAGTGGTTTAGTTGACCAAAATGTAGGACTTGAAATCTTTGATAAAGGTGATTTTACATCTACTAAAGAAGATAAGAGAATTAGACTTGCAAGAGCAATGAATGGAGAACTTGCAAGACTTATCAAACAAATTAAACCTATTCAAAATGCTACGGTATTTATTTCTATCCCTGAATCAAGTTCAATGTTTGAAGAACAAAAGCCAAAAACTGCAACTGTTCAAATCGTAATTCCTAACGGGGAAAAACTTGACCAAATGAAAGTTAAGGCTATTACAAACTTATTGTTAGGTAGTGTTACTGGTTTGACTGCTGAAAATATCGCAATCACTGACACTAACGGTAATGTTTACCACAGTGTAATGAATGCTGAAGATGAAATGCTTCAAAAACTTGAAGAAAATGATAAATATATGCAACAAAAAATTTCTAAACAGTTAGATAGATTGGTTGGTCCGGGGAATTATGTTGCAACTGTTAGTACATTTTTAAGACAAGCTCCTGTTGAAAAATTCTCAATTGAATACGACCCAAACAAAAAAGCTTCTGTATCTGAACAATCATTTTCTGAGGGATTAGGTGATAAAACACAAGACCAAAGCCGAGGAGTAAATGCGGTTAGTACATATTTGCCAAATGGACTTCCGACAGGTGGAACTGATTCAAGCCAAAATAGAAGTTATTCTCGACAAGCAACTGAAACTCAATATGGTGTAACGAAAACTCAAACAAATGAATATATTAAACCAGGTGTTATTGAAGATATTTCAATCGCCGTAACATTAGATAGAAATAATCTTCCAAGTGATACAACAATTGAAGAATTGAAAGATTTAATCGCAAGATCCGCAAGTCCGAAAGTTACGGCTGACAACGTTTCAATTGCGTTTACAAACTCAAATGATCCGTATTTAACACCTGATAAACCTCAAAATTTACCAAAAGTTGACGAATCAGGTAATCCATGGTGGTTAGCACTAATTTTATCAGGTTTAGGCTTAATTATTATATTCAAAGCTATTTCTTCAAAAGTTAAACAAATTAGAGAAGAAAATGAGGTTGAAGTTGAAGCACTTCGTCAAAAAGCACTTGAACAAGAAAGACAATTGAATGATATCAATTCAAGAGCAAGCCAATTGACTCAACGTCAATCAGAATTAGCTCAAGACTTGATGAATCAACAAAATCGTCAAGCTCCACTACCTCAGTTTGATGAAAATCTTCTAATTGATTCTCTTGATAGCCTGTCTAATGATATTACAGAAGATGCTGCAGATAATATCAAGAGTTGGATTGAAGAGGGTTCTACTAAAGGAAAAGAATAATGGCAACAAAGAATTTTGATTACGAAACATTTGCTCAAAACTTGGCAGCACAAGCAAAAGACCTTGTGCCACAAGATTTTACAGATGCACAAAAACAATACGTTATAAATACTTTGGGTAATTTTTCGCTGTTATCAGGTAAAGCTTTAGCAGAAGACCCAAACCTTAATTTTAATGAAGATCAAGCAATAACTATTACTCAAATTATTGCAGAATGGTCTTTTCACAAATCAGTTGACCTTATTCGTTCAGGAATTCCCCAACAATATTGGGACGGAGTTATGCAAAAAATTGCATACACAATTTTTGAAATTGCTAAACAAACATTCTCTCAAGGTCTTCCAAATGATAAAATATTGGAACTAATTGAACACCACGTAAAAAAGAGCTACTTAGAAGCTATTACCGAATTAAAAAATAAAGGTGCAATTGATGAAGGATTGATGGAGTTTGCAGCAACCCAATCAAATATGGATAAAATGGCTCAAGAAATGCAAGCACAAGCTGCTCAACAACAAGCAGCACCACAAGATGGTAATGCGCAACCGGTTCCTACGGGTGGAAGTGTTCCAGCAAATGCAAACACTGAAGCTATTGATTTTCCTAAAGTTGACTCTAAGGTTCTGAAACTTGCTACTGTAGCAATGTTATTCAAGAAAATGAATCAAGATAGAGTTCAAACAATTTTAAATCAGTTTGAACCGGAAGATGCTGAATCTGTAATCAAATTTATGAAATTACCGGATTTGACAGAAAGAATAGGGGCTCAAAATGCGTTAAGATGCCTTCAAGAAATTAAGATGAATTTGCCAAAATCTACAGATTTGACACCAATAAAAGTTGTTAATAAAATTAAACATTTTGCGTCTAAATATACATCTACACAATTAGATACAATATTAGCACCTGAGCGAATGGGGGTTAAACGCCTTGTATTTAATGCTTTAGAGGGTGAATACTATGATAAAATGCCCCCAAAGGTTGCAAGCATTGTTGCCTCACATCTTCAAAATAGTGTATAATATTGTTAAATCATGATTATAAAGAAAAATAGAAAAATAGCTCAGGAGGGGGCGGAACAAAAAGTTCCAAACGATGTTAATCAAGAAGTCGAATCTAATTCCAATGAGGAAGAAAAAGATATCGATTTGTTTGACTTGGATAACATTGATTTCAAACAACGTCAAGAGCGCAGAAGAGGGGATAGAAGAAGAGGTTTCAGAAGAATTGACGATAGAAACCTAATTTCTCGTGCCAAAGAAGAAGCAAACTCAATTCGAGAAGCGGCAGCAAAAGAGGGCTACCAAGAGGGCTTGAAAGAAGCTAAAGAAGATATTGAGCGAGTAAAAGAAGCTATTGGCGAGTTTTTTAATGCTAAACAAGAGGTTTATGATAGTATTGCGCCTGATATCTTAGAAATAAGTCTTGATATTGCAAAAAAAATCATTAAAAAAGAAATGACTGAAAACCCCGAAATTCTTTTGGATAACATCAAAGATATTTTAAAAGGTTTATCAAAAGAAGAAACAAAAATTATACTAAAGGTAAACCCTGTACAAGTTGCAATGCTTAAACAAGAAATACCTGAAGCAATGTCAACTGCAGGACTTGAAGCAAAAGTAATCATTATACCTGACGAAACCGTAATGGAGGGTGGTTGTATGATTACGACAACAAATGGAGTTATTGATGCAACAATCGAAACTCAATTAGCAATAATTAGTGAGGTATTGAAAGAAGTTTAATGGCAGCACCGGAGGGAAATAATAACAATCCATTAAGTGAAATATTTATGGCAGTCTTTGTACTGTTTCTTTTGATTATCTTGCTGGTAGAACTTCCAAACTGGGTAATCAATGTTTGTATTTGTCTGAATATTACTCTTGGAATTGTTCTTTTGATGTTTGCTTTGTATGTACAAAAGACCTTGGAATTATCATCATTTCCATCAATCATCTTGATTGGTACAATGTTCCGACTGGTTCTGTCCATTGCTTCAACTCGTTTGATTTTGGCAAAAGGGGAAGCCGGAGAAGTAATTCACGCATTCGGGACATTCGTAACCGGTGGTAATATGATTGTTGGAGGTGTAATCTTCTTGATTATTACGGTTGTACAGTTCATGGTTATCACAAAAGGTGCCGAACGTATCGCCGAAGTTTCAGCACGTTTCGCCTTAGATGCAATGCCAGGTAAACAAATGACAATTGATGCGGACTTCAATGCCGGATTGATATCTCCGGAAGAAGCAACGAAAAAACGTGAAGACTTATCCCGAGAATCAAATCTAATGGGCTCAATGGATGGTGCTATGAAGTTCGTAAAAGGGGATACAATCGCGGGTATTATCA
The DNA here is from genome assembly GCA_002438405.1 of Cyanobacteria bacterium UBA6446. Taxonomy (GTDB): domain Bacteria; phylum Cyanobacteriota; class Vampirovibrionia; order Gastranaerophilales; family Gastranaerophilaceae; genus Zag111. The sequence continues at coordinate 43,964 of DJOE01000023.1, forward strand.
TCGTAATTATTAACATTGTCGGCGGTTTGTGTGTTGGTTGTATTATGAACCAAATGGCAATCGGCGATGCGGTTTCAAAATATACCGTATTAACAATTGGTGATGGTTTAGCATCTCAGGTTCCGTCACTATTGATGTCAATTGCAGCAGGTATTTTCATGACACGTGCTTCTGCATCAAGTCCTTCTTTAGGTTCTGATGTTACAGCGCAAATTACAAGTAAACCTTATGCACTGTTTTTCGCATCTGGATTCTTGCTATTACTTGCTTTTACCGGACACTGGACCGGCTTACCATGGTTACCATTCTTTATTTTTGCGGTTGCATTATTTGTTGCAGGCTTCCAAGTTCTTATCAATGCCGATGTTCAATCTCAATTGGGTCAATTAGAAAATGTTCGTCAAAACATGCAAGATTTGGTTAACCCGAATAGAATGTATGAACGCTTAGGTGTTGATATTTTGAGTTTACAAGTTGGCTCAAACTTACTTGTAATTGCAGATCCGGATCAAGAAGGACAATTGCTTGCTAAAATTGCAGCTTTACGTCAAAGAGTTACAGATGAATTAGGTTATATTTTGCCAAACATAAGAATTATGGATTCATCAGCTCTTGATGCAAATGAATATATGATTTCTATTCGAGGTAACACTGTTGCAACAGGTTATGTTTACCCTGGGAAATTGATGGTAATTGCGGATCAATGGGATTCTATGAAAAAAGAAGTTCCGGAAGATGCAATTATAGGTATTGACCCGACTTATCAAACCCAAGCGTACTGGATTTCTCCGGAAGATGCAAAATCAGCAAGACTTGTCACTGCGGTTGATGCAACAGATGTTATTGTTACTCACTTGCAAGAGTGTGTAAGAAAACACGTAGATGAAGTTATGACAAAAACAGATGTTCTTAAACTTATGGAACTTGTTCGTTCTCAAGACCCAACACTTGTTAATGATCTTGTTCCAACAATCATTTCTACAAGTGATTTGAGAAAGATTTTTGTTAACTTAATCAGAGAAAAAGTTTCAATAAAAGATATTATCTTTGTATTTGAAAGACTTTGTGATTACGCAAGATTTTCAAAAGAACCAGATATTTTATCAGAACGTTTGAGAGCAGCATTGGGTCGTCAAATTTGTTTGTCAAATGTTCAAGATGATAAAGTTCTGTATGCTCTAACATTATCTCCAGAATGGGAGAAAACATTAGATGATAGTTGCCAAAGAACAGAGCTTGGTACAATGTTCTTGCTTAACCCTGTACAAGTACAAGAACTTATTGAAACAACTGCGACAACTCTTATGCGTGCACACCAAACTTGTGGAAAACAACCGGTTGTATTGTGTTCTCCAAGAATCCGTCTTCCATTGTATCAACTACTTGAAAGACATATTCCAACAATTGTTGTAATTTCTTATTCTGAACTTATTACAGATATTAAGGTTGAAGCAATTGATACAATTGGAGAATCTTACGTAACAGAATAATCCGATTTCGAGAAAATAAAAAAGAAATGGTGAAGATTTGAAAAGAATATTTTTAGCACTTATAAATATATATCAGTTTTTTTCGAAGTTTACACCAAAAGTTTGCCGATTTTATCCAACATGCTCAGAATATACAAAGCAAGCAATTGAAAAATACGGAGTAATAAAAGGATCATGGCTTGGCATAAAGAGAATTTGCCGTTGCCACCCAAATAACCCTGGAGGTTATGACCCAGTACCATAAATTAATTCTGCATTAGTTTATCTATATCAACATGTTCTAGACTTTTAATTAGTTTTTCTTTTTCTGGTAATCTGATATTAGTTCTGAAATAAATATGCCGCAGCATTAGTAGCTGGCTCGACACTACTATCGTGCATTACAATTGGTATGATATCTGTTAAATTTTTTCCAGAAACAACACAAGGTTTCTTGGGAGTATTTGAAGTTATTGTTCCATCTGAACAAGTAACTTCTTTGTTTGGAGGAGCCATTCCATTCACATCAATAAATCCAAAACAGCCATAATGTTGAGCACCCCATTCTGGATTGACTTCTTCTCCTGATTCTAGTGTACAATTTCTATGACCGAAAATATTATGAGAACCATGGATTCCAAAAATTGTTCCATCTGGAAATTGCCAAAGCCAAAATAAATTTGTAAGATTTAATGTTTTTGTACCCCTCGAAGCAAACCTATATTGAAAAACATTTTCAACATTATCACCATTATAACCAACAAATAATATGTTTTTTAATTCTTCATTAAATATTCCACAAAAAGAATAATCCTTTAACGTTGCAGTCTTACAACCATTAAGAGAACCATCTGTTCTAATTGATGTTGTTGCGGAAGTTGCGTTGACAAAATCAATATCTTCTGTAGCCTTTGCCATCATCACGGCTTGATTTAACTCTGCAACATGTTTTTTGTACTTATTTTTAGTAGTTATTAAACGAATGTTATTTGATAATATTGGAATTGCCATAGCTGCAACAACTCCGATTATGCCGAGGGTAATTAGAACTTCCGCCAATGTAAATGCGGCTTTCTTTTTAATAGGTACTAGGGCATTAAGGCACACTGGCACGAAGTTCTTATCGTCTTTAGCCCTCTCTCTTTGTGAGAGGGCAGAATTTGTTCGTGAACTAGAGTGAACGTTACAAATTCGGGAGAGGGTTTCAGGGTGACATTTGCGCCCTCTCCCACCTAGGGCAAGGGAATGATTTTTACATTTAAACATCTTATCAAACATTTTATTTTCCTTTTTTAATTAAATAGAATGATTTGTTCTAATATTAGCACAAGTTGTTCTTAATTTAGCACTAAAATCATAAGCATGCAAGAAAATTACATTTCTAATAAAAAGCAACTTCAAAAAACACTTTCTGAAATCATTCGAAAACATAGAAAAGATCTAAATAAGTCTATAAGTCTTGCATCAGATGAAATTGGAATGACAAAATCAATGTGGGCAGATTTAGAAAAATCAATTAAAGACCCGCAAATTTCTACACTATGGAGAATTTCTGAAGGGCTTAATATTCCACTCTCAACGATTATTATTGAATTAGAAAAACAACTGGGAGAAAATTTTACTCTGATTGGACAATAAAAAAAGGGAAAGCTTTAAAGCTTTCCCTTTTTACTATTTACTATAAATTTTTATTTTACAGATTTTGTTTCAATAAATTCTGTATTTGGTGAAAATTCTTGTTTTTCACTATTCATATCAAGCTTATTGACGATGCTTGCACGTTTTTTACGGAACAACATATCAACAAAGGCTTCCAAACGAGTAACAAAACCAGCTTCACCAGTTTGCTCATCAATAGTCAAATTCAAAAGTGGTTTTCCGAATTGTTTTGCTCTTCTTGTAATTCTTTCTACCATCAATGAATCAGGTCCACAACCGAAAGCTGTTATTGTAATTACACCGTCAACTTTATTATCTTTCAAATAATGACCTGCACTACCTGTCATTTCATCTTCATTTGCCCAGTATTTTTCATTTCCTAAGCTTACAATTCCTTCGTCTAATTGTTCAGAAGACAACTGCAATGAAGTGCAAACTTTAACGTCCATTTTTTCTAACTTATCAAATATCTTCATACAAACACGTTCATCATAGATATTATAACCATGACCAACTAATGCAATTGAAATCGGATATTCTTTTGAAGTATTTGAAATAACAACTTTACCCTGCAATGCATAGCTCAACGCTTTAGAATAAGGCATTCCGGATTTTGTCATTACATAAAAATTGTTATAACATCTCCAACCTGCTTTTGAAGCTTTTTTGATAAGTTTCATATCAGTTATGCCAAATGGTTTAACTGCTTCTGCCAAAAATTCATACAAACCTTGATTTTTTTCAGATTTGTCCAAAGTTGCTTCAATCATTGTAAAAGGTTCTTTAACAACGTTACGAACCAAATCAGGCAACCCTCTGATTTTTGAACAGTTATAAATTTTGTTATCAATTGATTGCAAAGACGGAACTAATATTTTATCTACACCTTTATGGATAAGATTTAAAATATGTCCGATATAAACTTTAATAGGCAAACAAGTTTCGGTAACAACTAAAGCTGCACCATCTGACATTGTTTGTTTTGTTGTAACATCTGATAAAATAATCTTTATTCCCAAATCATTAAAAAAGCCATAATAAAAAGGGTAATTGTTGTAAAAAGACATTGCACGTGGAATGCCGATTACTTTTTCTTCTGATTTTGAATTAGTCATGTGTTTCTATCCCTACATTTTTCTACTATATATATAATAGCTCAAAAAAAATTTTTTTAACCTTTTTTGAAGATTTATTTACTATTTCAAAAGAAAACAAAATTCATCTTAACATTACTTCATATTTAAACAATAAAAAAGCAATTTTTGAAAAGCAAAATACTTTAATTATATATAAGAAATATCTAGGATATATATTTTCTTAAAGGAACAGGATAACAAATCAATAGGGAGGACAACGTATGGGCGTTGGCGCAGAGGATTACATCGATAAGATGTTAGTACAAAAGTATCAAGAAGAACGAGTTGATAACCACGATAATATGGAATCAATGGTTGATCCAAACAAGATGATGGAAGCTATGAATGATTACGCAGCAACAGTTCGTAACATGATGGAACTTCGTCAAAGACTTAATATTGCTTGTTATGCAATCAATGCAAGAACAGCAAGATATCAAAGATCCATGGGTCAACAATAATAGAAAAGTTTTATGTTGAATTGTGCCTATTTTTGATAAAATAGGAATAACACAAGGAGACAATACCATGGGAAAAATTATCCTGGGTTCTTCTTCTCCCAGAAGAGCCGATATCATTAAAAAACTAAAATTGGATTTTGAAATTATTCCGTCTTCGTATGTCGAAAAACATGACAAGACGGATTTCTCTTATGATTTTGTAGAAAATCTTGCTTATAACAAAGCTCTATATGTTGCAAAAGAACATCGTAATGATGAGCGCCTAGTTGTGGGAGCAGACACAATTGTTGTTATTGGAAATAAAATTTTAGAAAAACCAAAGGATTTTAAAGAAGCAAAAGAAATGCTAACAGAACTTTCCGGCAAAACTCACTTTGTAGTTACAGCGATTGCGGTTGTAAATCCAATCAATTTAAAATATCACATCAAATCCACAACAACTTATGTAACTTTTGAAAAATTATCCAGAGATCAAATCACATCTTACATTCTTAAATTCAAGCCTCTTGATAAAGCAGGTTCTTACGGAATTCAAGAACTGCCAAAAGGTTTTGTCAAAAAAGTTGAGGGTGAAATCGATAATGTTATTGGTTTGCCGTCTAAAACTCTCAAAGAGCTTTTACAGTTGGATTATTCTTAATATTTATATAAAAATTAGAACCAACAATTGACAAAAGTAAAAAACACCCACATAATATTAATAATTGGGAATTTAAGGAACAACAGATGAAAAGAACAGCTTTTACATTACCGGAAGTTTTAATTACATTGGGAGTTATTGGGATTGTTGCGGCAATAACGATTCCTGTATTATTTTCAAATATTAATAATGCAAAATTCAGAAATCAATATAAAAAAGCAGTATCAACATTAAATCAAGCAGCACTAATGGCGCAGGCAAAATATGAATACAATTTTGCAGGAACAACAACTGTTTGTGGTGATGACAAAACAACAGCAGGCGAACATCACCCAGAAAAAGAACAGTCTTTTTGTTCAATCTTAAACTCAACATTATCTGCAGCAACATATAATGGAAGAGTTGGAGATTTGCAAAAATCTGACAAAGCCCAAAATGTTGGAACTTATGAACTTAAAGTTCGAGATACCATAAAAGAAAATTACAAAGACTTTTTATCTTATTCTTTAGCAGATGGAACGCTTATTGCATTTGACCCAAATGCTAAAGGTTGTGAATTATCTATAGGAAACAGACTTCAACAAGATATGTTTTCAAAATCTGTAAATGGAAACGACTTGTCACATTGTACAGGTTTTATTGATGTAAATGGTGTAACACTTCCAAATACAGAAGTTACCTGCTCAAACGGAAAAGAAAACAAAGTTGGTTCAGGTTGTGTTGTTTATAACAACTCCGGACATTTAGCAGATGTTTTTCCTGTTGTTTTCCACGATTCAACTGTTGAACCGGCATCAGGAGCAGCTCAATATATTTTAGATTCTACAAAATAAAAAAGGAGAGGGCGCCCAAGTGGGTCATACTGAAGTTATATGTATATAAAATTAAAAATATTTTTGAGCGCCCGAGGTCTTTAAATAATAAAACTAAAAGAGTTTACAAACTTTTTTATTGAACCATACCCTCTTTTACAGCTTTGACTGCTGCTTGAACACGGTCATTTACACACATTTTTTGAAGAATTGAACAAACATGAGCTTTTGCCGTGTGAACACTCACGATAAGTTCTTTTGCAATCTCAGTATTACTTTTGCCTGCAACTAAATGATTTAAAACTTCAAGTTCACGTTCTGTTAAAGGAATTCTGGCATGGTCTGCAACTTTATGACCTAAAAGTGCCGCATTATCAGTTTTTGGAATTGCTTTCAAAGCTAAATTCGCAACAACAGAATCAATCCAACAAACACCTTGATAAACATCACGAATAACGTCAGCTAATTTTGACGGATCAATATCTTTAAGACAATATGCATTTGCTCCTGATCCTAAAGCGGCAACAACTTCTTCCTCCCTATCATGAGATGTTAGTGCAATAATTTTAATACTTTTTGAAAATTCTCTAATTTTAAGCATTGCTTCAATACCATTCATTCTTGGCAAACCTAAATCCATCAGCACGACATCAGGATTCAATTTTTCAATTTGTTTTAAACCCTCAATGGCATCTTCACATTCTGCAACGACTTCTAAATCAGGATTTGTATTCAATGCACATCTTAAACCTACCCTTGTTAATTTAAAATCTTCTACAATTACAATTGAAATTTTCTTTTGATTTGTTGTCATGATTATATTCTCCATAATTGCTATATAATTAAGTCTTTTATTACCCTTTAGATTAACTTCACTGTATTACTTAAAGTCCCGAATTCTATTAGCTGACTAGGTAATATTAAAGGTTTGCAAAATAAAAATTTTCTTATGGTATAATTTTTATATAATAGGGAGATATTTATGTTAGAGTTTTTATTTGGTAAAAAAGAGCAGGAAACTGCAAGAGATGTAAATCTTAACAAAATCTATGACGAGTTAAAGAAAGCATACCCTTTCGACAGCATTCCGGAACTTAGAAAAAAATATTTGTCCATGCACATTCAAAAGTATGGATATTTAACATATTCATTTCAAAAAGCCCAAGAAGAATTGACGAATGAAGAAACATTGTTTGCCCTTGAAGAAAAATGGAAACAAAACAATGTATTTAAAAATGGTAAATTTTCATATCGCCCAAACCAAATAAGTGTTCTTGCAAGACATCAAGAAAAAAATTCTGATTGGTTCAAAAAAGAAGGACATAACATAAAATTACTAAACCTAGCTGCATTAGGAAATGGCAACGAATCAAAAGAAACAGGTAAATTTTTTGATTGGTTAAAACAACTATTAATTCTACCAAGCGGGAATTTAGAGAATCATATTTATAACACAACTATTTATTTAATTCCTTTCCACCCGAGAGAATTTGGTTGTGCTTATCTTCCTAAAAGTAGTGAAGTTAGCTCTAAACTTAAAGATGAATACATTGAAGAAATCACTGGACTAGATGCCAAAGGTCAAGTTCAAACATTCATTGAAATGGCTCAACTTGCAGGGCACCCTGTAATATATGATATTCTTCCTCAAACTGGTCGTTTTTCAAAATTTGTACTTGCAAATCCACAAGTTGCTCGCTGGTACGATATAACAGAACTTCAAAAACAATTAACCACTAAAGTTGATGAAGTTGCAGAATTTTTGTCAAAAGATCATGACCAAGATGATATTCAAATCGCAAAAGATGTTTATATCCAAAGAATGCAAGGAAATTCCGGTGAGTTAAGCCCTGCTTTTCAAGAACTTTATAACAATTTTGACGGAATTATGCTTGAGCATAAGAAAAAATTCTCAAATGCAATGCTTGAACATTCTTACCAATTGAAAATTCAAAAAAGAGTTCGTGAAATAGTTGCAAAAGTTCATGAGTTCAAAAATGATAAGCAAAAACTTGAAGAAAAAGATATCACAAAACAAATTGATACAATACAAGCTCTTATGCAAGAAGGTTTATGGCCTGCTCCAGGGGGAGCTTGGTGTTCAGCAGGAGTTCCTGTATATGACGGAATGAGTGAATGCGGAGGATACCCAATTTTCAAGCATTTTGATTATAAAGGAGATGATGTTACATCATTAGCAAATCTTGATTGTCAGACACCATACTATTTTGTAAACCTTGAAAATGGTAAATATAATGAAGATGTAATCAATCTATTCATTGAAAACATGAAAAAACTTCAACAAGATTACAATTTTGATGGATTCAGAGTTGATCACATTGACCACATTGTAGATGAAGTTTCTGAACAAAATGGTCGTCCAATTAGCTATCGTGCACCAAGATATGTTCTAAATAAATTAAATACAACAATGAAAAAGAAAATTCCTTATTTTGCAACACTTGCAGAATATATGTTATGGGATAATTTCTACAAAGAATATCACGAAGACATGAAATTTGATGTTCTTTGGGGAAATGATATTATTTCTCAATTTGATAAAACTCCAGAAAAAATTATGGAGGATAATCAATATTTAACAAACTACAACAGCAAATTCAAAAAAGGGAACATGCTATCAATCTTGAAAACATATAACAACCAAGATGGAGAATTCCATTGTATTGACCAATATCCGGCTCAATTAGGAGAAACCGGAGCATTATACAAATGGGCGAAATATAAACTTCTTCCTGGGGGTAAATATGCGCAAAGACCTATGATGTATGCAGACGGAGATGAAAGTTTTACTCAAGGCGGACTTGAATATACTATTGGAGAAGAAGTTGCAATGTCTAGAGCTTGCAATGACGATTTCTTCAACAAGTTTGATGCAATTGACAGATTTGTAAAAAATAATAATATTATTACTGATGGAGAAGCACAAATTATCATTGATGATGAAGACGGCTTTAGCGCTTGGTTAATCACAAAAGAACCAATGAAAACCGCATATTTGGTAGTGTCAAACCACAAATACCCGACAGAAAAAGTTACAAAAACAGCTGCAACGGGTGAAAATTATAAAGAAATCGTTGAGGGTTATGCAATTTTTGATAAACAAATTCATATCCCTGGGGATTATAATTTAAAATCTGAATACGTACTAAACGAAAAAGATTACGAACCTCAAACAGTTGAAAATTCTGACACCTTACATTTCGAAAAACTTGAACCAAGTGAATTCAAAATTTTTGAACTTGAACGTGGTTAAAAAGCCTGAGCGACTTCTACCAAAGCCTAAGTATAGAAATATCTTAAAAAGAAGCGAGAAAACAAAATCTTGCACCATTGTAAATCAAGCGGTATAATAAAAATATGAGAATAAGAAGACTGACGTATTTTGATTATCCTAAGTTGAAGAAACTAATTTCGTATCTTTGCACTGATGATAATGATAAACTGGCAAAATCCTTAATGGAAGAACCTATTGGGTTTATCAATGCAATGTTACCATTGAGTTTGAAATTCAAATCAGAATCTTTTATTCTTGTTGAAGATAAGGAGATTTTAGGGCTTATTACAACAGTTAAAACCCCAGGAAACCCTTACAAAATAAATATTACAAGGCTTATTTTTAAAGAAAATCTTTATAATGTCGGAAAACAACTTGTAGAATTTATTATTCAAAAATTGGGTGCAAAAGGAGCTACGTCTTTCACAGTAACAATTGATGAATGTCATGATGAACTTTTCAATTTGTTTATCAATGGGTGTGGTTTTAGACAATGTGCATCAGAAACACTTTGGAAAATTGAAAAACCGATTCCTGAAAAATCAAGTTTACATTGGCGATATGCACAATCTAGCGATGCTAAACAAATTGAAGAATTGTACAATTCAGAAGTAATAAATATGTACAAACCATCACTTCTTAGGGATAAAAAAGAATTTCAAGACCCAATTTTTGAGGGATTAATTGATTACTACAAAACAAGATATGTAATTGAAGAAAATAACAAAATTTTAGGATATTTTTCAATCACAACACGTGACAATTTGAATTATATTTTAGATATTACAACAAATAGTGGATATGATTTTGATTATAACGAAATTATAAATGTTATGCTTTGCGAAATTGCACGTAAAAAACGAGCGTTTTATCCACTTATTAAACAGAAAAAATATATTAAAAATTCAGAAAAATTTGGAGACTATTTAAAATCAAAGAACTATTTGCCAATCCAAACTCAACAAATTCTTGTTAAAGATTTTTATAAACCGGTAAGAGAAGAGTCCTCTGCGTGGAAAGTCTTTATTCTTGGGGAAAATCAAATAACAACAAATTAAGTTTACTCCTTCCATACACTCCAAAACATCTCGAAAATATCACTAGCATTAAAAATCTCTTCGTGCTACTATGAGGGGATAGAAAAAGAAATCGAGGTGGATATGGATAATCTTAAAATTTATCTTGACAAAGACATTAATCAAGACTTAATTAAATCAAAAAAAATAGCAGTTATCGGATTTGGTTCTCAAGGTTATGGACAATCTATGAACCTTAAAGACTCCGGTTGTGATGTTGTTTTAGGTTTAAGATTAGGTGGAAAATCAGATACAAAAGCAAAAAAATACGGATTTAAAACAATGACAATTGAAGATGCCGTAAAATGGGCTGATATTGTTCAAATCCTAATTCCAGATGAATTGCAAGCTGATGTTTATGAAAAACAAATTAAACCCAATATGCATTCTGGACAATATTTGATGTTTTCTCACGGATTTAATATTCACTACAAAAAAATTGTTGCACCTAGTGATATAAATGTAATTATGGTAGCTCCAAAAGGTCCGGGACATACAGTAAGAAGTCAATATGTTGAAGGCAAAGGTGTTCCATCATTAATCGCAGTTTACCAAGATCCAACAGGGGATTCTAAAGAAGTTTCATTGTCTTATGCTTCAGCTATTGGTGCCGGTAGAGCAGGAATTATTGAAACAACATTCAAAGAAGAAACAGAAACAGATTTGTTTGGAGAACAAGCCGTAATTTGTGGTGGGGTTTCAGCATTGATGAAAGCAGGTTTTGAAGTCCTTACAGAAGCTGGATATTCTCCATATATGGCATATTTTGAAGTTCTTCACGAAATGAAATTAATTATCGACCTTGTAAATCAAGGCGGACTCGCCGATATGAGATATTCAATCTCAAATACAGCCGAATATGGTGATATGACAAGAGGACCAAAGGTTATAGGAGAAGCGTCTAAAAATGCTATGAGAGAAATCTTGAAAGATATTCAATCAGGCAAATTTGCAGAAGAATTTACAACCGAAATGAGTTCCGGCTGCAAAGTATTTAACAAATTGAGAGAAGAAAATGCATCTCACCCAATTGAAAAAATTGGCGAAGAAATTCGTGAATCTTTCGTTTGGGGCAACGATGACAAAATCATTGACAGAAATAAAAACTAGTTTAATAAAGGAATAAAAAATGTTCAATACAGAAGATACTTATGAAGTTGTTGTTTTTTCAATCGGAGATACAAAAGCGGGTTCAAAAATGGGTAAATTACAGTTGAAAAACACTGTTGATAATACTTTATTAAATTGTATTCTTTGGGAAGAAACATTGAATAGATTTGATAGCAAAATTTTTAGAACTGGGAATTTAGTTAGAATTGTTTCTGCAAGTTTCAATGAAAAATACAACAATTGCCTAATTTCAGCTCTAGAATTAATTAAAGAAGCTAAATTGGGACTTGAAAAGCAAGAAATTGAACAATATTGGGTTAAACTGCAATCATACATTGCAAAAATCAAAGATGAGAAACTTCATTCTTTTGTTTCAGATTTGTTTGAAAAACACGCAGAGGTCTTTAAAATTATGCCTGCTGCAAAATTAATGCACCACAATTATGTTGGCGGACTTTTGGTTCACACTGTTGAATGTGCAAAATTTGCAGAATTAAATATGGCATCTTTCACTTATAAAACAAATGAAGATGAGATTTATGCAGCTTGTTTGTTGCATGATTTTGGCAAAATTTTTGAATACACAATTGATACTGAAACAGGTTTGATTGATTATGCTCCAAACTTTAGAGAAGAATGGATTTCTCACTCTCAATACGGCTTTTGTATTTGTATGAATGCAGGATTTAAAAAAGTGGCAAAAATGATTGCTGCTCACCACGGAAGAGCAGAATGGGGCGCAATTATTGACCTTGACCAAAAAGATTTAGAACCGGAATTATATTTAATTCACTTTATAGACAATTTATCAGCTAAATTCGGGAAAATAAGTACACGACTTTTAGAACAGAAAGAGGTTTAATATTTTGTCAAAATTGACGGAAAAACATCACTATGACGGAACGTTAGTTTGTGTTGAGGGTATTGATGGTTCAGGCAAATCCACTCAACTTGCGCTTTTGCGTGATTGGTTAAAAGATATAGGTAAAGACGTAATTTTTACGGAGTGGAATTCTTCAGATTTGATTTCACAAACAACAAAACTTGCCAAAAAGAAAAATATGCTTTCTCCTAGAACGTTCAGCTTACTTCATGCTGTGGATTTTGCGGACAGACTTAAACAAGTTATCGCACCGGCCTTGAAAGCTGGTTTTATCGTTTTGGCTGACAGATATGCTTATACAGCCTTTGCTCGTGATGTTGCTCGTGGTGTTGATCCTAATTGGGTTCGTGGGGTTTATGATTTTGCAATTAAACCTGATTTATCTATTTATTTTGATATTGACCCAAAAACTTCATTAGAAAGAATTTGTTCAAACAGAAGAGCCCCAAAGTTCTACGAAGCAGGTATGGACTTGAAATTGAGCAATGACCCTTACGAAAGTTATATGATTTTTCAATCTAAAGTCATTCAAGAATATAAAAACATGCTTGACGAATTCGGAATTGTTAAACTTGATGCAAATGACACAATTCATAAAAAGCAGGTTGAAATTCGTAAAATGTTAAAAGCAATTCTCAAAGAAAAAGGAGTTGAAATTTAATGGAGCAAAAGAATAGAAAATATCCGGGGCTTCTTGTTGTTATTGAGGGAACTGATGGATCCGGTAAATCAACACAACTTCAACTTCTAAAAAAATCATTACAAGATCAATGTTATGGTGTAATTGTTTCTGAATGGAAGACTTCTCGATTGATTGCAAATGTAATTGATGATGCTAAGGAACGGAATTTGCTTAATGCGACAACTTATAGCCTGTTATATGCGGCAGATTTTGCAGATAGGCTTGAAAATCAGATAATCCCTGCTTTGAAATCAGGTTTTGTAGTTCTTTTGGATAGATATTATTACACTGCGCTAGCTCGTGATGTTGTTCGAGGACAAAACATTGACTGGGTTAAGAATTTGTACGACTATGCACCAGAACCGGATTTGGTATTTTATCTTGATATGCCTGTTGATACACTTTTAAAAAGAATTATTGGAACAACGGGTCTTGATTTTTACGAAAGCGGTCGTGATGTAGGTTTTTCTACAGACTTTTACAAAAGTTTTGGAATTTATCAAAATAAATGCCTTGAACAATATAATAAAATGAAGTCAGAGTATGGATTTATCAGTATTGATGGAACAAAAACTATTAATGAAATCCATAAAATTATGTCAAATGAAGTGCAAAAAATTCTTGATACAGGAATATTAGACTAAGCACCTCAAAAGTTAAAAATCAACCTAAAAAAGCTTAATGTTAACAAAATAAATAAAAATTTACGTTGCGAAACATTTTATGTCATGGGGCATGGTTTATGCTAAATTATAGGGTATAAAAGGATATATTTAAAGAATAGTTTTTAGTAAGGAGATAATGAATGTCTGAATACTTGAGCAAGGAAGAGATTAAACAATGGAGAAGCTCATTAGAAAAGATTACATTAGAAGAGTTTGCAGCTAGATTAGGAAAGAAAGTTGAAGAGAAAAAAGAAACTAATGACTTAATTGATATCGTACTTCACGGACAGCCTGTTGTTTCCAACGAACCAGAATGGAATGCAAAAGCTGAGCGTTTGAGTACTATTGCAGATAGAGCTTATGAAAAAGAAAAAGAACTTTACGTATCTCCATTTTCTGCAAAAAATCTCAAAATAGATGATGTTCCAGCTAAAATAACTGAAACAAAAACAAAAGATTCAATAACTAAAAAAGTAGAAAAAACAACAACTGTTAAATCAACAAAAACTAAAACAACAACTGCTAAAAAAGTAGATAAAAAATTAGCAAAAGCAACAAAAGATATTGTTGATAATACAAAAACAGGCGATACTTTAAGAGATGATGTTAGAGTTGTCTTTAAAAAGGCACTTACAGATAGAGAGCAAAAAGTGTTTGACTATTTTGCAGCTCACAAAAACAAAATCGTTTATGCTAAAGACCTTGCGTCATTATTAGATTTGCCAAGAGATTATGTATATAAATACATCAAAAACTTGAGAGCAAAAATTGAGGGAGAATCCCTTAAAAACGCAGATAAAGGCGGATTTATTCTATCTATATAAGAACTATAAATTTAAACAAAAAAAAGAACGATTGAAATTAAATCAACCGTTCTTTTTTATTATTGAAAAATTATCAAACTATCTTATTTCAACTTTAGCACCAACAAATTCAAGTGCTTTTTTAGTTAAATCAGCCTCTTTATCTGAAATATTAGTCATAAATGTTGATGGAACAGATTCAACCACACTTTTAGCTTCTTTATAATCAATACCAGTGATTTGTCTTAATGTCGCCATAACAGTCGCTTTATTTGAACCTGCATCAAGTAAAACTAGCGTTTTATCACCAGTAGTTCGTTCAATAACTTTAACATTTGGTTTAATATTTGGGTCTATTGGTTTGAAACCGTTTTTTAATCCATCTAAAAACCACTGTTTGTAGTGAACATAGTCAAAATTGTTCAAATCAATATTGTATTTTTTCTTTAAGTAATCAGTTATAATTACAATTAACATAATTGCAATTGCGCCATACAAAAACGGAGTATCTATCATATAAAGCCCTCTTTTTTAATAAAAATTGACGATAATATATCGCCAATTTATAATATCATATTAATTTTTGAAAATCAAATTCTATAGCCAAGGGTAATCATACGGTATTTTCCACCCGTTTATTGGTATAAGCGCACTACAATGCGACATATATCCATTTTTGCATTCATTAAGAAGTTCTCTTCGATTTAATTTCCTAGTCTTAATATTTCCAGCCTTATCTTTTCCTAGAAAATATGAATCACTGCCAAGTTTAAGTTCATTATTTTCTTGGTTAAATCTAAATTCAAAGATATCTTTTGAACAAGTATTAAATCCCCTTAATCCGTCAATATCTACCATTATTGCAACGTTAGAAAGGTATCTTTTACTTCCGCCGGTAAAGTATCCCATATCAGAAATAAGTATTATACCATTATTCAAAGTATAAAAATTACGTTTAGTTCTGTTAAATTCTGTATCGGCTTTTCCGTTAGATTTATTTATTCCGTTTCTATATCCAAAATTTATCGGTAATAATTTTTCCGATTTAGAAATGCCTGCAATGTAAGGTACAACGTATTTGTCCATAAAATCTGCACCAATTTGAGGATAATCATATTTTGATGAAATTGCTGATGCATTAGGTTTTGATATAAATTTTCAACCCAGAAATAATTGGAAATAATAATATAAACAAACAAGATATCAATAAAAAACGAGCGGTTACAATGTAATCGCTCGTCAAATTTATTATTGTTTAAAATCAAACTACTTGATTTCAACAACAGCACCAGCTGCTTCAAGAGTTTTCTTGATTGATTCAGCTTCGTCTTTTTTGATGTTTTCTTTAACTGCTTTAGGAGCTGCTTCAACTAAGTCTTTAGCTTCTTTCAAGCCTAAACCTGTCAAAGTTCTAACTTCTTTCAATACAGCGATTTTCTTATCAGCTGGAACTGAAGCTAATACTACAGAAACTTCTGCATCAGCATCATCTGCTGCAGCAGCTGCTGCTGGAGCTGCTGCTACAGCTACTGGAGCTGCTGCTGATACACCAAATTTTTCTTCCATAGCTTTAACTAATTCAGCTGCTTCTAATAAAGTTAATTTTTCAATTGATTCTAAAATTGATTCTACACTCATTGTTTTTCTCCTTTTATTATTATTTTTGAGTTTTCTAATACATTGTTAAGCACAGAGGCTTAAAGATTTTTGCCACAAATAAATTATGCAGCTTTTTGATCTCTGACAGCTGCCATTGCTCTTGTAAGTTGAGAAAGAACAGCATTGATAGAGTTTGCGATTCCTGAAGCTGGAGAGTTGATAGATCCAAGCATTTTTGCAAAAAGTTCTTCTTTTGATGGAAGAGCTGCCAATGCTTTTGTTTCTTCAACTGATAACAATTTACCATCCATAACTGCACCAAGGATTTCTCCTTTTTTAGTTTCTTTGATAAATTTAGTAACAGCTTTTGCAGGGCTTACAGGATCTTCAAAACCAAAAGCTAAAGCGATAGGTCCTGTTAACTTTTCAGTTAAAGCTTCATATTCAGTACCTTTTACAGCAATTTTAGCCAAAGTGTTTTTGGTAACCATGTAGTCACCACCATCTTTTTGAATTTCACGTCTTAATTTAGTGATTTCTTCAACGGTCAAACCTTTGTACTCAGTAATAACTGCAACTTGAGCTTTTTCAATTTTTGATTTAATCGCATCTATTTTTTCTGATTTAAATGCTTTTGTTGCCATTTTTAGCTCCTTTGATTTCTGCGACGATGGGAAACTTTCCCTATCGTTATATTTAATTATCGACCTATAAAACTAAAAAAGACTTTGCGTCATTCCTAGTTTTACCGCAAAATCTTACACATAAGTCTATAAAATGCTATTTACTTTCGTGTAACCTCGATTAGCTGATTAAATCATTTAACCTTTGAGCTTTAACACTTCCACTCGGTCTTAGGAACATCTCGTGTACCTTTTTTGCAAAACCTTTATGGCCATTTGTTTGCCCACCGGACTAATTGTCTGCGGCTATATTTTTAATATAGTTGAAACATAATTAAAATGCAACTGTATTTCATTTTAAGAAGATTTTCGGTAATATTTATTTACAATAAGAGGGCAATTTTGAAATAATTATTGTTTTAATTAATATATGGTAGAACAAGTAGATAATCCTGCAAATAAATCCATGCATTATGGCAATCATAGTGTGGGTATTTTAAATCCGCCTAATAAATTGCCTAAATGTGTTTTGTATTCCGCTCGTGAGGGGGATAAGATATTCAATCAAATGGAACATGATTTGTATGTAGGACAAAAGAAAGCAAAGCCTCCTGAACGTCACAAATTTCCATTAATTTTAAAGATTGCAGGTGCTATCGCAATACTTGGCGGAATTTTTCTGGGTGGAAAGAGCATTCTATCCGGAATTAAAAATATTTTTTAATCTTGCTTATCAACAGATTCTGGAACTTCAAATTCTCTAAGTTGAGTATAAATTATTGGTGAAAATTCTTTTGTTATCACAATATCAATAATTTTGTATGATTGCGGAATAGCTAATAATGATGGAGATGAAATATGATATACTCCATTTTTCATAACTTCATAATTTACATGAAAATGTCCAGAGATAATGGCAAGAACATTTTCATGGTTTGCTAAAACATCTTTATATTCATCATCTCTATATGTTTTATGTGTTTTTAATCTGTTTTCAGAAGCATTAGGATATTCGATTGGAAAATGTTGGAAAATAACAACCGGTTTATCTTGATTTTTAGATAACTTTTTGTCTAACCAATCAAGGGTATCTTGCCTGTAATACCCAACAGAGCCTGGGATAACTTCTTTTGCCCCATCTACAATTAAAAAGACAAAACCATTTTTTTTGAACTCATAATTAGGGGTTCTTTGTCTATATAAAAGATTTGTTTCACGCAAAATTTCATAATATCTTACTTTTGACATGTCTTTTGACTTATAAACATCATGATTTCCAAGGGCAACATAATAAGGAACATTCAATTTACTTACAATTTTAACAAATTCTCGCAAATTGTCTTCTGTTGGGTTGTTTATATTATCACCCGTAAAAACAACAAATGAAACATCTTGCTGTTTATTTATATCTTCAACAGCACTTTTTAGAACTTTTTGTGAATATTCTGAATTTGTATCAAGGTGTGAATCGGTAACTTGAACAAATTTTATATTTTCAGCATAAACTTTTGAAGTTAAAACAAAAAACAATCCTAGTAAAATTGAAATAAACTTTTTCATAAAAAAATACATTCTCCCTTAAAAAAAATTATATCATGAAATCAAAATATGTGATAAAATACTGATATTATGAGATTAGATAAATTTTTAAAAGTATCAAGATTGATAAAAAGAAGAACGGTGGCAAATGAAGTTTCCGATATGGGAAGAGTTCTGGTAAATAATAATCCTGCAAAACCGGCAAAACAAATTAAAGAAAACGATATTATTACTATTGAATATGCAAATAGAGTTGTCAAAGCCAAAGTGTTAAAAGTTCCGATAACAAATGTTAGCGTTCAAGAAGCTCCTAGCTTGTATCAATTGATAGAAAATTAATTTTAGTATTAACTTTTGTAAAGAAAAAACATTTCTCTGAAATTATGACTTTTCAAAATACTTTATTAAAGTATAGAGAGCATAATAAACGGAGATAGTAAGATGGTTGACTTTAATGGTATTAATGATTTAAGCAAGCTTAAAAGTATTAACAATATCCAAGGAACATCAGCTTCACATATTGATTCTAATGAAGCAAAACTTGGTTCTTTTGGGTACGGTTTCAAATCTTCTGGTGCTAGTTTTACAAGGAATGTTGTACCTGAATTTTTGGCAAACAAATTTGCAAATGTTGAAGTTCCAAAGTACGAGAAAAATATTCCACAACTTGTGATAAATGATAGGGATTATATTCCTGATAAATCGTTTGAAGAACAAGCATTTTGTGAAGTATAAATAATATTAAAAAAGAGCCTGATTAATATCAGACTCTTTTTGCTTAATCTTTAAATCAGACTATTGAGCAGCATAAACACTAACTTGTTTTCTGTCACGTCTGTGCGATTCAAATTTCACGTTACCATCAATCAATGCGAATAATGTATCATCTGAACCGATACCTACATTGTTTCCTGGGTGAATTTTAGTTCCTCTTTGACGAACTAGGATATTACCTGCTTTAACAGCTTCTCCGCCGAATTTCTTAACGCCTAAACGTTTAGCTTCGGAGTCACGGCCGTTACGGGTAGATCCCATACCTTTTTTATGTGCCATTTTAATTTCTCCTTTATTGTTTTCTTAACGTTATTTCTGACTTTGGCATCTATGCCTTTTAGTCATTACTCAGCAGCTGA
Organism: Cyanobacteria bacterium UBA6446; assembly: GCA_002438405.1. Taxonomy (GTDB): domain Bacteria; phylum Cyanobacteriota; class Vampirovibrionia; order Gastranaerophilales; family Gastranaerophilaceae; genus Zag111. The sequence continues at coordinate 63,549 of DJOE01000023.1, forward strand.
TTCTTCTGTTGCAGCAGCTTTTTTAGCAGATGTTCTGATTTTAGAAATCATAACTCTTGTAAAGCCTTGTCTGTGGCCTTGTTTTTTTCTGTAACCTTTTTTAGGTCTTTGTTTATAAACAATAACCTTTTTAGATTTGTCATGCAAAACGATTTTACCTTCAGCAGAAGCACCTGAAACGTAAGGTTGACCTACTTTAGATTTTTTACCGTTAACAATCATAACAACTTTGTCAAAAACGATTTTTGCGTCTTTTTCGCCATCTAATAATTCGACATCAACGTAGCGGCCTTCTTCTACTTGGTATTGTTTTCCGCCAGTTTCAACAATTGCGTACATTTTCTTTTCCTTTCAATTGGGGTTTCGTAACCTTTTTGGGGTTTTATAAACGATTGACCCGAGTAATCACGTACATTTATTATCTACCAGTCTTAAAACTATGTCAAGTTATTTCTAACAATTGCGCAATACGTTTTAATATTTATTAACTTTGTGAGTCTAATAAATTTATTTGAAGTATCATGAATGTATGATGTTTAATAAAGAAGAATTAATTAAGGCTACTGGGGCTAAAGTATTAAAAGATAGCGGGAAGAGTTTAACTTATACTATTTCTACAGATACAAGAACAATTAAATCAAGTGATATTTATTTACCCTTAAAAGGTGCAAGTTTTGATGGTGAAAAATTTATAGGTAAAGCTCTTGAATCTGGTGCTAAAGCATATTTCACAACTGGAGATAACCTTTTTGATAATGCAGAATTAGTTTTGAAAGTCGAAAATACTCTTGATGCTTATTTAGATATTGCAAAATATTTCAGAGAAAAAATCAATCCGATTACCATTGCAATTACAGGTAGTGCGGGAAAAACAACTACAAAAGAACTTGTTTATAGTGTTGTTAGTCAAAAATATAAAACTCAAAAGACTTTTTCAAACCACAACAATGAAATCGGATTTTGTCAGACAGTATTAGGTATGGATAATGATACTCAAGCTTTGATTGTTGAAATGGGTATGAGAGGTTTAGGCGAAATTGAATTGATTTCAACTCATCTTAAACCTGATTATGCAATTATTACAAACTGTGGTTCAGCTCACGTTGGACGCCTTGGAAGTTTAGATAACATTGCAAAAGCGAAATGTGAAATTACAAAAGGTTTAAAAAATAACGGAATTCTATTTGCAAAAAATCAAGATAGAATTAAACATTTTGTAAATTTCAATGGAGAAAAAATTTATTATTCACTTGATGATGTAAATATCTTAGAACAGACAAAATCTTATTCTAAATTTGAATATAAAAATGAAATTTATGAATTAAATGTAGAGGGAGAATATAATATTGAAAATTCTCTTTCTGCAATTGAACTTGGACAAAAATTAGGGCTTTCAAAAGCCGAAATAAAAAAAGGTCTTTATTCTTATCGTCCAATTGAAAAAAGATGGGAAGAAGAAAAAATTCAAGGACTTACATTTATTAATGACAGTTACAATGCAAATCCAGAATCCGTAAAAGCCTCTGTTAAAACATTTGTTGAACTATACCAAAATCCGGTTGTTGTTCTTGGAGATATGAAAGAGCTTGGTGATAACGAAATTGAATATCACAAAGAAGTCGGGAAATATTTATCAAAGTTAAACAAAAACGTTAAGTATTTAACTGTTGGAAATTTGGCGAAAGAAACTGGTAAAGAGCTTGAAAATAATGGATTTGAGGTACACCATTTTGAATCAAATAAAGATGTATCTTGTTACATTCTTGAAAATTTGAATAAAGATAATACAATATTTTTAAAAGCTTCACGCTCAATGCAATTTGAAGAAATTTTAGACAACATTAGAAGAGGGATATGTAAATTATGATAATGATAACCATCGCATTCTTATTAGGAATGGTTTTGTGTATGCTATTTGGTGTACCTTATATTGATATGTTAAAGAAAAAAATGATTGGGCAATATATCAAAGATGTCGCCCCTGAAAACCATGCAAAAAAACAAGGAACTCCGACAACCGGTGGCGTGTTTATCATTGCAGCCATCATTATGGCTTCTGTTGTTGCTTTGTTACTTGCTCAAAAGATGTCAACTTTAGCATTGATTACGATAATAACATTAGTATTCTATACGTTTGCAGGTTTTCAAGATGATTATATTAAAATCAAAGGTAAAGGTAATGATGGATTAACCGCAAGAGGAAAGTTATTCAGACAAATTGCTATTGCACTTTTACCAACATTATTTTTAGTAACAACAAACCCTGATGCTTGTACTTTTACCATCGGAAACATTGTCCTTGATTTAAAATGGTTCTATCCGTTCTTCGCTGTATTTATTATTACAGGAGCTTCAAATGCTTATAATTTGACTGACGGATTAGATGGACTTGCTGCAGGTTGTGGTGTTCCGGCATTTATCGCTTGCGCTATCATTTCTCATTCTCTTGGGGAATCAGAACTTGCGATTATTTCATCAGCTGTTGCGGGTGCATTGTTAGGATTTTTGAAGTACAACAAACCAAAAGCAGAGGTATTTATGGGAGATACCGGATCTTTAGCTATCGGTGGTTTGCTTGGTACATTAGCTGTTTTAGGTAAATTTGAATTCTTATTAATATTTATTGGTGGTGTTTTTGTTATTGAAACATTATCCGTAATTATTCAAGTTACAAGTTTTAAAACAACAGGAAAAAGAGTTTTCAAAATGGCCCCAATTCATCACCATTTTGAACTTTTAGGTTGGAATGAAAAGAAAGTTGTAATTGTATTTTCTGTTGTATCTTTGATTTTATCAACAATAGCAGTTGTACTTTTTGAATTATTCAGTAGAGGAATTTTATAATGGGAATTGTAGGTAAAAAAGTTTTAGTTTTAGGTTTATCCAGAAGTGGAATCGCAGCCGCTAATTTTGCAAAAAAACATGGCGCAGATGTTTATTTAACAGAAAGTAAAGATGTTTCAGAAGATAAATTATTTCAGCTAAAAGAATTGCAAAATAAAGGTATTCACACTGAATATGGCGGACACTCTGACGAGTTTATAAATATTGCAGAACTTGCAATTACCAGCCCTGGAATTCCTCCTCATAGCGAAATTATTCAAAAATTAAAATCTAAACATATTCCCGTAATTTCAGAATTAGAATTAGCTTATAGAGAAAGTGATATTCCGTTTATTATCATTACAGGTACAAATGGAAAAACAACAACAACTGCACTAACTGAGCATATTTTAAGCAAAAAATTAAATACAAAAGCCTGTGGAAACATTGGAACTCCACCTTGTACAATGGCTGATGAAAATTTAGATTATTTTGTATGTGAAGCAAGTTCATTCCAACTTGCAATGAGTCCGACTCTAAAACCATTTATTTCTGTTTGGACAAACTTCACCCCTGATCATATTGATTGGCACCAAGGACTAGAGAACTACTTCAAAGCTAAAGCCAGAGTATTTTTAGACCCTCAGACTCCAAAATATTCAGTATTGAATGCTAAAGATGCTAAACTTTTAGAATTTTCTAAAAAGGCTAAAGGTACAGTCTTTATGTTTGCGGGAAATATTGGGAATAATTGTTGTTATGAAGAAAATAACGAAATTATTTACAAACAAGACGGAAAGGCTGAAAGCATAATCAAGTTGTCTGAATGCCCATTGATTGGGGAACATAATTATCAAAATATTATGTGTGCAATTATTTGTGCAAAATTGACAGGTATTGATAATGAAACAATCAAACAATCAATTATGGAATTCAAAGCACCTGAACACAGACTTGAAAAAGTTAGAGAGTTTAAAGGTATAACTTTTTATAATGATTCAAAAGCAACAAATCCTGAAGCTGCAATTGTTGCGATAAATTCATTCAATAATGTTGATGTTGCTTTAATTGCCGGCGGAAGAGATAAAAATACTGATTTAACGGAATTTTGCGATTCTATTAAAAAGCATATTAAAACAGTCATTTTGATAGGAGAAGCGGCAGACAGATTTGAAGAGAATTTAAAGAAAAACGGATTTAACAATATTATTAGAGAAAAAACACTTGAAAGTGCAATTGATAAATGCATTGAGTTAAAACCAGATGTTGCGTTGTTATCACCGGCATGTTCAAGTTTTGACATGTTCACAAGTTATGAAAACAGGGGAGAAGTGTTTAAAGAATATGTCTTATCAAGAGTATAAATCTAATCGCAGAATTGAAAGAGAAAAACGCAGAGGGCATCACGAAGAAAAAAATATAATTCTTTCCGCTCCTGATAAAACACTTTTACTTGTAGTAACTTTTTTGGTTATTATAGGTTTTTTGGCAATTTTTTCCGCCACAGCCCCAAAATGCATGAGAGAGGGGACAAATTTAGCATCATTCTTAATTAAACAAATGCTATATGCAGGTGTTGGATTTTTGGCAATGGGCTGGTTTGCCAAATTTGATTATAAAAAACTTGAAAGATATAATACAAAATTTTTATGGATAGTTGCAATTCTATTGTTAGTTTTGCAATTCACACCACTCGGAGTTACAATCAACGGTGCTAAAAGATGGATAAATTTAGGATTTATGCAATTGCAGCCGTCTGAACTTGCAAAACCTTTATTCTGTATGCTTTTAGCCTCAAATTTTAAAGAAAAAGTAGATTTGCGTAATTTTAATAATTGGACAAGCACATTTATTCCAATTCTATTACTTTTAGGAATAATTTATAAACAACCAAACCTTAGTATGGTTATTATCCTGTTAACCACATCATTTGTGTTGTATATTGCAGCTCGAGGTTCGTTGAAGTTTATCGCTCTTTTAGGAGGATTAGGCTTTGTTGGGGCATTATTCTATTTGCCAAAACTACTACAAGGTTATCAAATGGACCGTATCAATGTATGGTTAAATCCTGGAAGTGACGCACTAGGGAAAGGTTATAATATTATTCAATCATTGATTGCGTTTGCGTCTGGCGGATTTATCGGAACAGGTTATGGCGGGTCAATTCAAAAACTTGCATATTTGCCAGAATGTCATACCGACTTTATTTTTGCAATTATTGGGGAAGAATTCGGATATTTAGGTTGTTTATTTATAATTGGGTTGTTTACCGTACTTGTTTATAGAGGATTGAGAATAGCCAAAAGATGTCCTGACATGTATGGAAAGTTGTTGGCAATCGGAATAACTGTTATTTTTGGATTCCAAGCATTTTTGAATATGTCTGTTGCTAGTTCATTCTTTCCGGTTACAGGTGTAACTCTTCCATTTATCAGCTATGGCGGAACATCAATTATTGTATCACTTGCAATGGTTGGAATTTTATTAAATATATCAAAACAAAGAATTAAGAGAATAAGGACTGAAAATGAGCAATAAAAAAACTTATTTTATCACAGGAGGAGGAACGGGCGGACATATTTATCCGGCTGTTGCGGTTGCTGATGCATTGCTAAAAGAGGAAGATACTGAACAAATTTTTTATATAGGGAATCCAAATAATTTAGAAGCAAGTATTGTAAAAGACAAAAATTATAAGTTTTTGCCGGTTATATCTTCCGGAATGCCAAGAAAATTGAATTTTACCCTAATCAAGTGGGCATTTCAAATGTTTGGGGCATGGATAAAATGTATTTTTTATATAAATAAGTATAAACCAGATGCGATATTTGGAACTGGAGGATATGTGTCAGCTCCGGCATTATTAGCAGGTGTTGTTACTAATACACCATTTGTTATGCATGATTGTGACGCAAACCCTGGACTTGTAACAAGAGAATTGTCCCCTTTCGCAAAAAGCGTTTCTATTGCATTTGAAATAGCAAAAAATAAGTTGAAAAATTCAAATTGTTATGTAAATGGAAACCCAATTAGAGAAAAATTTAAAACTCTTACCAAGCTTCAAGCAAAAGAAGCTCTTGGACTTAGCGATAAATTAACTCTTTGTATTATGGGCGGTTCACAAGGCGCTAAAACAATAAACGAATCCGCAGTAAAGATTATTAAAGATTTATCTCAAAAATTAGATATTCAAGTTATTTTTCAAACAGGGAAACGTAATTTTGACACCGTAAGAAGTGAAATTGAAAAAATTTATCCGGAATACAAAGAGGATCAAAATTTGATTATTCAACCATATTTTGATGACATGGTAACAGTACTAAAAGCTTGTGATATTGCAATTTCAAGAGCAGGTTCATTGAGTATTTCAGAACTTTGTGCAAGCAATGTTGCAACAATTTTTATCCCATATCCTTATGCGGCACAAGATCACCAAAGAAAAAATGCAAAATATATGGTTGAAAATGGTGCAGGATTGTATCTTGAAAATTCTGACACAACTCCAGAGAAACTATTTGACATGATAAATAGTCTCGTTCAAGATAAAACTAGAATGGAATCCATTCAAAATGCAGCATCAAAAATGGCAAAATTTGACGGGGTTCAAAATATCATAAAACAAATTAAATCAGCAATAGTTGAAACTAAAAATTAACTAAGGCTATTTAGAAAATCTTTATTTGCATCAAGAGTAGCTTGAGTTGCAGCAATTGAATATACAGGTTTTGAACTGAAGATATATTTTGCTGCTCGTAATAAATCCTCTGGTGTAATTTGATTTATAAGTTCAAGTTTTTGGTTTATCAAATTAACATCATAAGGTGTTTTTGCGTTCATTTCAAGAATTGAAGTTTTAGTAGAATTTTTTTCAAGGGCTGAAAGCATTGATGTTTTTATTGCTTTTTTAGCTGCATCTAATTCTTTATTTGTAACTGGTTCAGTTGAGATTTTTTTGATATTTTCGTTAAAACCGTCAATAGATTTTTTTACATTATCAAAAGTTTTTTCACCGGTTTCGTGGTTTTCAGTTGTTGTACCAATAGTCAAAGTCATAACACCGGTATCGCCAATAAAATCATAATTTGAAGCTACAGAATAAGCCAAATGACGTTGTTCTCTCAAATCAGAGAATAATCTTGATGATGGTGAGCCCCCTAAAATTTGATTTAATAACGACAAACAAACAGAATCTTTTATATTGCCGTTTTGTTTAAATTTGAAGCCCTCAACAATATCAGCTTGATTTTTCAAGTGAGGCACGGTTAAAACTTCAGTTTTTTCAATAGGAGAATACGTTTTTTCAAGCGAAATATCCCGAGGTTGAGCTTTATTGTATAAAGCGGTATTGTTAAAAATGGTTTGTTTTAGTTCAGGATTCTTTGTGAAATCACCAGACACAGTAACTTGACCTTGACCATTTTTGAATATTTCATTGTATAAATCAATTACATCATTATATGTGATATTGTTCAAACTGTTTTTTTTGTCTTGAAGAGTAAAAGCCTCTGGCAAACCTTTCAAAACGGTTTGGTCAAATTTATCCCACGGAGATGGTTCAACTGTTGAATAATTATCACGACAATTTTGAATAGCTTTGTCAAAAACTTCTTTGCTAAAGTCAGGTTTTGTAATCATTTCATTAAACAAAGCTAATGATTTGTCAGCAGTTTCAGTAGGGAAATCAGCTGATAAAGAGATTTCATAATTATTTGCACTCGTTGACATACTGATTCCGTACAAGTCTATTTTTTTTAGAACATCTTTGAGTGAATCATTTTTTGTACCACAATTTTGAAGCATTTCACATAGTACATCAGCAGTTGCAGCTTTTTTAGGTGTCCAATCTTTTTGGCTCAACATAAATCTATATTGAACATTATCTGAACTTGTGTCATTTAAAATAACTCTATAATTATTGGGCAAATCATATTCTTTAATCTTTTGAACATTTATTGGAGTTTTTTTGTTTGTACCGGTAAAAGCTATAGAGTTATTTTTTGAAACTGTTGATTTATAGTTATTATTTATTTTTTCCGGAGTTGAAGTATTTGGGTGTACAACTGTTAATGCAGCTTTATTTAAATCAAAATATTTTTTTGCAGTATTTACAATATCTTGCGGAGTCATAGAATCAACGATTTTTTCATAATCACTTATTGATTCTAAATCATTATTCAATGCTGCCATTCCAACTTTGTGATTTATTGAATGGGAAGATTCTAACATTTCTTGGTTAGATTTTTTCATTCTTAATTTGATAGCTGTCATTTCTTCTTCTGTTGGAGGATTTTGCGAAATATCAGCAATTATATTATAAATGTCTTTTAATATTGGTTCTGTATATTCTTCCGGTACACCCGTTTGGAAAACTAGAGCGGATTTGTCATTTGGACGAGTTCCAAGTCGTTCTTTATCTAAATCAATAGAAGTTGAATACTTCCTTTCAATATCGGAAAACTTTGAATTTCCCAAAGAGGAAAGATAAACTGCTAATGCTGAAATAAGAACTCTATCTTTTGAATTTGAATTTTCTGGACCTGCAAAACCTAAAAATATACTTGATGAACTATCAGTTTTTTTAGAAATTAAATCTTCCCGAATAGATTTATTTGTTGGAGTTAAAATTTCATAGTGCCTATTTTGCACCGGTTGTTTTTTTGATGTGAAATATTTTGAAATTAATTTCATTGTATCATCTGGATTTACTTCTCCAGACACAACAGTTACCATATTCGCAGGGTAATAATTGTTATTGAAATAATTAACAACATCATCTCTTGTAAGAGCATCAATATTATCTGTTGAACCCGCAACTAAATCATCTGATGTTGATTTAATCCCGAAAAGATTTTTCAATGTCTTTGTATAGCCAACATTGTTATCGTCAGACAAACACATATTTATCTCTGAATCAACAATTCTTTTTTCTTTATCAAGTTTTTCTAACAAAAACTTTGGAGATTGAATCATACCTGCTTGAAGCTTGATTTTATTTTCTAAATCTTTATCATCTAATAAATTTGAACTTATGTAATAATCTGTCACAGAAAATGATGTAGATGCATTGGTATTCGCACCCATTTTATTTACTTCATCAAAAAAGACTTTATCTCCAAGAGATTCAGAACCATTAAACAAATTATGTTCAATATAATGACTTATCCCTCGAACTTTGTCCGGTTCATTTAAAGAGCCTGTATTCACATAAGTCTTTACAACTGTTGTTCCATCTTTTGGTACAATAATGACTTTTTGCCCATTTGCGAGTTTGTATAATTTTGCATTTAAATTATCTGATAATTTTATATCTTCGACGAAACTATAAGGCATTGGAGCAGATATATTATAATCAGGCGTAACATTAGAGATGTTTTTAATCTCTTCCTTTGCTTGATTGTCTGAAAGAGCTTTGAATGGCACAGATTTTTTCTGTGAAATATTTGGTTGTGTTATTACATAATTTTGAAAAATTTTCATGCAAAAAATCTACCTGTATATATATTATAAAAACACACAAGTAGATTTTATTGCTTATTAATTTACGATTTGTTACTAAAAATTATTTTTTGAAAATAGTTTGTTCTCTATCTGGACCAACTGAAACAATAGAAATCGGAGTTTCTAAAATTTCTTCCAGTCTTTCTAAATATTTTCTGCAATTTAGTGGTAATTCTTCATATTTACGAATACCTGTAATATCTTCATTCCAACCTTTGTGATTTTCATAAACCGGTTCTAAATATTTATGAATAAATACATCTGTTGGATATGATTTGTAAATTTTGCCATTACGTTTATCTTTGTATGCGGTACATAATTTTATTTCATCAAAAGAATCAAATACATCAATTTTAGTTAAGGCAATTGAAGTTAAACCTCCTACAAGTGCGGCATATTTCATTGTAACAGCATCAAACCAACCACAACGTCTTGGACGTCCTGTTGTTACTCCAAATTCGTGCCCGATTTCTCTGATTTTGTCGCCCATAGAATCGGTTAATTCTGTCACAAACGGACCTTCTCCAACTCTTGTACAATAAGCTTTCGCAACACCTATAATTTCATCAATCATTTTTGGACCATAACCTGAACCTGTACAAGCTCCACCACCAACAGGGTTTGAACTTGTTACAAATGGATATGTTCCAAAATCAACATCAAGCATTACTCCTTGAGCGCCTTCAAATAATACAGTTTTGCCTTTACGTTTAAAGTCCTGAAGAATCTCTTGCCAATCAAAACAAACATAAGGTTTGAAAATTTCAGCATATTTTTTACATAGTTCAAGAACTTCTTCTTTTGTATAAGTTTTTAATCCGTAAACTTCTTTTAGTTGTTTATTTTTTAATGGTAAGATAATATCTAATTTTTCAGATAATGCATCTTCAGAATATAAGTCTTCAATTTTTAAAGCAATTCTTTGCATTTTATCTGTATAAGTTGGTCCAATACCTTTTTTAGTTGTACCAATTTTGCCTTTTGAAGCATTATCTTCGGAATATCCGTCAACTTCTGTATGCCAAGGCATTGTAATTGTAGCGAGCGGGCTAACTTTTAAACCGGACAAATCAATATTTTCAGCTTTTAAACCTGCTATTTCTTGTTCAAAATATTCAGGAAGAATAACAGTGCCATTACCAATTAAACAAGTTTTACCTTTATATAAAATTCCAGATGGTATTAAATGAAATTTAAAAGTTTTTCCATGCGCAACAACAGTATGTCCTGCGTTACAACCACCTTGATATCTGATAATTAAATCAGCATCTTGAGCTAACAAATCGGTAATTTTAGCTTTGCCCTCGTCACCCCATTGTGCTCCAATAACAACTTTGTTTGACATAATAATATATCCCCTTTTTTAAGTACTTTTGCACATATTATTTTAACATAAAAAGGAGAAGTTTTAACGATTATTTCTTATAAATTCAGGTAAGATTTCGAATACATCACCGACAATTCCGCAATCTGCAATATCAAAAATCGGAGCTGTTTCATCATTATTTATCGCTATTATATAATCAGAACCACTCATACCAACAGTATGCTGAATAGCACCAGAAATTGCACACGCAATATAAACTTTTGGGTGTACGGTTTTTCCTGTTTGTCCTACTTGAATTGATACAGGAGCAAGCCCCATTTCTACCGCACCACGTGTAGCTGCAACAGTGGCTCCGATTGATTGTGCAAATTCATTTAGCAAATTGAATCCCTGCTCATTTTTCAAACCTTTACCACCTGCAACAATAATATCTGCGGAGTCCAAATCGTTCAACACATTATCAACCGTTTTCTTAAAATCAATAATTTCAACATGATTTGTCATATATGAAATATTAACCGGACACGATACAAATTCTGTTTCAAACTTTTCACAATCCGCATTAACTTTAAACACATTCGGTCTAACAGTAGCCATTTGCGGGTAAGTTTTACATAAAATAGTTGCCATCAATTGACCGCCAAAAGTTGGACGAGTTGCTGCTAATTTACCGTTCTCATTTATATCTAAACCTGTACAATCAGCAGTTAAACCTGTTCCTAATGCACTAGAAACTCTCGGTGCTAAATCTCTTCCTTCATTTGTCGCTCCGATTAATAAAATCTCCGGTTTTATAACTCCAACCAAATCAACTAACAGCTTTGAATAATATTCTGTTGAATAATTAGAGAATTTTTCATCTTCAAAATAGTAAACTTTATTTACACCCATATTTTGGAAAGATTCTTTAAATGACTCTATCAAACCTTTTGGGGTAAAAATCACTGCATTAACTTCTACTCCATTTAATTTTGTTGAAAGTTCTTTTGCCTTAGACAATAACTCAAAAAATACAGTGTGAACGTATTTTTCTCTAGTTAATTGAGCATATATTAAAATTCCGGAATTATTTTCATTAGGCATTTTTTATAACTCCTAATTTCTCTAATTTTCCAGTTAACAAGTTGACACTATCAACTTTGTTCATTTTAAACTTTTGCGCATTATGTGTTGAAATATTTCGGAATGCTTTACTTACAAAAGTTGGAGAACCCTTAATTCCTGTTTTATCTGGAACTAGTCCAATATCCGTCATTGAGCAAACTCTGATTTGTTTTTTATTTGCAGATTTAATTCCATTAATCAATGGTCTTGTCGGTTCAAAAGTATCTTGCATTACGCAAATCAACGCAGGAAGAGTAACTTTGACAGTTTCAATCCCATCTTCCATTTCTCTTTTTAATATTAATGAATTATCCTCATATTTCACAAATTCTTTTACATAAGTAACTTGTGGAATATCTAAGAAGTTTGCAATATTTGGTCCGGTTTGCGCCGTATCACCATCAACTGCAAATTGACCACAAACTATTAAATCAAAATTTGGCAAAACAGTTCTGATTGCACGAGAAATTGTCAAACCTGTTGCATAAGTATCAGAACCTGCGAATTTTTTATCCGAAATCAAAACACCATTATCACAACCGATAGCCAAAAGTTTGCGCAACATATCTTCTGCTTGATTAGGTCCCATTGTGAATGCTGTAATTTCAGTTTCTTTAATATTAGATTTTATTTTTAAAGCAAGTTCCGTAGCATAGACATCGTATGGATTAATAACACTTTCAACACCTTCACGTTGAATTGTATTATTCTCGGTCCACCTGATATCCGTGGTATCCGGAACTTGTTTTACACATAATGCAATTTTCATAATTTATTTAATAAAATTAGTGTTGTTGCTGTTGTTTAGCAGCTCTTTGTTTTTGGTTAGCATCTAACAATGCGTTGTATGCCAATAAATACATTGCACATTTTTGAACACTCGGAACATACCAAGCACATTTAGTTTGGCTACAAACCATATCAATTCCTGAACCAATACTAACTAAAGGACATACCGGAATATCATTTTTACCCATATTTCTTAATCTCCTACACTTTTTCTGCTTGTTTTAACAAATTACAACTTTCGCAACGTTTACGTTCTTGGTCTTTGTAAATTCTTGTTCTATTGATAACTTCATCAAAATCAATTTTGTGAGCATCAAAATCAGGTCCATCAACACAAGCAAATTTTGTTTCCCCACCAACAGTAACTCTGCATGCTCCACACATACCAGTACCATCAACCATAATTGGGTTCATACTTGCTTCAGTGTAAATACCTTTATCTTTTGTCAAATTAGCAACTGCTCTCATCATAGGCATAGGACCGACTGCAATTACATAATCAACTTTTTCTCTATCAATGATATCTTGCAAAACAGTTGTACCAAAACCCTTGATACCATAAGAACCATCATCAGTTGTCAAATAAAGTTCTGTACAAGCTTCTTTCATTTTATCTTCCCAGAACAATAAATCTTTAGTTCTAGCACCTGCAATCATGTAAACTTTATTTCCAGCTTCTTTTAATGCTTTTGAAATTAAATAGCAAGGAGCTGCACCATAACCACCGGCAACACAAACTGCTGTTCCATAATTTTTGATATCGGTTGGTTTACCTAAAGGCCCTACGATATCTAACAATTCATCGCCAACTTCTAATGTTGCAAGTTTCTTTGTTGTATAACCAACTGCCATAAATACGATAGTCAAAAGACCTTTTTCTTTATCTACATCAGCAATTGTAAGAGGAACTCTTTCACCCTCTTCTTCAACTCTAAATATAATAAATTGTCCTGCTTTAGCATTTCTTACAACGTAAGGGGCTTCAATAGTAATTTCATATTGGTTCGGACAAATTTCTTTTTTTGATAAAATTTTATATCCCATATTTCTCTCCTTATAAAAAATATTAATAAAATTATACAACAAATAGTTTTATTTGAAAAGAATGTAAAGCAGATAATTAATTATTCGCTCTTATCATATCTCTCAACTTTATAACGACTTTGAACAATTCAATTGAGTGTGACGCTTTAATAAATATATAATCATCATCTTCAACCCAATCTAGAATTTCGGATAGTAAGTCTTCAACATTTGTATAATATTTACCGCTATACAAATCTTTAACTTTTTCCCAGAGAACACTCATTTGTTCTCCGCAAAGTAAAACTCTTGTTGGTTTAATTTTGTTGATTTCTTCAAGCAAATCCAAATGTTGCTGAACTGTTTCCGGTCCACCCTCTGCCATATCGCCTAAGATAAGCATTTTATTCTTGTTTTGACCAAACATTTTATTAAAACCGTCAAGTGAAAATTTCATAGATAGAGGGTTAGCGTTAAAAGATTCATCTATCATCGTAATTTTTCTATCAGAATCAATATTTCCACTTGTAACTTGTCCTCTTCCGACAATTGAGTTAAAGTTCCTCAATTTTTCAAGTGCCGGTTCAATAGGAAGCCCAAGAGTATGAACAATAGCTAAAACAATAGCAGCATCAAGTAAAATATGCTTTGGTACGGGATTGTCAGAATATTTGTATAATTTACCAAATAAATTTATTGAATTTCTATCTCCTGTCAAAATTCGAACATCAGCCTCTTCATTTTCACCAAAAGTTATGACTTTCAAATACTTATTAGCAGCAGCTCGAAGAACTACATCTTTATAAGCCATTTCGTTATAAATAATTGCGGTTTTACCAATATCCATTGCAGTGAATATTTTTGATTTTTGAATTGCAACATTAATTAATGGTTGATTTGCCTTCAAGTGAACAGGAGCAATATTTGTTACAACCGCAATATCAGGTTTTGTTAAAACGGAATTCAAATCCATTCCGCCACCTAAAGATGTTTCATTAACCCAATATTTGTCTTCAACATCATACAATGTCATATTCCAAGCTATCCCAAAATTTGTATTTGCTTGGTTTAGGTTTGAACTTGCGCCATAATCGGACAAAACATCATAACACATTCTGGTTGTAGTTGTTTTTCCTGATGAACCCGTAATATCAATAACTGTTCCTGAATAATTTCGTCTTATAAAAAATGCCATACGAATAACAACATCGTTTACATCTTTAACTTCAATTATCGGTAAATTATATTTTGAAAAATATTTATAATCATTACAAACTAAAGCAGAAATTTTATCACCCAAAGACGGTAAAAAAGATTCTAAAATTCCAACCTTTTCTTCCGGCTTACGAACAATTGCCATGTTGCCGAAATCAAAATCTAAATGTGTAACTCTAATTCCATTAGCTGAAAAATCTTTAGGAAAATTATGAAACTTCGCTTCAGGCAATGCTTTTTCTAAAATATCTTTTGTCCAAAAATTCATAAATATATAATACCATTTTAAGCCTTGTTTCGCAAGAAAAATTATATAAATAATAAAAAAAAGGGGCGGAATGGTTTCACCATTCCGCCCCTTAAAAAATATAGTTTAATTTTATTACTCAGCATCTTTAGTTTCAGCAGGAGCAACCGATTTTGCAGCATCAGCACCCTCAACCTTGCCTAAGATTTGAGGAAGTTCAATACCTGCTTGATTTGCTAAATCGTGCATTGCAGGTAATGATTTAATCAAATCTTTCATAAAGTTTGCTGTTGTAGATCCATTTGCAGTACCTGTACCACCGTCCCAAACAGTGATTTTATCAAATTTAATATTTTTGATTGCATCAACTTGTTTTTCAACGATTTTTTCAATTTTTTCAATCATCAAGAAGCTTGTAGCAATTTCCGGTCTATTATTAGAAATTTTAACAAGGTCTTGATAACCTTTTGCTTTAGCTTCCAAGACTGCTTTAACACCCTCAGCTTCAGCGAAGTATTTAGCCTTGATTGCATCAGCTTCACCAAGTGCAATACGTCTTGCTTTTTCAGCTTCAGCATCAGCTTGAACTTGAATTTTCAACTTTTCAACTTCTTGTCTTGCAAGTTCTTCTTTTTTAAGTTTTGCTTCTTCTTGTTCTTTTTGAGCTAATAATACATCTCTTTGAGCATTTGCTTTCGCAACTTCACCTTCTCTAAATGCATCAGCTTGTTTAACGGCTAAAGTTGCGTTGTATTCTGCAATATTTGCTTTTGAAATATTTTCACCTTCAACTGCTTGAGCTTCAAGTTCCGCAGTTTTAATACGTTGTTCTCTATCTGCGTTTGTCTTACCGATAAATGTTTGAGCAGTTTGTTCTGCGACTTGAACCTCTTTTTCCTTGTTTGCAGATGCTTCACCAACCGCACCAAGTTTTTCTTGTTGTGCAACTTCAACTTTTGCTTTGTTGATTGCTTCTGCTGCAGCTTTTTTACCAATAGCATCAATATAACCAGATTCATCTGTAATATCTTTGATGTTAACGTTAATAATTTCCAAACCAATTTTGTTAAGCTCTGTATTTACATTTGCGTTAATTTGTTCCAAAAATTTTTCTCTATCTTGGTTAATTTCTTCAATTGTCAAAGTCGCAATAGCCAAACGTAATTGACCTAAGATAATATCACTTGCTTGAGTGATGACATCTTGTTTTGTCAAACCTAACAAACGCTCAGCAGCGTTAATCATAATAGATGGATCTGTTGAAATACCAAACGTGAATGTTGATGGAACTGCAACACGAATATTCCCTTTTGACAAAGCACCTTTTAGGTCAATATCTGTTGTCATAGGTTCAAGTGAAAGTACTCCGAAATCTTGAATCAACGGGATAATAAATGTACCTCCACCATGAACACATTTTGCGGTTTTAGTTCCACCTGTTTTACCATAAACTACGATAATTTTGTTTGATGGACATCTTTTGTATTGATTTGCGATAAACGAAAGAATCGCAATTAACACCAAAGCGCCAGAAATCATTAATCCGAACATTTTTCTCTCCTTTTATTTATATATGTCCTATTTATTTGAAACTTTTTCAATATAAATCATATCATCTGTAACTTTTACTGCCTTTACAGGTTCAAATGCTTTAATTTGTTCGTCTTTTGTATTTGTTGCATTTACTACGGATAACTGACCATTTATTTCTATTTCTACTTGTCCAGAACCATTTGGTTCAAAATTTGTGTAAGCTTTTCCTATATGTCCAAGAGCAGTTGTTCTGTCTTTTTTGATATTTTTTTCTAATTTTTTTACTGAAAATAACAATAATGCCGTTACTGCCATAAAAAGAAAACCAACTGCAAGAGCCATTACAAAACTCATCAAATGAGAAAAACCGATTTGTTTCAATCCGGCATAACCAGCCCAACCAAACCCCATAAAGAAGGCTAAAATCGATTGGACTGAAAAGAAATTGAATGATGGGTCTGTATCAATTTCCATATTAAAATCTGCAAAAACTTCACTACCTCCACCAAATAAGTTGAAGATAAGTAATTTCAACACAAATAGTATTGTTGAAAATAGTGCAATATAATAATAAACTTGCCACAAATTATTTAGAGTTTCTGCAGGGATAGTCATAAGTTAGTTCTCCTTTTTAGGTCTTTTTCTTCTCATAGGTTTTTGAGGTTTACTAGCAGAAGAATTTTTAATCATACTTGAAGATGTTTGAATACGTTTAACACTAAATACATCAGGTAATGATTGAATACAGGTAACAACTTTTTTGAAAGTATCAATGTTATCAAGTTCAATTCCCAATTCAATAATACCGACATGATTTTTTGTTTTAATATTTGCATTAACAATATTTGCATTGTTATCAGAAACAGCTGCAATTACATCTTTCAACAGACCTAATTTTTCTGCAGTTTCTATACGAATAGTTGTTGTATAAGTTTTGTTTGTATTAACTCCAGCCCAACGAATATCCATCAATCTTTCGTGCGGAATAGATTCTAATGTCTTGCAATCAACACGGTGAACTGTGACACCTTTGGCTCTTGTTACAACCCCAACAATCGGTTCTCCCGGAATTGGAGAACAACATCTTGCAAATGAATATAACAAACCCTCTAATCCAATAATGTCTTTTTGAGAATTTTTTCTGCCTGATGCGTGGAATGAATCCTCAGGCTTTTTCTCAATAGGTTTTCTAACTTTATTAACAACCTTAGTCAGAGTTGTTTCACCATAACCTAATGCCGCAAATAAATCTTCTGCAGATTGGTAGTTCATTGATTTTGCGACTTTATCAAATTCTCCGTTTTTCAAACATTCATCAAAAACGGCTTTTGTAAGTTCATGTTCAAGGTTAGTTTTACCAATATTAACATGTTCTTCACGATTATTCTTTTTAAACCATTGCCTAATTTTTTGTGATGCTTGTTTGGTAACAACAAAAGTCAGCCAATCTAAACGAGGAGCAGGGGTTTTTGAAGTTAAAATTTCAACAATATCACCATTTTTAAGTTTTGTATTTAAAGGAACAATACGTCCGTTAACTAATGCCCCAACAGTTTTATGGCCTACATCAGAGTGAATCCTGTATGAAAAATCAACAGGAGTTGCATCTTTTGGCAAGTCTAAAACATCACCATTTGGAGTGAATGCAAAGACTTGATCAGAGAACAAGTCTAGTTTTACACTTTTTACATAGTCTTCTGCATTTTTCATTTCCTTGTCATATTCAACAAGTTTATGCATCCAAGAGAATTTCATATCAGAAGCATTATCGGCTTTTTGAGAACCTTTTTCCTTATATCTCCAGTGTGCAGCAATACCATATTCTGCAACTTGGTGCATCTTCCAAGTTCTAATTTGAACTTCCAAAGGTTTTGAACGAGGACCGATTACAGATGTGTGCAAAGATTGGTACATATTACCTTTTGGCATTGCAATGTAATCTTTGAATCGACCAGGAATAGGTTTGAATTGTGAGTGAATTAAACCTAAAACCTCATAACATTCCTTTACTGTATCAACAATAACTCGAACTGCTGTAATATCATACAAATCATTGAATGCGATATTTTGCCGTTTCATTTTTGCATAAATACTGTAATAATGTTTTGCACGTCCAGTAATTTGTGCATTGATACCATTTTTTTTCACATCTTTTGAAATTTTATCAATTAAAAGATTAACTGTTTCTTCTCTATCAGCTTTAGTTTGTGCAACTAATTGTGCAATTTCATAATACTTTTCAGGTTCTAAATAACGGAGTGATAAGTCTTCTAATTCAGCCTTAATTTTGTAGATACCTAAACGGTTTGCAAGTGGGGCGAAAATGTCAAGAGTTTCTTTTGCAATTTTCTTTTGCTTTTCAGGTTCCATAAAGTTCAACGTTCTCATATTATGAAGTCTATCAGCGAGTTTCAAAAATATAACCCTGATATCATTTGCCATTGCAATGAACAAACGTCTAAAGTTTTCCGCTTGTCGCTCTTCTTTTGATTTGAACTGCAGTTTTCCTAGTTTCGTAACACCTTGAACAAGGTTTAGAACATCATCACCAAAAAGTTCTTCAATAGTTTCCGGCTTAGTATCGGTATCTTCCAAAACATCGTGCAAAAATGCCGCAATCAATGTATGAGTGTCAACCTCAAGACCTGCAAGAATTTTTGCCACTTCAACTGGGTGAATAATATAAGGTTCTCCAGATGCCCTAAATTGACCATCGTGAAGCTTTTTCGCAAATCTATAAGCCTTTTCAACCTGCTCAATATCTTCTTGTGAATGCTTTTGAGCAATCAATAATTCTTTAATTTCTTTAAAAGTTTCTAAATCTGACATAATAGACTTATGATACAGATTATAATATTAATTAGCAAGAGGAATTTAAAAATTTCATATAAAGATATTAGATGTCTATTTATGCTACAATCTGGATATGCTAAAAGAAACAAATGACGGAATAATTGCAACAATCCGAATATCTCCAAATGCAAAGAAAAACGAGATAATCAGAGATGGCGAAATTACAAAAATTAAGATAACGGCATTACCAATCGATGGAAAGGCGAACAAGGCTCTTGTTGAATTTTTGTCTAAGAATTTTAAGATTCCAAAGACATCTATAAAAATTCTAAAAGGTGAAACTTCAAAAGATAAAACAATTCTATTTATGACAGATAGAGAAGAAAAGTTAAAAATTCTTAAAGAAACTCTTTAAAATAGCAATAAATTATATTTACGGTTATTATAAAAATAAGAAAAATTTTAGGAGTGACAAATGAATATATCAAAATTAAGTCCTTTTGGATATGATGCAAAAAGTAAAAATGGAAATTCTTACAAAGCAACAAATGCAAACACTTCAACTTTACTTGCTTATACCCTTGCAACGACTTCTGCTCCTTATATTGTTCCAAAATTAACAAAGAATACTAAAGCAATTGGACTTGCTAATGCGTTTTCAAGTGTTCAAATGTTTACTAAAACGGCAGAAAAATTTGCAAAAATTGAATTACCTCCTAAAGCTAAATCTATTTTAGTGGGTTTAGGTATTGCAAATGCGGTTGTTATTGATTTGTTAATAGGAAGAACTCTTGACCATTGTGCAAATAAAAAACGTGCAGCAAAAGCAGATAGTATCGCAGAAATAGATAATCAAAATCTTGAATAATTATTTATTGATAGTAAATTTGTAACGGAGCATTCACTTTTCACTAAGTCATTTGACTTTTTAAAATATTTATCCATATAATAGACAAGTACAGAGAAAAATTATGAAAAATTATTTACAAAAACATCATCAACATCATATTCATATCGACCTGAAGAGGTTGTAGAATTGGTGATGCGCTTGTAAATATAAAATAATTTCAATTCTTTTAACAACTTCTTCAGGAACCCCAAAAGCGAATAGAAGTTGTTTTTTAGTAAAGAATTGAGGAAAAATTTATGATAATTACAAATATAATTTCAGCTATTGGTAATAATAGCAGCATTTACCCACTACTTGTAAGAGATTGTTGCATTGAAGCTCCATCAAAAATTCTTATTGCAAGAAAAGAAAATCTTAAAGAATCAAAAGAAATTGCCAACGATGCAACTAGAGAAAAAATTATAGATGAGTACGCAACATCTGGAATTTGGCTTGGCGGAATCCCAATGGTTGAATATTTTGCCAATAAATTTATTTCTAAAAAAGGATTTAATCCGATTGTTAATTTGAATTTGTTTAAAACAGAAAAAAATAAAGAGACTTATCAGGGAATTGAATATAATATAAATAAATTCAAAAATATTCAAACAAAAGATGTGCAAGATGCAGTTCAAGATTTGATTAAAGTAAAAAATAATAAAGGAAGTTTTGAAAAACTTTTGACAAAAAAATTCTGTGCGGCAACAATTATCCCGACTTTTGTTATGGGATTTGTACTTCCAAAATTGAATTTTGCACTGACTAAAAAAATCAGAGAGAAAAAAACTTCACAAAAAACAGAATTCCAAAACACTATCTCTTTTACCGGCGGTTTTACTTCTCAAATTGCAAATTTAAGAACTGTTGATAAAATGGCAATTTCTGATGGAGGTTTAACTGTTGGAAGAGTTTCAACCTCAAGAAATAAAGAAGAAGCTTGGGCTAACGCTTTTAGAATGATTGGTTCAATGATTTTGAATTTTGTAACTCCTATTTATATTGCAAAAGGTTTAGATAAATTAGCAAATAAATTATTCAATATAAATGTTAATTTAGACCCTAAAATTTTAGCAGATAAGGAATTTATTAACGCAATAAAAAATAATAAGGTTGAACTACCAAAATCTAATACAGAAAAAGATTTAATCGATTTTATTGATGACAAACCTCAAACTTTATTTTCAAAATTTGCACAAAAAACAGGAAAAGTTAGTTATTTAAAATCGGGATATCGAGACCCGAGAAAATTTGTTGATATTAAAGATTTGGGTAGATTTAGAAACGAATTTAAAAACTTTATTGCAAAAGCAAAACAAGCCAAAAATATAGAAAATTTTGCAAGAAAAGCTAAATTTGTGAAAAGCGCAAATATTTTAGCAAATGTAGGGATTTCAAGTTTTTTACTTGCCGGTGTTCTGCCTGCTGCAACTTATAAATTCATCAAACTTACAACCGGTTCATATTCTGACCCTGGGTTAGTTCAAAATAAAAAATAAATTTATAAAAATCATCAAAATATACGACTATACAAAAATCAAATTACATGATATCATGTGACCAGATGTAGTAGGAAATATTTTTTGGAAATATATGCAATAAGATTTTATTTAGACATAAAAAACAGAATAAAAACGTTCGGGTAGGATACATGTACCCGAGATTGCGTGTATTATAAAAAAAATAGAAAAGGATAAGGTAAAAACTTTATGGAAGCAAAAACCTTGTTATTAGTTATTGCAGCTGTTGCGGTAATGGCAGTAGTTGTCATGCTAATTATTCTAATTGTTCAAAAGAGCAAAGTAAAAAATGCTTTAGATTCTATTGAAAAAGACAAAAAAGCGCTCAATGAAAGAGAAAAAATCCTTTACAAAGAAGCCAAAATCAAAGCAGTAGAGGAACTTCAAGAAGACAGAGAACAACTTAACGAAGAGGAAAGAGAACGCAGACAAGAGATTGCAAGACAAGAACAAAAACTAGCAAAAAGAGAGGATATGCTTGAAGATAAAATTCAAGAATACACCGAAAAAGATTTGCAAGTTCAAAGAAAAATGGATCAACTTTTAGAAAAAGAAGATTACCTTGCAGAACTTGTTCAAAAACAAACGGAAGAACTTGAACGGATTTCAGGAATGTCAACAGAAGATGCAAAAAGAACTCTTCTAGAGCAACTAAAAAATGACTTAGCACAAGAACAAATGCAGTTAATTCGTGAGAACGAAGCAAAAATTAAGGAAACCGCATTAGAAAAATCAAAAGAAATTCTATCAACAACAATGCAAAGATGTATGATTGAACAAGTTGTTGAAACGACCGTTTCAGTTGTAGCTCTTCCAAATGACGAAATGAAAGGTCGTATCATTGGACGTGAGGGTAGAAATATCAGAGCCTTAGAAACTCTAACAGGCGTTGATTTGATTATTGATGATACTCCGGAAGCTGTTGTATTATCAAGTTTTGACCCCGTAAGACGTGAAATTGCAAAACTTGCATTAGAAAAACTTATTGTTGATGGTCGTATTCACCCTGTAAGAATTGAAGAAATGGTTGAAAAAGCTAGAGATGAAATTGATAAAAAGATTTGGTCTGAGGGTGAAAATGCAGCACTTGAGATGGGTGTTATGGGCTTGAATAAAGAGCTTATTAAAACACTTGGTCGTTTGTATTATAGAACAAGTTACGGTCAAAATGTTTTGAAACATTCATTAGAAGTTGGACACATTGCAGGCATGTTAGCTGCTGAACTTGGTGCGAATGAAAAAATCGCCAAAAGAGCGGGGCTTTTACATGATATTGGTAAAGCCGTTGACCAAACTCAAGAAGGAACACATATTCAGCTTGGTGTTGAGCTTGCAACAAGATATGGAGAAAAACCTGAAGTTATTCACGCAATTGAAGCTCACCATGATGATGTTGTAGCAAACACTATTGAAGCCGTTCTTGTAAAAGTTGCAGATGCAATTTCAGCAGGCAGACCGGGAGCAAGACGTGATACTCTTGAAATTTATATCAAACGTTTGCAAAAGATTGAAGAAATTGTAAACAGTTACGAGGGTATTAAACAATCATTTGCGGTTCAAGCCGGTCGTGAAGTTAGAATAATTGTTCAAGCTGAAATGTTTGATGATTTAGCTTCCGGCAAATTGGCAAGAGATGTTGCTAAGAGAATTGAAAATGAACTTGATTATCCTGGACAAATCAGAGTAACAGTTGTTAGAGAATTCAGAACAACAGAAATTGCAAAATAAAATTAAAGTGAATAAGGCACTATCTAATTAGTGCCTTGTTCCTTGTAAATATTTGGGAATAATAAAATGTCAGAAAATAATATAATAAAAATCATATTTTTTGGAGATATTGTAGGCAAACCGGGAAGAAATGCGGTTAAAGATTTTTTGCAAACAAATGATACCTTCAAAAATTATGATTTTATTATTGCAAATATTGAAAATGCATCACATGGTTTTGGTTTAACCGAAAAAAACTACAATGAATTCATTGAATACGGAATAAATTGTATGACTTGCGGAAACCATATTTGGGATAAAAAAGATATAAATAACTACATCGATTCTGCAGACAAACTTCTTAGACCTATCAATTACCCGAACGGAACAAAAGGGGTAGGAAGTCGAATTTTTGATATGGGCGATTTTAAAATTGGAGTTATAAATGTTTTAGGTCGTGTTTTTATGAACCTTGTTGATTCTCCATGGGAAATAGTTAGAGAAGAAATTCAACGAATAAAGGAAATTACACCGATTGTCGTTATTGATTTTCATGCAGAAGCAACAGCAGAAAAGATTTGTTTTGGCAGATTTTGTTCAGAGTTAGGTGCTAGCGCATTTTTCGGTACGCATACTCATGTACAAACTGCAGATAATAGTATTATAAATAACATGGGATACATCACAGATGCAGGATTTTGCGGAGCATCAGATGGAGTGATAGGTATGGAATATCAAACATCGCTCAATAGATTTTTGACATGTATTCCTGAACGTTATGAAGTAGCAGAGGGCAAGACCACACAAATTAATGCGGTAGAAGTCGAAATTGATTCCCGCAATGGATATGCCATCTCAATAAACAGAATTTTTTGTAGTAGAGATAATATAGAAAAGGAAAGTGAACATGAAGACTGATTTACATATTCACACATACTATTCTGACGGTGTATTTTCGCCGGAAAAGATTGTGGATACAGCAATTGATGTCGGGTTGCAAGCAATAGCTATAACCGATCACGATAATGTTTTAGCTTATGATGTCGCCAAAAAACATATCAAAGACAATCACCTTGAAAACAAGATTGAAATAATCAAAGGTGTAGAAATCAATACTCTGTATAAAAACAATGAAGTCCATATTTTGGGCTATTTTATGAACACGGAAGATAAAGACTTTGTTGAACTTTTAAAAGCTCAACAACAAGCCCGAATTAAACAAACAAAAGAAATCATTGCACTTCTTGCCAAAAAAGAAGGCATAAAAATTAAATTTGAAGATATTAAAAAACTTGTTGCAGAGGGCGGAAGTATAGGACGCCCACATATTGCAAGAGCAATTACTGCGGCAGGAGGAACGGCAAACGTTATGGATGCTTATGCAAAATATATCCATGATGATTCGCCTGTTTATGTTCAAAGAAAAACCGTTTCACCATTTGATGCAGTTGAAATTATCTATGATGCAGGCGGAGTACCTGTTATTGCCCACCCGCACGACTTGGATATTGCTGAACCATTGATTAAAGAACTTATGAATTATGGTTTGAGAGGAATTGAAGCTTACCACAGAAAACATTCTCCTGCGTGTGTTGAATATTTCTCATCAATGGCTGAAAACCTTGGTTTGATAGTAACAGGAGGCTCTGATTTTCATACTCCGAATATTATGAACGGTCAAATTATATTGGGTAAAAACTTCATTCCAGAATGGGTTTACCACAAACTTGTAGAAGAAAAAAAACGTATAGATATGGCATAAGGAATAACCATGAGAAAACGCTTTTGGAAAATTGAATACTCAATTACAATATTTGTTGTGTTTGGAATAATACTACTTCTTTTACCATCATCATTTATAACATCAAAAGAAGCAACTTATATAACAAAATGGAATGACACTTATAACAAAGTCGACTACACATTTACAGCTATGAGTGCTCAGGCTGATGCAAATATTATAAAGAGTTTTCATAATGCAAAAACAAATGCTGAAAGAGAAAAACTGATGCTAAAGTTGGTTAAACCATATCTTAGAATTAATAGTGAAGATGAAGCTGCAAAATATCCTCAATACTATATGAATGGCTCAAAGATTCAATCATACGACTTATATTTCTTTGATAACTTGTACAACACCAAGAGTGGAACTGTTGTCGGCATCAAAGATATCAAAGACAAAGATGCTTACCACCCAGGATTTATTATGATGTTTGATATGAATGGTAAAAAAGGCCCCAACACTTGGGGAAAAGACATTTATGGCATAAATATCTATACAGATGGGAAGATAACACCTATCGGATCCGGTTGGGATATAAAAGATTTAAAAAATGATTGTTCAGAACACGGTACTGGTGTTTCTTGCTCATATTACTATAGAATAGGCGGAGAATTTAATGAATAATAATGACGTAAAAAGAGTTTGCGTATTCGCTTCATCTTCAAACTTTTTAAATGAAGTTTATTATAAAGATGCGAAAGAACTCGGAAAACTTCTTGGACAAAACGGTTATGACATTGTTTACGGTGGAAGTAATTTGGGTTTGATGTGGGCTTGCGCATCACAAGTTAAAGAATTTGGCGGGAAAGTTACAGGTGTAATGCCTGAAAAACTTCACAACATGGGAGTTTTCACAAAAGGTTGTGATGAATTTATAATTACAGCTGGTATGAGAGAAAGAAAAGCTAAGATTGATGAAATTTCTGATGCAGTGATTACATTAGCCGGAGGTTTTGGAACATTGGAAGAAATTTCTGAAATGATTGTTCAAAAGCAACTTGGATATAACAAAAAGCCAATAATCATATTAAACACTAACGGTTTTTATGATAAATTGAATGAATTTTTTGAAGAGATAATAGAAGAAAAATTTGCGAATAAAAATATGAGAAGAATTTATTATATAGCTCAAACTCCGCAAGATGCAATTGATTATCTAAAAAATTACAAACCGTCTGAGCTAGATGTCGATAAAAATGCAATTTATGCAAGGTAAAATCAAATTTAAAATTTATCAAAAACAACAATCAATAATTGGTTGTTGTTTTTATTTGTCTTCATCATTATTTTCAGCTTTAGTAATTTTTATAGTGCTATTTTCAACTTGAATTTTCAACATATCTTCTTCAGGATTTACATCAATAAGTTCAAGAAGTGTTTTTGGCATAAATAAAGCCCAACCACTACCAGAGCGAGAAAGTTTTTTCTTCATCTATTATATCTCCATGTCTTTATATATATAATCACTTTACAAAATTTATGAAATATAATATACTTTTATAAAATACTGATATTATCATGATTTAATAAGAGATAAGGAGAAACATGAACAACAAGAAACATGTCTTTACGAGGAATAAACAACGTCATTCTGAGGGAACAATGATTAAAAAGAAAAATAAAATGAAATCACTTACAGACTTATCCACTTATCAACATATAGACCTATTCACCTCACACCATTCACCTTTCACTCGTAAATGTGCATTTACATTGGCAGAGGTATTAATCACCCTTGGTGTAATTGGAGTAGTTGCAGCAATGACTATTCCTACACTTATGGCAAAGATTAATCATATAAAACTTAAATCTCAGTTCAAAGAGGGATATGCCATTTTATCTCAAGCAGTCAAAATGGCAAACGATGATGGTTGGCAAATTCAATCTGCAGAATCAGCTAAAAATTTTATGAATTATTTCAAAGGTGCAACATTGTGCAACGATAAAGATAAAAATTCAACACACTGTATTGGAAGAACAGAAAAAGATGATAATAACTCCGTTTCTGTCACGAATAGAGATTACAAATACACAAATTATGCTAAGAATTCAAAATATGTGCAAACAAATGCATTTGATGATTTTCAATTTTATCTTCCAAATAATATGCTGATAATAATTGATATGAATATTGATTCGTGGGGAACTTATTTAATCACAATCGACATTAATGGTAAAAGTGGAAAACCAAATGCATTGGGGCATGATGTTTTTACTTTTGGACTTAAAGAATCTGAGAAAACTGGAGGTTATGAACTTGTACCAATGGGTGCAGATGGAACATATTTTTCCAGAGAAGGATATTGTTCGAAAAGTTCAACAAGTGGGTATAATGGGTTAGGTTGTACGTATTATGCCGTTCAAGATGAAACATATTTTGACAAACTACCATAATTTTAGCCTTTGTAGTAGAATAATTGTATGGAAAAGAAAACTTTATTTAGCGAAAAGACAGTCAAGATTGGTCCGGATTCCGGATACGATAATTATATTATGGCAATTGAATCAAGTTGTGATGAAACAGCTTGTGCAATTGTCAAAAATGGTAGAGAAGTCATTGCAAATGTTGTTGCTTCACAAATCAAAACTCACGCAAAATTTGGAGGTGTAATACCAGAGATTGCTGCAAGAGAACACATGGACGCAATAAATATTATTGTTCAAGAAGCATTTGATCAATCAGGTTTGAAACCGGAACAAATAACAGCATTTGCCGGAACAGTTGGTCCAGGACTAGTAGGGTGTTTACTTGTTGGACTTAATGCTGCTAAAACTTTAGCTTTAGTACATGACAAACCTTTCATTGGGGTTAACCACTTGAATGCACACCTTTGCGCTAATTATATTGACACAGACATCAAACCTCCTTTCATGGCTTTGCTTGTAAGTGGTGGACATACTCAAATTATTGATGTTGAATCTTATTCAAAACAAACAATCTTAGGTGAAACAATTGATGATGCAGTTGGAGAGGCTTATGATAAAGTGGCAAGACTTATCGGTTTGCCTTACCCAGGAGGTCCAAGACTAGATAAGTTGGCGCAATTAGGGAATCCTAAAGCATACCAATTGCCGGAGGGAAAAGTTGACGGCTACAATTTCAGTTTCAGTGGACTTAAAACGGCGGTTTTACGATTAGTTAAATCCTTAAAAGCTGAGTATTGTAATGATGAAAATCCTGAACTTCCAGAAAATATTGTTCAAGATATTTGTGCAAGTTTTCAAGAAGATGTTTCAAAAACTTTGGTTAAAAAATTAAGAAAAGCAGTCGAAAAACGAGGCTATAACCAAGTTGTCATTGCAGGTGGAGTTGCTGCTAATTCTGAAATCAGAAAGAAAGTTTTTGACTTGGAAAAAGACGGTTATAGAGTTAACGCACCAGCAATGAAATATTGCACAGATAATGCTGCTATGGTTGCTTCTTGTGCTTATTTCAACACAAATACATTTGATGATATTGATGTTGAAGTATTTTCAAGAGTTAAATAAATTAATTTAATAAACATCTGACAATTTTATATGCCATAATTAAATTCGAATCATTTAATTTATCAATATTTTTTATGAGTTCTTGTTTTAAATCTTTTGTTAAATCTAAATGGTCAAAGTCAATTAATTCTTCAAATTTCAAATCAAAAGTATTTAAAAGAGCAATTATTGTTTCAAAAGATGGATAGTGTTTACCCGTTTCAAGTTTACTAAGTTGACGGGGTTCAATATTTAATTTTTCAGAAAGAAAATCCTGAGTATATCCTCTTTCCTTTCTTAACTCTCTAATTCGTTGACCTAATAATATCTTTTTATCCACATTTATGTCCTTTTTAATATGATAGCGGTTATTATTATATTTTTACAGGAAGTTTTTGACTATTTTTATTTAATTATTAGATATTAATATTGACATATATCAACATATATGACATAATTATGAAATAAAATAGATGTTTACGACTATTTAATTAAGGAGCTATTAGATTAAAGAATGGAAAAAACATTTACAAAATTTTCTAAAAAGGAATATGCCTTTACTTTAGCAGAGATACTGATTACTCTTGGCATAATTGGAATTGTTGCAGCAATGACTATTCCTACACTAATTTCAAATTATCAAAAACAACAAACAGTCGTAAAATTAAAAGAAACATATTCACAACTTGCACAAGCAATAAAAATGTCTGAGTATGATAATGGAGAGTTATCTGGCTGGGATTTGGATGGTGCTAACTGGTTTGACAAATATTTAGCAAAATATTTAAAAGGCTCAGAAGAAGATTGGAAAGTTACGAAATCAACACCCTACAAGGAAACATCAGGGGAAAAAGAAACAGGACTTGCTATCCTTACTAATGACAGTACTTCATTTGTACTATTAAATGGTGTTCAAATATTGACACTTAAAGGGGCTTCCAATGACTTTAAAAATAGAAGAGGCATACTAATTGACATAAATGGAGCAAAGACAAAACCTAACAAATTGGGGAGAGATGCTTTTTACTTCGTTATTTCAAATGAATATGGACTAATACCAGTAGGGAAATATAAAACGTCAGAATGCACACCCCCTATAAATGGGAACCCAGGAAGAGATTACCTGAAGAATACGACCTGTCTTCGTTATGCCTGTAACAAGGAGAGTCGAGGATTATACTGTGCAGCACTAATTATCACCGATGGTTGGACGATAGCCAAGGACTATCCATGGTAATAGTTACACCCATCACCGGCAAACAGCTTTACCATCAAAAAGGAAATCCTTTTAGGAACTTTTATTGTTCCCGAGCTTGAACCTTAACCGATTACAAATATATTATAAGATATTTTTCAATATTTGAAAAGTCCGTATTTTTACGTAGGTGATTTGACCTACGTATTTTATGCATTTATTACAGTATAAAAAACGGGCTTAAACAAATTGTTTAAGCCCGTTTTCAAGTTTATTAAAAAATTATAAAAATTATAATTTTTCAGCAACCATCAATGTAGTTTCAGCTAATCTTGTAGAATAACCACATTCGTTATCATACCAAGAAATAACTTTAACCATGTTGTCACCCATAACTCTTGTTAATAATGAGTCAACAGTTGAAGATTGGTGAGAACCAATGTAGTCAGTTGAAACTAATGGTTCATCTGAATAGCACAATACGTGACCATCAGCAGCTTCTTTTAAAGCAGCGTTAACTTCTTCAACAGTAACTTTCTTTTCTGTTTCGAAAACAACATCAACGATAGAAACGTCTGGAGTAGGAACTCTCATAGCGAAACCATCTAATTTTCCTTTTAATTCAGGGATAACCAAAGCAACAGCTTTAGCAGCACCAGTTTTTGTAGGAACGATGTTTAAAGCACCAGCTCTAGCTCTACGAGGATCTTTGTGACCAGCATCTAAGATTCTTTGGTCGCCAGTGTATGAGTGAACAGTTGTCATCAAACCTTTAACGATACCGAATTTTTCTAAGATAACTTTAGCTACTGGAGCTAAGCAGTTAGTTGTACAAGATGCCATAGAAATAACATTGTGTTTAGCTGGATCATATTCTTTTTCGTTAACACCTAAAACGATAGTTTTATCTTCGTTTTTAGCAGGAGCTGAGATGATAACTTTTTTAGCACCAGCTGCGATGTGAGCTTTAGCTTTTTCAGCATCTGTGAAGAAACCAGTTGATTCAACAACAACTTCAACACCTAAATCTTTCCAAGGTAATTGAGCTGGATCTTTTTCAGCGAAGAATTTGATTTTTTTACCATTAACGATAATACCTTCATCGTAAGCTTCTACTGTACCTTCGAATTTACCCATAACTGAATCATATTTGAAGATTCTAGCAGCATCTTCAGGTTTTAAACCTGGATCGTTGATTGCTACATAATTAATTTTGTCAAAAATACCTTCTTTGATAGCGGCTCTTAATGTGTTACGGCCGATTCTACCAAAACCGTTAATTGCTACGTTTACCATAAGTTTTTACTCCTTCTTATTGTGTAACATTTACTACTACATAACATGCCGATATTATCATCAACAAAAAAACTAATCAAGTGGACTAACCAGTTAAATAATTAAGAAATAATTAAGGTTTGTAAATTAAAATTAATATTCTTAGCAAAAATAAAGATTTACGACTTTTAAACCAAAAACAATAATGTAGAAAGTAGGTATTTTATATGGCTTTAAATATTGGAAAACTAACAGGATACACTTCATCAGGTTCTCAAATATTCCAAAAAATGGATAAAGGAACTAGAATTATTACAACAATGACAAAAGATGGAAATCCATTACAAGAAATCAGATTAAAATCTGTTAACAATGATATTCAAGGTGCAATGGTAAAAGTTAGAGATTTTCGTACAGGTTTAGCTAGAGAATACTCTGACCTTACAGATTTGAAATCAGATGACAAATTCAGATCAGTAGTTAAAAGATTTATTGATAAAATCGGGAACAAAATCAGAATTGCCGTAACAAAAAGTAAAAATGGTAAAAAAATTGAAGTCGCTCAAAACTATGAAAAAGCAAATGGCGAAGAATTCTGGTTAACAAGAAATATTGACAAATCAAAAGGTAATAAAATTGCAACTTTTGATGAATTTGAAACTTCAAGTTGGACAAAACCAAATGGAGAAAGACTTAGCGGTCTATACCAACGAGAAGCAACATTTGATGGGGCCGGCAAAGCAACTTTTGAAAGAACTTTTGGCGACATCGACACCCTACCAAACTTAAAAGAACTTATATAACCTAATAATGGATAACATTAAATAAACAAAGGGAGAATCTTAGCAATAAGGTTCTCTTTTTGCTATTCCTTGTTAGCTTTTTCTTTTTGATTTTGATGCAAAAAGGTGCTACACACGTAGCTTTATTACCAACAATTGTAAAATTGGAAAATATTCTAAAAAAAAAAATTGACCAAATAGCTCGAGTTATCAAGAGCAAAGCCCCCGAACCCCTGTTGGCTATTTGTACTCGCATTAAACAACTCATACTTAAATATTTTACCCTACGCTCATGTGCTGTTATCTAATATGACGATTATAAAAATCTTATTGCCGTGTAATCACATTTGTTCCCTTTATTCGTTCTCCTTAAAAATCAAAACATTAAGTTTTGTAACAAAATAAAAAAGATATAGCAATTATATACTCTAAAAATACTTTATATAAATGTAAGCGATAAGCAAACAATAAAAAAGATTAAATAAACACGAGACATAAATTATACACTACCTACTACACACTAACCTTCTACACACGAGGAATTGAAAAAAATTCCAAACTCTTTCGAAAGAAAGGGTTTTTTTTTGCCTATTTTATTCTTTTAATTCTTTCTCAAATTTTAAAGTATAACCAAGAATTTTAGCAAAGAATTTCATTTCGTCATACTTTTACATAATTTACAAGAATATCGGGAGGGAAAAACTCAACACTGTCAAATTTTAGATTTGTGCAATTTGATATTCTTTCTACATCTTTTCCATAAAAACAAGACTTTCCATTATTATCACCCAGAATTTTCGGGGCAACGAAATGATAAAGCCTATCAACATAAGGTAAAAAACTTCCGTTTAATTTTCCCCCAGCTTCAACCAAAACACTCGTAATGCCAAGTTCATACAATTTGTCTAAAATAAATTCTATATCAAGTCCATTATTTAGAGTTGGAGCATAAATATATTGAATATTATCATTTGCTAAATTTGATTGATTTTTCAACGAATGAAACACTAAAATTTTTCCTTGTTTATAAATTGTCATTTGCGGATTTGTTTTTAATTTCCTATCTAAAATAACTTTGCATTTATGTTCCATTGTCGGATTATCGGTCAAAACAGTTGAAGATGATGTAAGAATTGCATCATATCGTTTTCTGATATTTCGGACTTCAACTCTTGCAGAATTTGAAGTTATCCATTTTGAATCGTTTGTTGAAGTTGCAATTTTTCCATCTATTGTTGTTGCTGCTTTTAGTGCAACAAATGTTTTGTGCTCAACTTGATTTTTTATAAAAATTTCGTTTAATTTTTTACATTCATCTTCTAAAACCGGTCCAATAACTTCAATTTCTGCATCAATCAGTTTTTTTAAGCCATTTCCTGCAACAATCGGGTTAACATCTTTCATTCCATAAACAACTCGTTTTACTCCTTTTTTAATAATCAAATCAGCACACGGTGGAGTTTTGCCATAATGAGAACAAGGTTCAAGGTTTACAACTAATGTGCAATTGTTTGCATTATCAAGTTTTAATAACGCATCTCGTTCTGCATGATTTTCTCCACATTTTTTGTGGTAACCGGTTGAAATAATTTCACCAGAGTCATTTAATACAACACAACCAACAAGCGGGTTTGGAGATGTTTCGCCTTGAGCTTGTTTTGCTAATTCTATGCACTTTTTCATTAAGGAGTCATATTGTTTCATATTTGTATTTTATAATAAATTATGCTAAATTGAAATAGATAAATAAGGACATAAAAGTAGAGAGGACTTTAAATATGGTAGATTTAAAATACATCGGACACAGTGCTTTTGAATTCAAAAAAGATGATAAAGCTGTATTAGTTGACCCATTGGTTTCAGTTAATGACAACTTCAACTGGCATGAAGAACCTATTACAGATATTTTATTAACTCATGCACATGGCGACCATTTGGGTGAAGCTATAGAAATTGCAAAAGAAAAAGATATTGAAATTACTGCTGTTTTCGAACTTGCAAATTACTGCAAATCTCAAGGAGTTAAAGTAAAACCTATCGGACTTGGTTCTTGGATTAACTATTCTTGGGGTAGAGCTGTTTTCTTACCGGCGTTCCATTCTAGTTCATTACCAGATGGAAGTTACGGCGGAAATGCTGCAAGTATTTTGTTTGATATTGACGGTGTAAGAATTTATCACGCAGGTGACACGTGTTTATCTTCTGAAATGAAAACTATTAAAGAATTGTATGCTCCACAAATTGCACTTTTACCAATTGGCGGAAATTACACAATGGACGTTGAACACGCTGCAATGGCCGCAAAATGGTTAGGTGTAAGAACTGTTATTCCTATGCACTACAATACTTATCCTGAAATTCAAGCAGATTTACAAAGATTTGCTAACCTTATTGCTTATGGCAATACAGCTTGTCAAATTTTAAACCCTGCAGAAATTAAATAAAAATATTATACAGGTCGGCATTTGAAAGTCGACCTGTTTTTTCGATTATTATAAAAGAGGTATTTATGAAAGTTTTATTTGTAATTGATAGATTAGAGTTAAAATATTTTGAGTTTAATAAACTGGTAACCAATTTTTGGATAATTAAAAGCTTGCTCGAAAGAAATTGTGATGTTTGGATTACAACGATTGATATGCTAAAACTTAAATCTGCAATTGCTTACACCTCTTGTTATAAATCTTTTGTAAAAGATAACAATATTTTTTACGATAAAGAAAATTTGTCAGAAAAGAAAATTGAAGATTTCAACCTCGTAATGTTCAGACCTGATCCTCCGGTTGATTTGGACTATATCAACGCAACTTATGTTTTTGATTTTGTCGATAGAGAAAAAACATTAATAATGAATGACACAACTGCAATTAGAAATTTCAATGAAAAATTACATGCAATTATGTTCAATGATTTGATGCCTAAAAATATTGTTACATCAAGCTTTTCTGATATTATCGAATTTTTAAATGAAAATGACGAAATAATTTTAAAACCATTAAATCAATGTTTTGGTGGTGGTGTTATGTATTTAAAACACGGAGATAAAAACACCGCAGTAATTATAAATTCAATGACACAAAATGGTAAAAATATGATAATGGTTCAAAAATATATTCCTAAAGCGGTTTATGGAGATAAACGAGTTTTATTTTTAGGGGAAGAAGTTTTAGATTATTGTGTTCAAAAAACTCCAAGCAATAACGATTTCAAATTCTGTGAACATTCTGACAAAAATATTCATAAAGCCATTTTAACAGATTCAGAAAAAGAAGCATTTAAACCAGTAGCGAAGAAATTAACATCTATGGGAATTTATATGACAGGTTTAGATGTCATTGACGGAAAAATTATTGAAGTAAATGTTACAAGTCCTTGCTATTTTATCAAAGAAATTAACAATCATTTTGGTTGCCACATTGAAGATAAAATTGCTGATTATATAATTAATACTGTTCAATCTAAAATGGCGATAGCTATTTAACTATTTAACGACTTTATTCAAACCATGAGGTTTATCAACATTTCTATGTAATTTTATTGCAATTTCTAGAGCCAAAAGTTGTATTATTACAGCAATACAGAATGTTTTTACAATTGGTTTATCGCAATCAATATTTATATTATATGTTGATTTTACTTGATTTGTACGATTACCGATAACGCAAATCGGAGGATTGTAACTTTCTTTTATTTTATTTAAGTTTTTAGTTGCAGTGTAAGTAAGATTGTCATTTAAAATATAAACAAGGACTTCATTTTTGTTGTTCAAAACTGCAACATGTCCATGCATAAATTCACCTAAAATTGCAGATGTCGTATTTATGTAAGACGTTTCTTTTATTTTTAGAGAGGCTTCTTTGGCAAGAGCATAAGACTGTCCATCAGCGGTCATTACAACATTTTTGTACTTAGATAAAAATCTTGCAAGTTGTTTAATTTTAGGTTGAAGTTCAAATGCTTTATTTATAAATGATGGAATCATTTTTAAATCCAATGTGTAGTCATAAGTATCTATACCTTGAATTTGAGCAAATTTCAAAGCCAACAATGTAGAACATAAAAGTTGAGAAACAAAAGATTTTGTAGCTGCAATACTTTTTT
Organism: Cyanobacteria bacterium UBA6446; assembly: GCA_002438405.1. Lineage (GTDB taxonomy): Bacteria > Cyanobacteriota > Vampirovibrionia > Gastranaerophilales > Gastranaerophilaceae > Zag111. Next base: position 99,618 of record DJOE01000023.1, read on the forward strand.
CTTCTCCTGCAAGGCAAGCAATTTTATAATCAGAAGCATTCCAAATCGTAGAATTTTCTTTGTTTGTAATACATAAAGTCTTAACTCCGTGTTCTTTTGCTTTTTCAAGTGCACTATTTGTATCGGTTGTTTCACCAGATTGAGTAATAAAAATGTACAGAATATTGTCAGAATGAGCTATTGTATCTTCCAACAAAAATTCACTTGAATAAATTGCACTAGCTTCAATTTTTGAAATAGAACCAAATAACTCTGCTGCATATCTTGCACAATGATAAGAAGAACCGCTTGCAACAAGTATAATTCTACTAATATTTGCCGGAACATCTATATTTATATTCCCGTTTGAGTCTAAATATGCATCAAGAATTTTTTGAGAAATTTCTGATTGTTCATAAATTTCTGATTCCATACAAGTTTTTTTTCTTTTGAATAAATCGAATACCATTTTATTACTTCCTTATTTGTTAAAAAAGGCCATAGGGAAATCTATGACCTTTTAAAATCTAGTCTATTAGCCAATAATTTCTTTAATCAATTGGTTAACAGTTTTAGGATTAGCTCTACCTTTAGTTTCTTTCATTACTTGACCAACGAAGAAACCTAGCAAGTTAGTTTTACCATTTTTGTAAGCTTCAACTTCATTAGGGTGAGCATCAACAACTTTTTGTACAAGTTCTTTAATTGCACCCTCATCAGAAATTTGGCTTAAACCTTTTTTCTCTACGATTACAGAAGCTTTTGTGCCATCTTTCATCATTTCGATAATAATTTGTTTACCAATGTTGTTTGAAATTGTTCCTTTTTCAATTAGAGAAATAAGTTCTGCTAAATTGTCCGGAGTCAATTTTGTATCAGTAATTTCAATATGCTCTTCTTTCAAGTAAGCTGCAATTTCACCCATAATGAAGTTTACAGCAGTTTTTGGGTTTGCACCAAGTTCAAGAACTTTATCAAAGAATAAAGCCAAGCCCATTTGTTCAACAATTACACTAGCATCATATTCGCTAAGTCCTATTTCTTGGTATCTTTTACGTTTTTGGTTAGGTAATTCAGGCATTTTAGCACGAATTTCTTCAACCCATTCTCTTGAAATTTCCAAAGGCATCAAATCAGGTTCTGGGAAATATCTATAATCGTGAGCATCTTCTTTTCCTCTCATTGAACGAGTTTCACGAGATGCATCGTCCCACAATCTAGTTTCTTGAACAACTTCTCCACCATCTTCAACGATTTCGATTTGTCTTTCAATTTCATATTCAATAGCTCTTTGAAGCGCTGCAAAAGAATTTACGTTCTTGATTTCAGCACGAGTTCCAAATTCTTTAGAACCTTTTGGCATAATAGAAATGTTTGCATCACATCTCATTGAACCTTCTTCAAGGTTTCCATCACAAACTCCAATATATCTAACGATATTTCTTAATTCTTCCATATAGTTCTTAGCTTCTTCAGAACTTCTCATATCAGGCTCTGATACGATTTCCAATAATGGTGTTCCTGCTCTGTTCAAGTCAACTAAAGAATAAGTTGAACCGGCAATACCGTTAGCTCCTGCGTGAACTAATTTTCCAGCATCTTCTTCTAAGTGTGCTCTTGTGATACCAATTCTTTTTCCGTTAATTTCAATATGACCGTTTACACAAATTGGTTCGTCATATTGAGAAATTTGATAACCCTTCGGCAAATCGGGATAGAAATATTGTTTTCTATCAAATTTGCAACGAGATGGAATTTCGCAGTTCAAAGCTAAACCTGTCAAAATTCCCATATTAACACATTCTTTATTTAAAACTGGCAAAACCCCAGGCATACCCAATGTAATAGGGCTAGTCAAAGAGTTAGGTTCTTGACCAAATTCGTTTTTATCCGGTGCAAAGATTTTTGATTTTGTCTTTAATTGTGCGTGGACTTCCAAGCCAATAACGACTTCATATTTGTCTCTTAATTCTTGATCCATTTATACTTTCTCCTTATTTGAGTTTATCTTACCACAAAGGGAGAATTTTTGAAACATGAAATAATATTAAAAAGGCGGTCGGTTCAAAATTTGAACCGACCGCCTTAATTACTTGTTATAAAAAGTTAATTAGCCTTTAACTTGAGCCATAACTTCTTCAGCAAAGTTGTCTTGACGTTTTTCCAAACCTTCACCTAATTCGTATCTAGTGAATGATTTGATAGTCAATTTACCTTCAATCAATTGAGCAATTGTTTGGCTAGGGTCTTTAACGAATGGTTGTTCAAGTAAGCATCTTTCAGCCATAAGTTTGTTTACACGACCTTCAACAATTTTAGCTCTGATGTTTTCAGGCTTTTTCAACAAATCTTCTTTACCCATTTCAATTCTTGTTTCTTCATCAATTTCAGATTGAGGAATTTCAGCTCTTGAAACGAATTTAGGAGCTGATGAAGCGATGTGTAAGCATATATCGTTCATCAATTCTTTATCTTCTTTATCTGTGTTTAATAATACACCAATCTTTCCGTTGTGAATATAAGTAGCAACAGCACCTTCATATCTAACGAATCTTCTGATAGTAATTTTTTCACCGATTGAAGCTATTTTTTCTTTTAATGCATCAGCGATGATTTTACCGCAAGATGGACAAGTTGCAGCCATCAATTCATCAACATTTGCAGGATTTAATTCTGCAATATGTTTAGCCATGTTTGAAGCTAAAGTTTTGAATTCGTCATTCTTAGCAACAAAGTCGGTTTCGCAGTTAACTTCAACCATAGCGCCGCATTTATCATCAACATAAGATTCAACTCTACCTTCAGCAGCGATTCTACCCATTTTCTTTTCAGCAGAAGCGATACCTTTTTGACGTAGAATTTCAGTTGCTTTTTCCATATCTCCGTCAACTTCAACCAAAGCTTTTTTAGCAGCCATCATGCCTGCACCGGTTTTGTCACGAAGTTCTTTAACCATTTGAGCTGTAATATTCATGATTTCTCCTTTTCTTATTAAAGTTTATTAAATAGATTTGCGTCATTCTCCGAAATTAGTACTCACAATCGATGAAATCATCTTTTGTTAGTGCTGCGAAGAATGACGTTAAATCTGAAATATTAATTATTCTGCTTTTTCTTCTGCAGCAACACCAGCATCTTCAGCTGAAATTTTTTCAACTTTTTTTGCTTCGTTTGCTTTGTTTTCTCTTAATTGTTTACCTTCCAAAACAGCATCAGCCAATTTTGAAGTAATCAATTTAATAGATCTGATAGCATCATCATTACCTGGGATAATGTAGTTGATACCATCTGGGTTAGCATTTGTATCAGCTAAGCAGATAACAGGGATTCCTAATTTGTTAGCTTCTTTAATAGCGATTTCTTCTTTTGCTTGGTCAACAACGAAGATTAAATCAGGAAGACCTCTCATATCTTTGATACCGCCTAAAGTTTTAGACAATTTAGCAAGTTGTCTGTTCATTTGAGCAACTTCTTTTTTAGGTAATTTATCAATATAACCGTTATTGATAAATTCTTCCATTTCTTTAAGTTTGTTAACTCTACCTCTGATAGTTTCAAAGTTAGTTAACATACCACCTAACCATCTTCTGTTGATGTAGTAAGCACCAGAACGTTTAGCTTCTTCAGCAACAACTTCCGCAGCTTGTTTTTTAGTACCAACAAAAAGTACATTTTTACCTTTTGCAGCGAAATCTCTAACAAGATTGTATGCTTCATCTAACAAGTCGGTAGTTTTTCTTAAATCAATAACATAAATACCGTTTCTTGCACCGTAGATATACGGTTTCATTTTTGGGTTCCATCTTTGAGTTTGGTGTCCGAAGTGTACACCTGCTTCTAAAAGTTCAATCATAGATGCTGTTGGCATCGGTTTTCTCCTTATGTTTAAATGTATTGTACTACGGGTTAAAAAGCCTCATCTTACACATAACATTGGGTTAAAGTCATGATTTAGACTAGGGCGAACCTATCAGGCTAATGTAACCATTAATATAATAATCTAAACATAGATTTATGCAAATAATTAGGAAATAAAACTTAATCTATTGCTAAGACACCAAAACACAAAGATAAGTCCTTTACGGTTTTATTTTTCCTCCTCATTAGGGAGGTAATTCCTCTTTGACATATTTTTCTAGCTAAAACTTCAACAATTCATAAGGTTCAACACCTAAAGCTTTTGCAATTAATCTAATTCGAGAAAGCGGAATATCTCTATGAGCATTTTCAATATTTGCAATATATGAATTATCGGCAAGAATTTCTAAACTTAATTGTTCTTGAGTCATTCCTCGTTCTTTTCTAAGTTCTCTAACCCGTTTTCCAAACTTTTTATGGAATACTTTACTCATTTTCTTTGCCATACAAGTTGATATAACAAAAAACATCATAACTAAACATTGCTATTTTGGAGATTTTATGCTTATATTATTCATGACAAAAGGTTTTAGGAGATATATTTTTATGAAAAACAAGAACAATGCATTTACATTAGCAGAAGTATTAATCACACTTGGTATAATTGGAGTAGTTGCAGCACTAACAATTCCGAATTTGATATACGATTACAAAGCAAAACAGCTAAGAAGTAAATTTTTCAAAACTTATTCTATTATTCAACAAGTGTTCAAAGATATGGAAGCCGAGGGAGATTCTGGTGACCCATTCACTTACCCTAGTGCAACGTTTTATAAAACATTTGGTCAATACCTAACAGGCACAACAGATTGCCAAGGAAAAGACGAAAAACAAAACTGCTACAAAGCATACAATATCGGAGATAAAAAATATCGAACATTATCCGGTCAAATATTCAATGGTTCAGGGTATTTTGATGAAGGAGAATTGCTATTACAAGACGGAACTCTTTTACTATTTGAGCAATACAATGGAGGAGGCAACAACTACCACTGTTTTATTGCTGCCGATTTAAACGGAATAAACAACCCTCCAAATATTTTTGGTTATGATGTATTTGTTTTTCAATTTTTAGATGGTGAAATTGTTCCGGTCGGATATAAAAACACCGGTTTGGTATATAAGCCATTTACAGACTTGGCAAAAACTTGCAATAAACAATCAACAGACAACCACAACGGTTGGGGGTGTGCGCAACTTGCAGCTACAGACTCCGAATATTTTAAAAAGATTGTTAGAATGAAATTCTAAGTAACGAATTATCCCCGATTGAGTAATGTTTAAAATTTGTCAGCAAAAAATAATAATTTGTTCAGACTAATTCATAATCACAAGAGGGGAATATGTTTTTCAAAAAACTTTTTGTTATTTTTTCAATTTTAATATGCTTATTTACTCAAAATCTTTTAGTTATAGCACAAGAAAGCAATAAATTTCCTGATTACGCTTATGAATACATTGGAGAAGATAAATGGGAAAATTTTAACCGAAAAATCTTCAACTTTAATTTATTCTTGAACAAATATGCAATCCGTCCAGTTCATGTATTGTGGTCATCGTTACTTCCAGAATATGGTATAGAGAGAATTCAATCTGCCACAAACAATATTGAATATCCTATTCGACTTGTAAGCAGTTTATTACAACGAGATTTTGAAACTTCTAAAAAAGAAACTATTCGTTTTTTCACAAACACAATCATAGGACTTGGCGGACTTTACGACCCAGCAAAAAAATTATTCCACATAGAGCAATCTTCGGAAAACATGGAACAAGCTCTAGCAGGTTGCAAAATAAAAACCGGACCGTATATGGTTTTACCGGTAATTTCATCAACAACTCTTCGAGGGGTTTTAGGACGAATCTTAGATACTGCACTCAACCCAGGGTCTTATATTGCAACTCCGGTTTTAGCAATTGTCAAAGCAGGACTAACAGTAAACAAAACATCATTTATGCAACCAATAATTAAAATGGTTGAATCAACTTACGCAGACCCATACGACATCGCAAAAAAGATTTATGGGCTAGAGAGTTACATAAGATGTGCAAATATGGATAGGATAGACTTGAAATTTTCTGATTTGCACAAGGAAAATATTGACACCGTACAAGACAACACAAATACAAAAATCGCAAAACTTCCGGCACCTGCCCTAAAAAAAGCTCCAACTCCACAAGACCAACTTGTTCAAACCCTTGTATCATCAGAAATTGTAACTCCTGACATATTGCAAGGCGGAGCAAATATTGATGAAATTTTAAAAGATTACAGTACAGAAGACTTTAAGCTTAGCGCAGACATGCTACTATTTGGCTTCAATCCTCAAAATCCGGTTGTTGATTCAATGCGAACAGCTTTATTCAATTTACCACACATAAATGATTCAATGTGGAATGACTTATCTGTTTGGAACAGAAGTTTTGCAAACAGGATAAAAACATCTTCTATTGAGCTAACAAATGGGAAAGACAATTATAAGTTTCGATACATTATGCAAAAAGCTAAAAATACTCCAGTTGCAATTATTTACCCATCAATTGGTGAGGGAATTATGTCATCACACTCCGTATTACTTGCAAAACTTTTTTATGATAAAGGTTATTCTGTCGTAATTCAAGGAAGTCATTTTCAATGGGAATTTGTAAAAAGCATGCCGGACAATTACCACCCAGGATTACCAAAACGAGATGCATTAGTTTTAAAAGAAATCACGTCTAAAATCTTATCTAAACTAGAAGAAAAATATAACTGTGAATTTAAAGACAAAACTTTTATTGGAACTTCCTTTGGGGCATTAACAGCACTATTTGTAGCTGCGAGCGAATACGAAAATAACACCCTTGGAAACTCAAAATTCATCTCAATTTGTCCGCCAATAGAATTAATTTATGCAATGAAACAAATAGACAAAAATACTGAAGATTGGAACAATTCTCCGAATGATTTGAAACAAAAAGTTGCACTGACCGCAGCAAAAGTTTTAAAACTATACCAAACAAGAGATGAAATAGAGAAAACTTCTGATATTAATAATCTACCGTTTTCAGAAGAAGAGGGTAAATTAATCACCGGTTTTATTATGCATCAAAAACTTTCTGATTTAATTTTCACAATCGAAAACACCTCAAAGACGTCAAAAACAGATATTTATCAAATGGTTAATAATATGAATTATCAAGATTATGCTAAAAAATATCTGCTTTCAGAAACAGATAAAAGTGTTGACGATTTAGCCTATGAATCAAGCCTTGCATCAATCTCTGATTACTTGATGAATAATGATAACTACAAAATTTATCATTCATTGAACGATTATCTTACAAATACAACACAATTAAAGAAATTGAAACAATATTCAGGCTCAAAAGTAGTATTGCTAGATAATGGTGCACACCTTGGATTTTTGTATCGAGATGAATTTATAGAAGATTTACAAAAAACAATTGATAGAAACCCAACAATACCTAAAATGAATGATACATCTTTAAGTATTGCTGTTCCTATTCTTACACCATAGCTATTATTCTTGCTATTTTTAAAACGACACTAGTAAAACCTGTGAGGAGTTCTCTTAGCAAAACGTTCTAAAATTGAGGTATGATTGCTATGACTATTGTGGTTATCTAATTTAGGAGGTTTATTACGACGAAATACACTTTTGAATTTATCCAACAAATGAGAGTCTGATAAATGTTCAATTTTATCTGCTAAATGTTCATCTGTCGGGATATGGTGAGTTTTTATGCCGAAATCTACCATATTGTCAATTTTTATTTTTGATATAAACATTTTTAATTTTGTAAAAAAGTTTACCGGTTTGATATCTCTTAGCATAATTGACGGATAAATATTTGTATCTGTAGGTGAACCAGAACACCAAGAAATATACTCAATATTAGCATCAAATTTCTTTCCGAAATTTTGAAAAGCCTTTGAATTATTTATAGATTCTTTTAATAAATCCGGTACATTATTTTTAAATTTCAATGAACCAAATGATGGGGTAGAATAATTTACAGTTTGTACTTGCATTTTTTATTAACCTTTCTAAATAGTGAATCCCTAATGATAAATGTTATTTACACAAATAAAAATAATAAAAAGAAAATTAAAAATCAAGAACTTGAGAGAATCTTTTTTTATTGTATTCTAATTATATATTTGAGGGAAAAATAAAATGTTAAATCAATTTTCAAGAACAGAATTATTAATCGGAAAAGACGGAATAGAAAAATTAGCGAAATCAAGAGTTGCAGTATTTGGAATTGGCGGAGTTGGAGCTTATGCAGTAGAAGCTCTTGTAAGAAGCGGACTTGGAACAATTGATATTATTGATGATGACAAGGTTTGCATAACAAATCTTAACCGACAGTTATACGCAACAAGAAAAACTGTTGGGAAATACAAAGTTGAAGTAGCTAAAGAACGAATTTTAGATATAAATCCAGATGCAGTTGTAAACACTTATCAAACTTTTTACACACCACAAACAGAATCCGAATTTGACTTTAGTCAATATGATTACGTAATTGATGCAATTGATACAGTTGTTGGTAAATTATCACTTATTGAAAAAGCAAAAGCAAACAATATACCAATAATTTGTGCAATGGGAGCCGGAAACAAAATGGATCCGACAAGATTTGAAGTTGCAGATATTTCAGAAACATCTGTCTGTCCACTTGCAAGAGTAATCAGAACAGAACTTCGAAAACGAAAAATCAAAGGTGTAAAGGTCGTTTATTCTAAAGAAACACCGATTACACCAATTGAAGACATGTCCATAAGTTGTAGAGCACATTGTGTCTGCCCTCCTGGGACAAGAAAATGTACAGTAAAACATCAAATTCCAGGGAGCAATGCCTTTGTTCCACCTGTAGTCGGTTTGATTATCGCAAGCGAAGTTATTAAAGATTTGATTGGTTATAAGAAATAAAAATTAAAAAATCATGTCATTGTGAGGAATAATATTTTCAAACCTAAAATTTTCTCTTCAATGTGATGTAACAAATTCAAACACGGGTATAATTGCAAATATAGGTTGGTATTGCTATGCCAACACGATAACTTTTAGTATCGGATTAGTAAACCCGACCGACATAACTGATACAAGTTAGGTGTTCAATAGTATTCCGTGTTCAAGATTACGACGTCACTCCGTATAGACTGCTCTGAGATTTGCTCGGCTTGTTTCCTCGTAATGACATGCTTTTAAGAAAATAGAATAGCTCATTACATTTTCTCCCTCGCCCATTTATGGGAGAGGGTTGGGGTGAGGGTTCATTTATCATGTCATTACGAACTGGTATAAAACATTTGTTGTTAAAAATTCAAAATATCTGATAGTGTCGTAATCCATAACACGGGAATAATTACAAATGTAGGGGTGGACTTCAAGTAAATCCAACCTACCTAACTGATACAAGTTAAGTGTTCAATGGTATTCCGTGTTCAAGATTACGACGTCACTCCGTATAGACTGTTCTGAGATTTGCTCGACCTTGTTCCTCGTAATGACATGCTTTTAAAGGTTCTCCCTCGCCCATTTATGGGAGAGGGCGGAGGTGAGGGTTTATTTACCATGTCATTACGAGGAGAATTATCGTTATCAGAGCATAATTTATTATACAGAGCGACGTAGTAATCCATAACACGGAGATAATTACAAATGTAGGTTAGCATTGCTATGCCAACACAATAACTTTTAGTATTGGATTAGTAAATCAGACCTACATAACTACCAAGGATAATCCTTTGCTATTGTCCAGCCATCTGCAATAATTAAACCTGCACAATACATTCCCCTGCCATTCTTGTTACAGCCATAGCGATAACATGTTGTATTTCTATACCATGTTCTATCTGGGTTTCCATCAACAGGAGGGGAGCATTCTGAAGTTTTCCATTTTCCTATGGGATATAAACCATGTTCAGAATCAAGAACAAAGTAAAATGCATCTTTCCCAAATTGGTTCGGTCTTGAATTTACACCGTTAGTGTCAATAATAAATCCTCTACCATTTAATATACTAGCATCACCCCCTGCGATAATATCTACTCCATTCAATAATGTATAAACCTTACTTCCTCCAAATCCTGGGCGAACTAATGCAAGATCTGTTTCTCTCCTCCCTGATATTTGTTTATATGGAATTGCATTTTCATCAGAAAGATCTTTAAAACTATCCTTTTGGTATTTTATATAGTTGATTATATATTCTTCAAACCAATCAATACTCGAAAAATCCCACCCAGATATATCTCCATTATCGTATTCGGACAATTTAACTGCTTGGGCTATTTGAGAATATGCACCTTTTAACCGTGTTACAGTTTCTTTTTTCTGAGTATTTGAGATTAAAGTTGGGATAGTTATGGCGGCAACAATGCCAATAATCCCTAAAGTAATTAAAACCTCAGCTAATGTAAAACCTTTTTTCATATTACTCAACCTCCCATTAAAACAAGTTTATCATATTTTAATTTCTAGTGCAAGAATTTATTTATCATTACAGTTTTATTTCTATAAGTTTACATTTGAATGGGTTTATTATGAAAGATAAAATTTGTAGTACCTTAGGTAAAAATATAAAAAAATATAGAAAGCTACGTGGTCTTACGCAAGAAAAAGTTGCAGAATTAATTGATGTTGAAGTTCGCACTTTGAGTCTTATTGAGACTGGTAACAATTTTGTTTCAGCTAAAACTCTTAGCAAGTTATCGCAAACCTTGAATGTTTCTCCAAGTGACTTATTAGAAGATGACAACAGTAGCAACTGTGATCGACTTTACCAAGATGCACAAAAAGCTCTTGAACTTCTCAAAGAAAATCCCGCAAAGCTTAAAGCTCTTAATTATATTCTGAATGGGTTGTTGTAGTGTCTTAAAATTTAAATTCTCTTAATAATTTCCCACAAATATTGCAAAAATATTTTTATCTGTTATTAATATAAGTACTCACAATCCTCTGTAGAGTAAATTTGTGCAAATTCATTACTTGCACTAACAAAAGGAAAGGTAATTTAAAATGGCAAATATTAAATCTGCTAAAAAAAGAGTATTAATCGCTGAAGCTAACAGACAAAGAAATGTTGCTTTCAAATCTACTATCAAAACAGCTGTTAAAAAAGCTTTAGAACTTGCTAACGGCGAAGATAAAGAAGCTTTGAATGCTGCAGTATCTAAGGTTTATCAACTATGCGACAAAGCAGTTGTTAAAGGTATTTTACACAAAAACACTGCTGCTAGAAAAAAATCTAGATTAACTCTTGCTGTTAAAAAATTAGCTAATGCTTAATTTTTAAATTTATCAATGAGTAAAGAAAAAGAGATTTCAGAAATGAGGTCTCTTTTTTTTAAGGTAATAGGGCACAAAGGCAATAAGTTCTTTACGGTTTTATAGTCTTTTTTATTTTAATAAGTCTATAAGGAGGGATAATTGTCATTGCGAGCGAATGCGAAGCAATCCAGTTAATAATGATAAACAAGAGAACAAATAGCAAAAAAAAGGCGATAATCCTTAAAAGAACTTATTTCCCTTTTCCTTATTCCCTTATGGACTTTGATTAAATATTCACCTTTCACCATTTACTTTTCACTAAGCCACAGAAAGATGTGTTACTTTATCCAAGAAACTTGTTGGCTTGATGTGGCTTGTTTGATTACTTTTTTCTCTGTTTGATGTTGGATATCTTTTCTGCCAAGAGGAATTCTCAATGATGATTGTTTGCCTAGTTTCAATTGTACGTGATCCGTATTTTTATGAGGAACAATGTCCGCACTAAATACAGGCATAGAACTTGCAACAAACATCAACAATGTAATTATTAGAACTTTTTTCATTAACTATCCTCTTCTTAATTCCAATAGGGTTAGATTGTTTATAACATAAAAATCTAATTAAATGCAATACAATTCAGCTAAAGATTATATTAATATTGGTGTTAAAAATATGTAAAGAGATAGATTTATTATCTTTACGTTGTATAATAAGGTAGGATATAGTTTTAGTAGAGATTAATAATATTATGCAAAATGTTTTAGAGAGAAAAGCGATTAAGAATATAGATTTTAACTGTGATTTAGCACAGAGTTTCGGAATTTACAAAAACTCTTCTGAATATAAATTATTAGATTATGTAAGTTCTGTTAATATTTCATGCGGATTTCATGCCGGAGACCCATTAACAATCAAAGAAGCTTTACTTAAAGCAAAAGAAAAGAATGTTGTTGTTGGTGCGCACATCGGTTTTCATGATATTCAAGGTTTCGGTTATAGACAAATGGATTTAGATAGTGACGAACTTGATGCGCTTGTAACTTATCAAGTTGGAGCAATTATGACTTTTGCCAAAGCTTATCACATGGAAATTGAACACGTAAGACCGCACGGAGCTATGTATCGCCAAGCATCAGAAGATATTGAATTCTCTAGAACTATTGCAAAAGCTATAAAAAAATGCTCTAAATGGCTTGTTTATTATGGTGCAACAGGTGATAATTTAGCTCAAATTGCTGAAGAAGAAAATATTCAAGTTGCTCACGAAGTTCATTTGGAAAAGATTTATGATGATAAAGGAAATATTGATTTTTCAGCTCGAGATTTAGAAAATACAAGTATTTCTATCCAAAGATTGAAAGATTTAATCCAAAATTCACAAGTTACAAATAATGTTGGAGGAAAAACAATCGTTCGTGCTGATAGCATTCATTTTTCAAATAAATTGTCCAATGCAAAAGAATTGATTGCTCAGGCTCGTGAAATCGTTGAACCATTGCCTTACAATTACAGAAACGCTCAAAAATCAGGTTGGGTTGAATAGTTAAAAAGTTTATTAATAAGAAAAAAGGGATAAGTATGATTAAGAAAATAAAAATGCCAAAACAAGCCGGTTGGTTAGTTCCGGGGTTACAAGTTAAACGTTGGTTTGCTTTAATCTTTGTCGGTGCTGTTTTGATGACGGTTGGAATTTTGATTTTGTTCGATTTGCAACCGATTTATAATACAATGAAATTCATTCAAAATATTGCAACCAAGATTTCAACAGAATGGCTTGCATTTGGTATTGTGATGTTTGGTGCTGCAATCTTCTTTAAAGGTTGGCAAAAAACAAACTTATCAATAATGGATATTGATGAAGATAAAAATAATGACGTTTTATTAGAAAATTTATACAAAAGAAGAAAGCTTAACAGAGGGCCTAGAATCGTTGCGGTTGGTGGCGGAACAGGTTTATCAATGTTGTTAAGCGGAGCTAAAAATATTACTAATAACTTGACAGCAATTGTTAGTGTCGGTGATGATGGCGGAAGTTCAGGACGTTTGAGAGAAGAAATGGGAATTTTGCCTCCGGGGGATATCAGACACTGTATTACCGCACTTGCTGATGATGAAGATTTAGTTAATAAATTGTTCAAATATAGATTCAAAAACGGTGAAGGCTTAGAAGGTCATAGTTTTGGTAACTTGTTCTTAACTGCGTTATACGATATTACAGGCGATATGGTGTCTGCAGTTAGAGCTTCATCTAGGGTTTTGTCAATTAGAGGACGTGTTCTTCCTGCAACTTTAGATGACATGAAACTTGTTGCGGAAATGGAAGATGGAAGAATTATTCACGGTGAATCAACTATTCCAGAGGCTCACGGAAGAATTAAGAGATTATTCACAGAACCTGCGAATTGTAAAGCTTTGGAAGACGTAATTCAAGCAATTAGAAATGCTGAACTTATTATTTTAGGACCGGGGAGCTTATATACAAGTGTTATTCCGAACCTTTTGGTTAAGCAAATTTCAGAAGAAATTATTAAATCAAAAGCAAAGAAAATTTATGTATGTAATATTATGACTCAACCGGGAGAAACAGATAATTATACAGTTTCAGATCACTTAAAAGCATTAATTCAACACTCCGGCTCAAATAAAATTGTTGATGCTGTTTTGGTTAATGATTATTTACCTGAAAAATTGGCTGATATTTACCAAAAATCAGGTTCTTATCCTGTAAAATTAGATGTTCCAGAAGTTAAGAAATTAGGCATAAAAATCGTTGCTAAAAAGCTTATTCAAGATAGTAAAGAGGGGCTTGTAAGACATAGTTCAAATAGAGTTGCTAGAGCAGTTTACTACTGGTTCAGAAAAGAACAAAAAAAATCTGCAGGATTTCTAAAATAAGGCATAAATTATGGTAAAAAAAGTTACTGTCAGAACGTTAAAAAAAATCAAAGAAAATGGTGAGAAGTTTTCAATGCTCACTGCTTATGATTATTCAACCGCAAAGTATCTTGATGAAGCAGAAATTGATGTAATTTTGATAGGTGATAGCCTTGCGATGGTAGCTTTAGGTTATGAAAACACTAATTCTATCGGTGTTGACGAGATGGCAATTTTTACAAAAGCGGTAGCAAAAGGTGTTAACCGAGCAATGGTTGTAACCGATATGCCTTTTATGAGTTACACAATCGATATTCCAAGTGCTTTAACAAATATTGGAAATATGGTTAAACTTGGTGCAAATGCCGTTAAACTTGAGGGTTGCAATGATTATATGCTTGAACTAATCAAACGAACTACTCAAATGGGTGTTCCTGTAATGGGTCACATTGGTTTTACACCACAATCTCAAAACGTTATCGGCGGACATATTATTCAAGGTAAAAATGTTGATGCCACCTTAGAAATTTTGGAGCAGGCTAAAAAACTTGAACAAGCCGGTGTATTTTCAATTGTGTTAGAAATGGTACCGGAAGAAAGTGCAAAATTCATATCTGAAAATATTTCTGTTCCAACAATTTCGTGTGGTGCAGGCAGATATTGTACAGGGCAAGTTATTGTGTGTGATGACTTGTTTGGAAAATTTTCAGAATTCAAACCTAAATTTGCAAGAAAATATGGAGATATGAAAAGTCTAATTTTAGATTGTGCTAAAAAGTACAACGAAGATGTCAAAAATGGAAGTTACCCTAATGACGACGAAGTTTTTAAATTAACCCCAGATGAAGCGAAACAATTAGAACTCCATCAACAACAAACAAAATAAAGAGGAGAAGAAAAATGTTAGTTCATACAATTAAAGATGTAAGAGAACAAGTAAAGCAATGGAAAAAAGACGGATTGACAGTAGGACTTGTTCCTACAATGGGTGCGTTGCATAACGGTCATTTAAGCTTAATAAAAAAGGCCGTTGAAAAATGTGACAAAGTCGTAGTTTCAGTATTTGTAAACCCTATTCAATTCTGCCCAGGAGAAGATTTGGACAAATATCCAAGAACTCTTGAAGCAGATAAAAAACTTTGCGAAGATAATGGTGTAAGTATTGTATTTGCACCGACCCCAACAGAAATGTATGGTGAAAATCAAATGCGAACAAATGACTTTTTAACTTATGTAATTCCTCCTTTTTTCTATGTAAATAAATTATGTGGGAAATCAAGAGTAGGTCACTTTGACGGTGTTTGTACCGTTGTTAATAAGTTGTTCAACATTGTTCAACCGGATTATGCATTCTTTGGACAAAAAGATGCTCAACAACTTATCATTATCAGAAAAATGGTTAAGGACTTGAATATTCCTGTAGAAATCATTCCTTGTCCAATTGTTAGAGAAGATTCTGGGCTTGCACTAAGTTCAAGAAATAAATACTTGTCAGAAGAAGACAAAAAATATGCTTTGGCACTTAGTCAAATTCTAAATAACATCAAACAATGCTACAAAAAAGGGATTACTGATGTCGAAGCATTGAAAGAAACTGCTTATAAATTCTTAAATGAACATCACGATTTGGAATATCTAGAATTTATGAATGAAGAAAATCTTGAAGAAATGAAAAAAGCTGACGACCATACAAGGGTATTTATTGCCTGCAAAGTCGGTGGTGTTAGATTGATTGACAATATTTTACTTGGAGAATAATTAAAAATAGAAAATCATACAAAATGACTAAAAAATCTGACAAAATGTTCCCATACTTTTGTCGGATTTTTTTATTTGAGAAATCCCCTGATTAAATTATTAAAAATTTGACACTTAGATTAATCAACCATGCGGCTAAAGCATGATTTAGAGCATGATTGAGAGATTTTGTAGATCTAAAGATTTAGATAACTCATTCAACCTTGCCGACATGATTTATCAATCAGTGCATGGATTTAAAAACCCTCTAAAAAGATTAGGATATAAAGTGTAGAGAACATAAAACAAATACAAACCACGGGGGAATAAATGATGAGAGATTTTAACAAGAAGTTGAGAGTGTTGCTAATTGATGATAATGCAAATCACTTGAGAGGTATTAAAGAATTAATCAACCTTGAAAGCAGCTACGAAGTTGTTGGTACAACTACAAGTGCTAATTTAGGTATTAACTTGATAAAAAAATACCACCCAGATGTTGTTTTGATGGATATCAATATGCCGGAAAAAGATGGTTTACAAGCAATTCAAGCAATCAACAAGTTAGGTCTTTCAACAAAAGTTATCGCATTGAGCGGTTATGATGATTCAGATTTGATTTATAGAGCAATGAAGTTAGGAGCTAAAGGTTATGTCTTAAAAACTATGGCTTCAGTTAAGTTGATTGATGCAATTGAAGATGTTGCTTCTGGAAAAATTTATCTACCATCAGTTTTATCTACAAGATTTTTCGAATACTTCCAAACAACAGCAAAAGAAGAAGCAAAAATTTCAGAAGGCGAAAACTTACTTGCAAGTTTAACAATGAGAGAAAATGAAGTTTTAGAACTTTTAACCGAAGGTATTAACTACAAGAGTATTGCAGGAAAACTAATTATTTCAGAAACTACAGTTAAAACACACGTAAATAATATTTTCCAAAAACTTCAAGTTAACGATAGAACTAACGCAGTGTTATACGCACTTAGCCACGGTTTCAAACCAAACAAATCAGCTGCTATGACAACTGTTTAATCAAAAATTTTGACACAATACTTTCTATATAAGGGTTCTGAGTTAAACAAAGAACCCTTTATTTTTTAACTGTAAAGGACAAAAATGACAGAACAATTAACAACAGAAACTCTCAATCAACAAATTAGATGTGTATCACACGAAATCAGAAACCATTTATCTATTTGTGATATGTA
Organism: Cyanobacteria bacterium UBA6446; assembly: GCA_002438405.1. Lineage (GTDB taxonomy): Bacteria > Cyanobacteriota > Vampirovibrionia > Gastranaerophilales > Gastranaerophilaceae > Zag111. The sequence continues at coordinate 116,620 of DJOE01000023.1, forward strand.
TTCGCAAATCATCAGAAAAAATCTAGAAAAATCCCAAATAGAAAATCCAGCAATCGAAAACGCTATTGATTGTATTCAAAATTCACTAAAAATAATTGGAACAAATTTGTTAGATTTAAAATCATTGAACAATAACACTCCTCGAATTTTTGACTTTGAAAGTCTTGTAAACAAAGGTATAGAGCTATCAAAAGCCTATACAACAGAAAAAGATATTAAATTTAATACCTTTATTAAAAATAGTGCAAACATTCAAGTTGATGAAAACAAATTTCTTGCTTGCATTGTAAACATTATAAAAAATGGGATTGAAGCAATTGAAACTTGCGGAGAAATTGAAATTCTAGCGGAAGTCAAAAATGACTATGCTATTTTAAAAATTTCAAACAACGGGAAACCTATTCCAAAAGATAAACAAAAGAATATTTTTAATCAGGGTTATACAACCAAAAAGACAGGTTGTGGTTTGGGGTTGAGTATTTGTAAAAAGAATCTTTCAGAACAAAATGCCACTCTTGAACTAACAAAATCCATAAAAGGTAAAACTCAGTTTGAAATTAAAATTCCTATTATAGTATAAAATAAATTGCGTTAGATTTTCCTAACTTGTCCATTGCTCAATCCTCCGTTACATATAGATATATTTATATGCATTTTTACACATGTATTCCTATTATTACACATGACTTCCCCATAGTCAAGATAAATGTGTATATTTATAGAGGAGGAAAAAATGAGCGTCAGAGAAGATGTTAAATTACTGCTAGCCAAAGAAGCAATGACAATGAAAACTCTTGCTGAAAAAATGCAACAAAAAACAGGCTATCCTTACAATTTGAAAGTTATCTCTGACAAACTGGCTCGAAAAACTCTAAAATACGAAGAATTTAGGGTCATTACTGATATCCTAGGTTACAATATAGAACTTGTTAAGAAAAACCATTAACCTTTATCTGCTTTGACTTTGCCACTCAATTGACCGCAAGCAGCATCAATATCTCCGCCACGTTCAAGCCTTACAGTTACTTTTTTACCGGAATGCTCCATTAAATATTTGAACTTCATAATCGAATTGTTTGATGGTCGTTTATAATCGTTTTTTGCCGTGGGATTATATGGGATTAAATTTATATTACACTTGATATCTTTCAAATATGCTGCTAATTGTTTAGCTGAAGTAACAGTATCATTCAAATCTTTAATTAACAAATATTCAATCGTAATTCTTCGACCTGTTTTTTCAACATAATACTTCAATGCCTTGTGAAGTTCGTCCATTGGATATTTGTTTTCAATTTGCATCAACTGTTTTCTTACTTCATGGTTTGATGCGTGTAAAGATAAAGCTAAAGTTGATTGCATATCAAGATCTGCAAGTTTTTTGATTTGAGGAATTATACCAGATGTTGAGATAGTTAAACGTCTTGCGCCAATTTGAAAACTTTCATTAAACATTTCCATTGCTTTTAAAACGTTATTCAAATTCAACAAAGGCTCGCCTTGTCCCATAAAAACAACATTTGTAACTTTTAAACCTGTGTCACGTTGGATAGTCAAAACTTGTTCAATAATTTCTTTATATGTCAAATTTCTGATGAATCCTCGTTTACCCGTTGCACAGAATGAACAATTTACAGCACAACCAACTTGTGAACTTACGCAAGCTGTTAAATTTGCACGATTGTCAAATCGCATAAGAACAGTTTCTACACATTCTCCGTCCGGAAACTCTAACAAATATTTAATCGTTCCGTCAGTACTTACCTGCTTAACTTTAATCTTGATATCTGTTACTTGTGCAACTTTTTTCAATTCATCTCGGAATTTTTTAGATAAGTCTGTCATTTCATCAATTTCCTTGACTGATTTTAAGTAAATCCAGTTGTGAATTTGTCTTGCTCGAAATTTTGTTGCACCAAGTTCATCTGTTATTTGTTCAATTTCTTTTAGTGTTAATCCTGATAAGTTTCTCATTATTTGTTTAATTCCTTAATTTTATCTTTATAAAATCCCATAATTTCAACCATTGCATTTAGCATTAATGAAACAGGTTCCGATTTTACTTTCCAATCTGCAAATCCACAGCTTGGCGGTAAAAATGCCAACGGATTATCCGGAAAATCTCTACAAATTTGTGGTCTGTTTTCATAATCTGGGCAGCTGTTATCTTGTGTTACCTTTGGGCAATGGTAAAAATAATAGCCGGATTCATTATTATCTTCCAACATTTTTAAATATTCCGGAAAAATTCTGCGTGGTTCATCTAAATTTTCATACGGAATGAATGTTTGAATAAATTGAGATGCAAAATTATCACCATTTTGCGCCTTTTGTTTTAATTCATCTGGCGAAAACTCACTACAAGCCAATTTGCAACAAGTTCCGCAACCAATACAATGGCAAGATTTTCGATTTTGTTTAATCTCTGAAATTTTTCGTAAAACTTCTTTGGAAATATCATTTTCAAACATTTCACACACAGAACTTTGCCAAATCTGACCGGCAGAATTTTGTTCATATTTATCAAGAATTTCCCCCTCTAAACCCTCTGGTTTTAGAGCATCAATTCTTTTTTTTAATTCTAGAGCCGTTTTGAGAAAAATTTCTCTATAATTTTTTCTTAAATTATCTAAACTTGAAGTCAAATCTTCCATATTAACAGTTTAGCATAAAAGAGCTAAATATGTCTTTCTACGGGATTTAATAATAAATCAGCTAATCTGTCAGCTCCGACAAAACCTCTTTGAGAAACTAATTGAGCAGCTAACACATTATCATAATCAACAAATCTGTGTCGAATTTCAAAAGAACCTTGTGAAAAATCAATAATTGCGTAACATGCTTTTGGCTGAGGTGTCATTGGACGACCAACACTACCAACATTTACAACTGTTTGATTTGTGTTAGTCTGATATCCGCAAGGAACATGGGTATGACCACATAAAATAAGTTTTTCTGTTGTTCCCTCAATAATTTCTTCAACAACATCTAGAGGCATTCCCGGAAGAATATCTTCGTTGTTTGCTCGAGGAGAACCGTGAACTAACAAAACACTGCAACCCTCAACATCTAAACTCAATTGTGGGGGTAGATTTTCTAAAAATGCTCTATGGGAATCATCTAACGCTAAAACATCATCAGCAATAGCATTTGCCATAACGGGATATTGAGCCTCCAAAAATTCCATAACATCTGGACCATATTGAGCAATCATCTTATCTGTATTACCTTGAATAATTGTCCAAGTATTTTGTGCCATTACGTAATCAGTAACTTCTTTTGGTTGAGGTCCAGCTAATGCAATATCTCCCAAACAAAATACATGCTCACAATTTTGATTAACAACGTCATTCATAACAGCTTCAAGAGCCTGTGCGTTTGCGTGTAAATCAGATAATACAGCGATTCTCATAAATTAAACCCTCTCAATTTTGTTGTGCTACAATTATTTTATGATAAAAAGAAGAAAATCAAAAGAAATTTCAATAGGAAATGTAAAAATCGGTAATAATAATCCGATTTCTGTACAATCAATGTGTAATACTGATACAAGAAACATTGAACAGACATCTCGTCAGATTAAAGAATTAGCAGATGCTGGGTGTGAACTTGTTAGACTTGCGGTTTTGAATAAAGACGCAGCAGAAGCAATAAAAGAACTTGTGAAAATTTCACCAGTTCCTCTTATAGCTGATATCCACTTTGATTATAGACTTGCAATCCAATGTATTAATAATGGTATTTCAGCACTTCGCTTAAACCCAGGGAATATCGGAAAAAGAGAAAATGTTGAAAAAGTTGTTAATTTAGCAAAGCAACAAAATATCCCAATCCGAATTGGAGTAAATGCAGGTTCTTTAGAGAAAGATTTGCTAGATAAAGATATTCCGCTGCATGTAAAAATGGTTGAAAGTGCAATGAAACATATCAAAATTTTAGAAGACTTAGATTTTTACAAAATAAAAATTTCCCTAAAATCTTCTGATGTTTTGACAACTATTGAAGCATACCGACTTATGGCTCAAAAAGTAGACTATCCTCTACATTTAGGGGTTACAGAAGCAGGAACTCTTAAAGGCGGACTTATTAAATCTTCTGTCGGATTAGGAACACTTTTAGCAGAGGGGATTGGAGATACTATCAGAGTTTCACTTACCGAAAACCCGATAGAAGAAGTTTTTGCAGGGTATGAAATTCTTAAAAGTTTGAAACTTCGAGAACGTGGAGTAAATTTTGTATCTTGTCCAACTTGCGGAAGAACTCAGATTGACTTGATTAACTTAGCTAAAAAAGTTGAAACCAGATTTAAGAATCTAGATAAAAATATCACAATTGCCACGATGGGTTGTGCCGTAAATGGTCCAGGGGAAGCACGACATGCAGATTTTGGAATTGCCGGAGGTATAAATGAGGGCTATGTGTTTAAAAAAGGAGAAATCGTAGCTCGAGTTCCAGAAGACCAATTACTTGATAAACTTGAAGAAGTTATAAATAATTCATACAAATAATACAGGACATTTTTTTGTAAACAATTTATAATAATATTGCAACATCTAAAAAAAAAGATTACAATGTTACAAAAAAGAGGTGACTATGAAAAAATTATTACTATTTGCAGCAATATTTGCAACAGCAATACAAATTCAAGCAGGAGCGGCTGTTTCTGTTGACATGACAACAAATCCAAATTACTTAGAGCATAATGGATTTTCAAATCAAACAGCAGATATGGTAAATATTAGTAAAGCAAGAGCATTAGGTCAAGAATATTATACTAAAGATGAGCTTGCATTCAAAAAACAAAATAAATTTGTAAGATTCTGGAGAAAATTCTATGTATATACAGATCCTGCATCTGAAGATTATTCATTCTATCATCACAGTACGGATACCGTTCCAAAATATACAGATTTATAAAAAATGTTTAGTTTTGCTATTAAGTGCTTTCATTATATTTGGAGGCACTTATAGTTGTAATGAGGTAAAAGCAGCAGAGTTTGGAGAAATTCAATACAATAGCCACTTTATTGATTATTCAAAAGTTGATAAAGAATCAACAAAGAAACTTGCAGATTTATATTTTAATAAAGCGATAAACGAAAAAAATAAAAAAACTCAAAGTGAATATCTTCAAAAAGCCAGTGGGGATTATTTCATTTGGACTCAAATTGAACAGGACAATATTTATCCGATAGTTCAAATGGCAAGAATATATGACTTGGAAAATAAAAACAGTTATGCTAAAGCATACTTTTTTCAAGCTTTAAAAATTGATAAGAAAAACCCAACAACTAACTATTATTTTGCCGAATATTATTTTACAAGAAAAGATTATACTAGAGCGATATATTTCTATAACGTTGCATTAGAGAACGGATTAAAAGAAAATTATGATATCCTTATCAAAATGGCAACAATGTATGAAAAACTCGGGGATCTATTAAGAGCAAATCAATATTATAAAAAAGCCTTCTTGGTAAAACCAGAAAATCAAAAACTTCCGGATAAAATACGTTCAATAGAGGCATTAAAGTATTATAATACGGGATATTATAACAAAAGAGAGAAGAAACAAAAATGAATTTGAAACGTATAGTAATAATATTTTTATCATTATTTTTCACTATAGGACAAGTAAATGCAGACGAGCAGACATTTTCTTTTCCAACAGATGATAATGAAGTTTCAACACCTCAAATAAATGCATTTCAACCTCTTAATTTAGGGAAGAATGAAGTAATTTTTAAACAAGCGTCAACAAAAGTAGATGTTATTGATCCATCAAATGCCGCAAGTTATTTTCCAGGGGGAAGAGGAGCAAACAAACTTGTAATTTATACTCCGAATTATGGTATCCACACAGGGACAAATGAATTTGGAACAGAAGCAATTGTTGAAGAAAATACTGTAACTTCTCTATCCGGTGCGGATTCAACTATTCCATCTAATGGACTTGTAATTAGTGGTCATGGAATTGCCAAAAACTGGATTAACCAAAATATAACTGTTGGATCAAAAGTTTATGTAGATGTTTTCAATAATAAAATTACTGTATATACAACTTCAGATAGTTATACTTATGAAGCTAGAGCCAAAATTAAAGAAGCTAAATCAATGATGGATTATTACAAAAATTCCATTTCTGATTATAATTACAATCTTCCTGCTAGTCATATTCAAATTGCAGAAAATTACCTAAAAATTGCTGAAAATGAAAACAAAAATAGTATTATTTTAAAACAATATACACAAGAAGCGATTGACGAAGCAAATATGGCAATAAAAACTTCAGTACCATATATAAAAAATGAAACAAAAGGGGTTTGGATTAGACCAACAGAAAAAAATGCAGATCAAATTATTGCGACTTTGGATAATTTGAAAGCAAACGGTTTTAATAGTGTTTTCCTTGAAACATATTTTCATGGAAAAACAATTTTCCCAAGCCAAACAATGAATAAATATGGTTTTACCGTTCAAAACGAAAATTTTGAGGGTTTTGACCCATTAGATGTTTGGATAAAAGAAGCACACAAACGAGATATTAAAGTTCATATTTGGTTTCAATCTTTCTATGTTGGAAACCAATCTCCGAATTACAATCCGTCAAGTATCTTGGCTGTCCGACCTGACTGGGGCAATAAAACGAAGAAAAATGCAAATTCACCTAAAGCTACAATGTCTGCTTCTGAACATAACGGATATTTTTTAGATCCTGCGAATCCGGAAGTTCATGAATTTTTACTTGATTTGTTATCTGAAATAATTGACAGATACAAACCGGACGGAATAAATCTTGACTATATCAGATACCCAAATGCCACAGCAGGAAATGATATGAACGCATGGGGATTTACGGAATATGCAAGAAATGATTTCAAAAATCAATATGGCAAAGACCCAGTAGAATTAACAACCTCAGATGTTCAATGGTATGATTGGAATCAATACAGAAGAAATAATGTAACAAGTTTTGTAAAACAAGTTGGTGAACTTGGCAAAGAAAAAAATGTTTATATCAGTGCCGTTGTTTTCCCTGATAGAGCTTCTGCTCTTGCTTCGAAGCAACAAGATTGGAGAACTTGGTCTATAAATAATTATATAAATGGTTTCACTCCGTTATTTTTAACTTACGATTCTAAAATGTTAGCATCAATGATGAATGATGTAATGAATGTAAAATCTCCTCAAACAGATTTATATGCAGGATTATTTGTAACATTTATGGGAGGAGCTCCGGAAGATTTAATCAGGCAAATTTATGAAACTAGAAAAATGAATGCAAATGGAGTAATATTATTTGATTATGCTCACACAACCCCCGTTTATACATCAACTTTAATGGCAAGCGCTTTCAAAGAGAACATCAAGGATAAAACCCTTGCTCAGGCAAAAAAAAAAGAAGAAAAGCCGAGAGAGAAAGAAAAAAGCAACAAAAAAGTCATAACAACAACTAATAGTAAAGGTTTTTGGGTATTTACAAAAGAATAATAACAAGAAAGGCGACATCTAAATGTCGCCTTTTACTATTTTTATGATTGTTTAAAATTAATCTCCCACGCATAGAACTCTATGAGAAGAATTAGAATCTTTACTTCCATTACATAGCTGAGCATTACTCATACTTACAGCATAACCACCATCGTAAATACCATTATTAAAATAAGATTTTTCAGATTTAGACCAATAGCAACCTGTATTTGGTAAATAATTGTCAGTACCATGATAAATAGCAGTCTCTAACTGTGTACGAGTTGGTAGTGATAAGCCCACATCTTCGCAAGCTTTTTTTGCCCCAGCCCAATAATTACTAGAAGAAGCAAAAGTTTTATCATATTTTTTATTTTCAGAAAGTGTTGTATCTAAAGGAGAATATGAAGTTAGCCTATAAACACAACCAATACCTTTAATTTCTTTTCCTGGGCAACCTTCAGAGAAAGCCGCAACTTTGAAACTTCTGATATCATAATATTTGCCATTTCTGGTTTCACTATTTGGACCTTTAAACCCATTTACGTCCATTACAAAATCTATTGGAGCTGTAACACTCGTTGTATATGCAAATGTCTTTGTTCGCCCAAAACCTATAGGTAAATCGGCGGTGGTAGGTTCTACAGTATCTCCGTCCCCAATTATTCCAGCATCGGGATTGTAAGTCATAATTAAAGTTGCCCCATCTGCTAAAATAATTCCAACATTATCCGTTTTATTGTTTGGAAGTTGTAAATTCCGTCCGGTTTTGGCTTTTGATACATCATAAGTTTTTCCATCAGATGTTGTTACTGTTTTAGTTGGCCAACAATTGGCAATGTGGTCAGCATCACATCTTGTAGTTATTTTTATATATTTTGAAAATTCATCTACAAAGTCATCTGTACTTGCGTAGGTTCTTTCAAGTCCACCATCGGCACGCATCAAATCCATTGATTTAGTTATTTTTTGTGCGATATTGGCTTGAGCTTCAGAGTTTTCTCGCTCTGCAACATTTTTTAATAATGTTGGGATAGTCATTGCAGCAACAACGCCAATAATAGCAAGAGTTATTAATACCTCTGCCAATGTAAATGCACGTTTTATCTTTGCCTGTGGAATTGCAACGTTCGCTACATTCATAAATTTCATCATCAAATCTTCCTTATATAAATTACACTTTACAATTAATACTATAGTATTAATTATAACGTATATACAAACTGTTTTCAACCCACAAACAGTGGAGGATTTCATTAAAATTAATATATTATTTACATATTTTTATGCTTTTAATATAATTTTGGTAAGGATATTAGGAAAATAAGGACAGAAAATGAGCACATATTTATTAGAAGTTGGAACAGAAGAATTACCATATAAGTTTATCCCACAAGCAATTGAACAATTGAACCGTGGGTTTAAAACATTTTTAAATGACAACAAAGTTAAATATACAGATATTAAAGTTTATGCAACTCCAAGGCGTTTAGCCATAATTATTGACGGACTAGAAAACAAAACATCTGACGAAGAAAAAATCATCAAAGGCCCTATTCAAAAAGTTGCATTTGATGAAAATGGAAATCTTACTAAAGCAGGTGAGGGTTTTGCAAGAAAGAACGGCTTGACTAAAGATGATTTATACATTGAAGATAATTATGTCCACGCAAAAATAGTTATCAAAGGAAAACCAATTTCTGAATTGTTACAAGAAAATGTTCCATCTATCTTTATGAAGCTTCAAGGCTCACACTTTATGAGATGGGGCTATAATGACGAAAAATTCTCTCGTCCTATCAAATGGATTGTTTCTGTACTTGATAAAGACGAAGTTAAAATAAAAATTATTGATAAAGAATCTTCAATATATTCTAGAGGTCACAGATTTTCTGAACAAAAAGTTTTAATCGAAAATCCAAAAGATTACTTAGACACAATGAGAAAAGTTTATGTAATCGCTGACCAAGAAGAAAGAAAACAAATTATTGTCGAAAAAGCAAAAGAAGAGGCAGCTAAACTTGGTGCAGTGCCTTATTATACAGATGATTTGCTTGAGGAAGTTACATTTATAACAGAATATCCTGTTCCTGTAGTTTGTGAATTTGATCCGAGATATCTTGATATTCCGGAAGAAGTTACTGTTACGGTTATGGCAGTACACCAAAGATATTTTGCTCTTCACAAAGACGGTAAATTGATTAACAAATTCATCACGATGACAAATTACATAGGAAATGAATTCAAAAATATTAAAGCCGGCAACGTAAGAGTAATTAAAGCTAGACTTGATGATGCTGTATTCTTCTTTAATGAAGATACTAAAAAGCCTTTAGTTGATTACGTTGAAGCCTTAAAAGGTGTAACATTCCAAAAAGGAATGGGTACAATGTATGACAAAACTCAAAGACTTATTGAGTTGTCAAAAGATATTGCAAGTGATTTGAATGTTGACTCAAAAGATGTTGAAAGAACAGCATTGTTATGTAAAGCAGATTTAACAACAAACCTTGTATTTGAATTCACTGAACTTCAAGGATTTATCGGAGCTGATTACGCAAGAGTATCAGGCGAAGATAATAAAGTTGTTCAAGGTATCAAAGAACACTACTTCCCATTAAATGCCGAAAGTGAAACGGCTAAAGGAATTGAAGGACAAATCGTAGGAATAGCAGATAAAATTGATACAGTTTGTGCCGTATTTTCAGCAGGTAAAAAACCTACTGGTTCTTCTGACCCACTAGGAGTAAGACGTGCAGCTCTTGGGGTTATCAAAACAATTTTAGATGCTAATTTGAAATTAGACATAGACAAATACATCAAACAAGCTCTTAAACTTCTTCCTGTTCAAAGAGATTGCGCTGAGGAAGTTAATGAGTTCTTCGTACAAAGAATGATTATTTTCTTGTCTGAAAAATACAACAAAAATATCTTAGAAGCATGTTCTATGAAAAATCCACTTGCCGATTTAGCAGATTTTGTAGAAAGAGTTGAAATCGTCTCAAAGTTAGATATGCCTCAACTTGTAGAAAATGCTAACAGAGTTATCAGAATTTTGAAGGATGCAAAAGCTGATAAAATTGATGAAAAATTCTTTGTAGAACCAATTGAAAAGACTCTATACAACAAAGTCTTGAGTCTCAAAACAGATGTTGACTACAAGAAATATTTAGCAGAATTAGAAGACCTTAATCCGACTGTAACTCAATTCTTCAATGATGTTTTAGTTATGGACAAAGACGAAAATGTTAAAAATAACAGAATAGCTCTTCTTATATTGTTGAAGAATAAATACGACCATTTGACCGATTTTAGCAAAATTTAATAGACTTTTTTACAAAATGTGTTACAATTTGTAAAGAAAGATATTAAAAAAGTCAATTATTTTTTTTAGGCAACTTTAAAAAAGTACAAAAGGTAAAAAGCTAAGAGGTAGCGTATGTTTGACCGAATTAAGAATTTAAAATTAGTAAAACAATTAAAAGAAAATGTTAGCCCTAAACTACGTTGGCTCACTTTTTCAAATAAGAACAAATTAGACAAAAGCACCACAGATTATTTAGAAAGCATAAGCGGTGTGGATAATCTAAAAGCACTTTCTGACGAACAAGAGCTGGAAGCAATGGTCAGATCTCAACTCAAAGAAGAGTTTCCTAATATTGAGAAAATGAAATCTTATGAGTTATTGGTTGATGCTGTAATGCACAACATCAAGAAAAAACAGCTTCAAGCTACAGATAATCTTGATATTGAATAAAAAATATTTAATAAGATTACAACAAATAATAAAAAGTAATATCATTTTAGATATTACTTTTTTTATGTCTATTTTCGACTTAAACTTTGGGTTAAATTATAAATAATTTCTAATTTTTCCGGCATATTTTCAAGTTTTGCAATATTTTGATTAATCATCTCCAATAACTCAGCAGAATCTTTTAATTGGTTAGTTGCAAAAAGTTCTTCTGCCGTAATATCAAATGTTTTCAGAATTTTATCTAAAGTTTCGGCTTTAACAAAATTTTCACCGGTTTCAATACTACTAAGTGCTTTTTGAGAAATATCAATCAACTCAGAAAGTTGCTCTTGAGTGTAGCCTTTTTCAATTCTCATTCGTTTAATTTTTTTTCCAAGTTCTTTTTTTATGCCCATAATTACAATTTAAAATTCTTTATGCTTAATTTATAGTACCCACAAGTATTATATGTAAACTTATGTAAACCTCGAACCAGTTGTTAATACTTTAATTTAGCTTTTTACAATTATAAATTCTAAAAATTTTGCAATTCTTCATTGTGGAATGTTTTTATATACATATAAGTGAAGCGTTCAACTCACGAGAGTATATTAAATGAAAGGAGTATTCTATATGAGAATCGGAGATTTGCAAGCATTATTAGGTGCCAAAAATTCAACTAAATTAAGTTCTGGTGGAGATTTGGAACTTTTGACAAAACGTAGCCCTCTTAAAATGACTAATATTGGTGGAGGTGCAACAAAACAAGTTACTGCAGGTGATATTGAAGGCTTTTTGAATGAACCTCGTCCAAGTAAGGCTGCAAAAGGTTTGTTAGAAAAAAGCCCAATAGGACTTGGTGCTGAACCATCAAAAGAGGATTTCAAAAAGATGGGATATGAATTTGCGGGTACTCAATATCATATAGGAGCTCCAGTATATTATGAATCAGCTGACGGAGGTAAAATCACTGTATATGATGGTAATGGAACAGCTGAAATGGGCGAAGACAAAAGAAAAATTGTTTATGAAAAAGGAAATTTAATTCAAGAAATGTATTATGACGATAATGGAAATTTAAAAACAGGAAAAATTATCGTAAAAGACAAAGTTGTAGGTTTTCCTGAAAGAAGTATTGGTCTGTTTATGGAAAACGGTAAACCAAGTTTTATTGAATAAAATTTATAAATTTAAAATTGCAAAAAGCGGTTCTATATTGAATCGCTTTTTGTATTGAATTGGTAAAGTAGGGAATTAAATTTCTTAAAAATATATTTTACAAATAAAATATGAAAGCAATTATTGGTATTGAAATTGAAAATAGACTTGAAGAGTCTTTGAAATTACAAGCGATTTTATCTAAATACGGTTGTTCCATAAAAACAAGAATTGGACTTCACGATATGGGTGAGTATAAATGTTTAAATTATGGAGTTGTTTTAATTGAAGTTGTTGATAAAATAAATGAAATTTATGACGAATTAGACAAACATTGGAAAATTCAAATGATGAAGTTTTAAGGATTGTAAATTAAATAAATCAATGCTAACAAAAAAAATCTTGATGTGTTTTCATACTAAAGGGACATCAAGAGATGATAAATCCGATAAACCAATCAAATACGAAAACAAGTATATTTTACATTAACGATTACCATGGCAAATCTTTAAACATGGAGCGTACTGTTACAGCAGCCAACGCATTTGATGCAAGGAATAAAAACAAACCGGATACTGATACATTAAAACTATCATCTGGCGATATCATGATTGGAGAAGACTACAAAACCAATGAATTAGCCGTTCTTTTTCAAAATTATATTGGAATAAAAGATTCTGCTATAGGAAACCACGAATACGATATGCAGGATAAAATTAGCGGAATTTTACCTCTTACCAAATATAATCTTTTAGCTTCAAATGTTCATATTTCACCAAATAGTGCTTGGCACAACACTGTTAAACCGGCAACAGTAGAAGTTTGTAATGGGAACAAATACGGAATAATCGGAACATCTCCAATTGATTTATATAAAAGATCAAAAGAGGGAACTCTTAAAAAAGAAGTTCAAGTTGACAAGATTAGAGAAACAATTCAAGATATACAAAAAGAAGCTGACAAACTTCAAGAACAAGGAATTAACAAAATAATCTTGTTATCTCATCTTGGTTATACTTTAGACAAAATTGTTGCAAATCAAACTCAAGGGATTGACGTAATTTTAGGTGGTCATTCACACGATTTGTTATTAGATGTCAAAGAGGGTGAAAATTTATTCTACTCAAAAACAGGAGAACCGGTTGTTATAACTCAAGCCGGACGAGATGGAAAAAATTTTGGAATCCTTAATCTTGAATTTTCACCAGATGGAATAATCAAAAAAGTTCAAAATAATGTCGGATACACAAAAGATTTCAATAGAAATGCTCCTGTAAAATATATTTTTAATAAAATCTTTGGAACCAAAGAAACTTACGGCTATATAAATTCTGCACCTGCTCCATTAACGCACGATTTGATTGAACCTAATCCGCACGCATATTTTATTGCTGATTGTATCAAAAAAGATTTAGATGCCGAGGTTGTAATACTTCCATCTTCAAATATGAGAGGGTATTTTGAAAAAGGGAAAGTTGATACAAGAATTTTGGCTGATATTTTGCCATTTAAAAACAAGTTGTATGAAGTAAATTATAGCGAAAAAGAACTTGTTGATGCAATAAAAACTGCAGCTAAATCATTTATCAATACTGCAAATAAACCAGGAATTTTCTATGCTTCCGGCTTGAAATACACTGTTAATACAAAAGGTCATGTCAAATCCATTTCTTTTGTTGACAAGAATGGCAAAGAAACCCCGATAAATATAGATAATCCTCGTGAAAATAAATATTACAAAACAGTAATTAATGACTACTGCGCACAAGGTAATGATGGATTCAAAATGCTTAACCACCCTGATAGAATAACTAAAAAATACGATTTTGACGGTACAAAATGCGTTGAAGATATCCTTCAACAATCCAAAACACCCGTAGATATCAAAGATGATGGGAGAATAACTATTGTTAACGACTAAATATCTTTCAACTTGTTTTCTGATATTTTCACAAGTCCTAAATTAAAGACTAACAACAAAATATACAAAACATAAACCGATAAACAAATTCCGCCAAGTCTTAAACCTAATTGAAGAGATGTATTTTTTATTGCATTTGAATATTTGAGAAATCTTGAAATAATTAATGTAGGAAGAATTCCAACAATAATTGTTTGCGCAACTAAATTAACCATAGATAAGAATGTTTTATCTATAACTTTTATCAAAAATATTATTGAAAAATACTTTCTATTTAATCCAAAATCTTTAGAATATAAAACCCAAATTAAATTTATAAAAGGGAAAATACAAATAACAATTGACAGATAAGTGTAAAACAAAACACTTTCAGCTCTTAAACCTAAAAATAGAATTATTAATGAAATTATCAAATAAATAATCCACGCAACAAAAACAGGTAACATTTTCACAAAAGATTGATATCCAGATAATGAGAAATCTGGAAGTTTTGAATCTTTGTTAAATGCACGATTTGAAAAATTGTATAAATATCCGATAAAATAAATCAATAGCATTAAAAATATAAATAATTCGACAGAAAGAACATAGTGACTTCCTGTTGCATAACCCAAGAATGAACTAAATAAGTTTCCTAAAATATATGTCAAATATTCACAACCAGAAATTGTCATAATACCAATCAATGATAACAATGAAACTTGAACGAACAATGATTTTTTATCACAATAAAATTCTTTTAAATAATTTAAAACATTCATCTGGTTACTCTCTTCTGATAACAATATTATAGCAATATAACAACTAATTGCAAGCAAACAATTTTTATAATAAAATAAAGACTATGGAAACAGAATTGAAACAAGAAATAAATATTGTTAAACCGAAATTGGACAAAATAAAGGAGTGTCTTTGACCCTGACAAAATTCAATCAGAATTAAACACTCTTGAACAACAAATGCAAAATCCTGATATATGGTCAGAAAAAGATAAAGTTTCAAAAATTGGACAAGAAATCAAAGAGAAAAAAGAAGTTCTTGAAAAATTGAATTCTTGGACTCAAACACTTGAAGATTGCGAAACATCTATTGAACTTCAAGACAAAGAGCTTATTGAAACAAGTTATAATGATATTAAAAGTTTAGAAAAAGAATTAGAAAAGTTTGAATTACAACAAATGTTATCTGGCGAGTATGATAATGCCGATGCAATTCTTACGATAAACTCCGGAGCAGGAGGAACTGATGCCCAAGACTGGGCTAGCATGTTACTTAGAATGTATATGCGTTGGGCTGAATCTCGAGGTTGGAAAATTGAATTATTAGATAAACTTGACGGAGAAGAAGCAGGAATTAAATCCGCAACAATCAAAATTTCCGGCAAATATGCTTTCGGTTATGCAAAAGCTGAAAAAGGTGTTCATAGACTTGTTCGAATTTCACCATTCAACGCAAATGGGAAAAGACAAACAAGTTTTGCTTCTGTTGATGTTTCTCCAATTGTAGAAGATTTTGAAAAAACAATTTCAATTCCTCAAGAAGATTTAGAAATTACAACA
Source organism: Cyanobacteria bacterium UBA6446 (assembly GCA_002438405.1). Taxonomy (GTDB): domain Bacteria; phylum Cyanobacteriota; class Vampirovibrionia; order Gastranaerophilales; family Gastranaerophilaceae; genus Zag111. Next base: position 132,464 of record DJOE01000023.1, read on the forward strand.
ATGCGCTCTGGAGGAGCCGGAGGACAAAATGTCAATAAAGTTGAAACAGCAGTAAGAATTCTCCACAAACCGACAGGAATAGTTGTTAAATGTCAGCAAGAACGTTCCCAATTGCAAAATAAAGAATATGCAATGCAAATTCTTGTATCAAAACTTTTGGCAATAAAAGAAGCTGAACACGAAAAGAAAATGGCTCAATTGCGTGGAGAAACGGCTGATATCAATTTTGGTTCACAAATTCGTTCCTATGTTTTCCACCCGTATAAAATGGTTAAAGACCATAGAACAGGTTATGAAGAGGGAAATGTTGATGCCGTTATGGACGGTGATATAGATGGATTTGTTGAAAGTTATTTAAGACAAAATACAAAACAGTAATATTTTTTTGAATAAATAGAGGGTTATAAAATGGAAGAAAATCAAAAAGAAGTTACAAAATCAGTAATTTTAAAACACTACCTATCATCTTTACTAGTGTATGGCATTGTCTTATTATTTATAAGTTTTTGTCCGGCATTTAGCGAAAATGTGGGCGATAATGGATTTAATTACATAACATTTTTTGTTATTTATTATATTTGTTACGCAATTTTTGCCCTTCCAATTTTTTTCAAAACAAAGCCTGTTTCCATTTTAAAATCAAAAAATGTAGCAATTTTTGAATATATAAAAAAACAATTTTCAAAAACATCAACCCCAGAAGAAAGATTACAAATTCTTGAACCAAATGAGTTTGAAAAACAATCTATGGTTGAATTATTTGTTAAATCATTCTTTGGTGTGTACTGTATAAATTTAATTTGTACAAAATATTTACCTACATTTGATTATAATATTTCATTCTTAAAAGAAATGTTCTCGCAAGCCATAACTTATGCGGCAAGTGGTCAAGGTTTGTTTATGGGGCTTGTTCAATACATTGATGATACGTCTGATATGTGGCTTACCTTGACATTTATGTTTACAATAATAATTTTAGCTATAAGCTACTTGTCTGACTTAAACCTATTTAGAAACAAAATCAAATCAGTTGACACAACTCCACTTGGAATAATTTCCTGTATCATCTGTTTTTATCCGTTCACGATTTTGACAAATGCATTGATAAAATCTTACACTGATGGATCAATGCCTGTAGAAAATCTTGCTCTTAGAATAATTTTAGACATTGTTTCCGTTGTTGCAAATATTATTATTTTAATTTCGGTAGTTAGACTTGGAACAAAATCAGGCAACCTTACAAATAGAGGTATTGTTAAAGGTTTTCCATATAATATTGTTAGACACCCAAATTATATAATGCAGATTGTTTATATTATTGCAACAACAATTCCAATTTACTTCGTTTCAGATATATCTGTTATTGGCAAAATAGTTTTGACATTCGGAATGTTTGCGTGGTTTTTGATTTTTTACCTACGAGCAATTACAGAAGAAAGACATTTGCTTAAAGATTCTGAATACAAAAAATATACAGAAGAAGTTAAATACAGATTTATTCCGAAATTGTTCTAAAATTTTCCTACAAAGAGAATTCCTAAATAGCTTATCTTTATTTTATGTTATTATAAAATTGCAAAAATACAGATAATGAAAGGAAAAAATATGGAAAATTCATGTGAAATCAATTTTAGAAAAGCCGTTATGATTGGTTGTGGATTTGTTGGTTCAGCTTCAGCATTTAGCTTGATGGAGAGCGGAATGTTCACAGAACTTGTTCTTATTGATGCTGATCCAAATAAAGCAGAGGGCGAGGCTCGTGATATTAGTCACGGTGTTCCTTTTGCTAAGCCAATGAAAATATATGCAGGAAATTATGATGATGTTGCAGATGCAGGTATTGTAATTGTAACAGCAGGTGCAAATCAACAAGCTGGAGAAACGAGATTAGACTTAGTTAAGAAAAATATTAATATATTTAAGTCTATTATTCCTGAAATAAAAAAACGTAAATTCAACGGTATTTTGCTAATTGTCGCTAACCCTGTTGATATTTTAACTTATACCGCAGTAAAATTAAGCGGGCTACCTGAAAACAGAGTAATCGGTTCAGGTACAGTTCTAGATACTGCGAGATTAAAATACGCAATTGGCAACCATTTAGATGTTGATAATAGAAGTATTCATGCATTTATTATTGGAGAACACGGAGATAGTGAAATTGCGGTTTGGAGTAGTGCAAATGTTTCCGGTATTCCATTGAATAATTTCTGCGAAATGAGAGGTCATTTCGACCATAAAAATGCTACTGAAAAAATTGCACAAGATGTAAAAAATAGCGCTTATGAAATCATTTCAATGAAACGTGCAACAAATTACGGTATTGCAATGTCTGTAAAAAGAATTTGCGAAGCAATTGTAAGAAATGAAAAATCAATTTTGCCGGTATCGTCTGTAATGCATGGAGAATTTGGAATTGAAGATGTATCTTTGAGCATGCCTGCAATCGTAGGCAATCACGGTATAGAAACACTTGTACCAATTTCTCTAAATGAAGAAGAAACTAAAAAACTTCAAAAATCAGCTAAAACTTTGAAAAATATCTTGGCTGAAAATGGATTACAATAATTATTTTATATTTGATAGTTCTCCTTTTTAAAAGGAGAACTATTTGTGGCAAAAAATATTTTTACGGATTTTAAAAGAAATATGATTACAAATAATATCTCGTTTGGAGCTAAATATATTTCAACCCCAACAATTCAAAAATTTGATAATAATAAAAAAGTATTTGTAGATAAAAAAGTTTCACTTGTTCAATTTGAACCACAAAACTTATCAGATAAACTTGCAATAAAAATTGTAAATAACAAGTGGGGCAGATATTTTATAACTCAATCAATGTATCTGTGTGCAGATATGTTGTCGAAAAAAGAAACCTCAAAAGAGGCTAACAAAATCCTTATGATCACAGAACAAACAGATAATTTCAAAAAACTTGATGCTACAAAAATTTTAGCTCTTGCTCAAACTCAAAAAAATGAAAATGTTCCGATGGAGCTAAAATGGTTACAAGTTAATCCAAAATTTCAATATCCAAAAGAGGGAAGAGAAATAAAAAATATTGGGAAAGCGATTGTTGACAGCCTAAAAAAAATGTATAATGAATTAATTCTAGATGCAACACCAAATGCAAAGAGGTTCTATATAAAACAGGGTTTTGAATTAGTTGACGACCTTAATTCAAGATTTCACTGGAAGAAATAATTATTTATCAAGAAGAGAGAAATTTTTGCCCAATTTTTTCTCTAGAGTTTTGAAAATTTCAGATAGAGGAACATCAATTGCTTCAGATAATCTCCAAAGCATTGAAAGTTTTGGATCTATAATTCCATTTTCAATACGGGATAAATTTCCTGCATCTAAGTCATATTCATAACAAAATTTGAGTCTGGATTTGCCTTTGTTTTTAGTGACTCTCAATTCACTTATAACATTTCCAAATGCCTTGTTAAGTTGTAACGTTTTATGACTTTTATATTGCATACATACATAATTACACAGTATAATATTTTTATTATGTATAAATACATAACAGTCATGAGGGTAATTCTTGTGAAAATTTTGTATAAAGGAAGAAAATAGAACAATAAATAAAAAGGACAATAATATGAAAACACTTATAGACTTATCAACTTACCGTAACGGTCTATTCCCCTCTCACCATTCACCTTTCAGCAACAAGTTTGCATTTACATTGGCGGAAGTATTAATCACCCTCGGAATAATCGGAATTGTTGCAGCAATGACAATTCCAAACCTAATCAGTAATTACAAAGCAAAAATTCTTCGAATAGAGTTTTTGAAAACATATTCAACCTTAGCACAAGCAATCAAACTTATGGAAAATGATGATATATCCACAGACTTGATGAATTACGCACAAGGGACAAGACACACTACATTTGCAAAATATATGACAAATACTACAATTTGCTCTGGATATACAGCAATAGAATTAAAAAACCCTGCAGGCTGCTATGATTATAAAATAAGAGACTATGATGACGGATACAAATTCTTAACACAGAATAGTGTCGTTGCCGACGGAATATATAACGATGGACAATTAATGTTACCAACTGGAGCCTTGATATTTTTTGATGATTGCCCTGTTAGAGAGGGCTACAAGGGTTGCAGAATTTATATAGATATTAATGGGTTAAAACAACCAAATAGAATGGGGTATGATTTCTTTGCTTTTGAAGTTCTTGACGGAACTCTTTATCCTGTTGGAGGACCAAAGACTAGCTATTTACAACGAAATGATTGCAATTTTGATAAAGCAAACCAACAAGGTTTTACCTGTGCCCAAAAGGCAATGAGTGATAGTGATTATTTTAAAAAAGTTGTTCATAAAATTAAGTAAATTTGCATTTTTTATACATTCTTAATAAGATAAACTTATGAATAGCTTTTTACATATACAAATGGATTACTTGCTTTTGTTACAGAATTTTAGAGAGTGGTCTGGAGGAATATTTGATTCATTTTTCACTCATATTACAATGGGGGGAGAATATGAATTCGGCATATTATTCACAGCTCTTATTTACTGGATAATTAACAAAAACTATGGAATATTTATGGTTTGGAACTTGTTTTTAGGACTTTTAACAAATCAATTTTTGAAAGTCTCAGCATGCATTTATAGACCATGGATTTTGGATAGTAGAATTCACCCAGTAGAAATCGCAATGCAAAAAGCCGGTGGTTATTCATTCCCAAGCGGGCATACTGCAATTGCAACAGGCTCAATGGGAGCTTTAGCTAAAAAAGTGTGGAAAGATAAAAAATGGCTTGCTATTTTCCTAATAGTTATGACTTTACTTGTAGCATTTTCAAGAAATTACCTTGGAGTACATACTCCGCAAGATGTCATTGTTTCCCTAATTATTGGAACATGCTTTATGTTCTTAACAGAAAAAATCATAAACTGGACTCAACAAGGCAAAAACCGAGATTTAATCGTTTGGGGTATTGTTATATTATTATGTGCAATATTAATTATCTACACAGAATTGAAAAATTACCCAATTGATTATGTAAATAACAAAATCCTTGTTGACCCAATGAAAATGAAATACGAATCTTTCCCGAAAGGTGGATTTATCGGAGGTGCATTCACAGGATTATTGATTGAAAAAAAATTTATAAATTTTGAAATTCCAAAAACTATTTTGGCAAAAATAATTTTCTATTTGATTGGCGGAAGCATATTGCTTTACCTTATCCACATGTCAGGAGCCGTTGTAGTCAAAAATCTAAATAATTACTCTTATTGGGGAAGATTTACAAGTTGTTTTATTGTAAGCTTATTTTTGACAGCAATTTATCCGGCAATAATAAAATGTTTCTCTCTAATAAAAAAATAGGTTTTACAATGATTCTAAAAATTATTATTTTGATTCTAATTTTAATATTAGTAAGTGTCACAATTGATAGCTTACTCATTGAACCCAATATGCTGAGAGTAAAAAAATACACTCTACCTGATGAGAATTTGAAAGGGCTAAAAATTGTATTTGTCAGTGATTTTCATATCACTCCAAACGGGCAAAAACGTTTTAATAAACTGATAAATACAATTAATAACGAAAAACCGGATATGGTATTATCCACAGGAGATTTCGTTGGAGGTTACAAAGACAACGAAACTATGCCAATAGAAGACATCGCAAAGAATCTTACAAAAATAAAATCAAAATATGGAATTATCACAGTTTTAGGCAATCACGATTGGGACACTGACGGAATTAAAATAACAAAAACTCTTAATGCAAACAATATCACTGTATTAGCAAATTCTAATGTAAAAATTAGCACTGGCGATAAAGAAATATATATTGCAGGAGTTGAAGACCTAAAAACACGAAAACCGGATATTCATGAAGCATTGTCAAACACTAAAAATCCAACAATTTTATTAACTCATTCTCCTGATGTTTTTCCTAGTGTTCCACAAACAGTAAATTTAACACTAGCGGGGCACCTGCATGGAGGTCAGATTAGATTACCATTTCGAGGCGCAATAACAGTTCCATCAAAATATGGTAACAGATACACAACTGGGGAAATTACAGAAGACAACAAGACATTGATAGTTACAAACGGAATTGGTATGAGCATTTTACCAATTCGTTTCAACTGCCCTCCAGAAATTGTTGTAATTACGTTTGAATAAATTACTTTTTAAATTTTGTTGCATCTAAATATTTGATAACGTTTGCAGGATTACCAACAACGATTGCATTATCCGGTACATCTTTTGTCACAACAGAACCTGCACCAACAATTGCGTTTTCACCAATCGTAACCCCTGGGAGAATTGTAACATTAACACCTAGCCAAGCATTTCTCTTGATATGAACAGGTTTGCAGGTGATAATATCTCTTTCATAAAAATCGTGATTATTCGTTGCAATTGTACAATTTAAAGAAATTCGTGTATCATCATCAATTGTAAGCCCTCCGGCAGACATACATTGAAAATTATTCATAATAACAACATTTTTACCAATTTTGACCTTATCAGCAAGAATTAAAAACATTGGAGGGTGAATCACGGTGTTTTCGCCAAGAGTATGATTGAAAAGTTCTGAAACCAATTCTTTGCATTCCGGAGAAGTCGGCATAGTATGATTTATCTTGAAACACAACTCAGAACAACGTTTAACCTCATTTACTCTTTCTTGACTTTGGTGCCTTACATCAATACGAACCTCTTCCATTTTATCCTCCATTGCTATTTAAATTATAAATCAAAAGATTTTCTCACTTCATCAAAAGTTTTGATTGGTTGAATATTTCCTTGTGGCAAATTAATAAATTTATCCATATACAAAGGACCCCATTTATATCCACAAGTTTCCAATTGTCTAGCATTATTATAACCCATTTTTTCATAAAATTGCATACTGTTAAAGTTTGAATACTCGTCTGACGGAAAAGTAATAAGGGCAACGATTTTAACTATTCCTTGAACTCTCAATATTTTTTCTAACAAATGATAAAGTTTTGCACAATTTTAAATGTTAATTTATTATTTGAATTTCCTTTCCTTGTTATCATTTTACAATGAAAAATTATTACGAATTATTAATATTATAAAAATAAATAGCAATTTTAATTTTTAGAAATCTTTAGCAAGAAGGAGGAAAATAGAAAATGCAACTACAAAATACAACACAAAGTAATTCTTTAAACTTTGGCTCTCGATTTGTTAGAACAAAAGATTTACGAGAAGCATTTGCAGATTTAAAAGAGTTTGGAAAATTGGAAGAATGTCGTCAATTTAGAAACGCATTAAAAGGAGTACTAAAAGATGGGAAAAATGATGTAATTAGACTATCTTCCATAAATGGTGAAGGACATGTACAGGTAAACGGAAAACTATATAATAAAAATAAACATCATTGGATAAATTGGAATGGTTCTCAAGAGGGAACAAGAAATGAATTAATTGATTTTGCGGAAAATGAAAGGGGCATTGCTCGAGTTTTTGGAGATAGTTCACTATCAAAAGAGGAAGCGAATGCAATTAAAAATGACGTTAATGAATTAAGGGAATTAAATCCTAGAAGTAAGAATTTCATTTCAGACATTAAATATATACAACAAAGAATGAAATCAGAACTCCAATATTTTATTACTTCAGAATTAGAAAGATTAGAAAAAGAAATATTTAGCATTAAGAAAAAATAGACAAAAAAAAATATTCATTTTATTTAATATATATTTGCAGAAATACATGATATTTCAAATCCACTAAAAAAGCCACCCTGAAAGGTGGCTTTTAAAATAGGAGAAGGTGGGATTCGAACCCACGGAACGCTCGCACGTTCGACGGTTTTCAAGACCGCTCCGATCAACCGCTCTGGCACTTCTCCAAACGATTGTTTGTATATTTATTGTATCAATTAAATCTCTAATGTCAAGGACTTATTTATAAATTACTCGTATGATTTTATAAAACAGTTGAAATGATATTATTATTATATGGGAAATGATACTTACATTCGTAAAACATCTACCGCAAAACTCGTTTTTTTATCAATAATTACTTTAGGCATTTATTGGTATGTTTGGTTATGGAAATTAATCACAGACATCAACAATCTTTTTCCAGAAAAAGGGAAATGCATACACAGATATAACTGGTTTTGTGCATTGATTGGAATTCAAATAATCTCAGGCACAATGAACTTTAAAGGAATTCAGACAGAATTTATCATCAATATTGCAGGTGTTGTATGGTTTTTCATAAACCTATTATTAACATTACAAATACTCAAAAATATTGAACGATATGTGAAAAAAGAATTTGATTTAGAAATAAAACACAACCCCATTGGTTGGATTTTGTTTGGAAGTTTTTATATAAATTACAAGATTAATCGTCTGAACTCAACTATTCAAAAAGGAATCGAGAAACGAATAGAAAAGATTAAAACTTCGTCTTTATGATAAAATAAAGGTATGGAAGTTTTGAAATTGATATATGAAAAATGGTGCAAAATTCCGGACAAAATCAGATTTTTGTTCATCGGAGGGGTAAATGCTGCAATATCCTACATAATATTTGCAATTGCAGTATATATGCTTGGACAAGCACATTATCAATTGTGCGTTGTTTTACAGTGGACAATTTCATCAGTATTTTCGTATTTCAACCAAAAGTTTTTTGTCTTTTGCACAAAAGGAAATTATTTACATGAGTATTTGAAATGTTGCTCAACTTGGGCAGTAAGTTATTTTATAAACGTAATCATACTGGAATTATTGGTTAAATTTGCAATTAAAAATGTTTATATTTCACAATTTATTTCAATTTTCTTGGTTTCTGTTGTTACGTATGTATTGTTTAAATATTTTGCATTTAAAAAGAGTAAATAACTACTGTACTTTATATTGGCTAGACCAACAACTATAACTCTTTATTAGTTCCGATGATTGGAGCACCAATTACTCTTTCTAATTCCGCAGCGTTCACGTTATACTGCAAAACGGTTGAATAATAATCCAACTGAGCATTCAAATACGTATTCTCTGAATCTTTTACTACAATAGAATCTTCTAAACCTACCTGATAACGTCTAAATGCTTGGTATTGTTGTTCTTTTGCCTGTTGAAGAGCTAATTTTGCAACCCCAATACTATCTCTTGAGTTCATCAAGTTGATATATGCACTTTTAACGTCCAAATACACGTCTTGTCTTGCTTTTTCATAATCTGCTACAGATTTTTTGTAAGCGGCATTTGCTTCATCAACTTGTTTTTTCAACAACATCATGTTCAAATTTGAATACTGCAACTGCAAGCCAACTTGATATCCATAATCTGAATTAATCTTTCTTCCACCATACTGATAAGAACCAAAAGCACCAACATTCGGTGTAAATGCTCTTTTTGCACTTCTTACATTAAGTTCTGCTGCGTCCATTTGTTTTTTTGCTGAAAGCAATGACGGACGAGTAGATTCTGCAGTTTTAATCAAATCTGTAAAATTGACAGAATACTCTTTTGTATTCATGCTATCTTTCAAAATTACATTTGCAAGTTCAGGAATACCAACAGCATTAGCAAGTTCAACAGATGCAAGTTCTAAGGTGTTTTTTGCCTTGATTAGATTTAACTTTGCCTTGCCTAAATTATACTCAGCATAAGTAACATCAATTTTAGCCTTTTTACCGATATCATAATAAGCTCTTGCTTGTTTCAATTGAAGTTCAAAATCCTTAACAGTTTCTTCGTAAACCTCTTTTTGTTTTTTAGCAAACAACATATTATAATAAGCAACTTTTACATTATAAATAACAAGCTCAATACTTGTTTCTGCATCATATCTTGAAGATTCATAAGTCCTTTTTGCAGTATCTGCAATTGACTTAGTTTTACCAAAATCAAACAAAAGCATATTGGCAGAAAGAGTTGGAACATAATACATATCGTACTTTTGAACCATCATTCTTGAAAAATTTCCACCCATAGTATTGAGCATATCATTTCTTGAATAGCTTACCCCTGCACTCAATGTTGGGAAATAGTTAGACCAAGCTTGCCCGATTCTTGATTTATAGATTTCAGAATTACTGATAGCTGCCATAATTGTAGGGTTGTGAGTAATCGCAAGTTTTATACAATCGGCAAGTGTCACTGGTCCCATATCTGCATATTCAATCTTACTGTCAATCACAGGGAATTTAGTTTCATACATTCCCTCTGCTTCTTTTGAAGTTGTTGCTTTTGCATTTTCATTAGACTTCAATCGTTTGATTTCAGTTTTATGATTAACTTTTTGTTCTTTTTCATCAACAATTTGGATTTCTTTATCTTTCTTTGCAACTAGTGATTCATCAATATTTTTCACCTTTTTTGCAACGGCGAAATTTGAACCAATCGCAAGAACAGATGCTATTAAAATTACATTAAATACCTTTTTCATTATTCATCTATCTCCAAATCTTTATCAGTAATTTCCTTTTTAGGGAATTTATCTACAAATTCCTGAACAAGTACGTAGAACCCTGGGGTCATCACAGCACCCAAAGTACAAGCAGCAACCATACCGCCAAATACTGTTGAACCAACAGAAATTCTTGAATTTGCACCTGCTCCTGATGCAAATATCATTGGCAATACACCAATAATAAATGCTAACTCAGTCATCATAATTGCACGGAATCTTAATTTCGCCGCACTAATTGCCGCTTCTTTTACAGACAAGCCTTGTTTTTCGTGAGCTTCTTTAGCAAACTCAACAATCAAGATAGACTGTTTAGCAGCTAAACCAATAAGAGTAATCATACCAACTTGAGAATAAATATCAAAAGATTGGTTAATCATCATTTGGAATAACAAAGCACCTAATGCTGCAACAGGTGAAATCAACAATACAGCAACCGGAATTGTATAACTTTCGTACAACGCAACAAGGAATAAATAAACAAATACCAATGCCATTGCAACAATTACGATTGTTTGACCGGAAGCTTGTTTTTCTTGTGCAGAAGTACCTGACCAATCAAAGGTCATATCTGACGGCAAGACTTTTCTTGCGACTTGTTCCATCGCAGCCATAGCATCACCGGAACTCTTTCCTGAAGCTTGTTGACCTTGAATTTGAACAGACTCATATTGGTTGTATCTTGAAATTGAAGCTGTACCAACTGTTTGCTCTAATTTTACAATTGACAATACAGGAACTTGAACACCGTTTTTATTTTTTACATAAATACCGGATAAATCAGTAGCTTTATCTCTAAATCTGCTTTCTGCTTGCAATTGAACCTTGAATACTCTGCCATATTTATTAAAGTCATTTACATAATATGTACCAAGCATTGATGATAAAGTTGAGTACAATTCTTGCAAATCAACATCTTGTGCCAAAGCTCTTTCATAATCAATATCAACAATATATTGAGGAACGTTAGCTTGGAAAGTTGTATTTACACTTGACAAACTTGGGTCTTGATTTGCAGCAGCAACCAATTTATTTGCCCATTTTTCCAAGTCTTGAGCGGTATAATCCCCTTGTGATAACATTTGGAATTCAAAACCACCCATCATACTCATACCCATAATTGCCGGAGGAGAAAATGCCATAATTGAAGCTTCTTTTGTTTCTCCTGCAACTTTTCTTATTCTTGATAAAATCGCTGTATGAGATAAGTCAGTTGGTCGTCCTTGAATTTTTCTCTTTATCCAAGAAATAGGACCAACTTTTCTTGCTGAATAATCATCAAGAAGAATAATTGCCGTAGCGGAGTTTGTTGCACCATTACCACCGAAAACGGTAAGTTTTTGAGCATCAACACCATCTAAAACTTTAATTTGGTCAACAAATTTAGTAGCGACTTTTTCAGTTCTTGATAGTGAAGCTCCATCAGGCAATGTTATACTAGCAAGTAATACCCCTTGATCTTCATCTGGAATAAAACCTGTAGAAATTGTTTTAAAGGAAATCAATGTTAAAGCAACAATCACTAAATAGAATGTAATTAAAAGTTTCTTGTCATAAACAAACTTTCTTACGTATTCCATATAAAATTCTTCAACTTTATTAAATCCTTCATTGAATTTTTTAACAATAATATCTGTTCTTTTAGCAATTCTTGATTGAATATGTTTTAAATGTGCTATTAGTGGAGTTTTTGCAGGTTTATCTTCTTTTTGTTGACCCAAGAAATGAGAACACATTGCAGGAGATAAAGTTAAAGCACAGATTGCAGAGATTGCAATAGAAACAGCAATACAAACAGCAAATTGCTTATACATAACACCTGTCATTCCACCCATAAATCCAATCGGAACAAATACAGCCATTAAAACTAAAGCCATTGCAACTAGTGACGGTCCAACTTCTTCCATCGTTAATTGGGTTGCAATAATTGCAGATTTACCCTCATCTAAATGACGTTTTACGTTTTCAATAACAACAATCGCATCATCTACAACAACACCAACCGCCAAAACTAAGGCAAATAACGATAACAAGTTAATTGACATTCCCAAAGCTTGTAAAGCAAAGAATGTACCAACTAATGAAACCGGAATTGTTGCACACGGAACAAGAGTTGCCATTCCATCACCCAAGAATAAGAAAATGATAAGAACAACAATCAATGCAGTAAGCAAAATTGTGAATTCAACTTCGTGCATAGACTCTTTGATATAATCGGCATCATCTTTAATAGTTAAAATTTTAATCCCGTTAGTAAGTCTTGAATTCAATTCATCAACTTTAGCATGGACAGCTTTTGACATATTAATGATGTTTGCATCAGGAAGTTGAGAAACCATTACAATCGCTGACGGCTTACCATTAACCAACCCTAAGTTTGAATAAGATTGAGCACCAAGTTCAACTCTTGCAACATCTTTCAATCTAATATTTGAGCCGTCCATATTTGAACTAATAATTATATTTTCAAACTCTTTAACGTCAGATAATCTACCATTTGTTTTTAATGTAAGTTGTAAAGCTTGAGGATCATCTGTAGGCAATGCACCCAAAGAACCTGCAGTTACTTGAGTATTTTGGTTTGAAATTGCAGATTTTATTTCACTGGTTGAAACATTTAAACCTGCCATTTTTTGTGGGTCAAGCCAAATTCTCATTGAATAATCACCAGCACCATAAACATTGATATCAGCAACACCATCAACACGTTTCAATTCGTCTTTGATATAAATTGAACCATAGTTAGTCAAATCTAACTGTGACCAATTACCGGATTCAGGATATAGAGTTAAAATCAAAGCACCTGAACCAGAAGAACGGCTAATCGCGGTAACACCTGTTCTTTGAACATCTTCCGGCAATTGTGATTGAACTTGTTGAATACGGTTTTGAACATTCATCAAGTTGATGTTTTTATCGGACCCAACCTTGAAATACATTGTCAATGTATAACTTCCATCATAAGAAGTTGATGACATATATGAAAGGTTTTCAACACCATTTAATTTATTTTCTAAAACAGTCGCAATAGAAGATTCAATAACCTCAGCACTTGCACCTTGGTAATTTGCACTAACTTGGACTTGCGGAGGAGTTACATCTGGATAACTTTCCTGTTTCAAACTGAACATTGATATTAATCCAACAATCACAATACAAATTGAAATTACAAGTGCAAATCTTGGTTTCTGTATAAAAAAGTATAACTTACTCTTATCAAATATTTTTTTCACTACTCTTTACCTGCTTCTTCTTTCTTTGCATAAGTTTTAGAATCAATAATTTTAACTTTTTGTCCGTCTGCTGTTACATTTTGAATACCAGAAACAACAACATTATCAGTCTTTTTCAATCCGCTATCAACAATCCAATTGTTATTAATAACATCTGAAACTTTAATATCTTTTCTCTCTACAACTTTTAAACCTTTTTTATCTTTTTTGTCATTTTTTACGGTCCATACATAATAACCACTCATTGCATCACCCTTTGTACAAGATTGTGGAACAGTCATATAAGAAACTTTTCTTGGGGCAATCAATTTAACTTTCATATAATCCCCAGGGACAAGATAGTACTTAGAATTGTCAAAAGTTGCTCTCATTTCGACAGAACCTGAATTTTGGTCAATTTTATTATCTACAAAATCAATTGTACCAATTTTGTCATACCAACTTCCATTTTCAAATTGAACCTTAACTTGAACATCTTTAAATCTATCACTTGCCTTTAACAATTTTACAAAATCACTTGATTTCAAGCTAAACGTAACATACACAGGGTTTGTACTAGAAATATTAACTAAAGAACCTGATGTTGGAGTAACATAATTTCCCTCTGTGATATTAACTTTACCAATTCTACCCTCAATTGGAGATTTTATTGAGGTGTAACTTAAATTAACCCTAGCCAAAGCAAGTTTTTGTTGAGCGGCATCAAGTAATGCTCTATTTTGATTTCTTGCGGCTAAACTTGAATCCACATCAGAATGACTAATTAAATCCTCTTTAATTAATGCATTTGCCCTGTTTAATTCTTGTTGAGAATTTTTCAACAATGCACTGTACTGATTTACTGTTGCACTTGAATTATTTACTTCCAATTGATATTCTCTAGGGTCAATTTGAAATAACAATTGACCTTTATGAACGAAATCACCCTCTTTGAAGTATTTTTTCAACAAAAATCCCGCAACACGGGCAATTACATCTACTGAATACTTAGCTTCAACTCTGCCTGTTGCTTCTGCAGAAACATTGATGTTTTTCATTTCAGGATTATCAATAACAACCTCTTTTGGTTGCATCATAGCTTGTCGTTGCAATAACCCCATAAATACTCCAGAAACTTTATTATATATAATTGGCACAATAATTACCAATAAAATGGCAATCGCCATTTGTTTTCTTGTCATTTTAATTTTCATATAGCTCTCCAACTTTACTAGTACAAGGTAGAATTTTCTACCCTAATAATAAAATATTTATTTTTTGATGTCAATTAAGGATTGCATTTATACTCCATACATAGTACAATTACAATCGATACGGGTTGAAAAGGAAACAGGTATGAAAGAAAATTATCCTACATTCAAAGAATTAGAAGAAAATTTAGCTTATCAAATTGACTATACCGCCAATTTTAACAAATCTTTCAGACGAGAGTTCCAAGCACAAAAAATTGCAGAATGTTGTAGTCCAGATGAATTTACTATTCTTTACGCTCTTCATTTTGATCCTGATATTTCACAATCCGAATTGGCAAAACTATTATTTAAAGGAAAAGCTCACGTTGGAAAAATGTTAAATGAAATGGAATCCCGAGGATTGATAAAAAGAGTTGCAGACACGAGAAATAACATTATAATCAAACGAAGTGTTGTCACAAAAAAGGGACTTGAAATCTTTGAAAAAGGACACAAAGAATTTTTGAAAATAAAAGAAAAAATTCATGAAAACTTTTCGAAAGAAGAAATGGGGCAATTCATCAACTACCTAAAAAAATTCAGACAAATTGTATCTACAATAGTTGATGTTAAATTAAAATAGAATAATAATTTTAACAATAACAAATTGACATACAAATTTTACAATCTTTTAAGTTAAGTAGATTCACTTCTTTTAAGTTGTAAAGAATTGTTAATGCAAACATTTTAATGTAGCAATTTTTCCATTTCATATAATTTAATCAAGTTGAAAAACAGAAAGGATTTTATATGCTAGTTAATTTATCTCAAAACAACAACTCTCAATCTTTTGGAATGTCTCTTAAATTAAAGAAAGGTGCAATCAATAAACTTGCGGAGTTAATTCAAGATTCTCCTAACCCAGAAAAGACAGAACAAAAAGTTATTCAAGAAGTATTAACCCCAATTCAAAAAAGTAAAACAAATGTTTTGGTTGATGATGCTGGTCACGTGTATCTAAATGATGAAACTAGTCATACGGTAAAAGAAATATTATCAGGAAATAATATGGAAAAGGTTGGAGAAACTACACTTTCATTTAAAACAATGATTCCAAGTTATGGAAATAGTAGAGAACTTGTTGATTATAAATCTTGGATAGGAGCAGAATCCGCTAAACAAGAAATTCAAAAAGAACCTGAACTTATACAAAAATTAGCCATTGCTAGAGATTTAGCTAAAAAATTTGATAGTCAAATAGCTTCAAATGGATATGCCAAAGCAGTAGATAAGAACCCAACAGCTCAAAAACTAAATGAACTTTTTGGTTAATATAATAAGATTTAAAAACAAATAGATAAAAAGAGGAACAAACAAATGTTCCTCTTTCGTTTTTATTCTTTGTTCAAAGATTTAATAACTGTTTTGTTATGCCCGACAGGTACAGTTGATTTTTCTTTCTTCTTAAACCAAGAAAAAATTGATTTTTTCGCTTTTTTGGCCTTTGCCGGTTTTTCTTTTCTTATTTTTTCTTTTTTAGTTTTAACAGGCTTTAAAGTTGAAGTTTCCGAAGTTTTATTTTCATAAAGTTCAATATTTTTATTCTTTTGTTTTGGTGTTCTTTTGAATAACTTCTTAAATTTATTTTCCTTAACAGGTTTAATGTCTTTTAATGTAGAATCATCAACAACAACAGGTTTAGCCTGATTTACTTTTGCTTTTTGTTCATCAACTTTAGCATTTTTATCTTGAACTTTTTGAAGTTTTACGGTTTTAATTTGTTTTGCCTTTTCTTCTGCCTGAACTTTTTTAGCTTCTAATCTTTGTTGTTTTAAGACTTTAGCTTCTTGTTTTTTAGCAAGTTTTTCTTCCGCTTTTCGAGCATTGAATTCAGCCTTTGCTTTTGCTCTATCTTCAAACAATTGTTTTCTAGCTGCGAGAGCTTGCACTTTTTCTTGAACTTTTGCCTCTTTAGCTGCCTTTTTAGCTTCAAGAGCAGCTTGTTTTTCCTCAAGTTTTTGTTGTTTTAATTGTGCTAATTCTTCAATCTTTTTAGCTTTTTCAGCTTTCTTTGCCTCAATTTTTGCATTCTTATCCGCATCTTTTTGAGCCTTTAACTGCGCAATTTTGTCAAGCTTAACTTTTTTCTCCTCAAGCCGAGCTTGTTTATCAGCTTCTTTTTCCAAAACTTCTGCAGCTTTCATATCTTCTTTTGCTTTTAACTTCAATGCTTTTTCTTGTTGCAACTTAGCTTTAGCTTCGGCTTTTGCCTCTTGTTTTTGTTGCTTTAATTGTTCAATTGCAGCCTTTTTATCAGCTTTTCCTTTTTCTTTTTCTGCTTTTATTACTGCCTTTTGAGATTCTACGAATTTTTCAACCGTAACATCATCATTTATAACTTCTGAAGTTTCGGTTTCATCAACTTGTTCCTCTCTTTCATCAACCTGAGCTTGCGGACGAAGAGCTAGAATTGGTCGCTCTTGTTGTTCTGATACTATTTCATCTGTTTTTGATGCAACAGTTGTTAATGTAGGTTTTTCAGTTTTTGGGGCTTCCAAATGCGGAACAGTTACAATCGGTACAGAAACAGCTTTTTCTTCTTTTTTATTAGAATTATTATCTTCTGGTAAAACAATTTGAGCATCATCTTTAACTTCTGCAATTTTAGAAACCTCTGCCGTTTTTGTTTCGTCAACCTGCTCTTTTATATCATTTGCAGTCTTTTCAGAAGTTTGAGCGATATCATCGACTTTTGACGAAATCTTCAAACCTGAGAAATTGTTCGCTACATTTTGATTATTAATATTTCCAAACTGTTGATTTGAAAGGACTTTTTCAACATCGGTCATATAATTTTCCGGAGCAAGTTCAATAACTTCATCTGTTTCAGCAATTTTTGGAGCTTGATTATGAACTAAATCAAAATCTTTTGGATTAACATCAGCATGTTTTTCAACAACTTTTACAGGTTCAGATTTTTTAACTTCTTTTTCTGTTTTAATTGGTTGTTCCATAGAATCAGCAACTTTTGTTGTCTCATCTGGTGTTGTTACAATAATTTGCTCAGTCTTTTCAACTTCTGCAGGCGCAACAGACTTTGAAGCTTCCTGTTCCGGTTGTTGTTCAATAGATTTTTCAATAGGCTTTTCAACTTTTATAGTTTCATCTTTTGGATAGGAAACTGTAAAATTTTGAGATGGTTTAATCTCATCTGCAACAACTTTTGTTGGAGTTATCTTAGGAGCAACACCAAATTCCTTATCTATCGGGAAGTCAGGCATCGTTGCTTCTTGCGAATCATCTTTGGGAGTAACTCCAAATGCTCTATCTATTGGGAAATCAGGTTTTGATATAACCAATGAATCACTAGGAAGTTGAGTTGCTGATTTTTCTTCGTTCTTTTCTTCTGTTCTAGAAACTTGTTTATCTTCATTCAAAATCTCAGAAACTTCCGGAGGCAATTCCGTTGAAACCACAGTTTTTGGCTGAACGGCAATAACATCTTCTTTTGGCTGTTGTACCGATTTATTATCAAATGCAGCGGTAATAACAGCCCCTAAAGATTGAGATGCCAAAATTTGGGCAATTGAAGTTTGAGAGTCACTTGCGAGCATATCCATTTGACTTGTTGTTGCTTTTAACAACGGTTTTGCTTGTACAGGAGAATCTGTTTTAACATCTTGTGGAATCTGAGCTAAAACAATTTGTCTATCTTCGTTTGATAATTTAGATGAATATTTTTTATAAACATAATCATCAGTTGTAGTCATTTTATAGTCCGGATTTGAATAAACAAAATTTATTCCTAAATCATCAAAAGTTGTTCGAATATAATCAAATTGATTATCTATATCATCTAGCGAAATAGTCAAACCTCCTTGTTGAAGCAATTGAGGAAGTCTATTTTTATAAAAAGTTTCAAAATTTTTATAATCATTTAAAGAAATTACATCTCCGTCCATAGATTTTTTATATGAAGATGCGACATTTTCAACTTGATTTAATTTTGCAATAATAGGATTTTGCAAAGCTTTCATCAAATCAGCTTTAACCCCATAACCCTCATCTTGCAACAATTTTGATTTTAAGTAATAAAGATAATTTTGTAATGTTTTTTCTTTTGCAGAAACTGTTCTAACATCAGCATTATAAATATCTTCAACCCCACTTTGGATTTTTTCTAAATCTGCAATTGCTTTTTCTTTATCACCTAATTTGTATTGAGCCAATGCCCTCAAATACAATACAGAATTGTAATTTGAAACATGGCGATAAAGAAGTTTTGTACAATCCTCAACTACTGAATTATAATCTCCTTTAATATACTGGGCAATAGCCTTGTAATATCTGCTATTATAATCATTTATATTAAACTTAATGGCTTTATTAAAGTTTGCAATTGCTAAATCATTATTACCTAATTGCATTTCGTTTAGCCCAAGATAGTAATAATATAAATAACAGTTAGGGTTGTATTTCAATGCTTGTTTGAAATAATCAATAGATTTGTTTGCATCATCAGGGCTAAATGTTTTTTCTGCATTGTTATAATAAATCTGTCCTAAACTTGCCAATGATTCAAAATCGTAAGGATTATATTTTAATGCATTTTTGAATGAATCAATAGCCGAATTTTCTTGCTCCAATCCAACCATTGAAACACCTACCAAATAGTGACCTAAATAATATTTTGGATAATTAGATGTTAAATATTGAGCCTTATAAATAGCTTCATTAAAATGAGAATTTGCAATATCATCAATTGCGCCATAAAGATATTCATCAGCCCCCTTTGGATTTAAAACTTTTCCATATTTTTGCGGACAATTAATTAGTGCAATATCAGATTTTTTAGGTTGTGGAAGATAGATATGCGAATTGTATTCTACAGCTTTTGAATATGAAGTTTCGTAAGCAGGGTTATTCAAAGCTTTTTGAGCATACATCAATTTCGCATACAAATTACCTAATTCTGGGTTTTGCAATTGTTCTTGCTTATCAGCACCCAAAACAACTGCTCCAAGAACTTTTGTTCCTGTCAAAAACTTATCATCACTAGCTTTCAAATCAATTGCGGTTTGATAATCATTTTGAGCCAAAACAAATTGTCTTAATGCATAAAAACAATCTCCACGAAGTTTATATGCTTCATATTTTTTAGGTTTTGAAGTTATATAAGCAGACAAATAGACAATTGCAGATTGATAATCTTTATTATCCATAGACTCAACCGCTTTATCAAAAGAATCTTTATTCCCTTTGATTTGACCTTGTTGTTCATCTTGAACTTGTGATGAAACCTCTGGAGTTGAAACAACAGTACTATCTTCTGCTTTTACTATATTTGAAGCACTAAGTGCCATTAGAAACATAAATATACAAAACTTTTTCTTATTATCCATTTTTACCCCGCATAAATTAAGCTCTAACAGGATTATACAATAGAAAAGATATTTATTGAAGTTTTTATTACGGAAATTTTTATATTTTAACGGTATAATTAACAAAAAGAGGATAAAAACATGAAAAGATGCTTTTGGGTTGATGAAAAATCAGAAATTTATACAAAATATCATGACGAAGAGTGGGGAGTACCTAAACACAACGACCATGACCTATTTGAACTACTAATTTTAGAATCTTTTCAAGCCGGATTATCATGGATTACAGTTTTGAAAAAGAGAGAAAATTTTAGAAAAGCATTTGATAATTTTGAGGTAAAAAAAGTTGCGAATTATAATGATGAAAAAGTAGCAGAATTGCTCTCCAATTCTGGAATTATAAGGAGCAAAAATAAAATTTTATCCGCAATAAATAACGCAAAAATATTTATTGAAATGCAAAAAGAATTCGGGAGTTTTTCAAATTACATCTGGAGTTTTACAGATAATAAAGTTATTAAAAATACAACAGGTGAAATTATTACAAGTTCTCCTCTTTCAGACAAAATTTCTAAAGATTTGAAAAAACGAGGAATGAAATACGTAGGTTCAGTAATTATATATTCTTATCTACAAGCTATTGGTGTAATTGACGACCACGACAAAGAGTGTTTCAAGTACTAAATCTATGCCCGCAAAGGATTAGAGCTACAAAAATATTAATTTTTTGTAAAATTTTAAAACAAAATAGCAATTTTCTTTATCTTTTGATTTAAAATTAATGACGGAAAAAATTTTTCACAATAATCTAAAATAAAAATTCGGCAGGAAGATAAAGAAAAATGTCAATAGGTAGTACAATTACAAAAGGTTTAAAAGCCTTGGGGAAAAATAACAATCCAGCTTATGTTGTTGTTGCAATTGCAACCGCAAAAGGGATTTGCAGACCATTATTCACTATGATGGATAAAAAAGAAGCCCCGGAAACTAAAAAATATGCAGCATTAAGAGAAGGGCTAACCGAAGTTATTGCAATTCCGACATATATAACTTGCGGAGCTTTAGCAGGTAAAGGTGCAGCGCTTATCAAAGATGCAAAACAAGCTGAAATGGCAAAACATAACCTTAGATTTATCGGAGTTTGTGCAGCCGCATTAGTTGTTATCCCTGGGTTGTGTTCATTAGTTATTAAACCATTTACTGATATGATTTTCCATAGAGGGAAAAAACCAAATAATGCCGAACAACCGGCAAAACTTGATGTTACATCAAAAACTCCTAATATTGACATAACAAAGACAGAAACCGTTTCTCCGGTAGAAAAGAAGCAACAACCCTTGCAAAGTGTTAATATTTCAAGTTTTACAAATTCAGGAATGAGGGTAGGATAATATGATTAGTGCAATTCAAAATTTTATTACAAGCCCTGCAATATTTAATGCAACACAAAGTACGGTAACACAAGTTACAACAGAAACTTGTTTGAAAGCAATCGGTCGTCCAACATTTATTCTTACAGATAAACAAATCGACCCGCAAACTAAAAAATTCTCAGCAACAAAAGAATTTTTATATCAAATTACTTGTTTAGCAATTTATTTAGCTGCAATTACTCCAATTTGTAAAAAAGGAGCTTTTGCTCTAGCTAAAAAAGCATACAAAAATGAACCAATTTTCCAAGCTTTTAAAGATTCTGGAGCTTTTATGAAATTCCACAAAATGGATGAAGCAGGAAAAATTGCAAAACTTGCAGAAATGAATAAAGCCGCAGGAAACGGAGATAAATTTACTCGTTCAACAATTAACCAAGACAGTGAAAACCTAGCGAGAGGTGTTGTTGAAGCTGGTTCAATGTTCGGTTCAGTTGCCGGTTTGGCAATTCTTGCACCGATTGTATCTCACCCAATTATTCACCCAGTGATGAAAATGATTGGTATGGATAACCCCAAAAACGCAAAACCTAAACAAGATACACAACAACCGGAACAAAAACAAGAGGTTAAAGCTTAATAATTATTCTCGCTAATTATTTCCGTTTCTAATCCAAGTTTTATACAAACAATTACCTTGCGGACACCAACGACCTTTGTCTATAATATCACGCCAAAATAGAACTGCATCTACAGTATCCGGATAAATAGTGTTAGGCTCTAAACTATTTCCAAATCGCATTACAAACCTATCTCTTCCAAGCTGATTGGGTTTTCTTTTTCCATTTACATCAATTACAATGGGAAATTCACGGGTAGAATATAAATAATATGCTACACCATTTGTATCAACAAATGCATAATCATCTTTTCCACAACCAAGCCAATTAGGAGCACCACCACGGAATGCTCCAGCTTCTCCATCTTCACAAGCCCAACAAGCACTATTATCTCCATCAAAACACGTTATTGGGGCATTATAATATTGAGAAATATATTTAAAAATGTCTCCAATATTTGCTATCGGAGTAGAGCCATCGTCCCCTATCCTAGGATCTAGTGACAAATCAGCATTATCATCTTCTTGAGCATATTTCATCGCTTGGTTTAGAGAACTATAGACCTTTTTATAAATCGTTCGATATTGCATTTCTTTACATTTTGTTATTAATCCAGGAATAGTTAAAGCTGCAACAACACCAATAATTCCAAGAGTTATTAATACTTCCGCAAGAGTAAAAGCAAATAATTTTTTCATTTTCATATAGCTCCAGTCGTTATTACAATATTTTAGTCATTTTAAAGTCTATATGTTCAGTATAGCATATTGTCGTTATAACGTCAATATGCTAATATTACGACATTATGAGCAATATATCGACATTAGCTAAAAAATTTGCAACCAGAGTGCGATTTGAACGGATAAAACGGAAGTACTCTCAAGAAAAATTAGCAGAACTTGCAGGGATTGGACGTTCTACTCTTACGCAAATAGAAGCTCAGACCTCATCTCCAACTTTGGATATTGTTGAAAAAATTGCATCTGCTCTAGGTTTTGAACCTTATGAATTATTGATATTTAAGAATTTAGAGATATAAGTACATGTAAAAAGAGGTAAGAATTTTTCTTACCTCTTTTATTGTTATACTTCTTCTGGATCAACATCAATAGGATATGGTTTATTTCTATCAACTGATGTTATTTCTTGTTTACCATTTTCATATTTATAATAGTACCAAGTATAAGTACCATCATCTTGTTTTACAGACATTCTACCATTCGCATGTCCGTCAGATGAATAATCAACTTGGTTAACAGTATCTCCATTGATAAAAACATTCATTCTATCTCCAGAACCGGAATTTTTTACATAAACCTTTGAGCCATCATGTTTATTTATATAATAAACTCCACCCTCAAAACGACCTGCAGGTCCTTGTTTATAATCTTTATTTTTTAGCATTGCAGTATCAGAAACAAATTCACCATTTGCACCTAGACCAGATGTTTTAGATTCTACAAGCGCAACATCACTTTGAGCAATAATTTCAGGAGTCTTAATCATTTCACCAGCTTTCATTGAATTAGCAATTCTCTTTGCGGGAGTTATATCTGTATTAACGGAAAGACCTGCATCTTTCATTTGTCTTTTCAATATTTTAACAGTATTTTTATTATTAATTATATCGTCTTTCAACTTTTGCAAATCAACAGAAACTTGTTCGTCCTCTTTTAATTTTGGTTTATCTACCGTTTTTTGCGTGATTTTGGTATTACCGTCAATATCATATTCATACTGATATTTAACAATAGAACCATCATCTTGCTTTACGTCCATATACCCCTTAAATGGATTTCCATCTTGGTCATAAACAATAGTTTGACTAATTTTACCGTCGTGAGATTTATATTCAGCTTGCGGAGCAGCATATCCATTTACAAAAGCATCATGTGAAATTCTAACAGTATCACCTCTTTCGTTTGAATAGTGAAAACCACCATTCATATCCATTGCCAATTTGTCACCACCTGAAAAACCTGCTTTTTTCAAAGATGCTCGGTTAGGCATTCTCGCATCAAGTGGAGATTGTTGCATTGCTTGTTCCAAATCTTTGTCATAACCACTACTTTTTGGGAAACGAATAAAATGAGAACCAGATGAAACTTGAGCATTTGATTTTCCTAACAATTCAGTATAATCTATCCCCTTAGAACCGCCAATACCATCTATAGCCATTTAGACTCCTTTCTATTTATACTATTAAGCACACATTGCTATATGTATATATAAAGGATATAATTTCTATATAATTGCTCGCTCATATCATATCATATCATATCATATCATATAGCGCATTATAACTGGTTTTTAGCGATATTAAATTAAAGTTTATATTTCTTAACACTATACTGCAGCCATTGTTTGTTCTTTGACAATATTTCGTTTAACTTTTCTTGTCGCTGTTCTTGGAAAAGGTTCTTTTCGAACAACGATATTAACCGGACGCTTGTATGGCGCAAGTTGAACAGACAAATTCTTAACCTCGTGAACAATGAAACTTTGAAGTTCGTCATCATTTGTATATTTTGCCAAAATTTCATCTGTCGGAACGATTACTGTCATAATTTCTTCTGTACCGTCTTTCGCTCCAGTAGTTCTCTTCGCACCAAATACACAAACTTCTGCAAAATTATCATCTTGTTCCAAAACAGTTTCAACTTCTTCAGGAAATACTTTTTTACCACCTGAAAGTACAATCATATTTTTAATTCTACCTGTAATATAAAGTCTTCCATCATGGTCAAACTCTCCTATATCTCCGGTATGTAACCAGCCATCAGGTTCTAAAACTTCTGCAGTTTTTTCCGGATTGTTATAATAACCTTTCATAACGGACGGACCTTTTACCATAAGCTCACCTGTTTCCGGATCAATTTTAGCATCATAAGAATCCAAAACAGGTCCAACTGACATCAATTTTCTATCATCGCCTCTATCAACAGAAATAATAGGGCTGGTTTCAGATAATCCGTAACATTGGAAAACTTTTATACCAATTCGTTCAAAGAATTCACCAACAGTCGGGTCTAATGGAGCACCACCGGTGATAAATCCATAGAAATTGCCACCAAATTTTGCAAGAATACTTCTGAATAATTGACGTTTGATATCATAATCTGTGATATATTCAGCCGCAGCATAACTTCTCTCAAACAACAATTTTTCTTCATTCGGAAGAAGTCTGATATCTGCTTCAATTGTATTTTTTAACAATTTCAAAAATGCAGGAACAACAATCATAAAATCAATTTTCTTTTCTCTCATATCGCCTAAAACATCTTTTGGTTTCAAACTTTGAGGATAAAAGATTGAAGAACCTCTATTCAAAAATGTTGAAAAACCAACAGTCAACTCAAACAAATGATTCATCGGAAGAATTGATAAAAGATTAACATTTTCGTGCGGTAAAATTTCAGGCAAAATTTTTGACATTTCAAGAACTTGAGTTGTCATATTTCCAAAAGTAGTTTGTACACCTTTTGGAGCACCTGTTGTACCTGAGGTATAAATAATTAGAGCAGTATCTCTTAATGATCGGTGACGCCATTTGCATTCCCTACCTGTAGGAAGAGTATATAAGCTAGGGAATTCAGAAGCATAACGAGGTTCGTCCATAATAACAATATGTTTGATACTTGAAATTCTTTTTTGTAATTCTAAACCTTTTTCTAAATTAGCCTGTGAAACAGCCAAAACGGACGGTTGACAGCTTGAAAGAATTGATTCCAATTCATAAATAGTCAATTTGTTGTCTAAAGGTACTGTAACCATGCCTGATATTACGGCTGCAAATAAGCAAGCTCCCATTTCCGGCATTGATTCGGATAATATAGCAAGTTTTTCGCCTTTTTGCATTTGCAAATCTGTAATCAAATAACTTGCAAATTGCTTTGTCAAAAGCCCCAAACCTTTATAAGTAAGTTCTTTCCAACCATACTTATTACGTTTACCAAGAGCGATTCTTTCACCATATAACTTTGTATTTTGCTCCAATAGTGATAAAACATTCTCTTTCATATATATTATTCCCCCATACCCTTAAACATTTTTCAAAAAGATTATAGCACAAATTGACTAAATCGCAATATATTGAGCTTTGAGTAAACAAACCTCAATTCCAGTTTTTGAATCCGTAATCAAATGTGTTGAAGTTAAATTTTCTTTATCCATTTTTACCGCAGACAAAATATCATCGCCATATTTAACTTCATGTTTAAAATAGATATCTAAAGACTTCAATTTATGACTTGCACGGAAATCAAAATCCAAAGCCTCCATTGCCCACGTGATATAGACAGTATTATTTACATGCCCGTTCATATCCAAATCATCATACCTAACATGAAACATTTTTTCATTATCAGTTTTTGAAATCGGACGGATTTTTTGCAAAGATAAATCATTTTCTCGTTTTTCAAACGTAATAAAATCCGGGCTGTTTTGCAAAATATTTGCAATAGACTTTGACTTTAAATCTACCAAAAACCAAGAAGTTACAGCTCTTAAAAGCAGTTTATCCGATTTCAAATCATAAACTTCAAAATCACGATAAGTAGTCATTCGATTAACTCCACGACACTCTGTCAAAACTTTTACAGCTTCAACCCCTATCGGATAATCATCAAATTCTATTCTATACCGGATTAAAAACCAACCTAAACCTTTTTCTAGCAATGAATCACAGGACAAATTGTCGTCAATTCGATTTATAGATTTTGCGGCTAAATCCTGCATAAAATTTAAAAGTGCCGCAGGTTTAACCATTTGGCACCTGTCAATTTCAGACATAGAAACATTATAATTTCCAGACAAAACATATTTATTATTTTCATCAAATTCAATCATAACAAATTCTTAGTCCTATTTTGAAATTGGTTCGACAAAATAATTTTCTTTAAATTCTTCTAATGTTTTTGCAAAATCATCATTATTTGTATCTTTAAGTTTATTTTTTAATACGTGTTTTGGAATTGATGCGTTAACTGATTGAATAATATTTGTAGCAATATTAGAACAGTGGTCAGAAATTCGTTCTAAGTCATTTAAAATTTCCGCATACACAAAACCACGTTTAATATGAATTTTTTCTTTTTTAACACGTCTGATATGATTTTTCTTTGCAGTATAAGCAATATCATCAACGACCTGTTCTAACGGTTCAACATGGTATGCATTATCTATATTATGTTCAACAAACGCATTAACTGTGACATCAAATACTTCTTTAACCGCATTAACAACATGCTTCAATTCTTCAACCGTTTCAGGGGATAATTTCCATTCTTTTCTATGCATTTTATTTGCCAAATTCAAAATATGAATAGAATGGTCAGCAATTTTTTCAAAATCAGAAATTGACAAAATCAATTGAGAAATCTTATTACTATCTTCATCTGACAATTCTTTGCCTGACAATTTTTGCAAGAATGACTCTAATGTATCTTGATATTTATCAATAAGAAGTTCATTTTTATTGATAACTTCTGCAACTTTTGGATTATATTGTTTCAACATTCTAACAGCCATAACCAAAGTGTCTCTTGTGATTTTAGCCATTGTACCTGTTGTTTTATAACATTGGTTAATTGCAATAGATGGAGTAAGCAGTAATCTCTCGTCCAAAATAACTTCTTTTTCGTCTTTTTTGTCCTTAACTAAAACATAAGCAAGTTTTTCCATTTGTTTTGCAAATGGGAATAACAAAACCGTTGTTGCAATATTAAATATAGAATGACAAACCGCAATACCAAAAGGATTAGTAGCTTCTGCAAACGGATAATTTATAAAGTAATGACCAAATTCATAAATAGGTAAAAAGATTAATGCGCCCAAAACGTTAAACATAACGTGAACAACAGAAACTCTTTTTGCGTTAGTATTAACACCAATACTAGATAAAACGGCAGTAATACAAGTACCGATATTTTGACCGATTATAATTGGAACAGCCACGGCATAAGAAATTCCACCGGTCATAGATAATGCCTGCAACATACCAACAGAAGCTGCAGAACTTTGAATAACAGCAGTAACAACTGTACCAACTAACAAACCCAATATTGGATTTTTGAATAATGTAAGAGCATGTGAAAATCTTGGGTCGTCTGCAAGTGGAGCCATGGAAGTAGACATCAATTGCATACCATACATCAAAACAGCAAAACCTATTAAAAAAGCTCCGACATTTTTGCGTCTTGATAAATTATTTTTAGAAGTCATTATCAATATCACAGCAATCAGAGCTAACAAAGGACAAAATGATTCAGGTTTTAACAGTCTTAAAATAAAATTCGAACTTTGGATACCTGACAAACTTAAAATCCAAGAAGTAACTGTCGTACCAACGTTCGAACCCATTATTATACCGATTGCCTGAGATAACTTCATAATCCCTGAGTTAACAAATCCAACGAGCATAACCGTAACGGCTGATGAACTCTGAACTGCTATTGTAATTCCTGCACCAAGAGCAAAACTCTTAACCGGATTAGATGTCATTTTTTCTAAAAGTTTTTCCATCTTGCCGCCTGCAATTTTTTCTAACCCTGCAGACATTACAATCATACCGTACAAGAAAAAGGCTAACCCCCCGCACAGTGTAAATATCGAAAATATATCCATAACTCCAAATTCCTCCATTATTCAATTATAATAATTTGGACTATTATAATCACAGTAACATTCAAGTTTATTATCATATAAAGGAAATTGTTTGACAATAGATTTTGAAAAGATTTAGAATAAATTAATAATCCATAATCCAGTTACTTTCCATAACTCGTTTAGTACAATATTTGGAACTATGCATTGAATTCTATTTAATCTTTTTCAATGAAGACAAGAAATTGTTTTGTACAATATCACCATCAACTTTAGTCAAGAAAATTTGGCAATCTTTATCTTCTGCATCAATTGGTGGCAATTGTGAAATTTCTGCAGAATAATAATTACTATCGTTTCTCGTACTCAATGGAATTCTATTTGCTAAGGCATTCAACGAAATATTTCTCAAAAATCCATACATTCCTTTTTTACTATTTGAAAATTTTGTATAAATTCTCAATGCCGCATCTTGTTTTTCGATATCATAACGACCGATGATAAAAGAGCTTAATTGCGGAGCTTTAGATTTAATCATCATTCGTTCTGCGACATTATTTTTCAAATATATATCACCATCAATTTGGTCAAACTTACCCTCCGGAACAGATACAAGTTCGGATAATGATGACAAACTAATCATTGTTAAGGGATTTCTAAATAAAGATGCAACATTCAAGGCATATTGAACAAGTCCGATTTTTGCAATTACACCATTATAAACTCTAAACTGAATTCTTCCATTCAACTTTAAAGAATCATCTGTATTCAAATCAAGCAATCCGCTTGCTTTACCGTTTATTTCTTTTGGAAGATTTAATAATGTAGTCGCAATTAAATCGGAATTAACTTTGATTAGTGCAAGCCATATATTATATTTATGATTTTTTAAATCACAATTAATTTTAGCTGTTGTTTGCCCTTCAGCAAAATTAAATTTATCTGCATTTATTTTCAAAACACTATGCTTATCAAGAGATAAATTTGCAACAGCATCTGAAAAATGAATATCTTTATAAAAACCCTGTTTTACTTTTAAAACACATTCTTCAACAATCAAATTAGCAAGGTCAAATGTTTGAGCATTATCATCGGAATCCGTATCACCCGTATTATTTTCAATTGATTTTGCGACTTCTGTTTTAACATCGGTTGAAGCCTCTTCACTTGGAGTTTGATTATTAAAAGCTTGCAAATATTTTTCAACATCAACTGTATCAAGAGCTAAAGTAATCTTCTTAACAACAATCGGGAATTTAATTTCATTAACTATAACACCCGACATATCATAATTAGACCTGCGATATCTACCGTTAGATGTGATATGCAAATGGTCATCATCAGTCTTTAATTCTCCGGATTTTATAAATAATCTTTGGCTTGGAATTGCAACTTTATCAATCTTCATATTACCGATAAGATATGGATATTTGCCGGTATTTATAACTTTAATATGACCAGTAAAAGTTCCGTTTTTAAAGAGTTTTTCTTTAATCAGCATATTGATAAAACCGCTTGGCATAGGTTGAGGAAGGCTCAAACCAAAATCTTTAACAAATGTTTTACCATTTGAAAAATCAATATTTGAACTAAAACTTACAAGTGGAATTCTTTTCTTTTTAACATTATGATTTCGATCTGGATCTTCTGCATAATAATCAATTGATTTGATATTAAGCAACATATTTTCAAAATGCATTTTGGCAACAAGAACACGAGTTGCAAGATTATTCATAAAAGATTCATCACCATCAGCTACAAATCCGTTACCTTTATCAAATTTATATAACCACAACAAATCAATTTTATTATATTTAGATTTTAATTGAACTCTAGTATCTGCTTTGCCTGTAATTTGCAAAGGATAGCCAATGATTTTTGACAAATAATTTGTTGAAAAATCATTTGTAACAACGGCATTCCCTACTAAATTTGTATCAACAGATTTCAAATAATCTTTAACTGTTCCGGAAAAATCCATTTTATTAGAAGTTTTACCGTTATAATAGCCCTTGAAATCATTCAATACAATTTTATGACTATCCAATTTAACACTTCCCTGCGTAAGTAATATCGGAAGATTACTAAATGGAATTAATTTAAATGCTAACTTGTTCAATTTAACATTTCCATTCATTGATTTATTTGTAATATTAAAATCAAAATCAAAGTTACCATCAATATCTTTAAAATAAGCTAATTGTTCTCCCAAATTATTTTCTACAATTTGAGAATTTAACAATTCAATAACATAAGGAATTGAGAAATTTTTAGACTTGAATGTCAAATTATAATTATTCTTTTTATCTAAATAACCGTTAAAATTAAAATGAGATTTATTTATATCAACCAAAGAATTTTCAAAAACTATTCTGTCTTTATCTTTGATATAAACACGGTTATAGTCAGAAGATGAAACATTTAATTTATTTTTTCCTTTAGTAATTTGAGCAGATATTATGTATCTCAAATGTTTTTTTGTAACATCATCTTCAATTTTTAATTTTTTACCATTTACTTTAATAAATGTATTTTTGTCTAATTTATACAATATATCTGCATTTTCAAGAGAAAAAACAGAAGAATAAAAATCAACTTGCCACTCCCCTTGACCGGAAGATTTTTGTTTAAAAACAGGCAAATTCAAAATCGGATTTATATCAACAAAAAGATTATTTAATGCAACTTTATTTAAAATAATATTCTTTTTTTGAATTTCTTTCAAAGAAATATCCGTGTCCAATTTATTAACATCAGCCAAAAGTTTTTTATTTTTGCCTGTCAATTTAATTTCATCAACTTTAAAATTAATATCTGGAGATAGGGAAGTTTCTAATGTCGGATTAAAAATTTTCACATCGGCTCCAAGTGTTTTTGATGAAACATCTTCAACATACTTAATAACACGAGGATTTGAAACAGCCCAAGGTAAAACCTTTAAATACAAAACGAAAGGTAATGCACCCAAAATTAGGGCAAAAGTAAATACAATTGATAAAAATTTTACTACTGATTTTACTCTCTTTGATGACATAATCATTATAATATTTTTTACTTACTAACAAAATTATTATATCATAACAAATTTTATGTTATCATCATATTATGAAAAAGTTGCTAATTTTGATAGGTATAATATTTATATTTTCAAGCATTTCTGCTCAAGCTCAAGAATCTCAAAACCCGACAAATACAAATAGTAATATCGTAACTTTTTCTCAAAATGAAAAATGGGGTACTAAAGATTCGCAAGGGAACATTTTAATTCAACCGATTTATAAAAAAATGATTCGTCTTGGAGATAATTCGTGGATTGTTCAAAATAAGAAAAACAAATTCGGTCTTATTGATAACACTGGAAAAGAACTTGTACCTATTAAATATTTACACGCAGATAGAGTTGTTTCAAAATTTGCGAAATTTGGAAATTCCAATGACTACGGGATTTATGACGAATATGGAAATGTAATTGTTGAGCCGATTTATTCAAAAGTTGATATTCTTTTTGGAAAAATGTTTTTGACCTACAAAAATTACAAATACGGGATTGTAGGATATGATGGGAAAGTCATTTTAGAAAATGAATTTGATGATATTTATATGCCAAAACCAAATGTTATGAGAATTTTATACAATGGTCAATGGTATGAACTTGAACAAGTAAATGCCGAAACACTTACACTTCCAGCTGATGCAAAACATAATTTAGCAACAAAAGAAGACCTAAATTTTTATAATATTGTTGTTAATACCGGCGCAATGACAGGTTATTCAGTATTAACTTTTTCTGATTACTTAATCAAGATTTTTTCATCAATTTCACCTGCTCACGAAGATACAATTGATGAACTTATGTTATCGCAAGGAGCCGAAACTGTTTCTATTTTCATGAAATTGTCTTGGTTACCAAAATATCCGATTACATACGTAAAAAAATATTACCAAAATGTCCGAAATCCAAACAACGGACCATTATCAAATGTTAGACGAGAACTCAAAAATCAAATCAAATAGGAGAAAATTTTATGAGAGAAGAATTGTTATCGCTAATTGAAAAAAACAGCAAAATGAGCCTTAAAGAACTGGCAGTTCTTCTTGGCGCAGACGAACTTGAAGTCGCGAACGAAATGGAAGCATTAGAAAAAGAGGGTGTAATTTGTGGTTATCACACTCTTATTGATTGGGATAAAACAAAAAGTGAAAAAGTTACCGCACTAATTGAAGTTCGAGTAACACCTCAACGGGGACAAGGATTTGATAAAATAGCAGAAAGGATTTACAAATACCCTGAAGTCCGTTCTGTTTATTTAATTTCAGGAGGTTTCGACCTTTTAGTTACACTTGAGGGTAAATCATTAAAAGAAATTTCAGCATTTGTTTCAGACAAACTATCAACCCTTGACAGTGTACTTAGTACGGCAACCCACTTTATCCTAAAAAAATACAAAGACCACGGAACAATTTTAGATAAAAAACATGAAGACGAAAGGGAGGTCATCACTCCATGAGAAACCCACTTTCAGATAAAGTTTTAGAAATTAAACCCTCCGGAATCAGAAAATTTTTTGATATTGTAAGTGAAATGAAAGACGCAATATCTCTCGGAGTTGGAGAACCTGATTTTGAAACTCCTTGGCACATCAGAGATGAGGGAATTTATTCCTTTGAAAGAGGAAGAACTTTCTACACCTCTAATGCCGGACTTAAAGATTTAAGAATTGAAATTTGTAACTATTTAAAAAGGCATCACAATTTAAACTACGACCCAAATTCAGAAGTATTAGTAACCGTTGGAGGGTCTGAAGCAATTGATATCGGGCTTCGTGCAATGTTAAATCCTAATGATGAAGTTATAATTCCTCAGCCGTCATACGTTTCGTATGAACCTTGCGCTTATCTTGCAGGGGGAAAACCTGTAATTATTGATTTGAAAGAAGAAAATAATTTCAGACTAACGCCGGAAGAACTTGAAAACGCAATTACTGATAAAACAAAAGTTCTAATTCTTCCATATCCAAACAATCCAACAGGCGCAATTATGGGAAGAAAAGACCTTGAAAAAATAGCAAAAATTGCAATTGAAAAAGATATTTTTGTTATGTCCGATGAAATATATAGCGCATTAACATATAAAGACAAACACGTTTCAATAGCTGAAATTGATGGAATGAAAGAACGTACAATTCTCATTAATGGTTTTTCAAAAGCCTATGCAATGACAGGTTGGAGATTAGGTTATGCTTGTGCGCCTGCTGAAATCATTAAACAAATGACAAAAATTCACCAATTTGCAATTATGTGTGCTCCGACAATTAGTCAATATGCTGCAATTGAAGCCCTCAAAAATGGTGATAAAGATGTTGAAGAAATGCGCAGAGCATACAATCAACGTAGAAGATTTTTACTAAATGCATTCAAAGAAATGGGGCTAAAATGCTTTGAACCCTATGGTGCATTCTATGTATTTCCTTGTATTAAAGAATTTGGAATGACAAGTGAAGAATTTGCAACCAGATTTCTCAAAGAAGAAAAAGTTGCCGCTGTCCCAGGAACAGCTTTCGGACAAAGTGGTGAAGGATATTTACGAATATCTTATGCTTATTCTCTTGAAAACCTCAAAAAAGCTCTTCAAAGACTTGAACATTTTGTGAAAAAACTAAGACAAGAAAAACAAAATTAAAATTTATTTTAAGAAAACAAAGAGGCAAGTTGATTTTATCAACTTGCCTCTTTGTTAAATCTATTAGACTTCAACTTCTTCATTTATAACAGTTTCGTCTTCAACCGGAATTGGAGCCGGTGCAGGATTATTTCTATATCTGTACCATAAAATCATATCCGTCAGCAAGAATGCCATATTTATAACATATAACCAAATTACAATATCTCTGGAATATAGTAACTTGTGTGTAATACCACAAATATAGCCAAGCATAATTAACATTGAAAAATATATGCTTTTACCATGTACACATTTGCATTTATATGTCTTATAAGCAGCTAATGGCCAACTAACACCAAAACAAATCATCATTCCGGCTTCAAATATACTCATAAATTTTCTCCTTTGAACTTTTATCATTGAGTGTTAAATGATATATTCGTGCAGATAATAGAATTTATTAGTGTACTTTATACATTTAATACCTTCACTGTTATTATAGTACTTTTTTCAATATTGTAAAGAGGGTAACAAAAATATTTTTTAGCACACTTATAAATAACATCATAAATAAGGAGATAACAATTGGACATATCATTTACAGGAATAAACAATCTTTATATTGGCAAAAAAACTTATTCAAAAATTGGAACATATTTAAATGCAGATATGAAATTAAAACGAGGAAATAAATTTTATACAGAAATCAAAATGAGATGTAATCTTACAAATGATAAACAAGGAAATGACTTGGAGGATTTTCAAAAAACACTCTCAAGGTGTAGACCTTGCTATCAATACAACTGCGTTGATAAAAATCAACCCGACAAATTTGAATTTCACATGAAAAAATTTGATGTTCAAAATGATATTCTTCCAACCTCAACTTCTACTTTTAATATAAATGATTATGAAATTATGTTTGATGAAAGAGAAATCTTACCAATGGTAGATTTTATGGCAAGATTAACCCGAAAATTATCAAAATCTAAAGATTTGACAGAACAACAAAGAAAAGTTATGTCATTTATAAATAAATCAATTGCAACTAAAGCAGAAGATTTTATTGAAAACTTATTTTAAAAACTTTGTTATACAATATTAAAAAAGAGAGGTTTTAAAATGCACAACAATCAAACGGAAGAAATTGCATCAAAATTTTTAGGGAAAAGAACTGCAGGAAGTGAAACTTATGACCCGTCACTACTTGTTGCCGTGCCAAGATTTGAAAACAGACAGCAATACAATATTAATAACAACCATTTGCCGTTTGTTGGTTGGGATATCTGGCATGCGTATGAATTTTCAGCAATGACACTAAATGGAATTCCCGTAACAAGACTTTTAAAGATAAAATACAATTGCACAAGTGAATTCATTGTTGAATCAAAATCTCTAAAACTATATCTCAATTCATTCAACATGACCCGTCTTGGAATAACAATAGATGAATGCCTAAGTAAATGCAAAGATTTTATTGAACGAGATTTAAGTAAAAAATTAAAAACAGATGTTCAAGTCAATTTTTTAGACAACAACGCCCCAAGGATAAATATTTTCAACAATTTTGACAATTTGATTGATTTCATTGACCAAAAAGCAACAGTTATTGAAAAATTCAAAGAAGCACCGGAACTAATTGAAGCAGATGAAACAACAACTCCGCAAAAGCATTATCTAATGTTTGATTCTCTTCGTTCAAATTGCAGGGTTACACACCAACCGGATTTTGGAGATGTATTTATTTATTACAAATCAAACAGACATATTAAAGAAGAAAGCTTGGTGAAATACCTAATTTCATTTCGTTCAGAATACCATTTTCACGAAGAATGCTGTGAAATGATTTATAAAAGACTCCTTGACAAATTAAATAAAGATGATGAATTATTCGTTTGTGCGTTATATACAAGACGAGGGGGAATAGACATCTGTCCTGCACGTTGGAGTAAAAATTGTACAGTTAATGATGCTTACAAACTTCTTGATTTAACCCAATATGCAAGAAACAATTTCAAACAAGGGTAAAATCTATTTTGTTGTTCTTAGTGTTTTATAAAACTAGAAAATTTTAAATAATTATTTTCCACCTAAAATTTGTTTTCCAAATAAAATTAGACTTTTGTTGTTTGAATTGAAGTTCACTGAAATCAATTTTTTACGAATATTTCTTATTTTTCTAAAAAAGATTTTTCTTTGAAAATTTTTACAGAATTTTTGTGTATTATTCAACAACAAATCAAAATCTTTTTTATTAACTTGGGAATAAAAATACTCTCCTAATGTCCCACTTTTTTCAATTTCTCTGAATTCTTGCGCAAAATTATCTATAAAATCAGGAATAAATTGCTCTGCAATTCTATAAACGGTCCAATCATAAGCCTTGTAACGACAAGAATATGAATATTCCAAAAATGGTTCAATTAAATGTTGATTAGCTTTGATATAACGTTCAATTTCCTTATACTCATCACAGATACAATAAACTTTATTTTTATTATTTACAGAAGAATTCAAATTATCTTGACGATAGTGCAAAAAAGCCTCTGAGGTAAAAATAACAGATTTTGCTTGCATCATTGCCTTGAAATAAAAACCGGTATCTTGATAACTTGCCCCCGGAGTTTCTAAAAATCTTACATCATTTTGTTTTAAAAACTTCCTCTTATAAATTCCACTCCAAATAGCAGGTTGCATTTTCAAAACAAAATGTTCATCTTTTGGACTAAAAACACGATTTGACAACTCTTTTAATATTGCATTTGCTTTGATATCAGAATTATTTTTTGTCCAATAACAATACCAATCCGATTTTGCAATATCTACAGAATTTTCAACTGCCATATTATAAAGAATTTCAAACATATCTAAATCGGCGAAATCGTCAGACTCAATAATTCCAACATAATCACCTGTTGCATTATCAAGTCCTAAATTCATTGAAATTCCATAACCGGAATTAGATTTATCAATGATTTTTATTCGAGAATCATTTTTTGCATATTCTTCCAATATTGATAATGAAGAATCTGTAGAGCCATCATTTATACAAATAATTTCAATATCTTTCAATGTTTGATTTACAACACTGTCCAAACATTCTCTAAGATATCTCTCAACGTTATAAACAGGAACAAGTACTGATACTTTTGGCATTATTTTATCTCCTCAAAAAGTTCAATAGCTCTTGCTATTGCTTGATCCATATTATAATATTTGTAATCACCTAAACGACCCAAGAAATAAATATTTTCAACTTTCTTAGCTTCTTCTAAGTACTTGTTATACAATTTAGCATTATCTTCACTTGCAATAGGGTAATATCTTTCATTTTTGCCGAGTTCAAAAAATTCAGAATATTCTTTAGCAATTACAGTCTTTGGAGATTTATCCTGCAAGTAATGTTTGTATTCGTGAATTCTTGTAAAATCATAATTATTTGGATAATTTACACACGCATGAGATTGATAAAATTCTCTATCATAAGTTTCAAATTTAAAATTAACACTTCTATATGGCAATTGCCCAAATTTGTAATCAAAAAATTCATCAATTGAACCAGTGTAAAAAATTCTAGCATTTTTTACTAATTCAGGATAAGATTTTTTATATTCATTAAAATCTGTTTTTAAATAAATATCAATATTGGGGTGGTTTAGCATTTTTTCAATAACACTTGTATAACCATCTAAAGGGATACCTTGATATTTATCTTGAAAATATCTGTTATCTTTACTCAAAAATACAGGAACTCTAGCAGTTACAGCACCATCTACTTCTTTTGGAGAAACACCCCATTGTTTAGTTGTATAATTTAAGAATATTTTTTCATAAACATAATTTGCTAAATATTTTAAATCTTCATCATCTTGTTTTTGGAATTCTAAAATTGGGACTTTTTTATTATATTCAAAAGTTTTTAATAGCTTTTCTTCCAATCTTTTAGCCATTGTTTCTGGGAAAACTTGATACAAGGTATTAAAATTGAACGGGATATGAGCTTCTATACCATCTAAAATACCAACGACCTCATGCATATAAGTACTAAAAGCAGTAAACTTTTTCAAAAAAGTCCAAACTTTTTCATTATTTGTATGAAAAATATGAGAGCCATATTTGTGAATCATAATACCGTTTTCATCACGATAATCATAGCTATTCCCTGCAATGTGGTCTTTCTTATCAATTACAATAACCTTTTGATTTAATTCTTCAGCTAACAAATATGCAATAGCAGCTCCTGAAAATCCTGCACCGACTACAATATTTTGCACTATATTTCCTCCAACTGTTTAAATTGTTTTTCCTTAATCAAATTATGCAACTTTATCCCAGCTTTGCTAAACATTTTAAATATAATGTTTACACAAATTTCTAAGATTTATGTATATATCATATCACAAAATATTGCTATTATGCAAAAAATTATATTCCCAACTGTTTAAAGACAATAATATAAGATTTAAAACAACTATGAAAATCATATCACTCAATAAGCCTATATATAAACAACCACAAATAAATTACTCCAATAAAAGAAATGCATATACCCAGTCTTTTAAAGGGGAAGAACATCTGATGGCTGATGATTTCATCAAAAAAGTCGAGCCAACTACATTTCACAGGTTGAAAAAGGTGGAATTTAAGATGCCAATAACGATTGTAGATGCCCTTTTGTGTATTGCAGAGAGCAAGAATAAAATAATTGGAGAGTCTTTATTATATAATTTACATTCAAAAGACGGATTAAAAGAAATGGCAATTGAAGCAAATTCCAACGATTTTCTTAGAAATATTAAAGTCAAAAAACTAATTGGAATGGGTGGATTTGCTTTAGTATTTGAAACAGAAACAAAAAAAGCATTAAAAATAGTTGGAATAGAACATTTTCCAAACAAAAGGAAACATGTCTTTTTTGATATTCCAATAATTAAAAAAGGATCGCTTGGTCATTCCAAGTACTATATTGAAGAAAAAGCAAAAATGAATGTAACTAAAGATGAGGCATTTAATCTAATCAAAAAAATTAAAGAATGTGGATATAAAATAAATGATTGTTTTTACAACTCAGATATGAAAACATTTAAAGAAGAAGTTTTTGATAAGAATCTTGTAAAACTAGACCAATTCGGGAGATGTGAAGATGGAAAGGTTTACTTAATTGACCCAGGGTGCGCCATTGAACCCTTAAAAATTGAAAAACTTGCTAAAAAAATCACAACTTGGATAAAAAAGGTTGCGAAGTAACAACTTTGGAAGATGGATTTCTGCTCAGATGAGGGCGAAAAACTTGAGCCATACAGATGGGGATACCACTTAGCGGTAAAACCACAAAATTTCTGAACTACATGAAAAAATCTCTGTAGCTAGAAACCCATCAGGTTAAGCACTTATTGTGCAAATAATACCTCTTTTTTTAACTCCCGGAGATGGATTCGAACCACCGTTAAAAGAGCCAGAATCTTTCGTCCTGCCACTAGACGATCCGGGATTATCTCAACAATTATGGTAACACTTAAAATTTTAAATACAACTTTTAACAAACAAAAATCCATGCCTGTCTTTTTAGACAAACATGGATTTTTCTTATAATTATAACTGTTTCAATACTGCTTTTGTTGTTGTTATTGTTGATGAATTGTTAGTATCTTTTGCTAACTGCTTAATAATTTTTCTTTTTGGAGCAGCTGTCGTTTTTTCAACACTTTTGATTTGAGTATTTGAATTATTCTTCAAAGATACTTTTTGTTGAGGTTTAGAAACTTTTTCATTTTCATTCCAATGACATTCATGACCAATAGCCCATCTAAAACCAGCAGTCATTGAAATACCATTACGGCCTCCATTTCTTATCATAGCTTGTAAAAATGCAACAAAGTGATCTTTGAATCTCTTTTGTACACCCAATCCATATTCTACGTATGGTTTTATACTTGCTTCCGGTAATTTTACACCGTTTGCTTTCACATCGGATTCACTCAATGCGTTCCAAACCATACCTACACTGAAATATGGCTGCCAACCATTTTTTGCATTAGCAATAAATCTTACACTTGGATTCAACATTATTGAATGCATTGGTGAAGAATCCATTCTTACACCTGCAGCATTTGTATAATCAAATGTTTTTCCAAATGTATAGCTCATAAACCATACCGGTTGAATAATATATTTTCCTTGTTTAAATTCAATGTTATAACCTGTTTTAGAACCAAGACCTGCAAACAGTGTTGTAAAATCTTCTTTTCCATACATTGTATTTGATTCACCAACACTAGCACCTGCTGATAGAGTTAATGCAGTCCAGAAATTTCCTTTATAGAAACTTTGGGTAAAACCAAGCAAGCCACCATTCATTGTTGTATCAGCGCCAGAATATCTTAATTGAGAACCGTTATAACCTACATATCCGGTTGTAATTCCTGTCCAACCACGTTTATAGTGTTGGAAATCACTATCAAAGCCAAACAATGAACCATAAGTTGTTGCATTAACAGCTCCGGCATTACGTAAGTTCATTTTTTCAAAGGTTACATAAGGTCTGAACCAACCGGCTTTATTATTAAATTCTGAGGCATTTGGTCTTGGCAAATTGTCATTAAAATCTGTACTCAATGCATATCTATTTTCATTTATCATTGCAAATCTATCCATAGATGGCAATTGAGTAAAAGCATCTGCGTGTTCAAATACGTATTTAAATGTTTCATTTACAGTAGCATTCGTACCTGCTTGCGAACTTACACCTGTAGATAAAACCGTAGGGTTAAATGAATCTGCTCCACTTGAACCTCCTCCTCTTATGAATTGGAATTCACCAGATTCAGGCAAATAATCTACATTATATTTATAAATTTTGCCCATATATACATTTGAGCCATTATATTTTACTGAATTTGCAAATGCGGAATCGGCGAACAACACATTCGTAGTTTCTTTAATGGGATCTGCTAAAACATTCAACCCATTTACATTGATTGAACCTGTTTGAGCTCCATAGTTATTTGCTGTTAATCTTCCCATTGTTTCAGTTGCAGGGTTGATATCGACAGAATTAATATTTATAGTTCCGGAATTTGCAAAACTATTGAAATTTAAAGGAGACATTCCCATGTGGTTGATATTCATTATGCCACTATTAATAGATAATGAATTATTATAATTTAATAAAGAAGCCTCATTAACATAACTTGTAACATTATTTTGAGAGATATCAGCATTCTTTATTGCATTATTAATGTAGATTTCTCCAGTGCTCTCTCCAGTCATATTCAACTTGTAATTTTGACCGTCAATAGTATCGTTGAATACAAACTTACCATTGTTTTTCGCAGTCAAAGTTAAATTTGATTTATCAACATAGATTGCGTTTTGTTCCTTTTTAGAATTTGAAGTTACACTATTACCACTGAATAAAGACGTATAACCGTCTTTTGCAACTATATTCATATCTTTAAGAGTATAAATTGCACCGCCTTGAGCTATACCTGTTGAAGACTTGGCAATATTTCCAATAAAACTGTCATTTTCTAATTGAACAATATCACCAACATTATAAATTGCACCACCTTGAGCTTTGCCGGATTTTGATTCAACAGAGTTATTCAAAAACGTTACATTTTTGATATTGTCTATAGTTCCCGTGTTATACAAAAAGCCACCAAATGCATCACCCGATACTGATTTAGCAGAGTTGTTGTAATATGTTGAACTACTTGAAGATATTGTTCCAAGCTTGTTAAAGTTAACAATAGCTCCGCCTTTTGCATTTCCATTATCAGCCTGAGCATAATTTGAAACAAAATCAGCATTTATATCTTTAGGATTACTATTGTCAAAATACACAATGGCTCCACCGTAAGCATCTTTATTGGTTGATTTTACATAGTTACTTCTAAATATTGAATTATTGATATTAAATGTATTTTTAAGGTTATAAATCGCACCACCTGTTGCATCTTTATCTGTTGAAATTACGTGGTTCCCATTGAAATACGAATTATTAATATCACCAATTGTATTATTATTCCAAATAGCACCCCCATTTACAGATGCTGAATTATTTATAAAAGATGCATTGATATTTCCAATTTTTGATAAATTAAAAATTGCACCACCGGAATCTTCAGATGATGAATTTTGGAATATAACATTATTTGTCAAATTTCCAATAGTGGCATTATTCCAGATAGTTCCACCACTTTCTTTTGCCGA
The DNA here is from genome assembly GCA_002438405.1 of Cyanobacteria bacterium UBA6446. Taxonomy (GTDB): domain Bacteria; phylum Cyanobacteriota; class Vampirovibrionia; order Gastranaerophilales; family Gastranaerophilaceae; genus Zag111. Next base: position 175,184 of record DJOE01000023.1, read on the forward strand.
AACATTCCAGAATTTAACATTTGAAAGGTCTCCAATAACCCCACCATTATTCCAAATACCACCAGCATTAGTAGAATGAAGGTTATAGAATTCTACATCAGAAATATTACCAAATTTCCCATTATTGGCAATACCTGAATCTTTCTTTCCAAAACCATACAAGCAACCACCATTCCAATTGCCAATAGTTCCAGCATTATAAATAGCTGCCCCGACTGTTTCACGGGTAGAATTATTATTGAATATTTTTACGTTATTCAAATTACCAAATATACCACCAATTTGTTGGTAAGAACCATTTACATAAGAATAACTGCCTTGGTTATAAATAACACCTGCATTTCGTTCTGCAGTAACATTATAGAACGTTACATTAGTTAAATCACCAACAGTACTACCGCTATTATAAATACCACCAGCAACATCTGTTGCATGCAAATCTTTAAATGTCACGTTTGAAATATCTTTAAAAGAACTGCCTTGGAGATAAATACCTCCACCATCTAAAACAGAAGAAGTTCCATCACCATAGATTCCGCCACCGTCCCAGTTTCCGAATTTAGAACCCATTCCATAAATTACACCAGCAGCAGAAGAATCTGTAGATTTGTTATTTATAAAAGAAACATCTTTAAAATCACCTAGGGTTAAATCTTTACCATAAATTGCACTACCACTGCCTTTTGCAATGTTATTTTGGAATACGACATTAGTAAAATTACCTAATTTTGCCTTTCCGCTATTTACCGCAATAGCTCCACCAACACCTGTTTCAGATTTATTTCCATCAAATAGGACATTATTTAATTTTCCAATAATAACATTATTATGGTTAAATGCAATTGCACCACCAGAACCTACTGCAGAATTATTGCGGAAGATTACATTCTCTAAATTTCCAACAGTGATATCCTTACTTCCGCCACCATTAAATAGTATAGCGCCACCGCTAGAATAAGACCCTAAAGCTTTATTTCCCTCAAATAAAACTTGATTGTCTTTATCTCCGATATTGCCTATGGAATGTCCAAATTCATCATTTGATAAAAATGAGATTGCACCACCTCCTGAGGAGGTATTATTTAAAAATTTTGTTCCTTTAATATCTTTCACTGAAACATTGAAAAGATTAATTGCACCTTTTCCGGTATTTTCAGAAAAAGTTGAACCCTCAATATTTCCTATGGTGTAAACATTTGAGTTATTATAAGAGTTTCTATAAGAATAAAGACCTCCGTCTTTATTACCGAAGAAAGTACTGTTTTTAATACTTCCAATACTTGCATCAAAAGAAAGAATACCTGATTGCTGGTTATTTGAAATTTCAGTATTTTCAATTGACCCAATATAGCCTTGAGAACCGCCTACATTTCTATTATCAATTCCACTTTCTGTATTATTTGTAATGTGGGAATTTTTAATAGTTTCAATAGTACCAATATTCAAGATTGAAGTACCTTTATTATCATGAATATTTACATTATCTATTGTAGAAATTTTACCTTTGTTATATATAGCAGAGCCACTAGCACCAGAATTATTTGCTATTTCGGAGTTTGAAATTGTTGTAATTTCACCCTCGTTATAAATTCCGCCTCCATAAGAAAACCCATTTGTTTTATTATTTAGAATTTGAATATTATCAATAGAGTCAATTTTCCCTAAGTTACCTATAATGCCACCTTTGACAGTTTGCCCATTATAAGTAGCATTTGCTACGTTATTAGAGAATGTAACATTTTTAATTGATGATATTGTTGAGCCGGTTGTATTACCAATAACACCTCCAATTACACCCATGTAATTTGGCTCACTTTTATCATCAACAACTGATGGATTGTGAACAGTGAAAGTATTTCCATCAAAAACAGCATTATTGATTGTTAAATTTTGGGACTTATTTTTTACAATACCACCCTCAACACTCCATTCTGACCACCAACCATTCCAGTTATTTTTATCATCTATTCCTGAATGATTTCCGGATATGACTTGATTTGGGGTCTCAACTATAATCCTGCTATCTTCAAGTGCCGAAACAGGAGAAGAGGTGCAAAGTGAAACAAGCCCAGTCAATGCAGCAATTGCTAATGAAGTGCTAAAGCCAAGACGTTTTTTAGATACCAATTTCTTAGTAGCATTTTTCATCATCAAACTTCCTCTATTTTATTTATGCCAAATTTAATTTACCAGTGCTATTAATAGTCTAACTCATGGGGTTCAATGGTTAATCAACTATTCATAGTATTTTTTCATGTTTTTTTAAAGTTAGGGGTTATATTAATTATTATAATAATATTTTTAGAATTTTTCAAGTGTCTGTTATATAATAAAGTAAAATCGTAAATTATTTTCACATTTTAAATTGATAATAAAAATATTTTTCATTAAATTTTATATTTTGTATATAACTTGTTATCAAAGCTCCTACGAAAAAACAGAGAGGGCGGGATTCGAACCCGCGGTGGAGTTTCCCCACACAACCTTTCCAAGATTGCACCTTAAGCCGCTCGGACACCTCTCCATTTCTTGCTCAAAAATTATTTAATTCTAATTATCCTTTAAACGTTGAGTTTCGTCAAGTTCCAAAACTTCCTGTTGATAGTACTCTTCAGTCTTATCAATACTATAAATTTTAGCATCTGCTAATTTTGCCAAAACTTTTGCATAATCAGTACATCTTTTACCTTTTATGCCCTCTGTTTCCATTTGAATTGTTCCGTCAGGAAATAATCTAATTTTCATTTTGCCCATTTTTTATCTCCTAAACCTCAATCGTCAAAACAATTGAATTATCTTCTAAAACAGATTCACTTTCTAATCGCATATTTTCTTTATCCAATCGCTCTTTAATTTTGTTGTATGTCATCTCTTGAATATTCAATCCGTATTCTTCATTCAAATCGTTTATCATATCCTGACATTCACCTTTATCTGAAACTTGCGTAATATCAAGGGTATAAGCATCAGAACTATTTTGTCTGTGATAAACCATTTCCATACCAAATAACTTACAAGAAATTTCGCCATTTTCTTGAGAAATTTCAGTAGCTCCATGCTCGGTCAATGTGTTTAACAACATTTCCTTATCGGTATAATTTGTCGTATAAGTATAAACAATTGTTGATTGCTCATTTATCAACCTCAAATCACGACCGGCAGCAACATTCATCTTTCGAAATAGAATTTCAGCTTCTTTTATTATCGCAGAATTATTTGAACCAGAGAATTCTGCGACATAAAACCCATCTTTTAATATCCAATTAAGAGTTGCTTCGCTATTTTTCAATGGAGTTTGAGAATTCCCCTCATAATATAAGTAATTTGATTCTCTTAAAAATGTCTTTAGTTCTTCGGGTTTGATATTAGTTTGAATTCTTAAATCTGTCAAACCCCCAAATGAAACATTTGTTCCTTGAGTATCAGAACCCATTCCAATATTCATAATAGTAACTTTTTGTTCAACTTCTAATGTATAATTCTTTTCTCCTGCTAATTTGAAGTACCGAACATTTTGTCCATCAACCTGCGCTACAACTCCATCATCCGCAGTTGTATAAATCTGTTTTGCACCTTCATTTTTTAAGTTTGTATAAATATCTTTCAAACTACTATAAGAAGTTGTATAGTTGTAATAAAAAATTTCACTTGAATCAATAAGGCGAACATTACTCATTGCAACGGCATCTAAATTTTGAAAATATTCCTCTCCTAGTGTCTGCAAAACTTGAGAATCAGAAATTCCATAAAGAGTAGCGGAAGAAAATTTTCCTTGTGCTTTCCAATCAACTCTTAAACCGGTTGAGAAAGAATAGCTATATTCTCCAAGAGGTAAATTTGGAATTTGAAGCATCAATCCTTTAACTTGCGGCAACATAAGATTAGTCAAAACTCGAATTGAACGTAGAGTTTTGCTTGCAACCTTTTCGTTAATCTTATTATCATCAGCAGCTCGTCTGAGTTTTTCTTTTTTTGCTTGTTCCGGACTTATCAAAAAAGCCATTGGATAAGCCATCAAATTAATTGACACTTGTATTCAATCCTTTCTTTTACTACACGTCTAAAGCTCTTCCACCTCGGGAAGAGTTTACATCATCTTCGCTATCTGCTTTTGAGCCATATTCCGCCATATCATCTTTTTTAGTTGCTGCAACGGCACGAATATTTGCCCATTGACGGATTGCCAAAATTTGTTCTTTTTGAGTAACTGACAACGGTACAACATTTTTAATTGTGTTTGCCAAATCAGAAAATTCTAAAGGTCTTTTATTGAAAAATGCTTCATACAAAGCAGAGATTACAACCTGTTCAATTTCCGCACCGACAAAACCCTCGGTCATTTGAGCTAATTGTCTGTAAAGATCGTTATTAATTTCAATTTTGCTTGCAACATCTTTATTTTTAAGTCTTTTTGACAAATGGAGTTTGAAAATTTCTTCTCGCTCCCTTTGAGTTGGCAAATCTACAAAGAAAATTTCATCAAAACGACCTTTTCTTAAAAGTTCTGCAGGAAGGCTATTAATATTGTTAGCCGTTGCGATAACAAAAACTGGAGCTGTTTTTTCTTGCATCCATGTTAAGAATGTACCGAAAATTCTTGAAGAAGTCCCGCTATCACCATTAGAATTTAATCCACTCAAACTTTTTTCTATTTCATCAACCCAAAGAATAGATGGCGCAACCGCTTCCGCTGTTTTAATTGCCTTTCTCATATTTTCTTCAGAACTACCAACGATTCCTGAGAAAATTTTACCAAAATCTAATTTCAACAATGGCAATTGCCAAGCAGCACTCATCGCTTTTGCGGTCAAACTCTTACCACAACCAGGGACACCTGTAATCAATACACCTTTTGGCGCCGGAAGACAATATTTTTTTGCAGACTCTGACCAAGAATTATTTCTTTTGTTCAACCAGTTTTTAAGATTTTCCAAACCTCCGACATCTGATATTTTTATATCAGTGTTAATAAATTCCAAAATACCGGTTTTCTTAATAACTTGCATTTTTTCACTCAAAATAATATCCAAGTCACTTACATCAACTTTTCCGTCATTTACCATAGCAAGCGCAAAAGCATTTTCGGCTTCTTGCAAAGTTAAACCCATTGCAGCCTTGCAAAGTTTTTCTTTACCCTCCTCATCTAAATCTGAGGTATCAATTTGGGAATTTTGAGTAATCATTTTGTCAAATTTCGCTTTAATTTCAGGCAATGTCGGAAGTGGCATATCAAGAATTGTAATTTCTTTTTGCATAGTTTCAGGAATTAATAATTCTGAAGCAAGGAAAATAACATTCTTTCTAAATTTGCTTGTTTTTAAATCAGACAAATTATCTCTCAAACGTCTTACTACATTATAGTCAACTTGGCGACCTTTCACACCAAAAAATACGTGGAAATCACACATTACAAATACGGCATTTTTATTACAATCCCTGATAAAATCAATCGCTTTATCCGGACTTTGAGTTCCATCAATTTTTTGTCCGTCAATAACAAAACCATTAGTTTGAGTCCAAACATAAACTTCTCTAGCTACACGGATAAGTTTTTCGGACTTAGAAATTCTTTTGATAAGGTTTATTGCTCTTTCTTCTTCCCAAGTTGTAATATATATATATGGGAATCTTGCTCTAAAAAGACGTGATAATTGTATTACAATTCTATTTTCCATTATATAATGCCCTCATTTGATATTTATTTTACATTATCTTTCCCAAGTTGTAAACAAAAATTTTTATTTATACTTGAAAAATCACCCATTCCATTAATCTCAACTTTTCCATTTTGATTTATATGGACTTCAATTTTGTTTTTGTATTTTTTTATTATTTCCGGATTATAAAAATCCGTCAAAAAATGATACCGTTGATTGGAAGAGCCAACCCACGGACGAGATAAGTCATAATTTTCTTTTTCAAACCCTCCATCAATCAACAAGTCAATTTGAGAAAGAAAATTGTCTATATCTTGATTATTTTGTGATTTAAGTTCTTCTATCGTATAACCCGTGAAACACACAATAGACAGGTCTAAAGATTTAATTAATTTTGAAAGTTCCGCTAAATCTTTTGCCTGTTCAAAAGGTTCTCCGCCTAAGAAAGTTACGCCCTCGATTAAAGATTGTTGATTTTTTATCATTGAAAATAAATCATTAACATTATATTTTTTCCCAACACCAAAAGCCCAAGTTTCTTTTGCCCAACAATCAGGACAATGTTTTTTGCAGCCTTGAACCCAAATACAGAAACGATTTTCAGGTCCTTCAACAGTTGTATTTTCAAGTATTTTATAAATATCAATCATTATTACTAAATATCAACTATTCTTCCTTGATCGTCATCGCCGCCATTATCGGCTTTTTTAGGCTCTCCAATAACAATCATTGTTTTAATTTTTGGGATAAAATGTTCTTTTACATTAGCAACCTTTATAAAATCATCTGCATCTTTAAACAACCCATTTACAGCACGATATTCAACAATTTTTTTAGCCATTACAATATTTATCCCTGGGAGAACAGCAATTTCATCTGCACCGCTATTATTTACATCAATTTTGTTAGGTCCGGCACTCAAAGCATCGCTCATATCAATAAATTGAGGGGCTTCAATATCTCGCTCTTGTGTTTTTTCTACTTGATGAATATTATCAATATTTACGAATTTTTCATCATAAGGTCGTTGATGTTCAAGTCCTTTACTATATGGGTCAGGTTGAATTGCACCCATTTCAACAAACTTAGCACCGGTATTTGTTGAATCAATTTTAATATCATTTTCTTTTTTAGTAAAATCTTTTCCCGTTGTAGATTTGATTGTTATTATATCAACTTTTGTTTCGTAACTAAAAAATGAAGCTAATGAATCTAATGAAATGAATGCATCAAAAATTTTACAAGTTTCATTCCAGCATTTATTGATATTAACTTTATTTTTTTCTTTAGTTATAGTAAAAGTTCTTTTTTCAGATTTTCTGTTTGCAACATTGTCAAGAACAACTATTTTTTCATCTTGGAAATATTTGACAGTACAATGCTCGTTATAAATCGTATTTTTATTGAATACAAAACGTTTAGGGACAATACTTATACTTCCTTTATACAATGAATCCATAAAGAAATATCGCAATATTAATGCAGGAATTAACAATATAAGAAAAATCGCTAAACAAAAATTCGCAATTTGAGGGGACACAAAATACAATCCCATGTATATTGCAATAATACTTCCAAAAAATGTTCGACCTCTTCTATACATAATTTAATTATGCCACCAGTAATATTGATTTATCAATTATATAAATAGATGATTTTATGCTAATATCTAGCTATGAAAAAAGTAGTTAACCAAAATTTCAATAGTCTAAAGGGAACACTTACAATTCCTGCAGATAAATCGATGTCACATAGAGCAATTATTTTTCCCTCATTAGCTAAAGGAAAATCAATTATTCACAACTTTTCAACAGGACAAGACCCCCATTCAACCCTAAATATTTTTAAAAATTTAGGAGTTGATATCAAGTTAACTAATAATACAACCGTTGAAATCAATTCAACAGGAAAACTTTCTACTCCAAATATTGATTTAGACTGTGGAAATTCAGGAACAACAATGCGATTATTGACAGGAGTTTTGGCTAGTCGAGATTTTAAGTCAACTCTTGTTGGAGATGAAAGTCTTTCTAAAAGGCCGATGAAAAGAGTAATTGAACCATTAACTCAAATGGGCGCTCAAATCACATCGAATAATTATAAAGCACCATTAAATATTGTAGGTCAAAAACTTCATTCAATAGATTACCAATCAAAAATAGCCTCCGCACAAGTGAAATCTTGTATCTTACTTGCAGGATTAAACACAGATGGAATAACTACAGTTACAGAACCGTTTATCTCGAGAAACCATACTGAAATATTACTTAAACACATGGGAGCAAAAATTTCTACAAAAGGAACGACAGTATCTATCGAAAAATCAGAACTTCAACCAGTAGAAATCAATATTTTCGGAGATATTTCATCTGCAGCTTATTTTATTGTAGCAGGATTGATTGTGCCTAATTCAGAAATAATTTTAAAAAATGTAGGATTAAACCCAACAAGAACAGGAATTCTTGAAATAGTAAAAAAAATGGGCGGAGATATTGAAATACTTGAAGAACACGAAACTTGCGGAGAACTTGTTGGAGATATTAAAGTTAAATATTCGCCGGAACTAAAAGGAACGGAAATAAACGGTGAAATTATACCAAAATTAATTGATGAAGTTCCAATTATTGCAGTCTTAGCAACACAAGCCCAAGGACAAACAACAATTTCTGATGCTCAAGACTTGAGGAATAAGGAGTCAGATAGAATTACAGCAGTTGTTTCGGAATTAAAAAAACTCGGAGCTGATATTGAAGAAAAACCAGACGGAATGGTTATTTGTGGAAAAACCGATTTGTTAGGAGATTGTGAAATTGAAACTTACCACGACCATAGACTTGCAATGAGTTTATTTGTCGCTGGGTTAATTTGCAAAAAAGAGATTGCAATTAATGAATTTGAATGGGTAAATATTTCATTCCCCGAATTTGAAAAAATGTTTGAAGTGTTAAAAAATAATTGATACATTGAATTGATTTAATAGTCAGAATTACTTCGCATTCACTTGCAATGACAATATATATACTCCCTCGCCCATTTATGGGAGAGGGTTGGGGTGAGGGTTGTTCCAGTGTTTGAGATTACGACGTCACTCTGTTCTAATCCATGTCCTATTTGCTCATTATTTTGACTCGTAATGACATGCTCTTTTTTAGGGGTTCGGGGGCTTTGCCTCTGATAACTCGTTCCATTTGGTCGTTCGTGTTTTTCTTTTTCGGTTCCACTTTTTCTTTTTG
>DJOE01000023.1:184166-229996 GCA_002438405.1 Cyanobacteria bacterium UBA6446
AGATTCTTCGCTTCCACGCACTAGCATTAAACGGCGACGGCTTACGCCTTTATCCTTGAGCTCGTGCTGCTCAGAATGACCATTGTTATAACCGAGTAAAATGTTTGATTTGATTTTTTATCAAATATACGGTTAATTTTATTTTTTAAATCATTGTAAACCCTTATTACGAGGCTATTATTGGTTGCCCCCTCCGAAAGTCGCTCTATGAATAATTAAGACTCCTTACTTATAAGTAAGGAGTCTTAAAATAAAATGTAACGACTTATAGCCTATCCACTTATAGACTTTTTTATATTGATTTGTGAAAAGTTCTAGAAATTACATCATCTTGTTGCTCTTTTGTGAGTTTGATGAAGTTAACTGCATAACCAGAAACTCTCACAGTTAATTGCGGATATTTTTCTGGGTGAGCTTGAGCATCTAGTAATGTTTCTCTATTGAAGACATTTACGTTCAAATGATGTCCGCCCTTTTCTACGTATCCGTCAAGTAAATTTATTAAATTTTCCTCTTGCATTGTTGTCATAATTTATTTTCCTTTATTTTATATTTTGTACTTATTTTTATTATTTAGATATTTGTTTCACAGCAACCGGCATCAAGTTGAATACTCAAGTCACCCATAAATAATTCGTCCTTTCCTAAGGCGTTAGGAATAATTGAGAATGTATTTGAAATTCCATCTTGGGCATCATTGAATGGAAGTTTTGCAACTGATGCAAGAGATGCAACTGCGCCATTTGAATCTCTTCCGTGCATTGGGTTTGCTCCAGGAGCTAGAGGAACACCTGCTTTTCTACCATCTGGAGTATTACCTGTTTTCTTACCATAAACGACATTTGATGTGATTGTTAGAATTGACATTGTTGGAATAGAGTTTCTATATGTGTAGTGCTTTCTGATTTTTGACATAAAGTTTTTAACTAAATCAACTGCAATTTGGTCAACTCTATCATCGTTGTTTCCGTATTTTGGATAATCACCCTCAACTTCATAATCAACTACAATTCCGTTTTCATCTCTAATTGCTTTAACTTTTGCATATTTAATAGCTGAAAGAGAATCTGCAACAACAGACAAACCTGCAATACCTGTAGCAAAATAACGTTTTACATCTCTATCGTGAAGTGCCATTTGAGCTTTTTCATAACAATATTTGTCGTGCATGTAATGAATTACGTTCAATGTATTTACATACAATCCTGCAAGCCATTCCATCATATCATTGTATTTATCCATAACTTCATCATAATCAAGATATTCAGATGTTACAGGGCGATATTTAGGTCCAACTTGAATTTTTAATCTTTCATCAATACCGCCATTGATTGCGTAAAGCAAACATTTTGCAAGGTTTGCTCTTGCTCCAAAGAATTGCATTTCTTTGCCTACAACCATTGAAGATACACAACAAGCAATTGCATAATCATCACCATGAGTAACTCTCATCATATCATCATTTTCGTATTGAATTGATGAAGTTTTGATTGAAATATGAGCACAGTATTGTTTGAAGTTGTGCGGAAGTCTTGTTGACCAAAGAACTGTTAAGTTAGGTTCAGGTGCTGTTCCTAGGTTTTCCAATGTGTGAAGATATCGGAAAGAGTTTTTAGTAACCAAAGTTCTACCGTCAATTCCCATTCCTCCGATTGATTCTGTAACCCAAGTAGGGTCACCTGAGAATAATTCGTTGTATTCAGGGGTTCTTGCGAATTTCACAAGTCTTAATTTCATAATAAAGTGATCAATTAATTCTTGAGCTTCCGCTTCTGTTAAAATACCCTCTTTCAAATCTCTTTCAATATAAATATCTAAGAATGTTGAAGTTCTACCGATACTCATAGCTGCACCGTTTTGTTCTTTTACGGCGGACAAGTAACCAAAATATAACCATTGAACAGCTTCTTTAGCATTTCTTGCCGGTTGAGAAATATCAAAACCGTAAATTTTACCTAATTCAATCATTTCTTTAAGAGCTTTAATTTGATCGGCAATTTCTTCTCTTAATTGAATTCTGTCAGGTGTCATTTCACCCTCTAGAGATTTGAATTGTTCTTGCTTATCTTCAATAAGTCTATTGATACCATAAAGAGCTACACGTCTGTAATCCCCAATAATTCTACCTCTGCCATAAGCATCAGGAAGTCCGGTAATAATTGCAGAGTGTCTTGCAGCTTTCATTTCTGGAGTGTAAACATCAAAAACACCTTGGTTGTGAGTTTTTCTGTATTTTGTAAAAATTTCAGAAACCTCCGAATCAACTTCATAGCCATAAGATTTGCAAGCACCCTCAGCCATTCTAATTCCGCCAAAAGGTTGCATAGAACGCTTTAGAGGCTTATCTGTTTGTAAACCTACAATTGTTTCTAAATTTTTATCAATATAACCTGCACCATGTGATGTAATCGTAGATACTACCTTTGTATCCATATCAAGTACACCGCCATTATCTCTTTCTTTTTTTAGTAAATCACAGCACTCTTGCCATAATTTTGTTGTTGCTTCTGTCGGAGCAGCTAAAAAACTTGAATCACCCTCATAAGGTGTGTAGTTTCTTTGAATGAAATCACGGACATTAATTTCTGATTGCCATTTACCAGAATTAAATTCAGTCGTTGGATAAGTTTTCTTATCTAAAGTAAGCCCCATTATTTTTCCCTCCTAATTTTGTAAACCATTAAAACAATATATTACCAACAATATACTATAATTAAATTAAAAAATACAGAATTTAAAAATAGTTGTATTCTTTTGTTACAATTTGTTTTTTATTTTTCTATACATTGTGCCGTGCTATAATTATTTTATGAAAAATTGGAGAAAAATTTTAGGTTATTTTTGCTTGATTTTAATTGCAATTAGTATGCTATACCCGTTTTTTGCAATGTTAAATCTTTCTTTAGTTCCTAATGGTGAAATTTTTAACCAAGGAGGAAAATTAATTTATTCTCCAATTACAATAAAAAATTATGTAAATGTTTTTCAAAAAATTCCATTGTGGCAATATTTTATAAACAGTTTATTTGTTGCACTTGTTACAACTATTGGACAAGTTATAATTTCAGCACTTGCAGGATATGCTTTTGCAAGAATGAAATTCAAATTCCGAGATACATTATTTTTAATTATTTTAATAACGATGCTTATTCCTCCACAAGTTAATATTATTCCCTTATTTTTCTTAATGCGACAATTCCATTGGATAAATACATACCAAGCTTTGATTTTGCCTGCATTATTTGGCGGTTTTGGAATATTTATGATGCGTCAGTATTTTTTAGGACTCCCAAAAGATTTGGAAGAATCTGCGAAAATTGATGGGTGTAATATTTTTACTACATTTTTTAAAATAGCTCTACCTCTTGCTATTCCTGCGGTTGCAACTCTTTCTATATTTACTTTTGTAACCAGTTGGAATAGTTTTATGTGGCCGTTGATTGTCACAAATAGTGAATCAATGAGAACTTTACCTGTCGGATTAGCAATTTTTAAAGGTAGTTTTAGAGAAATCACCTTGTGGGGCGATTTATTGGCATGCTCTGTTATTTGCACAATTCCTGTAGTTGGAGTATTCCTTTTAGGTAAAAAATATTTTATAAATGATATATTACAAGGCGGAGTTAAGGAATAAAGATGTTTAATTGTTTGTTAATACTAGCTATTATTTTTGTTTTTATTATTGTAAATTTGAATTTTAAATCAATAAAAATGCTTTTGAAAAAATCTGATACTAGGAATATTCAAATAAATACAAACGAACGATATGTGCAAATAGAAAATACTCGTTATAGATTTTCTGATATCAATTCTATTTCTGTTTCAAAAGATAAGGAACAACCATCAAAAACTGAAAGATATTTTACTCGCTATTCGCATAATCATTATTTTGCAGAGATGTCCTTTAATTTAAATAATGGTGATTGTATAAAATATAAAGTGGTATCAAAAGGTCAAATATATAAAATTCTTAAAACAATGCAACCTTATGTCAAATTGAATGATAAACCGGAATCTTTTAAAATTCCATTTTGTGATGGTCCAACTTTATTTGGGTTAATTTGTTTCATTTTATATCTTATATATAAATTTCTTCATTAGAACTATTTAATAATCTTCCGGAATTTCTAGAGAGGCTTTGTCATACCAACGTGGTTGTTCTGGCTTTAGAGGTTTTGAAAAGAGTTGAATATATTCAGGATAGTCAATTCTATCTTCTGCAATAAGGTCAATAACTTTTTTTTGATTTTTATCTGTAGGATTTAGTTCTGAAAATCCATTTTTTGTATAAAATCCTGCAGCTTTCTTTTCTCCTGTTAAAAATGCATCAGTAAAATTTGATTTTTCATTTGCTTTTAGAGTTTTATTTAACATAATCTTACCTAGTTTAAAGCCTCGGAATGGATTATTAACACAAATAGAATCAATATATAGAGTATATTTGTTACTGCTATCCGTTAGATTATACCCAAAAGACAGACATGCTCCTTGAATTTTATTATGTTTATCTTTTGCTAGTAACAAGGTCATATTTCCATCATCATTTTTGAAAATTGATTTTATGTCATTTGCAAAAGTTTTAATCATTGAATTTTTAATATGTTTTTTAGACTTGTCATTATAAATTAGCCAACAAGGGTCGTCAGTATTAGATGCAAAATTCTTGCTAAAAAATCGTGATAACTTTTCTGCAAAGCCCCTTTGTGTGTATTCGTTTTTTGTTGCTTCTGAGAGCATAAGTTTACCCCATTTTGTTTTGATTGTTAATGGTTTTATTGGGTTTAATCTTGATGTAAATTGGGGGGATTTTTGATGACAACTTTGAATATTCATAGAAAATATAAATCTTCTAAAAAAATAATTTGCTATTAGAGAAAAGAGCAATTTCATCAAAAAAAATGTTTTTATATAAATACAAAAGGGAAAAGGATTTTGGATAAAAACAATTTAGTTGGAGCAGCTCAACTTGCAGGTGGCACGTATATTGGCTATCAAGGTATAAAACATGGACTACCTCGAGCACTTGGACTTAGAATTGAATATCATACAACAAGTAAATCAAATGCAGATTTAATCAAAAAATCTGGGAACTTTTTAGACCCAAAATTTGGCGGGAAAAATGGATTTGCTCAAAAAGGTGCAAATTTTAGCTTTATGTTAAATGGTTGTAAAAGCAAGTCCGAGAATTATGTCCATATTACCGGTCTACATAAAGATTCAAAATTCAACAGTATTGTAAAGAATAAAAAATGGTTAACTCCACCTCTGCGGACAATTTACAGAAAGACTCAAAACGTTATGTACCGCACACTTGAATTGTTGAATGCAGAAAACTGTGTTGTACCAACAAACATAAAAGAAAGCTTAAAAAACATTTGTAAAATATCAAAAAATATTTTCTTCCCAAGCAAGTCTAAAAAATTCTGCATCGCAGGTACAGACTCATACTTCTATAAAAATTTTGTTCCAGATAGTGATGATATTGCACTAAAATCTACAAATAAAGTAAAAGTTTACAACAACAGATTTAGTGCAACAATTGCAGGATTAAAAGAATTCGGATTAAAAGGGATAAAAGAAAATAAAGGAAGAGTTGCCTTTGGTATAGGTCTTCTTGCACTTGGAACTTATGGAGCAATCTCACTAATTCAAAAAGGAGTTAATAACATTTGCAAAAGTTAGCATGATTATATAAAATATAATTATGGATAAGGCTCTTTATGGAAATATTCACTCAATAGAAAGCTGTGGAACAGTTGATGGTCCTGGGATTCGTTTTGTAGTTTTTATGCAAGGTTGTCCTTTAAGGTGTAAATATTGCCACAATCCAGATAGTTGGTCTGCGGGAACAAATAAAAAGATGACCGTTAGCGAAATACTTGAAAAATATGACGGAGTTAAAGAATTTGTCAAAAGTGGCGGAATAACCGTAACAGGAGGAGAGCCACTTCTTCAAATTGAATTTGTCACAGAATTATTTAAACAGGCTAGAGAAAAAAATATTCACACGGCCCTTGATACTTCCGGTATTCTTTTCAACCCTGATAATACAAACAAAATTGATGAACTTTTAAAATATACAAATTTGGTTTTGCTTGATATAAAACACATTAATGATGAAGAACATAAAAAACTTACCGGAATGTCTAACAAAAACATTTTAAAATTCGCAAAATATTTATCAGACAAACAAATTCCGGTATGGATAAGACATGTTGTTGTTAAAGGTATAACTTATAATAAAAAATATCTTGAACAACTAGGAGAATTTTTAGCTCAATTAAATAATATAAAAGCTCTTGATGTCTTACCTTATCATGATATGGCTATCCCAAAATATGAAAACCTCGGCATAGATTACCCGCTAAAAGAAACAGAACCGACAACAAAAGAAGAAGCTCTAAAAGCCAGAAATATTATTTTTGAAAACTATAAAAAATATAAAGCAATAAACTAATGTTCAAAATATTTCCAAATAAAAACTGGTATTATTTCTACAAAAACTTAAAAATAATTAAATAAAAGTTAAGAGAATGTAACTTTTGCAAAAACTACGTTAAGATAATAATATGGAATGAAAAAGATTCCAAATTTATCTTGAATGGAGTTGGTGTATAAATGTTAGATTTTGATAAATTTACAAATTATTCCCAAGAAATCATATCAAGCGCAAACGCATTAATGGGCTCATACAAAAATCCGCAAATGGAACCGGAACACATTATGCTTGCAATGATTAAAGATAATGGGATTATTAAGGATTATTTAACAGAATTAAAGTTATTAAATCAAGGTTTTATTAACAAAATAGTTTCTAAAATTGAAAGTTTACCAAAACTATCCGGACCGGTAAATAGTCAAGGCTTATATTTAAGCCAAGAAACAATGAGATTATTGGAACTTTCAATGGAAGAAAGCAAGAAATTGAAAGATGATTTCGTAAGCATTGAATCAATTCTTCTTGCAATGACTGAACTTGACAACAGTAATATCAAGGAATTACTTAATGCAAACGATGTAACATCAAGTTCAATACTAAAAATTATGAAAGATATAAGAGGTAATAATAAAGTGGATACAAAAAACGCAGAAGAAAATATGAAAGCATTGGAAAAATATTCTACTGACCTTACCGACTTAGCAAGAAAAGGGAAACTAGACCCTGTAATCGGGAGAGATGAAGAAGTTAGAAGAATTATCCAAGTATTAAACAGACGTACAAAAAACAACCCAGTATTAATTGGTGAACCTGGGGTTGGTAAAACCGCAATTGTTGAGGGTTTAGCCCAACGTATCATCAGAGGAGATGTTCCTGAAAGTCTTAAAGATGTCAAATTGATATCTCTTGATTTGGGAGCATTAGTTGCAGGTGCAAAATTCAGAGGAGAATTTGAAGAACGTTTAAAAGCCGTATTAAAAGAAGTTGAAGCTTCAAACGGTGAAATCGTTATGTTCATTGATGAATTGCATACCGTTGTTGGAGCTGGTTCAACAGATGGTTCAATGGACGCAGGCAACTTGTTAAAACCAATGTTAGCTCGTGGTGTTTTAAGAACAATCGGTGCAACAACAATCAATGAATATCGAAAATACATTGAAAAAGACCCTGCATTAGAAAGACGTTTTCAACCTGTAATGGTTAACGAACCATCAGTTGAAGATACAATCAGTATTTTACGTGGATTGAAAGAAAAATACGAAGTTCACCACGGAGTAAGAATACTGGATAGTGCAATTATTGAAGCTGCAAAATTATCAGATAGATATATTACAGACAGATTTCTTCCAGATAAAGCAATCGATTTGATTGATGAAGCTGCAAGTTCATTGCGTATTGAAATTGATTCAATGCCGGAAGAAATTGATACAATGATGCGTCAAAAAATTCAACTTGAAATTGAACGTGAAGCATTGAAAAAAGAAGATTCTGATGAGGCTAAAGCAAAAGTTGAAGATATTACAAAACAAGTAACAGAACTTGAAGGTAAAATCAATGTTTTGAAAGCTCAATGGAAAAAAGAAAAAGCATCAATCACATCAGAAGCAGACATTAAAGATGCAATAAACAAAGTTAAAACCCAAATTGAAGAAGCTGAAAGAAACACAGATTTACAACGAGCTGCAGAACTTAAATACGGAAAACTTCTTGAACTTGACAAGCAATTAAAAGCTTGTCAAAACAAAGAACACACCAATAACAAACTTCTAAAAGAAGAAGTAACAGCAACTGATATTGATGAAGTTGTTTCAAAATGGACAGGAATTCCAGTTACAAAACTTGTTGAATCAGAAATGAAAAAATTACTTCACATGGAAGATATTTTGCATAAACGTTTGATTGGACAAGATGAAGCAGTTGATACTGTATCAGATGCAATCCGTCGTGCTCGTTCAGGATTAAAAGACCCTAAACGACCAATAGGTACATTCTTATTCTTAGGACCTACCGGTGTTGGTAAAACTGAGTTAGCTAAATCATTAGCAGAATTTATGTTCAATGATGAAGATTCACTTATCCGTATTGATATGTCTGAATATATGGAAAAACATAATGTTGCTAGATTGGTTGGCGCTCCTCCGGGATATGTCGGATATGAAGAAGGCGGTCAACTTACAGAAGCAGTAAGAAGAAAACCTTATTCAGTTATCTTGTTTGATGAAATCGAAAAAGCTCACCCAGATGTATTCAACATAATGTTACAAATCTTTGATGATGGTCGTTTGACAGATTCAAAAGGAAGAACAGTTGATTTCAAAAACACTTTAATCATTATGACAAGTAACATCGGTTCTGATATCATTCTTGAAGATACTTTGAATTCATTGATTTCTCCGGAACAATTTAATGACACAAAAGAAAAAGTTCTTGCTGTTTTAAGACAAAGATTTAAACCTGAATTTTTAAACAGAATTGATGAAACTATTTTCTTCAAGGCATTGAATTTACAACAATTAAGTCAAATCGTCGATATTCAAATGGATTATTTAAGAAACTTGTTAAAAGACCAAGAGTTAGAATTTGAAATCACAAACGATGCTAAAGAATTCTTAGCAACTCAAGGATTTAACCCTGTATACGGTGCAAGACCATTGAAAAGGGTAATTCAACAACAAGTTGAAAATCCATTATCTAAATTGATTTTGGCTCAAACATTCTTGAAAGGTGACAAAATCAAAATAGACGTCAAAGATGATAAATTAACTTTTGAAAAAGTTAAATAATTTATTCACTATAACTCAAAAGTTTGGCTGCAAACTGATAATCAGTTTGCAGCCTTCGATTATAATGACCTTTAAAATAAAAATGAACTTTTGAAAATCAAAATCGTTCTATAAATGTAGTAAGAAAACGAAAGAAGAAAAAGGAGGTTCATTATGATGAAAAAGGTTATTGCAACAGCACTTTGTTTAACTATAACAGCTCCATGCTTTGCAGCAGGAAGATACAAAAACTATTATCCAAACCCTAACAGAATGGACTGTCCTAGATACGAACAAAGATACGATTACAGAAGAGATAATCACAGACCACCAAGACCTGATTGTCGCTCTTCACAAAGAACAAAAACACTTGCAGCCGTAGCAGGAATTGCCGGAGTTGCAATGATAATCTCAGCAATTGCTGATTAAAATAAAATCTCTACAATTAATCCAAAGTAAAACAAATATACATTTTCCCCAAACATTCTTAATCTCAATACTCTATAAGCCCTCTTGTAAGTACACATACAAGAGGATTATTTTTACAAACAAAAAGGAGAGAATAAATCTCTCCTTTTATTTATTAAGTAATGCAGAAAATTAATCTTTTTTCTTCAATGTTGGAAACGCAATTACGTCACGGATAGATGGAGAGTTGGTCAACAACATAACCAATCTATCAATACCAACACCTAAACCACCCATTGGAGGTACACCATGTTCTAATGCACAGATATAATCCTCATCAATCGGCATAGCTTCCTCATCACCTGCTGCTTTAGCAGCCATTTGAGCTTCAAATCTTGCTCTTTGGTCAATCGGATCAGTCAATTCTGAGAATGCATTACTGATTTCCCAACCGTTAACACGAGTTTCAAAACGTTCTGTTAATCTTGGATTATTTCTGTGAACTTTTGAAAGAGGTGAAATATCTTTAGGGTAATCATAAATATGAATAGGTTGAATCAATGATGGTTCAATTTTTTCTTCAAATACACGTTCAATTACTTGACCCCATTTGTCGCAATCATCGGCATCAACATGAACAGATTTAGCTTTTTCTTTAGCTTCTTCAACTGTTTCAACTTTATTGAAATCAATACCGGTA
Organism: Cyanobacteria bacterium UBA6446; assembly: GCA_002438405.1. GTDB lineage: Bacteria > Cyanobacteriota > Vampirovibrionia > Gastranaerophilales > Gastranaerophilaceae > Zag111. The sequence continues at coordinate 194,476 of DJOE01000023.1, forward strand.
GCTTCTTCAACAGCACCTAGCATAGTTTTTCTATCCCAAGGTGGAGTTAAATCTATTTCATTTTCGCCATAAGTAATTTTTGTTGTACCAAGAACTTCTTTCGCAACATAAGCAACTAAGTTTTCTGTCAAAGTCATCATGTCATTATAATCAACATAAGCTTGATACAATTCCATCATAGTGAATTCCGGATTGTGACGAGTATCAATACCCTCGTTACGGAATGAACGGTTGATTTCAAAGATTTTTTCACTTACACCACCAACCATCAAACGTTTCAAATAAAGTTCCGGAGCAATTCTCAAATACATATCCATATCTAAAGTATTATGGTGAGTAATGAAAGGTCTTGCATTTGCACCACCTGCTTGTGGGTGAAGCATTGGAGTTTCAACTTCCATAAAACCTAAACCTGTCAAATATTCTCTTACTTTTTGGATAATTAAACTTCTCTTTTTGAAAGTTTGTCTAACATCATCGTTAACAATCATATCAACGTAACGTTGTCTGTATTTTGTTTCAACGTCAGTCAATCCGTGGAATTTTTCAGGCAATGGAAGAAGTGATTTTGACAAAATTTCTAAAGAAGTAGCTTTGATTGTCAATTCTCCACGAGGAGTTCTTCTTACTGAACCGTAAAAACCAACGATATCACCTATATCAATTGTTTTTAAAGTTTTCAAATCTTCTTCTGACAAGTTTTCTTTGTGTGAAAAGATTTGAATTTTTCCTGAAGCATCTACCAAATCAATAAACATTCCGGTGTTACGGTTAGCCATAACACGTCCTGCAACGTGATAGAAATCTTCTGTTTCTTCACCTGTAGGCAAATCTTTATATTTTTCTTGCAAATCTTGAGCCATAATGTCTTTGTCATATCCATAAGGATAAGGATTTAGACCTCTTTCTCTCAAGTTTTCCATTTTTTGAATTCTTACTTTACGAATTTGGCTTTGTGAAGAGCCTGATTCTTGATTTTTTTCTGGTTTTTGAGTCATATTTTTCAATCCTTATATTTAAACTAAACTCTGTACTTTGATTGTATCATAAATATTGTGAATTATTTGAATAGATTAAAAGATATTTTCATGCTAGGATTTTTAAGAGTTAAGAGAAAAGGAGAGTATATGACAGTTTTAAAGATAAAAAGATTAGCACACAATGTTAATGTTCCTAAATACCAAACAGAGGGAGCTGCAGGCATGGATTTGTGCGCCGCAATTTCTGAACCAATTGAATTAAAACCACTAGAAAGAAAACTTATTCCAACAGGATTAAAAATAGAACTTGAACACGGCTACGAAGCACAAGTAAGACCACGTTCAGGCTTATCTATCAAACACGGAATTACACTAATCAACTGTGTTGGTACAATTGATGAAGATTACCGTGGAGAAGTTTGCGTTCCAATTGCAAATGTTTCAAATGAAGCATACACAATTCAACCGCAAGAAAGAATTGCTCAAATGGTAATAGCAAAAGTTGAACAAGCAAAAATTGAAGTTGTTACCGAATTAAGTGACACTGACAGAGGAGAAGGCGGTTTTGGTTCAACGGGAAAATAATATTTACATTTAATGAATGATTTTATATAAATCTTCTTTATTTATAATGCAAATGTAGTTTTCACAAGCATTTAAGTAAAGGAGATTTTTTATGGCAGAAGAATTAGACATGCAACAATTAACCGGTAAAAACTGGATGGCTACAATGATGTCTTGTTGGGCATTAGGTTCATTAGGCGCTCACAGATTTTACACAGGCAAAACAACTTCAGCTTGGATTATGTTTGTAATGACAATTGTTGGTTTTTTAGCTCCAATAAGTTGCATTTGGGCATTGATTGATGGTTTTATGATTGCTCTTGGCAAATTCAAAGCAGCAGATGGAGATGAATTGTATGAAAGAATCGATTGGGTTGGTTATATTTATATGGCAATAATGATTCTTTCTATTTTAGCAGGTATTGGATTTGTATTCCTTATGGGAGCAGCAATGGCTGCGGCAATCGCAGGTGCTGGTGCTATGCCTCCGGTTACTCCGTAATTAATGACAGAATTATGAACCAGAAAAACTCTCTCATTTTGAGAGAGTTTTTTGTGCAATAAAAAAGGAACCGATTAAGGTTCCGTTTAGTAGTAGTGGAAAAGGAGGAAAAATTATTAGTTTCTAATTACATTTTATGTATCGGCAGAATTTTATAGAAACTTTAGCTTTTGAATTCAAATATTACAAAATTGTTACAATCAAATTAAAGAACAATTTAATTGCAATAAGGTGGGTAACAATTATTTTTCCCTCGCCATTGAGTAAGGGAGAGGGTTAGGGTGAGGGTTTATGTAAATTGTTGAAATAAAAAAAACAGTAGCTAATATCGTAATCCTTAACACGATTACAATTAGGAAATACAAAACTATTTCAAATTCCAAACATCATCTGGAATAGTCCAACCATTGTCTTTAACTCTTAACAGACAAAAATACCCTGCCAAATTACTATTATCGTTCTTACTACAATTTCTATTAATTTCATTTTTTGTTTTGTGAAAACCAGCCGGAAGAATTCCATAATCTGGAGTATAAGTTAAAACATAAATATCTTTTCCAATAACATTTGGTCCACTATTACCATTTGCATCAACAAAAATTGACATTCCAGTCTTTGCATAATTTATCCCAAAGATCTGCCACATCTGATTATCTCCAGACCATACGTCCATAGTTAAATTAGTCCCATTATTTAACGTTACAGATACAATACTTAGCCCAAGACCAATTTCAGGTCTATCATTCTGAGCGACAGCACCAGTCAAAAGTTTTGTTTGATGTTTTTGCCAACAACCTTTCGTATCATAACAAACATGAGAATATTTCATATATGGAGCAAAATACGTTTCAAACCATTGCCTTTGTGAATTTGTGTTTCCATCTTGAAGAATCATACTCATATCAACATCATTACCCTCATTAGATTTGATAACTTGTTGAACAATAGAATAATCTTCTTTTAATTTTGCTTCTATTACACGTTTTTGATTTTTAGAAATCAAAGTTGGGATTGTCATCGCAGCAACAATGCCAATTATGCCTAGGGTGATTAAAACTTCGGCCAATGTAAAAGCAAATTTTGCCTTTGTTAGTGGCAAAACTACGTGCGTACCATCTTCAGCCAATGTAAATACAAGTTTCGTCTTTAAAAAATTTTTCATTAGAAAAATAACTCCATATTCTTATTAAGTTAGTTTTTTAATTATAAAAAGTTAAATTATTTATTGTGAATAATAATATTATATATTATATATAATAATTAATCAACAATAATTTAGCTAATACATTATTATTTATTCACCATCAATAAACTATTATGATGATACGGAGCAATAATATGCAAAATATAAAAGTTTTACTTGGAAAAAGAATAAAAGAGTTAAGAAAAAATCGTAATTATACGCAAGAAAAACTTGCCGAACTTGCAGGTATTGAGATTCCGAGTTTGAGTAACATTGAAAACGGTAAAAATTATCCAAGTAATGACACTCTAGAAAATTTGTCTAAAGCACTAGAGGTTCGACCATTTGAACTCTATTTATTTGACTATTATCAACCCCAAGAAATACTTATTGATGAAATGCTTCAATCAATGAAAAAAGACGAGCAACTGACACAAAAAATGTACAAATATTTTTTGTGCGTAAGATAATTTCTTTGTTCCTTTATTCAATAAAAAAGGAACCGATTAAGGTTCCGTTTAGTAGTAGTGGAAAAGGAGGAAAAATTATTGGTTTCTAATTACATTTTATGTATCGGCAGAATTTTATAGAAACTTTAGTTTTTGAATTCAAATATTACAAAATTGTTACAATCAAATTAAAGAACAATTTAATTGCAATAAGATGGGTAACAATTATTTTCTCCCTCGCCATTGAAAAGGGAGAGGGGTTAGGGTGAGGGTTCATTCTTATTCCCTCGCCCTTGAATAAGGGAGAGGGGTAGGGTGAGGGTTCAATATATATTCCCAAGCATCACTCTCATAGTAATACAGTTCCTATCTGCAAAATATACTATATTTTGAGAAAAACACAATAGGAAACAAAATAATATAAATATAATTCCTAAAGCAGTCATTTTAACCCTCTATTTACATTTCGCAGCCTAACTGTATCATGAAAAATTTATAACAATGTTAATTTGCATTCTTGAACGATATTAACGGATTACCCACAATAAAATAGACAATAAAAAAGAGAGTTTTAGGACTCTCTTTTTTATGGAGCGGGAGCCAAGTAGGTACTATGCCTCTAATACTCGATGAATCTCGCAAAGAGTCATAGCAACGAGGCTTGTGCTTACGCACATTACCCTCTATCATTACTAATTAAAAAGACCTATCAACTTGATAGGTCTTTTTAATTAGCGGGAGACGAGACTCGAACTCGCGACATCCTCCTTGGCAAGCAATGTAAATAATACAAAATGCTTGATTTTACAACCGTTTTCACTATATGAAACTTATTCGAAACAGGCGAAATCATATATGAATTACCCACCCATTACCCACAGAAAATAATTTAAATTATTCAACTATTTTTCATTTACCAATACAGAATTAATCTCTAGGTAATTTTTAATCATAACTTTATCTTTTGGATTTACTAAAGAAATATTAAAATCTCTTAATTTATGATTTCGGTCCAATAAATCGATACCTCTGTCACAGGATAATGCAATTTTATCTGAAATAAAATATCTTTGATGTGGAGTAATAATAATATTTTCCTGTTCTTTAGATTCTTCAATTATTCTAAATTTTAAATTTAATGACGGAATTTGTTTTTGAAGTTTTTTCTTAAAATCAATGAACTTATTTTTTATTTCGTTCTTAATTTTAATTTGATTAAGTTTTACAGACAAATAAAGATACACTTGCAAATTGGGATTAATTTCATTGATATAAGCCATCCAATATTCTAAGTTTATTTTGTAATTTGATTTTATATCAAATGCCGTTTCTTCTAAATTTTGTTCTTTAATATCTGGAATCATTTGATTGTCAAAAATGTATAATTCTTTAGAGTACAAGATTAAATTTTTTAAAATTTCATTTTTAAAATCTTCTAATGGATAGTCATTAATAGAAATGATTGATGATCTCACAAGTCTTTTCATTATTTCTTCATTTATTTGCATTATATAATACAGATTAGTTCTTTTTTCAATGTGCATATTACTATGACACGTTATACAGTCAAAATTAGTACAATTTTTATTCCCATATATCGCAAATATGTCTGGAACTTGTTGTAACAAAGAAAAAAAATGCCTACAATACTGTTCCATTTCCAATTCTAACTCTTTTGTATTTATTTCGACAAAAGAATTTTTAGCTAAGTCTTTAAAAATCTCCATTGTGCGTTTTTTGATATTTTGATTAGGAATATCTTCAATAAATCCATCTATCTCATTTTTTAAAAAGTCTAAAGAATCAATTAAAACAACACCTTTAGTACGGATAAGCATTTTTAATAAATTCAATTGAAGTAGTAGCTCTTCCATTTCAGCTTGTTCTAGGCCTTCAAAATTAAATATATTGGGTGATAATGCAAATGGGATGAGCATTAATCAAACATCTCCTTATAACTTTCTTCAAAAAAGCCATTTGGCCAATTGTCAATAAAATTACCTTTATCATCTAATCTTAAATTATAGCAAACTGATCCATGTTCAGTTTTATCGACATAAATAACAGAAACATCTTCCGAACTTAGTATTTTTTTTCTTATTAGTTTTTGCAATCTTAAAATAATATTCTCACTATGAGTTTCTATAATAAATCTGTTATTATAAGGTTCCTTAATACAATTAGCAAATAACGAACCTAATTCCGCTTGTAATTTTGGATGAATATGTATTTCAGGTTGTTCTATTAAAATCGTTTCTCTTTCAGATAACATACTCTGAACTAAAATTGGTAAAATCTGACTTACTCCAAAGCCTACATCATTCAATGATACTGTAATCCCCGATTGTTCTTCCTTCAATAAAAACAAATAGATATCTTCATTTGTAATTTTTCTAGGAGCAATAGAATAACCTAATTCTAAATTTTTTAATTGCTTATTTATGCTATTTTTAAGGATTTTATTTTTCGCAATAATATCGATTGTATTTTTACCAGATTTCCCAACATAATTTTTTTCAGTTGGATTTGTCAAGTAATACCTTTCAGGATTATCTCTTAATGCCCCTATATATTTTAAGTTATTTAGAGTTGATTGCATTAAACTGCAAACAGAATATAATAATGATGTAAATTCATGATTTATATCCAAATTAAGCTCTAAATCCTCATAAAAATAATAATTTCTTGAATTAAATAATAATGCATTAAAAGTGTCTACTCTATCTGCCTCGGCAGAACTTTCATCAAAAAATAAAATATTGGCAAATATTACAAAGTTTTTACTATAATAATCCAAAAGAGCTTTTTTATATTCTTCTAACATTTGTTCTGGCTCTTTGTTTAAAAACTCCATAACTTTTTTATATGTTTCTATTAAATTATCTATATCCTCACTTGTGGAACCAAAAAGATTTCTTTGCTTTATTTTTGATATTTTACTAGATTTCTTTTGTTCTAAATGTTTAATTTTATCTTTTACTTGTTCACTAAACTTTTCTTTTTTATTTTTATCTACAAAATTTTTCCAAAAATCTTTAAAATAATTATTCTCCCAATTAATTTTTTTTACTTCAAATGAATTAATATTATCGCTATTATTTTTATTAGAATGTGATGTACTATATCTTATTCTAAGCCTATTTTTAATATTTGCCTTTTTAGTAGTTTTTTCAAAGCATAATAATGGTTCTGTATCATCATTTATAAATAAATTAATACTGTTAAGTAAGTTATTTTTATTTCCAGCCGATTTATAGATATATTCAATAGAAATTTTATTTAAATTTTTAACTCTATTATGCCTATAACTAAACGGTCTGAAATATCTGTTTTTTTCTTTTAAATCAGATATTTTGAATTCAAATCTTATTGCATATTTTTTATCTATATCTTGATTATTAATAAAATCCTTAAAATTTCCAACATCTGCATACAGACCTTTTGTAATTAAGTTGGGCTCAAGCGAACCATTTTCCAATGTCTGTTTCATTAATAATATTGATTTTAATATTGAACTTTTTCCTGATGAATTTGCACCATATATTAGCGTAATTGGTTTTACTGGAATATTTTGTTCCGAAGAAAAGCCTCTGAAATTATGCAATCTTAAATTACTGAACATTTTAACCCCGATTTACTTGTAAATTATGCAAACATTATAATATAAAAATAAAAATTTTTATACTTCGGATAAGTCTATGGTATAATGTCCCTATGACACAACGAGAATCAGCATTGGAAGTCTATTTTTATGCAACAAGTTCAGGAAATGAACCTGTTCGTGAATGGTTAAAAGAACTACCTAAAGAAGATAAAAAGACTATCGGTTATGATATTAAAACAGTTCAATATGGTTATCCAATCGGTATGCCATTAACTCGTATTTTGCATGGTACAGACGGATTGGAAGAAGTTCGTTGTAAACTTTCTAATGGCATTGCAAGAATTATTTTTTATGTAGAAGACGATACAATGGTACTTTTGCACGCATTTATCAAGAAAACACAAAAGACACCACAAAAAGATTTAGATATTGCCATTAAACGCTATAAAGATTTATGCAAAAGATAAAACAATTCGTTTACCTAAGTACTTAGCAACTTTTTCAATTGTATTTAAGGTAATTGAGGTATTTTCAGGGTCTAAAATACGACAAATTGCAGTTCTTGAAGTTTCAAGTTCTTTCGCAAGGCGATTGACTGACATATTATCAGCTAGCATTTTTTGCTCCAAAGCATAAGCAATAATTCTTTTTATCGCAACAGCCTCAGACTCTTGAAGGATTTCTTCCTCTTCAAGAAAATTATCAAAACTAGAACCAATATGTTTTTTATCAATCATAACTATTCCTTTATTAAAATATCTTATATTTATATTGTACCAAAAATGGTGCAATATTTCAACCCTTAGACTACAAGAATTTAAAAACTTAATATGAAAATTTTTAATTTCCTCTACTTATTTCAATTACAAAATTACAAATTAGAAAAATAACCTTGAAATATAATAAGCACAATACTTTTAGTTGTAATAAATTTGTATTTTTCTGTAATTAAATGTAACAAGAGCTTTTTCTTAGGTATGTACGAGTGAAATTATAAGATTTATAATAATAAAAATGACTAAAACTCTAAGTTTTAAACATTTTCTAGTAGATTTTACAAGTTGCTAAATTCAGAATAATCAAGATTAAACGGAAACTGTATTTTAAATATAAATATATATAAATCTTCAAAAAGTTTAACAGAGGTCAATCTGAGTTCTCTCAATATAAAAGAGGTACATTTTATAAATAAAAAAGATTACATTAAAGAATTTATATCAAAATTGAGTAACTTAGACCGTTCAAGAAGTATTTCAACCGTCTTTAATGACTTTTTGACTTTGAGTTGTTGCTCCTTAGCACAAACAGTCTATCAAAGTGATAACTTAGAACAAAGGTACTTGAATATAATCAAAACTTATACAAAAGAGCAAGCAGAAGAATTTTCAAAACTGCTTGCTTTTTTAGTTCTCGGATTAGAACAAGAATCTCAAGATTTTTTAGGGCAAGTATATATGTCTTTAAACTTAGGTAGTCAAGCTAATGGTCAGTATTTTACCCCATATTCAGTTTGTAAGTTTATGGCAGAGATAAATTTTGCAGAAATTGAAAGTTTTCAGAGTAATCAACTTATAACTCTTTCAGAACCTTGTTGTGGCAGTGGAGCATTGATTATTGCATTTGCTCAAACTCTAAGAGAGCATAATATAAATTATCAACAAAATTTGTTTGTCGAAGCAATTGATATATCTGAAATGTGCTTCAAAATGACATACATTCAAGTCTCATTACTTGGAATTTCTGCAAGAGTAGTTCAAGGTGATTCTTTATCTTTAAAATTTCAACAGGTGCTTTATACTCCGTTTTATTTTGTGAATGGGATTGAGTATAAGTTAAAAAAGCAGAAATTGTCTGAAAAGAAATTGGTAATAGAAAAAGAAGATAAGCCAAATCTATCAATACAATTAAGCCTATTTTAATTTTTATCATAAGGAGATATAACATGAAAACTTACAAAGCAACAATTATTCCAACAGTTAGCGGTGGTAATATTGAAGTAAAAATTTGTGCAAATAGTCAATATCAAGCACAAGAATTGATTAAAACACTACCATACTTCAAGGCTTTTGCAAAACACCCTATACAAGAGGAAGAAAAGAACAATTTAACTTCGATTAGTGATTTAATCAAAAGAGCAAATGCAAAGAAACAAGCAGATTTAGGCAAAATAGACTAATTAAAATTTTCATGATAGATTAACTCTAAGTTAAGGAGTTTCTATTATGAGCAAAAAATTTGATACAATTGTCGTTCCTTGTAAAGATAGCAAGCGTGACAATAATAAAATGCTTGACAATGGTTATTGGGCTGGAGTTAAAATTGCAGAATCTAGAAAAAACAAACTCAAATATATTGCAATTTATCATACAGCTCCAACATCAGAAATTACAGAATGTTATAGAATAAAATTCCCAATTGAATCTTGGAATGAGCAAGATAGCTCTAAGTGTAAAATATTTTTTGACAAAGCTTCTTGCGAAAAATTGAATATAAAATATAACGGTGACAAGAGCTCAATTATGCGTGCCTCTCGATATACACAACATGACCGTTGTAAAAATGCTAAAAATCTAAAAGAATTGTTCTATTTTTCTTAAATAAATTGTTTTTACAAATCCAAACTCAAATACACGTTATCCATTTCATCTTGTGTAATACCTATGTATCCTAGAGTTACAGCAGGTGATGAGTGGTTGAAAAGTTTTTGAATTAGGGTAATGTCATAGCCGTTATTATATGCGTGATAGCCAAAAGTCTTTCTAAGGGTGTGAGTTCCAATTCTTTCTTTTATTCCAACAGATTTTGCAACGTCATTTATAATTTTGTATGCTTGTTGTCGCAACAAAAAGCCTTTATTCTTTCGTGATATGAATAAAGGCTCATCTTCTGTATAATTCCTTGTCTTGAGATAATCTTTCAATGCAGATTTTGTACTTGTTGACAGTGGAAAATCTTTGAACTTGTTTGTTTTCTTTTCCCTTAGACGAATTCTATCTTTGATTTTTCCTTTTTCTGCAATATCTAAAATTTTTAGTTTCAGCAAATCGCTTATTCGTAATCCTGAATTTATGCCAAGTACAAACAAGCAATAATCTCTCATATTTTGTGTTTTTAGTAATTTTTTGATTGTTTCAATCTGTTTTAAATTTCTAATCGGTTGAACAAATTCCATTGTTTTTACTCCTTTTTATGACTCAAATACAGTCATAGTCAATAATACATAATATATTTATATTATAAATTATGTATTATTCCTTGTACATACTAATATTAAAGGTCAGTTACAAATGACCTCAAATGTAATCAGGATATTAAATTGAGATAAATTAGCGAATGATACAAAATTATATTGTGTATTATTCGAAATCAAACAAATCTTTTGTTGGAATGTCTAGAGCTTCTGCAAGTTTGAAAATCATTTTAAGGTTAGGATATTTTTCAGATTTTTCAATTTTACCGATATATGTCAAATCACAGTCAGCAAGTTCGGCTAATTTCGTTTTTGAATATCCCTTACTTTCTCTATATTTCTTAATATTTTGAGCAAATAACTTGCATTTATCCTCTAACATAATATTATTGTGCTATAATATCTGCATTCAAGTATAGACTAACAGTCTAGTTATAAAATATGTTACGACACGTTTTGGCGTAGTAGCATGATATGCTGTGATAAAAAGAGAAAGGAGTTCGTATGAATAATCTTTTAACCTCACCTATTTACAACTTGTCAATGTGTTCTTTAGAAAATTTTCACACATGTTTTTTGAATTGGCTTGGAAATAAGTACCCACAAGAAACATTAAAATTATTTTCAAATAAACAAGTTTTAAACCCAAATAATATAAAATTTGAAACACAAGTACAATATGGGACAGATATAAAATTGGACTTACAAATTACAATAAGTGATGGAAATGAAACAGAATTTATAATTATTGAAAACAAGTTAAAATCATATCCAACAATAGAACAACTTAAAAAATATGAACAAGCTTTTAAAGAAAAGAAAGCTTCTTTTATATTACTTTCACTAGCTCCAATAACTGAAATTCCAGATTCTTGGCAATACTATAGTTATCATCAGCTGGAAGAAAATTTAAAAATGCAATTTAATGACCTTAAAGACTATGACAAATATTTAATTGACGATTATATAAATGTTGTAACTCAACTTGTAAACGCATTTCCTAAAACATCTTCACAAAAATATGATTTTTATGAAAATAACAAACTTGATGAAATAGGTTTAAAAGATATTTATGTAAAATGGAGAACTTCCGAATTTGCAAACTATATCAAACAAAAGTTGAATCGAACAGAATGGGATATTGGTTTCAGTTTTCACAATAAAAAAGGGACTATTGATATTGTAAAAAGTTTTCCTAAATATGGTTTTAATATAGGTATTCAAATTGAAAATAACCAATATCGTTATTTTATGAATATATTATGGAATGATACATCTGATAACGCAAACAAACAGCGAGAAATAATAGCAAACCAAATTGCTATGAATAATTATTGGTTTCAAAATACTATGAATCCAGTTAAAGCCCGAACTTATGAAAATTTTTGCGGCTATGCTCCTGGATTTATATATCGATATTTTTATATTGATAAATACTTTGGGGAATACAACTTGAGCAAAGTATCTTATGACAATATTTTTGAACAAATTGAAAAAGACATAAAAAGCCTTGATGAAAATCAACATGAAATAATAAGAATAGTTGGACAAGCTATGGCAAGATAAGAGAAAGGAGTTAATTATGGCAATCAAAGAAGCATTACAACGTGGCAGTCAAGTATCAGTTAAATTCGGAAACTCAACAATGAATTTTACAGGAACTTTAATTGGGTTTACTCCCAATGCAGTATTTATCAGAAATGGTAATACTGTTCATGTCTTAGTTGAAAAAGGCGGAAGTGTAAGTAGTTGTGGACGAAATATTTCACTTATGAGTAACGATAATGTTGTTATGTTTGGGAATAAAGTTGGCATAAAAAGAGGTTCTACTATCCATCTTTACGATGAACAGGGTAAATCTGCAGGTACAAGACAAGCATAATAGAAAGGAATTTTATGACTAATTCAAAAACAGAGATTCAAGAATTAGAAAAGCTTCTTATTTCAGAAGATTTGGAAGAACTAAATAACTTGACAGGCAATTTTAATATTTTTAATGCCTTAAAATTGCAAAACAATGAAATTCGCCATTCAAATTTCTTAGCTTGGATAATGTCTCCATTTGAAACACATGGTTTGGGAGATTATTTCTTAAAGGAATTTTTGAAATCTGCAATAAAGGATTATTCTTTAGATGAAAATATTGGTATTTCGTTAAAAGATATTGTCTTTCTTAATTTAGATGATACAGAGATAAAACGAGAATATAAAAATATTGATTTATTGTTCATAAGTCAGCAAAACAAATTTGTTTGTATCATTGAAAACAAAATATGGACAGGAGAGCATGATTGTCAATTAGAACGATATGCAGAAATTGTTAATTCAGAATTTAAAGACTTCAAAAAATTATACATTTATCTATCACCAACTAATGAATGTAATTCTGAATTATTAAATCGTTGTTATCAAGGTTCAAATAATACAGTATATTATATTCCAATGAACTATCTTCAAGTTCATGACGTAATTAACAAAACACTCAAATTCAAAGCTAAATCAATGAATGAAGATGTAAAAATTTTCATAGAACATTATAACAGTATGTTAGAAAGGAATATTATGGGACAAACAAGTGAAGATGTAATTGCTCTTTGCAGAAAAATATACAGAGAAAATAAAAACGCAATTGATTTAATTGTTGAAAATAATGACATCAAGGCAGATATTTATGATGTATTACTGGAGATTATATCTGAAAATCAGAATTGGTTACTTCAAACAAGTAACATCAATTGGATTAGATTTATTCCAAAAAATGATAATCTAGAGAACCTAAAATTTGCAAAAAAAGACTGGGTTGATGCTGATAACATACTAATTATTGAAATCAATAATGCTAAAAGCTCTGTAATAATGGACATAGTCATAAGACAATCCGAAATGGGGTTTGAAAAACAATATCAAAATTTGTATGAAATGGCAAAAGACAAATTTGGCTATAACAAAAGGCCTAAAAAAGATACTTATATGCACATAAAATCATTCCCTCTGATTAGTACAATTGATTACAACAATATTACATTACTTGGTCATGATGAACTGAAAGACTTTTTGAAAAATAAAATTTATAATTCTGGCATATTAGAAGATTTTTCACAATTCACAAAAGAACTTAACTCTAAAATAAATTAAATAAATATTCAACAACTCCGCACTGCGTCACAATTTGACGTGGTACGGAGTTATAATCAAATTGTAAACAAAAGTAAGAGGATACAATGTCAAGATTAAACAAAACAGAACAAATTATTGAACTTGCAATGATGTTTCAAAACAGTTATTGTGGACTATGTATAGAAGATATTGAACATCACTTTGAATGTTCTAGACGTTCTGCAGAAAGAATGAAAGCCTTACTATTTGACTTATTCCCTGAGAAGGTTGAAGAAGTTCCAACTTCTGAGAAAAAGAAACGCTGGAGATTTGTCAAAGGTGCAATGAATGCTTTAATTTCATTTACGGCAGATGATTTTGCTAATCTTGAATACTTGAAAGGTTTGTCAAATGATGAAAATAAACGAAAAGAACTAGACGAACTAATTGCAAAAATCAAGGCATTAACACCTCAAAAGAATTTGCAATCTCTTGATACAGATATTTCTGCGATTATGGAATCAGAAGGTTTTGCCATTAGACAGTATTCAGGTATAAACATTGAGCCAAAAATTTTAGAAGAACTTAGAACTTCAATGCTTGCATTTAAAAAGATACAATTTGATTATCCGATAAAAGGAGAAATGAAAACAATTACACTTAATCCATACGGACTTGTTATTGCTGATAAATACTATCTTGTTGGTTACAATGAGTACGTTGGAGATTTAAGACAGTATAGAGTTGACAAAATTAGCAACTTAACAATACTAGATGAATATTTTGAAAAAGATGAAACATTTTCACTGTCAGAATATAGCAACAATTCCTTTGGTGTTTATCAAGAAAAACCGATTGACATTGTTCTTGAATTTGACAAATCTGTAGCCAATGATGTTTTGAACTATCATTTTCACCCAACACAAAAAATGAAAACTCTTACAAGTGGCAATGTTCAAGTTGCATTTAAATCAGGTGGAACTTATGCAATCTGCCAAGAACTTTTTAAATGGGGTTGTAGTGTCAATATTCAAAAGCCTGTTGAATTGAAAAATTATTACAAACAGTATCTTTTAGATGTTTTGCAAAATCAATAACGAGAGGTCATCTCGTTAAACTCTCATTATTTTTTCGAATTATTTTATATAGATTATTATAAAAAACAAAATGTTTAACGATGTTTATTTATAAAGGCATTTTTGATAGAATTAATCTATGAATTTAAAAGATTATTCTAACAATGGTAAATTCTTAAAAAAAGCATTCAGTGATTATACACTGGAAAGTCAAAATGTTTTATCGCAAAAATATACCTTGCTCATAAAGCATATTAACTTTAAAAGTGATGATTACATAGATGAGAACATTGAGTTAGTAAAAAAATTAACCCCAAAAGAAAGAACAATTGTTTTATGTGGGGTAAAACAGAGATTGAGTTATAAACGTTTTTATATGCTTCAACTTCTACTATGTCAAGGAAGGTTTGATAATGAAGATTATAGTGATGTTTATTTTACGAACAACCATTGTTCAAATAGTATACGAACAACTTCTAGTAACATTAAATCTTTTATTAGCAAATTAAAATCAGTTCTCGAGAATTCAATTGTTAAGCATTATATTGCAACGGGTAATTTTGAAGAAGATGACATAATGGCTGTTAAAAGGATAATAAACAACCTAATCAATAATACGATGCATTATGACCAATGCACCGTTACAACTAATTTTGTAATGCGAGATAGAATTCATAAAATGTAACAAAATCGTTATAAAGGTTGCCAAATTTATAAACTCTTTTTTCTAAAACTTAGTTGTATCTATGAATAGAGCAGAAAATTCCTAAAAAGGACTTTTTGTATTTATTAATAAAAGTTGGTAGTTTTTTGGTTGCCATTTTGATTAAAAATTTAGACTAAAACGCTTGCTATATTTACTTTTAAATAGTATTGGTGTATTTTAAAAATATAAAGAAAAAGAAAGGAGCTATAGAATGGACAATTTAAAGAATGACAGTAACAATCTTCAAAATATTTTAGACTGCTCTGTAAGATTAGCAGAAAAATTTTTAAGGACCCGTTCTAAAGAAACACTTGATAGCACATGTACAATGATAGGATTTAGAAATGATAATCCTACTGTCCTTGATTGGAGTGCTTACTATTTATCAAAGTCATGTCAATGTCTTAAAAATACTGCAAACACAACGGACAATACTGTTTTAACTTGCATTGCAAACATATTTATGACATTAGGACTAGAGATTACTGCATTTGAAAACTACGTTTTATACTTTGACGAATCTAATCATGGTTCTTGTCCAGAAGAAATTGACAAAATTTGGGCAAAAGCAAAAGAAATGCCAATGGGTTCAACATGTTTGCTTTGTTGCGGAAAACATATTGATAGCAAACAGGGTGGGAACTGTTGTACAAGTAAAATTTAGGTATATATAATACCTTAAAAACAAGTTATAGAAAGGAGAGAAGTAGTATGTTCTACCCAAAATAAAAAGAGCCTTAGCAAATTGACCAAAGCCCA
This sequence comes from Cyanobacteria bacterium UBA6446, assembly GCA_002438405.1. GTDB lineage: Bacteria > Cyanobacteriota > Vampirovibrionia > Gastranaerophilales > Gastranaerophilaceae > Zag111. The sequence continues at coordinate 210,585 of DJOE01000023.1, forward strand.
TAAAAAATATTACAATTGAATTTTAATAAAAAATTCTAAAATTATCAAGTCTATTTGGTCAATTTTCGGTAATAAAACAAAATATTTACCTCGTTGAGAGTGGATTACACCACCCTCTGCGAGGCTTGCAAAAATAACAAGAAAGGTACAAATTATGCAAGAAAACATATTAAAAAATTGGCAGGACTTTGCAGTATTCCCTTGTAAGGGGAATACCAAAATTCCTGCAACTCAAAACGGTTTCAAAGATGCTTTATGTGGGCAAGATGTAAGAAAAATGCTACAAATGGGTTACAATGCTGCTGTAGCATGTGAAAAATCAAAAATTGTTGTTATTGACATCGATTATCATGATGAAAATTCTACCGCAATGGAAGATTTGCAGAACTTAGAAGAAGAATTAGGTACAAAATTACCTAAAACTTTAACTCAATCAACAGCAAGTGGCAGAGGCAGGCACTTAATTTACTCTTCAAAAGGGATTACAAATCCAAGAGGAAAGATTGGTAAATTCTGTGATGTAAAATATCGTGGATATATCATGATTGCACCGTCAATCATAAATGGCAAAAAATATGAAATCATTGATGGAATTGATGAAAATGGAAAGTTTATAATCGCAGAACTACCGCAAAAGTGGTTAGATTATATAAACAAAGGATGTTCTACAAGTCAAATTACGCCTCAAGCTAAAACCTCTTCAACAAAACGTAATGTATACACAAATATTGACATTGAAAAAATGTTCAACAACTGTGCATTTTTAAAACATTGTCAAAAAAATGCGGATTGTTTGAGTGAACCTGAATGGTTTACGATGATAAATATTTTGGCTCATATTGAAAACTCTGATGAGTTGATTCATGAATTGTCAGAACCTTATCCGACATATTCTTTTGCCGAAACTCAAAAGAAAATTGAGAATGCTCGCTCCTTTGGCTTTCCACAAAGTTGTAAGTATATTTCGACAGAGTATTCAGAAATATGCAAAGATTGTATTTCAGCAGAAAGAGAGGTTAAAAATGACTAATAACAACTTAAAAACAACAGAGCGTACTCCTCTTGATAAGGGTAAAAAGTCAATCATTGATTTATTTGAGCAAAAGCAGTTTGAATTAAAAAATTGTCCGTTTATATCAACAATTACAATTCCATATAAGGCTGAAGAGGTAAATTTACCTACTCAAAATAGGTTCTTATTTCAATCTTGGAATCGCACATTCCTTATAACAAAAGCAAAGAAATCTCTAAAAATTAAATTGTTGGCCAATTTTGTTGTAACGGATGTGAAAGAATGCACATTGAAGCACAATGATAAAACAAATCAAGAACCTGTCCGATTTTATATAGTATCATTGCTAAATGATAAAGGTCGAATTGAAAAGAATGTCGAAATCTCCAACAATTCAAAATCAGATGTTAAACAATTTCAGTCAATGTTGAATAGCAGATACACAGGTTTTTCTGTTTGCATGACAGAAGCAGAATTTAAAACTTTTGTAGAAGAATACATTTCACCAAAAATCTCTTCAACTGCAACAATATATACTAATGCGGGGATTACTCCTCAAGGCAACATGTTATATGAAAATGCTCTTGTAACTCCTAAAGAAATTCTTTGGGCGGATGAAGACGGGTTTATAGAGGTTGGACCACGAGAGTATCTGAAACTAGCAACAGCAAATCATTATTTACCTAAACTTGCCAAAAGTGTAAAAACTGGAACTCAAATAGCAAATGAACTAATGACAAATATCCTAGAATGTTGGAGTGAAAATATAGTTCTTCCACTTTTAACATTAGGTCACATGGTTATGGCAATCTATTTTGAAGAATTTACAAAAAGATACGGAGCACCAACATTAATATTATATGGAGAAACTGGAACTGGAAAATCAACCTTAGTTACTGTTGGGTTATCAATTTTTGGATTGTCAAAAGAGGCTTTAACCTCTGGTGGTTCAACTGCAAAAAGCAATGAGTATTTTTGCTCTAAATACAATGGACTAAATGTTTGTATTGATGATGTAAAAGGAGAAACCCTAACGTCAAGCAATTTTACATCATTAGCAAAATCTGCATATAATGCGATTGCTCGTACGAAAATGCAAGGCTATGGCAAAGAAGTTGCTTATACAAGAATATGCAGTCCTTTAGCATATTCAACGAATGAATCACTTCCAGAATTGAAAGAAGTTGTAAATCGAATGAATATTATTGAGATATTTGGAAAGGTATTTAAAGCGGATAAATTCAAATATCACGAAACGAATGGGAATACCAACAAAGTGAAAGAATTATCCTTAATCTTACCTGAATTTCTAAAATTCCAAAAGGAAGATGTCATTAAGCTTTATGAGGAAAATTTTGATTTTCTAAAAGAAAATGTTAAAGATACACAAAATCGAGTTATCAGTAATATTTCTTATGCTTATACTGGAGCAATTTTGTTGTTAGAAATTGCAAATATTCAAGTCTCATCTTTACAAGACAAAGTAGTAGAATTTGCTCAAAAACAAGTGCAAAAATACGAAGGAATTAAAAATGTCGTAGATAGAGTGCTTGTTGAAATCTCAACTTTATTTGACTTGGGCATTTTAGAAAATGGTAATCATTTTAAAATTGCTACAGAAAAAATTGGAAGCAGAGAAGAAAAACGTATCCGATTTAAAAAGAATGTGATTATAACAGCAATAAATAAATATTACAACAATGACAAGAAAAAGCGTATAGATGAGAATGCTTTTTGGAGTTACTGTCAAAATCATAAACGATTTCGAGGAACTCATTCGACAAGACTTGGGGAAGAAAACAAATCTTCTTATGCAATGGATTTCGACATAACTGGAATGGAAGAATTTGCGGAGTTCGGCACTGTAATTAAACCAATGAGTTATGATGATTTAGTTGAAGGAATAGAACGTAATATGACGTAATTATTCAAAATTACACCTAAAAGGTAACCCTATGTTATCTTTTAGGGTAATTTTGAGCTGCTGTAATTTTGTAATTAAAAAAATATAAATAAAAAAAATTAAAAGGAGAAAACATGACACAATTTTATACGTTTAAAGAGTTTTGCCAAATATTAAAAGCAAATCCAAATACAGTCAAAACGTGGAAAAGAAGAGGTGATTTACCTAAAAAACTTTTCTTCAAAATCGGTGGAACACTTTATGTATTCAAAGATGATTTTGAAAAATGGGTAAAAGAAAAACAAACTTGGGAAGGAGACTATTATGGCAATTTATAAGAAGAATGAAAAATGGTACTATCAATTTATGCTCAACGGAGAAAGAAAGCACGGACTTTGTCCTGGTGCTTCCGATAAAAAAGAAGCAGAGCAATATGAATCCACAATCAAGTTTAGACTTGTACAACAACAAAATGGGGTCATCCCAAGAGAAGAAAAGAATGTAAAACTTTCAAAACTAATAAATTTATATGAGAGTTATGCAAAAAACAACAAACGGAGCTATAACAGGGATATTTACACTTTAACTCTAATTGCAAATTTCTTTGGGCAAAGTTGTATTGTTCAGAAAATTACACCTAAACGAGTGGAAGATTTTAAAGAGTATCTAATAACAATACGGAAGGTTAAAAACTCTACAATTAACAAGTATTTAAGAGTATTAAGTAAAATGTTTAATCTTGGAATAGATAATGAAATAATAAGTAAAAACCCTGTATCAAAAGTTGTTAAATTAAAAGAGGATAACCACAAAATTAGATATCTTACTCTAAAAGAAGAAAAAAGATTATTCAATGAGATTGAACGCGGTTATGAGGTTTTAGATAAAAATACAAGAACAAAGAAAATATCGTACCCTTATCTGTATTTAAAACCTATCGTTACAGTTGCCCTTCAAACTGGAATGAGAAAAGGTGAAATTTTAAATCTAGAATGGGATAATATCAATTTTGAGTATGGTTTTATAGATTTATAAAAAACAAAAACGAATAGACCAAGGAAAATTCCATTATCAAAAGAACTCAAAGAACTTTTTTATAAAATGGAAAGAATATCAAAATATGTTTTTACAAATCCAAAAACAGGAATAGCATTTAAGGATATTACAAAATCATTTAAAGTAGTTTTAGAAAAAGCAAAAATTGAAAACTTTAGATTTCATGATTTAAGACATACCGTCGCAACAAGATTAGTTGAGAAAAATATGGATTTATCTGTTGTTAAAGATATATTAGGGCATTCAAAAATAACAACAACTCAACGATATGCACATCCAGTCCCTCAGCGAAAACTTGATGCAGTTGAAATTCTTAGTTCTTATTCAAAGTAAGCTCTCTTAATTGAGAGCTTTATTTTTTTAGATTCACATGTTTACGATTTAGTTTCACGGTTTTGTGTTTAAGTTTTAAAACATTAATTACCCACGGATTACCCACAAAAAATAGACAATAAAAAAGAGAGTCCTAAAACTCTCTTCTTTATGGAGCGGGAGACGAGACTCGAACTCGCGACATCCTCCTTGGCAAGGAGGCATTCTACCACTGAATTACCCCCGCTTATTTCGGTTACCTTTTAATCATACATGCTAAATTTTTTATTTCAAGCACTTTTTTTAATTTATTTGTAAAAATATATTAATTTTATAGAAATTTTAAGAAAAATTTTATATGTTTTGTTTTTATATCAACAAAATAGTAGGAACAAGAAAGGACTTTTACCATGTCATTTATCCCCAAAATTGCTGAATCATTTGCTACAAAAGCTGAAAAATTACCTAACAGATTTAATCAAGGTTTTATGAAAATGGGAATTGTTGAACGTACCCCAAGAAAAAATTCAACTTCTGAAGTTATTGGTTCTATCCAAGCATACGCAAAAGAAAATCCAGAAATTGCAGACTTTGCAAAACATTTAAATGAATTGAATCCAAAACATTTAGGGCTTGCACAAGATATCATTGATTTATCTAATACTAAAGAAATGCTTCCAACTCGTATTGATATTGCTCAAAAAACAGAAACAGGCAAATCAATTGTCGGAATGATTTTAAATAGGTTGCCTGAAATTAGCAAGAAAAATCCTGCCGCTCTTGATTTAACTGAAACTGTTTTCAACAACAGCGATACAATCAATTCAAAATACTTCTTATGCAACCTTTTCAGTTTTAATTTAGAAAATATGGGTAGTATCTCAAAACAAATGAACGCAACAAAAGAAATAATCCCAGAAATCGCTCACGACACATTAGATGGTGGCTACGCAATGGATTACTCTAAAAACAAAGAATTTTTCGAATTTGTTAAAGCTTTAAGTTCTGAAGATTCAAAACCTGAAAATGTTAAAATGATAAAACCTATTATGAATGCAATCAACAAACTTTGCAAAAATAGTCAACCAATGTGTGATATTAATGAGATAAAAACCGGAGATACCAATGTTATTAAAAAGAATATGGAAGCTTTGCCTTATTTGATAGAAAATGCGGAAGCTCAAAAAATTCCGGTAGATATTTCAGGATTTTTAACTAAAGCTCCAACTATTGAAGCATAAATAAAACAAAAAAAATAAATTAAAGAGAAGACGCAGTTTATTAAGCTACGTCTTCTTTTAAATCTGAGTCCATCGATTTTATTGAAATTCCAATTCTTTCTCCAAATTTGTGTTTCAAAGTATTGACCAAGTCGTTTGATGAATTTACCCAAAACATTGATGATGCAAGGATTTTTACATCACCTGTTAAGTCTGGCAACTTCAACATTACAGGGTCTGAACCTTGGAATTTGCACAACATTTGTTTCAACAACATTAATTCTTCAAATTTCAACTCTTCTTTCAATTCGATTGTGAAAATATTTGAATTATCAACAGGTTTTACCGTATCAATCAAAATAATTGGCGGATCATCATCACTTCGTCTACTAACCTTACCAGATACAATGATTCGTTGTTCATTTTGAAGAAAATCGTTATACTCTGCGATTTTTGAGTTAAATGCCAAAGTATCAATTTTACCAGTCAAATCTTCTATTGTTACAAATCGAACAAATTTTGTCGGGTCATTCCTTGTCGGAATTTGCTTTGTTCCTGTTACAAGTCCACAAATAGTGACAACTTTGTCATTCGGAACGTCTGGGATTTGTGAAATTTTATGTGTCATCAAGAATGGTAACTTATCCCTAATCGTAGATAGAGGGTGACTCGTTACATAAAATCCCAAAAATTCTTTTTCAAAAATTTGGATTTGTCGAGCATCATACTCTTCATCTGAACCAGAAAGATGGAATTTTGCTTCTTCAACAGATGCAGTATCTCCTAGCATATCAAACAAACTTCCTTGACCAGATTCTTTTTCTTTAGCTTCTTTGGAAGCCGTAGAAGTTATGTATTCAAGATTTTCCATCAATTGTTTACGACTTTTTTCAATAGTTGAAAATGCGCCTGCTTTTATCAATCCCTCTAAAGCTCTTTTATTTGCACATTTTACATCAACTCTTTTGATAAAATCATAGATAGATTTATATTCTCCATGCTCTTGACGTTCTTTGATAATTTCTTCAATTACACCCTCACCAACTTGTTTGATTGATGCAAGTCCGAATCTGATATTCTTTCCATCTGGTGCGTATTCTAAGAATGATTTATTGATATCCGGCGGAAGAACTTTAATACCATATTTCAAAGCTTCTTCAATATATGCTTGTGTTTTTTCTTGGTCACCAGCAACACTTGAAAGCAATGCTGACAAGTATTCTACTGGGTAATGACATTTTAAATATGCCGTTTGATAAGCAACAAAAGCATAAGCTGATGAATGTGCTCTATTGAAACAGTATGATGCGAAGTTTTGAATTTGTTCAAACAAAGTTTTTGCATCTTCTGCTTTCATACCGTATTTGGCAGAGCCTTTAATCAATTTATCTTCTTGTGCTGCCATCGCAGCTGGGTCTTTGTGCCCCATCATACGACGAACCATATCGGCTTCACCCAATGAATAATCAGCCATTTCTCGGAAGATTTGCATAATCTGTTCTTGGTAAACCATTGTACCGTAAGTATCTTTCAAGACTTTTTCTAACCTTGGGTGCGGATAAGTAATTTCTTGCCTACCGTGTTTTCTATCTACGAAAACATCAACCATACCTGAACCCAACGGTCCTGGGCGGAATAGTGCAACCAAAGCGCCTAAATCTTCAAAAACATCAGGTTGAAGTTTTTTTACCAAGTTCGTCATACCTTGAGATTCAAGCTGGAATACTCCAACCGTTTCACCTCTAATCAACATTTGATATGTCGGCTTATCATCAAGTGGAATATGGTTAATATCCAAATCAATATCTTGACATTTTTTGATGAGTTTGACAGTCTTAGATATCATTGTCAAGTTTCGAAGCCCCAAAAAGTCCATTTTCAAAAGCTTCATTTTTTCCAAAATTTCACGGTGATATTGAGTTACAACAACACCATCTTTTCCGTATTGAACAGGAACAATTTCATCTAGTGGTTTATATGAAATGATAACCCCAGCTGCGTGCATACCGGTTGCGTTTTTCAAACCCTCAACATGTAATGCAGTATCAACAAGTCGTTTAACTTCCGGATCTTCATCATATAGTTTTTTCAGCTCCATTCCGTCTTGTAATGCATCTGAAATTTTTGCTCCAGGGTCTCCGGAAATCAAATCTGACAACTGTTTACTTCTTGCATACGGAATATCAAAAACACGAGCAACACTCTTCATCGCATTTCTTGCAGCCAAAGTGTTGAAAGTAATAATCTGACAAACTTTATCTGCTCCGTATTTTTGAACAACGTAATCAATAACCTGACCTCTTTTTTCAATACAGAAGTCAGTATCAATATCTGGCATACTGAATCTTTCAGGATTCAAGAATCTTTCGAACAACAGATGGTGTTCAATCGGATCCAAATCCGTAATATCAAGAGCATAAGCGACTAATGAACCCGCTGCAGAACCTCTCCCTGGACCTACCGGAATATCGTGAGTTTTGGCATAGTGAATAAAATCCCACGTAATCAAAAAGTATGCGGAAAAACCCATCTGCTCAATTACACCAAGTTCGTATTTTGCCCTTTCCATTAAGTTCGGAGCAATTTCTTCTTGATGATATTTTCTTTTTATACCTTGATAGACAAGTTTTTCCAAATATGTATCTGTGGTAAAGCCCTCTGGAACCGGAAAATCCGGAAGAGGAGCTTTCCATTCAACAGTAATATGGCATTTTTTACAAATATCAACTGTATTTTTAATACATTCATCAAAAGTTTCACTATCAAGCCACTTGAAAGCATCACGCAACTCGGAAACTTTTTTAACGTAAAACTCATTGTTAGAGAAATGAAATCTGTTCGGATCAGACTTAGAAGATTTAGTCTGCATACACAACAATGTATCGTGCCAGTCCGCATCTTCTTTATTCAAATAATGGGAGTCATTTGTGATAATCATTTTGATATTGAGTTCCTTTGCAATACGTATCAAATCCGGATTGGTACGTTTTTGGTCTTCCAAGCCATGGTCTTGAAGCTCAATATAATAATCATCTCCGAACAAATCTTTAAATCGTTTAGCAACGGCTTTAGCACCTTCGTAATCATTTTTCAAAAGATGCTGCAAAACTTCTCCTCCTAAGCAGGCAGAAGAACAAATTAATCCCTCGTGATATTGTTCCAATAATTCCCAATTAATTCTAGGTTTCATATAAAAACCTTTAATATGAGCTTGAGAAGCTAATTTAACAATATTTTTATACCCTTGATTATTTTTTACAAGTAAAACCAAGTGATAACGAGGATTATGATTTTGATCATGCTCAGACAAATCACCATCATGAACATAAAATTCACAACCAACAATCGGATTTACCAATTTAGGTTTATAATTTGGGTCTTGTTCAGCTTTTTCACGTTCTTTGGAGTTATTTTTTTCTGCATCAATATACAAATCCATTGCACCATACATGACACCGTGGTCTGTAACTGCAACACCTGGCATGTTATTTTCTGCACAAAATTTAACTAAATCTCCAATTCTAATAGCTCCGTCGAGTAAAGAATACTCAGTGTGTAAGTGGAGCGGTACATATTGTGGTTGTGTTTCTGTCATAATAATCTAATTATAAAATTAATAAAATTGATTTAAAATAAAATATTAACAAGTATAACTTTTTTATTTAAATATTTACATAGCAATTACACTCCTTTCTTTAATAACAAAAATTTCAAAGGATAAACTCAATAGTGAAAAAGCTAAACCAAGTACAGTACGAGATAGACCACCAATCGGCAAACAGCTTTACCATCAAAATTTTTCTTTAAGAACTTTTTTGTTCTCGGGCTTGAACCTTAACCGATTACAAATATATTATAAGATATTTTTCAATATTTGAAAAGTCCGTATTTTTACGTAGGTGATTTGACCTACGTATTTTATGCAATTTTTGGGGATAAAAAACTAAGATAAGAATACATCAAGAACTTCGGGCAATTAAAAAAACTATGGACACATACTTTCCCAATCAGGTTCATCAGGATCTTCTCCCGGTTCTATAATATGTTCACCACTCTCAAGCATTACCATTAAAGACAATTTCAATTGTCTTTTATAATTTTCTCTAGCTCTTGCTAATGTCTTAGCACAAAAGGTAAAACTTGGAATTTCCTTAATTTCAATATAATAATAAGGATTTCCATCAAAGTCCAAGTCTTGCCCCTCAATAAGAGTCCAATTTAAGTTCAAATAATAATCTAAATCTTTTTCCATATTTTTACTTACTAATTATATTCTTAATTATCCAAAGATGAATTGCTCAACGGTTGAGATAACATTATGCCCTCTCCACCTACAACATCAGCTCTTTGTCCATCTATGTACAAATAAACAGGAAGAGATGAGTTTAATTTTGCAGTTTTTATAAGTTGATACAATCTCTTATACAAGCTATCTGTTCCTCCACCATTTACAAATGATGAATTCAAGTTAACAATGACTTTATCAGGTTGCTCTGTAATACTTATAACTTCCGCACCAGACGGAACTTCAGTATAAACTCCACGTTGTCGTTCTGCCGGTCTTGGACCTCTGATTAAAGAATTAATCGCAAATTTTATCTTTGAGCCATCAACATCTTTGTTATATTCACGTTTAACAGCTTTATAAACTTCTTCATTGTGTTCATTTTTACCAATGAAATATACATTGACATAAACTTTTTCTTTAGATGTTGATTGTTCAGGAACTTCTTCTTCAACAGAACGTTCAGAAACTTGAATATCGTCCGGTTTAATTTCTGGTTTTGGCATCAATACATTGAATGCTATTAAACCAACAACAACAAACATACAAAAACCGATAAATATTAATAAAATTTTTTGATTTTTATTCATAACAACCGTATCCTTTTAAGCTTAGTCTTTAGGGATAATTACAACACCCTTTGTATGTATAACACTATTTTGAACTGACACAGAATCAACTGATACTTTCGCTTCTTTATTATCAAGTATATTTACTGAAAAATCAAGTGGGTTCAAATAATTCAAAATAAAATCAATCTTTTTCAAATCTATACTGAATGCATCAGAAACAAGTTTTGTATTTGCAAAATCAATTTTACCTTTTTTAACAACTAAATCTGAATTGATAACAAGTTTTTGTTCTGTTCTGATAAATGGGATTGCAATACCAATGATATAATAGAATTTGCTTGATTTAACGGCAACTTTTGTTGAGGAGATTTTCACTCCACCAATTGAATTTCCTAATTGATTCAAATCATTGATTATTCTTTGATATTTTTCAGATTGCATTGTTTTATTGATATCAGTTGCAGTCATTCTTATATCAAAAGACATCGGGAAATCTTCCATAAATACAACTTCATTATCAACTTGTTTGATATAATTGAAATTACATAATGTATCTAATTTTAAATATGACAAATAAATATCATTAACATTTACATCTTGTCCCTCAATACTCATAGATTTAAAGATTCCATTTTTCAAATCTTTTGCACTATATGAATCAAGTTTAACTTTTAAATTATCATTAGTTGCAACTTTGTTAAATGCTTTTTTCACAACTTTTTGACCAACTTTTTCAGCGGTAAAATTTACACCGGAAACAGCTCCAACAAATGTTCTGAATTTATTATTCATGTCATAAGGAGCTACACAATTATACTTACAAGCCGCCATTGCAGATGTGTTTGCAATAAGCAACATTCCCAATAATAAAACAATCTTCTTCATAATACCTCGAATACTTTTTTTGTAGAAATTTTATCTCTATCTGCGATACCTACAGCATATATTTTACCACCATAAACCAAAATTACAATATTAGAATTTATGCCGGTATTATTTGAAATACTCATGCCATGTGAAACTTTTTCCTTTTCAACATCTGTCAAAATTCTCTTTGGAAAATCCAAAACATCAAGCGGATTAACAAGCAAATTTTCAACATCTTCTTTAGTTTTAATATCATCTAATTTAGTTGATTCTTCTTGGTAAAACAACCCTGCTTTTGTACGAACAAGTTCAACCAAATGTCCGCCACAATTCATCTTTTGTCCCAAATCGTAAGCAATTGAGCGAATATATGTACCTTTAGAACAAGCTACTAAAATTTTTGCCTGTTGAAGTTTTTCGTCAAAATCTTTCAACTCAATTTTAGAAATAAAAACTTTACGAGGTCGGATTTCTACTTTCTGACCGCTTCTGGCATATTCATAAAGCTTTTTACCATTAACTTTAATTGCAGAATAAATCGGCGGGAATTGCTCAATTTCGCCATCGAAAAATTTTAAAACTTTTATCAATTCCTCTTTTGTAATTTTTTTGTCATAAGATTTAGTAACTTCGCCCTCTAAATCATAAGTATCAGTATCTTGTCCAAACTGAACAGTCGCAAGATATTCTTTATCATCTTTCAAATACTCAATAAGACGAGTAGATTTGCCGATACATATAGACAAAACACCGACTGCAAAAGGGTCTAAGGTTCCGGTATGACCAATTTGTTTAATTTTTGTAATTCTGCGCAGAACAGCAACAACATCAAAAGATGTCATTCCTTTTGGTTTGTAAACATTTAAGAATCCAAAAAGATTTGAATTTTTATCAGAACTCATTTATAAGATAATCCTTGTAAAGTGCTACTTGATTTCGCCTCTTGAAATCTTATTGATTAAATCAACAACTCTTGAAGACTCTTCTAAACCATTCGTATAAACGAAACGCAATTCGGGAGTCAATCTCAAGCGAAGAACTTTACCAACATTGTATCTGATTTTTGGAGTATTTTTTTCAATAACTTCTTTAGTTTTTTCAATCTGAGCTTCTGAACCTAAAACACTATATATAACTCGAGCAAAAGAATTATCGTGAGAAACTTCAACATCAACAATTGAAACTACACCCTCCAAACCTCTGATTTCTTTACGTAAGATTTCAGAAATATCACGCATCAATTCTTTTCTAACTCTTTCGTTTCGTAATGACATAATTATCTCCTTGTTACTAGAGATTATAACATAAAATAATTTTTTTAACGACCCAAACGGATTTCATCAAAATCAATATATATTCGGTATCCAAGAATTTTGCAAATAAGTTTCATCTCAGAATACCTCAAAGACTCACTTGCAAGCTTATGAGATAGCAAACTTTGAGAATAATTCTTTCCACTAATTTCAGTCATTCGCTTCGCAAGTTCAGTAATCGTCATACTTTTAGATGTAAGCATTATTTTGACTTCTTCACGTACATTCATACTGAAATTATACAATTGTATTGACTTATTATGAAACATATTGTATTATAATGAATAATATTCATAAGGATTAAAATTATTCATTTTTGGTTTACATGAACGGAGTTAGAATGAAAAGAATGGAAGTTTATTATATTGTCATTCTGAGCGAAGCGAAGAATCTCATAACTCTCTTTGTTCACTTTTTCTTTTTGATTTCGATGCAAAAAGAAAAAGTAGAACCGAAAAAGAAAAACACGAACGACCAAATTGTTCGAGTCATCAGGGGCTTTGCCCCCGAACCCCTATATAGAGTTATGAGATACTTCGGCTAAAGCCTCAGTATAACTAAAATAGAACAATGACTAAAAAGGAGAATAAAATGAAATCACTTATAGACTTATCCACTTATAAACCTATAGACCGTAACGGACTATTCACCTCTCACCATTCACCTTTCACCAGCAAGTGCGCATTTACATTGGCAGAGGTTCTAATCACCCTAGGTATAATTGGAGTTGTTGCAGCAATGACAATACCAAACCTAATATCAAGTTACAATGCTAAAAAACTAAGAACTCAATTTTTAAAATCATATTCAATTATCACTCAAATGTTTAAACAATATTCTGATGATGGGAACACAAATACCATTTGCAGAGAGACTTACAAACAATTTATAAACTACAGCTCAAATGCAACAGACTGCGGTTATGACGGGTCGAAATGTTATGGAGAAGACATTTCTAAAAAATATAAAACAATCAATAATCAAACTTTTTCTTTAGGCAGACTTAATGACGGAATGATTTTACTCCCGGGGGGAGAACTTTTGATGTTTGAAGACGGGAATGCTTCTATTGGAATTATTCTAATCAGCGTCGATATTAATGGCTACAAAAATCCTCCAAACAAAGCCGGATATGATTTGTTCACATTCCAATATATTGATGGAGAAGTTTACCCAATGGGAGATAGAAAAACCTATTATGTTGGGAAAAACTATTGCGATATAAGCAAAAATGACCGAGAAGTTGGAGGTATATCCTGTGCTCTATATGCTAAAGATGACAGTGAATACTTCAAAAAAGCTGTGAAAAATTTGAAATAAAAAAGTTGGACTTGTTTTGAACTGAACCCTAAAAACTGGGCAAAGTAAAAAAAAGTGTGTTTAAAGGTTCAGTTCACTTGCTTATCCACATTTTTATTAAACAACTTTATTAACTTTTTTCATCATTTTATTATAATCAGGATCAAAAATTGGAAAAATTTCTGCAATAATTTCTTTGAACTGATCTATTAAATTTATTCTCTTTGGAGCATTGTTCGGCAAAGTTATATCCGATTTAGGAGCAACGGATTTAATTTTATTAACTCTATTCATTGTACTTAATGGCATAGAACCGGAAATTTTTGCTATCATAATTTCTACTCCTTTCTATTCGGTTATAAACTTTTTCTTTCAACTTCTTCTTTTGTTGAAACTTCAATAATATCACCAACTTGAATATCATTAAATTTACTGAAAGAAATACCACATTCAAAACCTTGTGCAACTTCTTTTACATCATCTTTGAAACGTTTCAATTGGTCAATTGCACCACGGAAGATTTCTTGTCCGTCTCTATAAAGAACAGCATCTTTTGAACGAACAATCTTACCCTCTGTAACATAACAACCGGCAATTTTATTCGTTTTTCCAATTGTGAATACTTGACGAACTTCCGCTTTACCAAGTTCAACTTCCTTAACTTCAGGTTCAAGAAGTGATAACAATGTTTTTTCGATATCTTCTAATAATTGATAAATAATATCGTATTTCTTAATTGTTACACCTTCACGTTCAGCTGATGCTAGAGCATTTCCGTCTTCTTTTACAGTAAAGCCTAGAATCAAAGCATTTGAAGCTGCTGCTAACATAACATCAGCCTCTGAAATATCACCAACACCAACGTGAATAATTTTTGTTGTAATTTCTTTTGATTCTACACCAGCAATTGCTTGAGCTACAGCTTCTGCAGCACCATGAGTATTTGCTTTGATAATCAAATTCAATTGAGGAATATCATCTTCACCTGCAACAGATTCACGTCTAATATGAGCAGGAAGCATATTTTCTAATCTCTTATCACGTTCTTTTTCTTTTCTGTCAGCAACAATTGCTTTCATTTCTTTTTCGTTTTTAACAACTTCGAAATGGTCGCCTGCTTGTGGAACTTCTGACAAACCAAGAATCTCAACCGGTGTAGATGGTTCAGCTTTTTGAATTCTTTCACCGCTATCTGATAACAACGCTCTTACCCTACCGCAAGCCGTACCAACAACAACACAGTTACCAGCTCTTAATGTTCCGTTTTGGACTAACAATGTCGCAACCGGACCTTTACCTTTGTCTAGGTTTGCTTCAATTACAACACCGGAAGCTTCTGCTTTAGGATTAGCTTTCAAGTCTTGAACATCTGCAACTAACAAAATATATTCCAAAAGTTCATCAATACCAGTACCTTGAAGAGCTGAAACATTTACAGTAATTGTATCTCCGCCCCAAGCTTCCGGAACTAAACCGTGTTCTGTCAATTGTTGTAAAACTCTATCCGGATTAGCACCAGGTTTATCAATTTTGTTAACCGCAACAATAATTGGAATTTCAGCAGCTTTTGCGTGGTTAATAGCTTCAATTGTTTGAGGCATAATACCATCATCGGCAGCAACTACTAAAATCGCAATATCAGTGGCTTTCGCACCTCTTGCTCTCATTTCGGTGAAAGCTTCGTGCCCCGGGGTATCCAAGAATACGATTTTCTTTTCTTTTTTATCGCCAAGATAAACAGTATAAGCACCGATTGATTGTGTAATACCACCGACTTCTGATGAAACAATTTTGTGTTTTGAAGCACGGATACTATCTAATAATGTAGTTTTACCATGGTCAACGTGCCCCATAATACTGATAACAGGAGCTCTACGTTTTAATAATTTTTTATCAACTTCGGTTAATGCTTTTGCTTGTTCTTCTTTTTCTAGCTCTTGTTCAATATATGCATCTAAATCTTCTTCAAGAACTTCTAAACCATATTCGGCACAAACTTTTTTGATAACATCAACGTCAATAAGCTGGTTAACTGTTGCCATAACACCATTCAACATTAAAAATTTAACAATTTCAGCCGGAGTTTTTTTGATTTTTTCAGATAATTCTGAAATAGTCATCGGTTGAGTTACAACGATTTGTTTTACTTCTTCAACCTCTTCAACTTTTTGAACTTTCTTTTTGTGATGTTGAGCAGCTGCCTTTTCTAATGAAATTCTTTCTTGCTCTTCTTTTTTAGAATTAAAATCTTTTTCTTTTTTCTTACCATCAGATTTGCGTTTTACAGGACCTTTATTTTCGTAGATATCTTGAGGAATAATACGACGTTGCAAAGGTTTTTTGCCTGCGAAATCTTTATTTTCTCCATTTTGAGCAGGACGTTGAGGTCTTTCTCCTCTTGGTGGAAATTTTCTTTCTCCATTTTGCGGTCTTTCACCACGTGTATATTTTCTTTCACCATTATTGTAAGGTTTGCGAGTCGGAGTTGATGTTGAATCAGATTTTTCAACAGGAGCTTTTCTTGGGGCTCTTCTAACAATTTCCAATCTGCTAACAGGCTTAACTACTTCAACTTTTGGTCTTGCAACTTTTTCAACTTTAGGAGCTGAAACCTCTTTTGTAGCTTTTTCTTCTTTTTTTTCTTCAACTGGAGCAGGTGCAGGTTTTGCTTTTTTTACAACAAAAGCTTTTGGCTTAGTTGTTTTCTTAACTCCACCATTTGCAATGAAATCTTTCAATCTTGCAATCTGTTCCATAGTAACAGTACTTGAATGAGTTTTATTTGTAACTCCAATTTTTGCGAACTTTTCTACAACTTCCTTACTTGGAAGCCCAAGTTCTTTCGCTAATTCACTTATTCTAACTGTTTCGTAACTCATCTAGTAACTGTCCTTTCAATTCGTTTGGTATAGAGGCTTTTAAGTGTTTTGCAAGCTTATTTTTTTTGAATGCGGATTCTATACACACGTCATTATAGCAAAGATATGCTGATCTGCCAAATGTTACAGAATCCGGATTAACAATAACTTTCCCGTCTGTGTTTCTTGCCGTAATTTTTATTAATTCATCTCGGTTTTTGATTTTCCAACAACTAACACAGCGTCTATCAGTCAATTAACCTCTCCTATTGCTCTTGAGCCAATTTTTCTAACTTCAATTTTTGGTCATACTCAACCAACAAGTCAATAAGTTCGTCTAAATCGCCATCAATAACAGTCCACACATTCAAATTGTGGTTTAATCTGTGGTCTGTTAATCTACCTTGTGGGAAGTTATATGTTCTAATACGTTCAGATCTGTCGCCAGAACCTACTTGTGAACGACGCAAATCAGTAATTTCTTTTGTTTGTTTTTGAACTTCCATATCATAAAGTTTTGCTTTAAGAATTTCTAAAGCACGTTCCTTATTTTGCAATTGAGAACGTTCTTCTGTACAGAAAATCATAATTCCAGTAGGTTTGTGGAATACTCTGGCAGCGGTTTCAACTTTGTTAACGTTTTGACCACCTGCACCACCTGATCTTGCAGTCGTAATTTCAACATCATTCATATTCAAGTTAACTTCAACATCATCAACCTGAGGCATAACCGCAACTGTTGCTGTTGAGGTATGAACTCTTCCTTGGGATTCTGTTGCAGGAACTCTCTGAACTCTGTGAACACCTGATTCATATTTCAATCTTGAATAGATGCTATCACCTTTCATTGAAATAATAACTTCGGAAACACCGCCTGCTTCACAATCTGTTTTACTCAAAATTTGAGTTTGCCAACCCATTTTGTCAGCATATCTCAAATACATACGCATCAAATCGCCTGCAAAAATGTTTGCTTCGTCACCGCCTGCGCCACCTCTGATTTCCAACATAATATCCTTGTCGTCCATAGGGTCACGAGGTAATAACAAAACTTTCATTTTTTCTTCAAAAACAGGAAGTTTTGCTTCGTTTGTTTCAATTTCTGATTTTAAAAACTGACGCATTTCTTCATCTTTTTCTTCGTGAAGCATTTGTTTTGCGTCTTCAATAGCTTCAGTTGTAGTTTTCCATTCGTAATAAAGGTTAACAGTTTCTTCCATTGCCTTTCTTTGTTTTGACAAATCTCTGAAACGATTATAATCTTGAATCACGGCAGGGTCTGACAACGTTTCGCCTAATTCCTTATATTTCTTCTCTATTTGAAGAATTTTATCTAACATATCTTTCATACTTCAAATAATAACAAGAACATGATTTTTTTACAAATTACGTTCAAGTTTTATTGAATAACCGTATATTTTACATATTTTTTGAAATTCTGTTAACTTTAAAGTATTTCGTCTAATTTTACAAGAAAACGTACTTTGGGGTATTTTTTCGCCATTATCTTTTTTCAAATCTTCCAACAACATTTTTTGGGTAATGTGACCTTTTGCCATTACCAGTCGTAATATTTCGTCATTGTTCCAATCTGTAATATCCATAAACAGAGTATAGATTATAGAAAAGATAATTCAAATAATGTATTCTAATATTTATTAATTCAATATAATATTGATATATGCAATAATATGTTAAATAATCTTGTTCGGAAAGGAATGAAAATGAGAACACTTAAATACTTAACACCTAAGAGCCTTAATGCCGTAGTGCATAAAAAGAAAGATGAATTCACATTGACAAAAGCTACTACGCACGTAGATATGCCGCCAATAAAGGTGAAACGTGGTTTCACATTAGCGGAGGTATTAATCACCCTTGGAATAATTGGAATCGTTGCAGCGATGACAATTCCAACTTTAATGACCCATTTAACCCATAAAAAGTTAGAGAGCCAATTAAAGAAAACTTATTCTGAATTAAATATTGCAGCACGAAATTTCTATGCACATGAAGATATGTCCGTTCATGATGCTGACATTATGCTAAACAAAGATATGGATAAAACAAATACTTTTTATCTTTCAGACGAACTACTAAATAAATTTATGTCTTATTATAAAGGATTTCAAAGACAATCTGAACAAAGTGACATATGGATTACATTTGATAATAAAAATAAGATTAGTCAAAAGAACTTAGATGGTACAAACATAACAAGATACCCATGTGATAGGTCTGCCGTTGCAACAGATTTAGTTGGAAGAAACTATGCCCTAGACGACACCTCAGCATACTATAATAATATAGATTTCGGACCAAAAATTTGCGTTGATATTAATGGAATTGATAAGCCAAATAGGTTAGGATACGACAGATTTGTATTTGTTTTTACTGAAGATGCCGTTGTTCCTTATACTGGAAATAGTTGGAATGATATAAAAGAAAATCAAACAGATGAAAAAGAAATAGCAAAAAATTGTAGTTACTCAAACGAATCAAATATTCCAGCTTTTTCATGTGCATATTTTGCACTACAAGACAAAAGCCCAACCGGAAATGGTAGTTATTGGAAAAATTTTCTGAAATAAGGACTTTAATTTAAAATATCTGAGTAATAAGTGTCATATCATATCACTTTCACAGGGAGGGTTCGGGGGTGCCAACCCCTGATAACTCGTTCCATTTAGTCATTCGTGTTTTTCTTTTTCGGTT
>DJOE01000023.1:230039-280484 GCA_002438405.1 Cyanobacteria bacterium UBA6446
AAAAAGAAAAAGTGAACAAAGAGAGTTATGAGATACTTCGGGCATTTACACTCCCTCAGTATGACGATTAATAAATGTAACAGGCTACTCACTCTTCACTATTCACTTTTCACTAAATTAATGAGATTCTGAATCAAGTTCAGAATGACAATTATAAAAAATGCTTAGTGCCTTATTGCGACTCAAACAAAATCTACTTCTTCAATCCATTTTTTGCACGGAGTTCGGCAATCTCTTCATGCAATTCCCGGGATTGATGTTCCAATCGATTATAAACTTGTGAATTAATTTCTCCACCTATTAAAAGTAAAATAGATGTATAATACAGCCAAATCATTAATATAAAGAATGCACCAATAGTTCCATATACAAGGTTATATGTACTCAAATTGTTTACGTAAATCGAAAAGCCCCAAGAACCTACCAACCAAAAAGTCGTGAAAAATACAGTGCCAGGAAGTGCGCTCTTTCTCTTAAAAGACTCGTTTCCTCTCAAATCCGGTAAAATATAATAACTTAAAAATGCCATTAAATACAATGCCAAGAATGCAACCGGCCAACGTAAAGTTAAAATTGTTATCGCAATGCCTTTTGACAATCCAAAATGTGTTACTAAAAAAGTTATTATGACTTTACCAAAAATAATTATGTTAATCGTCAAAAACATAACTAAAACATTCACAAATACCATTAAAAAGGAAAGAATTCGTGTATATACAAAATTTCTGGTTTCTTCAACTTTGTAAGCTCTATTCAAACCTTTCAAAACGACTGCGACTCCATTTGTTGAAAGAACAATCGTTGTAATAATACCAATAATTGCAAGTAATCTTCCATGGTTGAAAATCATTGTTTCTTCAAGTACTGAGCGCAAAAGGTTCATTGCCTGAGTTGGCATAATATTTGCCAAAACTCTCAAAATAGAATCCAAATAAGAACGGTTTCCCAACCAACCAAAAATTGCCATCAAAAACAGCATAAACGGGAAAATTCCGACAACAAGCATAAAGCCCATTTCTGCAGCCATTCCGTAAAAATCATTTTTTATAATAGATTTTATTAATCGGACAAGAACTCTTATCGATTTATGTTTTAAAAGTTTTTTTAGCATAATTTTTGATTCTTTATTTCTTCAAGGATAAGTTTTACTGCGTGTTGAGGATTAGCCTTAATCACCGCACCTGCAGCTAATTTATGCCCGCCACCACCAAAAGCGGAACAAACTTTTGCGATATCCTTTGACTTGCTTCTCATTGATAATTTTGAAGTTGTTGAGTTTAATTCTTTAACTACAAAGGCAATTTCAGTTGTTTTTATTGCTCGTAATTTTTCAGTCAAACCGTCTGTAAAATCTTCACCATTGTAGTTAAATTTTTCTAAATCTTTTTTATAAACAATTGTATATGCGATTTTGTCATCATTTACAAATTCAGCTTTATTTACGCTATAACTTTGAAATAAAACCATATCTTTTGAATTTGATTCATAACACAATTGATATATTTCAGCGGGATTTACACCAAAAGATAACATTTGTCCTGCAAATTCCATAGTTCTTTTTGTTGTGTTTGAAAACTTGAAACAACCTGTATCAGTAACAATGCCTGTATATAAACAAATCGCTGTTTCTTTTGAAATTTTCCAATCTAATTTGTTGGCAATTTCAACAACCACTTCTGCGGTTGCAGCTGCATAAGGTTCAATATAATTTATCTTTCCATAACCAATATTTGTTTCGTGATGATCAATATTGATAGTGTTTTTAGCCTTGTTAAACAAAATTTGAGCATCAGAACACCTATCAATCGCTGCAACATCAAGATTTATAACTAAATCATACTCTCTTGATAAATCAAAATCTTCAATAAATTTAACTTTATCAATATATGGAATAAAGAAGTAAGTTGACGGAACTTTTGAAACCGCAGCCATATCACATTTTTTCTTATAATTATCTTTAATCAAAGAGTACAATCCACACATAGAACCTAAAGTGTCACCATCTGGGTTTATGTGAGAAACCAACAATATATTTTTAGAATTTTTTATGCTAATATCAATTTGTTCAATGGTCATTGCCATATTTTAGCACAAAAAATTTCGGATACCAAATATGGAAAAAATTCGATATGTAAAAATTAAATACATGGACGATATAATTGAAGATTTGATGAAGAATGCAGCCATCAGAAAAGCAATTACACGTGCTAACTTGTGCAAATTTTGGGGCAAAGTAGCCGGAGAAAAATTTGCACAACACTCTAGACCTTATTCAATGATAAAAGGTTCAATTATGGTAATTGCCTGCGAAACCCCGACCGTGGCTCAAGAATTAATGTTAAGAAAGACACAATTACTTGTAAAATTCAAACCTTATGTTGAATCACTCAAAATGAAATTAACAGATTTGAGATTTGATTCGAAAAAGTGGGTTGACTTAAGTAATTAAGCTTTAGATATTTTTACAACTCATAAGTATCTTTGTATGTACATGACCCAGAAGATATAGTACATAAAACTTTTTCTTTACCTGCAACTTTTCCATATACGTGATAAGGAGGCTGAGAAAACTCACAACGAGCATCTTCATAATCGTCCGCTTCTGCTGATGTTCTATAATTATAACAATCATGTGTACCAAGAGACATATTAGAATAAGAATCTTGAACACAACCATTTGAAATACAGGTTTCTTGATATGATGTAACATCTATATATATATTTGAAATTTTATCTAACCCTTTCCCATTTGCTTTAAAAATAAAAGTATCTATATAGTAGTAACTATAATTAGAACCCATATCGCTCTCCCTATAATCAGAATCGATAGTAAATGTTACATTAATTTCACCGGTACACTTAGGTAAGCTACCGCAACCACAAGTTTTGCCGGCACATGGATCCGGTGCTGGCGGTGTATCCGGTTCCGGATCAGGATTTGGGTCATGTCCATTAATCGGAGATTGATTAACTGCAATTACACCATTAGCAGATTTATTATATCCGGTTTCACCCTTTATATTATGCGTATAAGTTCTCAAATCTCTACCATATACATTTGGACCTTTTGGTCCATTTGCATCAATTAGCATATCAACACTAGTGCCATTATATTTGATACAAACACTTGTACCATTTTTTAGAATTGCACAATTGCCATCATAAGTAGGAGTATATGATTTTTTTTCATGCCCAGAGTATTGAGAATAAGATTTGCCAAAACAATCTGCTCCATTTTCACCACAGAACTTTGAAACTCTAAGATACTTTTTCATATATGTTGCGGTATTTGTTGCAAGAGTAGTTTTGTCAATTGAGGATTTATTTTCGACCGCAGTAACAGAATCAATTGAATCTTGAAGAGAATGAACTTCTCGATTAAAAGCGCTTTCCAAAACTTTATTCTGATATTTAGTTACAACTGCAGGCAATACAATTGCTGCAATTATACCAACAATCAATACTGCAAGAAGAACTTCTGTCAACGTAAATGCACACCGAACTTTTGTTGATGATGTAGTATCATTTAATTTGAAAACAGCTTTATATATTCGATTTAGCATTCTTAACTCCTCAATTAAGTAAATCTTACATATAATTATTATATCAACTTTTTCAATGTTTTGCAATATATTTTAAGTTCTTTATACAGCCTTTTTCCAAACCTCTGAACTATTTTCGAAGTTTTTTAAAGAATGCATTCAATAATTCGTCACACTCTTTTTCCATAATTCCGCCATAAACATTAGTAGCAAAAGTTGAAAATTTTCTTAAATCAACCTTTGAGAAAAAAGCTCCATAATTTGTATCATAACTTCCAAAATAAACCTTTTTAATTCGAGATTGCAAAATTGCCCAACCACACATTGGGCAAGGTTCTAACGTTACATATAAATCGCAATCCTCAAGTCGCCAATTGTCTAAAACTTGTTCAGCTTTTCGAATTGCCAAAATTTCAGCATGTGAAGTTACATCATTATCAATTTCTCGCTCATTATGAGCCATTGCAATAACATTTCCATTTTTAACAATCACGGCTCCCACAGGAACATCTTGTCCTGATTTTTTAGCCTCTTCTATTGCAAATGACATAAAGCTATTCATAAATTATTCCTGTTCTTGAACTTGTGCATCAGGTTTTGCCGTATTCAATACAATAGTTGCACAAAAACCATACTCATCATCAGACGTCAAAGTAATAGATCCCTCCATAGCTTCAACAAGTCCTTTAACAATAAACAACCCCAACCCCGTACCACGAGTAGTTCTTGTCATTTCATCATCAAGTCTTACAAATTTTTCAAACAAACTATCCAATTTTTTAGGAGGAATTTTGTCGCATTGATTTTTTACTTTAATAATAACTTTATCACCATCAACTGCAGTATCAACAATAATTGGAGTATCAGGATAAGAATATTTTATAGCATTTTCATAAAGGTTAACAAAAACTTGTTCAAGTCTTCCTTTATCAGCATAAATTTGTGGGAAATCGTCAGCCAAATGAACAATTATTTCATGCCCGTCACGTTTTCTCAATAGAAGTTCTGATTGTTCAAAAACTTCATTTATCCAGATATTAGAATTAACAGTTCTTAAACGCATCCCCTCAATATCAGGAATAGTAAGTAAATCTTCAATCAATCGTTTTAACCTTTCAGATTGTTCTTTTATTATGCGCAAAGACTTTTGTTTTGTTTCCTCATCAATAACAATATCTTGACGCATCAATCTTGAGGTATAACCTTGAATACTTGTCAATGGAGTTCTCAATTCGTGGCTTACCGTATCTAAAAGATTTGAACGGAATTCATTAAGTTGCTTCAATTCAACATTTTTCTTCTTCAATTGCAAGTACGATTTATGAATTTCTGTCGCCATATTATTGAATTCATTTGCCAAAAAGATAATTTCGTAAGGAGTAAATGAAGTCGTCAATAGACGAATTTGTCTTTGATAGTTACCTTTTGACAATGCAATAACCGCTTTGAACAACTGCCTTATATTAATATATAAGTAATAAATATAAAAACCTATCAAAACCATCATTGAAAGAATTGCAAATAATACTGACAAAATAATTTTAACCCTATTATCTAAAATAGCTTTCTTTGCAATATTTTGAGTCGTATTTACGACAATAGTTAAATCAGGATTTTTTCGATGTAAATAAACAATAGGTTGATTCTTCTCGTCCCCAAATACAATAGGTTCTTCAACTTCAAAATACGGAGGTAGAGAATCTACGGTTTCTTTAAAAACATCTGGGGTAAAATTGTGAGAAGCCAAAAGGTGTTTCTCTTTATCAATAATATAAATTTGTCTATTGTCATCTTCCAATGATTTAAACAGTTGATTATCCCAATTGTTAGCATTGAAAACAATTACAAGAAAAGAACCATCTTTCATTTGAGTTGAAAGAATTGGTTTTTCGTTCAAATGAGCATCTGTTGTAGTTTTCGCAAGCTCTTGCGGATTTTTTGCAATAATAATATCATCACAATTAGGATAACGTTTTGCAACATCTTTAATAAATTTTATTTTAAGTTTTTTAGACGGAAGATATTCTAAAGTGTCAGCAATTTGAGCAAGTGTTGATTCATTGGTTTTTAAAAAGAAATCAACTTCATCAGAAACCATACTCGCAACAAGAATTGCAGATTCTCTTAACTGGTGTCTTACAGATTGTTGGTTAATATTATTAATAATAAAACCACTTATAGACATTGGAATTACTACCGCAATAAAAAATACAATTGCGATTTGTTCAATTATTTTTAATCTTTTAAATCTATACTTTTTCATATCTAATCTTGTGCAAATGGTGTCAACTTATAACCTACATTAGTTACGGTATGCAAATATTTTGGTTCTTTTGCATTTGGTTCAATTTTGTTTCTCAAACCTCCAACATGAACTCTCAACATTCTAACATCTTCATTACTATCGTACCCCCAAACTTCATCTAACAGAGTTGCAAGAGTAACAGGGTGATTGAAATGTTGCATTAAGCAATATAAAATTTCAAATTCTGTCGGAGTTAATTTTGTTTTTTTATTAACAATTACAGCCTCTAAAGATTCTGGGAAAATCTCAATATCTCCAACTCGAAGAATTTCATTAGACAAAGGAGTTTCTTCAACAGGTACAGAATTTCTTCTCAAAAGAACTCGAATTCTTAATAAAACCTCCTGAATATCAAAAGGCTTAACTAAATAATCATCAGCCCCACAATCAAAACCGGTAGTTTTATCATCAATTGTACCTTTGGCAGTAAGCATCAAAATTGGGATTGAAAGTTTTGCTTGTCTAATATTTTTACATACATCAAAACCATTCATTTTGGGCATCATGACATCTAACAAAATCAAGTCATAAGAATTGTTCAAAGCCTTATTTAACCCTTCTAAACCATCTTTCGCCGTATCTACAAAATATCCGCTACTACGAACATCAAATTCAAGTAAATCTCTGATTTCATCATCATCATCGACTATTAAAATTCTTTTTTGTATTTCTCCCATAAAACACTCCTTTTATGCAATCATTGTACAAAATAAGATAAGTTTTTTCAATCTAATATAAAGATACTTAATATTTCATAATAAATATTTTTACAACCCGCAAAAAAATTTCTTTAGGACTTTTTAAACATGCGATAAAAAAGAGAAAGGGCAAAAATGAATAAAATTAATTTCACAGCAAGAATGGATATATCAAGTATAAAAAATAATGCAAATCGTTGGGAAAACATTGCAAAAACCTTTGAAAAACATACAACTGATTACCCGTTTGATACTTTTAAAGTTTCTGAAACATCAAAAGGTATTGATATCTTGAATGTAAATTCTAAAACAAAACAAGATGCCCTTGTTAATGTTGAGGGTGAAAGTTTGAAATCATTACTCGCTCTTACAGATAATGCAATAGTTCAAAGATTTAAAAAGTTGTTATCTCTATTTGAAAAACGTGACAAATGTTATGACAAAACACAAAAATACTTAGCAAATGAAAGACTAAAACAAACATCTAGTCCTGTTTTTGAAGATAAAGTATGGGATTCCGCCGTTAACAAGATTCAAAAAGAGAAAAATAAAATCACAAAATCTGATAATGTTTTGAAAGAATCTAAAATTTATTTATAATTTTGAATAAAATTTTATATAGAATATACTAACATTTTACGTGTCGGCTTGGTAAAGCCGACCTACAGAAGTTTTATTTTTCAGAACTTTTACTTATCCTAATACAAACCAATGGAACAAGTAAGCAAAGCAAATACCAAAAACAGCTCCAACCAAAACTTCTAATGGGGTATGCCCTAAAAGCTCTTTCAACTTTCCACCAACAGACTGCAAATCGTGGTGATAAAAATCTTCCATCATTTTATTTAAACATGCTGCTGTTTTTCCGGCAGCACGTCTTAAACCAGCAGCATCATACATAATTATCAAAGAAAAACCTAATGATACTGCAAAAATAATTGAATCAAAACCTTGTAAAATTCCAACAATTGTAGACAATCCCATTACACCTGCGGAGTGAGAACTTGGCATACCTCCGGTTGTTGAAAATATTTTAAAATTTACTTTTCTATTCTTTATTGTGAATAAAACAAATTTAATTAATTGAGCAAAAAAAGCAGATGCTACTCCGCAAATAATTACTTCATATCCGTTGTTTGCAATAGTAGATCTTGCTACTTCTAAAAACATTAAATACCTACTCTCTTATTTATTTTCTTAATCATCTCTTCAAAAATTTCCGATTTCAAATTTTGCTTTTCCATTATAGCACGGCATTTTTCAAATAGGCAAGAAAGTTTACATTTTGCTTTATCTAATCCATACAATGACACGTAAGTTAATTTACCCTCAGCCTTATCTTTACCTAATGTTTTGCCCATTTCTTCAAAAGTTGAAACTTCATCTAGGATATCATCTGCAATCTGAAAAGCTAAACCAAAAGTTTTTGCAAATTCAGTAACCGCATTCAATTTTTCATCATCAGCACCTGCAATTATTGCCCCTGTTCTCATTGATAATTGGAACAAATCTGAAGTTTTATGAATATGCAAATATTCTAAAATTTTTGGCTTATCTTCTTCTTTATAATTATTATTTTCCGATTCAATATCAACAACTTGTCCTGCAATAACACCCTCTGCACCTGCATAATGGAAAAATTCGTTCAATACTCGAATTAAAACAGATGGAGATAAGTTTTTTGAATATTTTGTAATTGTCTGTGGAGCATAAGTCAATAGAGCATCTCCGGCAAGTACTGCCATTGCTTCTCCGAAAACTTTATGGTTAGTTAATTTTCCACGGCGGTAATCATCATTATCCATACAAGGTAAATCGTCATGAATAAGAGTTTGGGCATGCAACATTTCAATTGCGCAAGCCGTTGGAATTGCATTTTCTATTTCCCCACCAAGCATTCTGCAAGTTTCCAAACACATAATAGGACGTAATCTTTTCCCTGGAAGAGTAACCGTGTATTTCATTGATTTGAAAATATCTTGAGGATATTCAATAGGAATAAAATCATCTAACTTGTGATTTATTAAATCAATATAATCATTCATCTGCATTTTCTTCTATTTCCTTATAAATCATTTGTTTCATTGTATTTCGTGCAGCTTGTCGTTTTTTGCCACTAATTTTTGCAATAATTTTGTTATTTTTAAGTTTTTGAGATGTTTCTTTTTTAACTCCATTATACTTCACTTTTTCTTTGTATTCTAAAGCTTCATTAACGAATTCTATATAACTCTCATAACGTGTAGGGTCAATTTTATCAAGGTTTTTCAAAACTTCACAACCGTCCTCATTTATGTGAAGACAATTTCCATACTTGCAATACTCCCTATCATGTAGCATTTCATTAAATAACAAATCCACCTCATGAGGCAAAATGAAATCAAATCTAATATTACTAAACCCTGGGGTATCAACAATACTTGTTGTACTATCAAGCGGAATAATTTCACAATGCCTTGTTGTATGTGTACCTCGTTTCAATTTATCACTAATTGATTTCGTTTTTAAATTAACATTTGGATTTAAAGCATTAACAAGACTAGATTTCCCAACTCCTGAATTACCGCACAATGCAGAAACTTTACCTTTTAGAACTTTGCCAAAAGCCTCAATACCACGTTTTTCTAATGCCGAAGTGAATACAATTTTATACCCCAATGGTTCATAGATAGAGATAATTTTGTCCTGCATATCTGAATTCAAACCCAAGTCTTCTTTATTAAAACACAGAACCGCAGGAATTTTATAATACCTCGCAAGTGAAATATATCTGTTCAATTGATGAAAATCCAAGTCAGGGTGCTTTAGGGCTGATACAACAACAAGTTGGTCAACATTTGCAACTGCAGGACGAAGAATGAAAGTTTTTTTAGGTAAAATTTTAGAAATAACACCATTATCAAATTCTACAAAATCACCAACAACAATTCGTTCTTTTTGTTTTTTCAAAACTTCACGAACTTTGCATTCAAACGTTTTTCCGTTCATTTGAACATAATATAAATCTGAATGAATTTTATAAATTTGACCTTGCATAAAAAGATTATACTACCAACACAAATAAAAAGCCGCTTTGTACAAGCGGCAGGGAAAAAGTTACGAAAATTAATGTGTAGGGGAAAAAATATAAGTTAAAATATTTTATGCATTGAAGATGTTGAAAGATTTTTCAACGTTTTTACTAATTACTTTTGCAACTGAATCATATTCTGTTTGAAGAGCAGAATGTTCAGATTCCAATTTTGTTAATTGCATATCAAATTTCTTTTCTTCGTTTTCAATACGATCCAAACTTGTGTTGTATTCTTGTTCGGCAATAGCAATTGCAGATTTATCTTCTTTTTCAGTAATTGATTCATCATCATCAATTGTTGTACCGACAAATGCTTTTTCACTTGAAGAATAGTAAGATAATACAAGGTTCCCAGATTTTAATTGATTTACAAACCATTCTGAATCTTGGAAAATTTTATTTTCGCTTGTCATATTTGAAGTTGCTTCAGTTTTTGACAATTTATCAGAATAAGATTCTTTCAAAGTGGTAAAACCAGATGTTCTCATCTCATCAAAAATATTTTTGTAGTAATTTAATTTGCCGGTATCATTGTAATCAGAATTTTTAGCTTTCAATTCTGCCAAAGTTCCTGATTGACCTTGGTTATAATAAGCTTCAGTCAAAGATAATGCATAATCATACAATTCTCTTTGAACAGATGTTGTACCTTCAAAGTTCAAAGCTGTAACATTTTCAGTAACTTTATAACTAATACCGGATTCTGAATCATACAAACCTGTATTGTTATTTAAAGTTAAATAGTTCTTTTCATTTTCGCTAACAATAGCTTGACCGTTTTTACCTAAAGAAGCATACAAAGTTTTTGCCTTAACTTCTTCATCATCATCGTTTTTATAAGTAAATTCACCGGTTGCTTTGTTATAAGTAACATCTAACAATTGAGTATATTCATCAGTTCCTTCTTGTTCAGGAGTTTGGAAATATACACCTGTTTGAGTGTCACCATTTTCATCAGTATATTCTTTAGCAACAACAGTTGAACGAGTTGTGTAATAACGACCACCCTCTTTTTGTAAGCTGAATGAATCACTTCCATCTGTTGAAGCTGCGTAAGCAGTGTTATAAGTAGGGAAACCATCAAAAGCATCTTTGCTAAATGATGTATATCCAAAAGATAGAATATGTTGATTATCCATATCATTTATACTTTTACCAACAGATACAAGGTATTTATCCCAAGCTTGGTGAACAGCTTCTTCAGCTGAAGCAGAATTTGATAAATCAATATTTGCTTGAGAATAACCTAATTGATATAAAAATTTGTTGTAATCCCCGTTGTTTTCTCTAAAAGCATTTGCAATAGCTTCAGACACCAAAACTTTACCTTGATTATTTTTAACCATATATTGTTTGCCGGTAGCAACAGTATTGATACCTGTTAATTGATTGTAACTTAAATCTTCATAACAAGCTTCTGTACCGTTGTAACCAGTTAGAATTTGATATTTAGTTTGATTTAAAGCATCAAGGTATTTGTCATTAATTTGTTCAGAATCATCAGAAAGACGTTGTTTAGAATAAGCAATGGACTGCTGTTCAAACTCATTGTTTGACAGTCTGGCAGTTATGCTTAATAATCTACCTTGTGAAGCAGCCATTCCCATAGTATTGAGCCTTTCCTTTCATAATTTTCGTACTCTTATCCTTATTTACGGCTCATTTGCAAAAATCTTTAGGAATTTAATGTATTTATTACGAAATATTAACAAAAGAAAGTATTAAGTTGATGTGTATGTAATTGTGTTCTCAAACATTCTCTTAATTTTTATTCATTTTTATTTTCTACAATACTTCAATATTCTTTTCTGCAAAATATAATCGCAAGAAAAAGCAAGCTACGTGTTGAATTGAATCGACTCTTACCCATTGGCGTGTTGCTTTAAATCTGATTGAACCTTTTGATTTTTCTGGGTTTAAGTGTGCATAATTGTTTTTATCAGAATTGAATAGCAACATTTGAGATTTTGCGGTTTTGCGACAAGCTTCTAAGTACTTTGATTCTAATTCTTGATTTCCTAAAAATTTCGCAAGATAATATGCCGCAACTAAGCCCTCACTTCTTGCACCATCTGGATAAAAATGGTCACCGTATTCATAATAATATCCGCCCTCAAAATCAATATATGGTGAATCATCTCGTTTATAAGTTTTTTCAACCATTGTATCTGCATCACCAAAAACAAAATTCATATAGGTTTCTTTTTGGAATTTTGGATTTTTTGCCCATTCTTCAATAGCTTGCATTAACCAACTATCAGATGGTAAAGATGTGAATAAGTCTGCATAAATTTTTGGACGTTCATCGACAATCCAATCTAGCGCAACTTCACTTTTGGCAAGGACTTCTTGTCTTAATTCTTCATCATTTTTAAAATAATTTGCAAACAATGCTAAACCAAGCAAAGCTTCCCCAGGATAATAGAATGAAAATGTTGCTCGTCTTTCTTCTTCAGACATTTCAATCAACGGTTGACCGTTTTGGAAATTCGGATTGATATAATAGCCTAACATTTCTCCTGTTTTATAAATTCTAGATAACAAATGTCTTGTGTATTTTTTGATGTAATCATCATAAGTTCTATCGTTTGTTTCATTGCGATATTTCATCATTGCAACAAGGATCATTGCAGTTCCGCCAAGTTTTGCTTTACTGTTATAAAAAACGTATGCCGCCGGTTTACCGTCAACTTCGTGCTCTTGAGTAATTGTTGTAATAAAATCAATACCCCTTTTTGCAAAATCTAAATATTTTTTGTCTTTTGTCAATTGGTATGCTCGGATTAAGGTAATAATTCCACCACAATGACGCAAATCATTGTAATACAAGTTATCCTCAGGGGCATTCGGGTGTTCGTGGTCTTTGTAATTGTCATCTTTGCAATCATAATAATACAGGTATCTGCCGTCTTCTTGAATGTTTTTAACTATCCAATCAGCACCTGCTATTGCCTCATCTCGAATTTCGTCTGGAGAATATTCCTGCAAAATATTTCCACGATACAATGGTAAAATGTCATCTTTATAAGTAACAAAAGCCCTGCTTTTCAAAATATAGGCATCATAAGGTGATTGTTTCAAAATAGAAATTCTTTCTGAAATTTTATTGGTCATATTTTTTATAGGAGTTTTTTTAATCACCGTATTAAGCGCTGATTTCAAATCCATTTGGCTTTGTGTCCAAGCATCAGTTGGCATATAAATATAAGGAGTGTTATTCATCACAAGTTTCAAACCAGTAACCCCAGGTTCAAACCTTGTCGGAACAAAAGAAAATGATTTTATATCTTCAATTTTTGTAGGAATTTGTTCTGTTATATATTCAATCATAATACGGCATTTATCATCATTCCAAACCTCAAAAAAAGGAAATGTTTTGTATGCTTTTAATTTTTGAATATCACGGTTTATAGTTTCTTCTAAAGTTTTACGACAAGCACCCCAACGAATAGGTTTCATGCCAGCTTGAAAAAGAGTTATGTATGTAAAAGAAATATTATTGTCATAATCAAATATTCCATTCAAATTCAAATCATCAACTTTTACCGAAAATTTTGAAGTCAAAGAGCCTCTAATTCTTTCAAGTAATTCTTTCATTACAGAAAAATCTTGATTATAAAATTCTCTTTCTAAATCATTCTCTTTTTTGAAATCCATAAACTCTATCCTTATATAATATAAAATAATAGTAATTTTACCATTCTCAAAGAGAAATACCCCCATCTTTTTAGTTGATTTTGAATATATTAACAAACGTAACAATTTTGCTAGTTTAAAAACAATATGTTAACTTGTAGTAGAAAGGAAAGATTATGAAAAATATTGTTATATATACAGATAAAAATTCTTCAAATCTTGCAGAAGTGATTTCTAATATTGAAGATGCAAATGTTAGACTTGAAGATGCTACTAATTTAAAAGACTATGAAACTCTAAACCCAGGAGTGATTATCATTGAGAGTGTTCCAAATATTAAAGATGTCTTAATGGTAACTAAATTCAAGTTCCCTATTTTATTTATTGGTGAAACTTTCAAGGGTTGTACTGTTAGAGCTGTTGCTTTTGATTACATCAAAACTCCTGTTGATAATCAAGAATTAGTAATTCGTGTAAGAAACATGTTAAAAATCAGAGAATTGAGAGAAAAATTAAAAACTCTTGCTACAACTGATGAACTAACAGGTTTGCACAACAGAAAATATTTACTAGAACGTATGGATCAAGAAATTTCAAGAGCAAAACGTTATGGAAATGCTTTGTCATTGTTGTTATTCGATTTAGACTTTTTCAAAGTTGTAAATGATATCTATGGATATGAATGGGGCGATGTATTATTAAAATCTATTGCTGACAAATTGAAAGGTTTAATAAGAAAAGAAGATATTCTTACTCGTTATGGAGATGAAGAATTTGTTGTTGTTCTTCCGAACACTTCTGAAGATAATGCATTCTTATTTGCAGAAAGATTCAGAAAAGATATCGAAAAAATGGAATTTATTCCTGCAGGAGAAGAAGAACGCCACCCAATCACAATTTCTGGAGGTATTGCAACTTATCCTTGTCTTCCTGATACAGAAGAAGATGCAAATACAATTATTCGTTACGCAGAACACGCATTGTATAATGCTAAAAAACGTGGCAAAAATAAAATTGTTCAATTCTCTCATTTGAATTTGGGAGAAGGTTAATCCTAAGAACTAGGATTAAAAGAAATTCCTTTCTGAACACTTACATAGTGTAAATCTGGTTAATAGGCGGTAACATCACTACCGCCTTTTGTTTTGCTTAAATTTTAAAACACATCACTATCATCATAATTTGATGTGAAATAAGTCATTGATGGACATTTACCAAAGTTTTCTAACATTGCTTTATCCAACTCTTCTGTTGCTACAATTTTACCGTTTACAAAATTTATTCCGGTTGAAGTTATAGAATTTTTCTTTTTATCTTCTTTAGATTCCTTAGAAGCTATAGCTTTTTTATTTTTTGAGATATGTTGTTTAGTTTTTGATTCTTCTTCTGCTAAAATAGATTTAAGATATCTTTTATATTCTTCGTTTTGATAAACATTTCTTGTAATGTCATTCATAACAATTGCAACATATTGCTGAGTTGCAGAGTTTTCATCTAATGCGGTAATTAATGTTGATGCTTTATCAATTTCGTCATAAGCTTCTTTGTAATGACCTAATTTTCTCAAAAGGACAGCCAAGTTGTAATGAGCTTCATAACTCATTGGAGCAATATTAATTGCTCGGCAATAACATTTTCCGGCTTCATCATAATTACCTGAAATATGATATGCTAAACCTAAATTAAATTGAGTGTCGTAACTTTTAGGATTGATTTCTAAAGATTTTTTATAAGCATTAATTGCTTTTGCTAAATATTTTCTCTGTAACTCCCAGTTATCATTGGAATATAAAGACTTCATTCTATAAGTTACACCAATATTATAATAAGCAATTGCTCGATTAGCTTTATAACTTACACGGTTGTTGAATACATACGGAATTTCTAACAAATAACGTTTTGTTTTTAGAATTTTGTTATATTGATTTAGAGCAGAATCAAAATCGCCAAGTTTTTCTGTTGCGATAATTCCGTAATTCATTCTTGCAATCATCATTCTAGGATTGTATTTAAAAGCTTGAGAATAAGCATACAATGCAGAATAATAGTCTTCATATTCAACGTAAATATTTCCTAAATTGTACCAAGCTCCATAATGTTGAGGGTATAAATGCAAACCTTTGTTATAAAAGGAAATAGCCTTTTGCATATTCATTTTTTGATAAGCTTTATCACCTTTATAAACATAATACATTCCTTGAACTTTATCAGCCTGAGTTTTTACAAATTGTTGGTTAAAATAAACTGCAACACAAATCGCAGCCAAAACAAACAATGAAAATAATGCTGATAAAAACTTTTTCAAAATTTGGATATCCTTATAAATTGTACATTTACATAATAAACAAGAATAACATTCTTCACATCAACTAAATAATGTAACATAACTTTACAAATTCCACATGAAAAGCAATTATGCAAAACAAAAATTGTTTATATAAGTAAGGTAGGTTAAAAGGTTAATTATATATTTGGAGGTTAGGTATGGACAGCAATGTAAATGCACTAAATGGCGTTAATTCGTCAGGTACGTTTCAGTATAACCCATACGCAGCATCAGATTTTGATGATTTAGACATTGATTACAGCATGTATCCAATGGGTATGAATGGTAGTATTTTCAGTGGCTATGGCGGATTTGCAACACCAATGGTATCTCCTATGATGGGTATGGGTGGATATAGCAATAAAGATTACTTCAACAATATGAAAGAATATCAAAAATTCAACATTGATTATAATGTTGATCAACAAAAGATGCAACGAAATGCAGATTTGAGAATTAATGCATCTGTTGAAGGTGTTCAAGGAGCAGCTGCAAACTTGAAAGATAAAATTTTACAAAACGAGCAAGATCAAATACAGGAAGCATATAAAGCTTATGTAGATAGTGTTCGAGCAGCTTATGGAGATGGAACAGAACAAGAAGTCCAAAGCAGAGCAAAAAGTTTATATGCACAAATGAATGGTGGTAAAACACTTGTACAAGATTTGCGAGATAATTCTCACGGTTCATTCACACAAGGCTTGTTGCAAACATTGACTCTAGGTGCATATTGTAGACACTCATCAGAAGACAACATTTCAAGTATCACTGGACAACCTGTAGGTTCTGGAGAAAAGACAAGTCAAAACTTTGGTAGAGTTGCAGGTTCTGGAATAGTTGGAGGTATTACATACGGACTTGCCAAAGCCGCAAAATTCAAAAAAGCCGGAATCATTGGACTTGCAGCAGGTGCAATCGCAGCAACCATGTCATTTATCACAGGCAGAGTTGCCGCATAAAAATAAAACGTTCTCTAATATAATTATTCCTTTATACAAACCAAACGGGCGGATAAATTTCCGTCCGTTTCTTTATTTATAAAAATTTTTAAATACAAAATCTACTTAAATTCATTAATCAAATCTTTAAAATAATCTGAATTTACTTTTGCTTTTTGTGCACAAGCTACACCATTAAATTTATCTGAACCTTTAGGATTACAATATGCTTCCACGTCAGTATAAGTAGTGCCTTTATCCCCCATAGTTTTAAGTTCTCCATCTATAAATTGAAATGTAAACAAATCATATCCCCAACGATTTGGAGGGTTATTGTACCCGTTCAAGTCGACTGAAACCCAAATAATTCCGTCTTCTCCACCCGCATTTTCAAACATCAATAAAGTTCCATCTTGCAATGCAATCATTCCATCATCAAAATACCAATGTATTACAGTTTTACTACCATCGAGTGTTTTATATAAATCTTTCTTTGTCGAATAATAATCAGCATTAAGCTCTGGGGCACAAGCCGGATTTTTAAGGTTTCTAAAACAATCTGTTGCTCCAGTTAAATAATTCATAAATGTCTTATAAAACATTTCCCCACCATAAGTATTTGGATCTAAAGAAACATCATCAGCTTCCATTTGTTTGAAAACTTGTTGAACAGTTGAATATGATTTTAAAAATTGAGTATGTAATCTTTTTGCTTTGTAGTTGTTAACCAAGCTAGGAATTGTCAATGCTG
This sequence comes from Cyanobacteria bacterium UBA6446, assembly GCA_002438405.1. Taxonomy (GTDB): domain Bacteria; phylum Cyanobacteriota; class Vampirovibrionia; order Gastranaerophilales; family Gastranaerophilaceae; genus Zag111. The sequence continues at coordinate 247,309 of DJOE01000023.1, forward strand.
CAACTACACCAATTATACCGAGAGTGATTAATACCTCGGCTAGTGTAAATGCACACTTACGGGTGAAAAGTGAATGGTGAGAGGTGAATAGCCCGTTACGGTCTATAGGTAGATAAGGGGATAAGCCTATAAGTAATTTCATTTTATTCTCCTTTTCGTGATTTGCATTATTATTACTTGTCATTTCATTCATTTCTTGACTTTTATTCCTTTTATACTGACTTATAAGTCATAATACATGAATTATAAGTCATAAGATATTTTTGTCAACTAATATAAACTATCAATATGGATAGAGAAGAAGTGATTAGAATATTTGCAGAGAATTTGAGGGCAGAACGAGCAAGAAAACAGTTTTCTCAAGAAAAACTGGCTGAAATGGCTGATATTACTCCTGAATATCTCGCAAGAATTGAGAAAGAAAAATATAGTCCATCTTTGATTGTTATTGTTAATCTGGCTTTAGCTTTGAATATTTCTGTAGATAAGCTAATTCCTTTAGATAAATTCAAGTAGTTTTTATAAAATTTGACGATTTTTAAAAAGGGGTAATAATGTTAGTGATGTCTCTTTTACTGAACTTATCCTGCTATTACTCCTTTTAGCAGGAATTTTTTTATTCAAATGTAAATAATTTAACAGCAGGAATATTAAGTGCGTTAGATATTTTATTTATTGTTTTGAGTGTAATATTACATTTCCCATTTTCAATTTGGCTAATCCTATGTTCAGAAATGTTAATCATTTCACCAAGTTGCGCCTGTGTCATATCCTTTTTTATTCGGAAAAGTTTGAGTCGAACTCCAAATTCTTTGAGAAAAACACTATCTAACATAATAGTATTTTAACAATCTTATATTGATAATTAAATTATAATAAACTATAATTAATATTATAATATATTATAAAGTCATGGAGATACTAATATGAGCAATATTATTAAGTGTGGCAATAAAACAAATATCAAAAAGGAGAATAAAATGAAATTACTTATAGGCTTATCCCCTTATCTACCTATAGACCGTAACGGGCTATTCACCTCTCACCATTCACTTTTCACCCGTAAGTGTGCATTTACACTAGCCGAGGTATTAATCACTCTCGGTATAATCGGTGTAGTTGCAGCATTGACAATTCCAAGTTTGATTAACAATTACAAGGCAAAAAGATTACATACTCAATTTTTGAAATCATATTCTACTGTTCAACAAGTTTTTAAACAAATGGAGTCGGACGATGTTTCTTTAGATCCCAATACTTATCCGCATGGAACTTTTTATCGAACTTTTATGAACTATCTTCAAGGGGCATTTGATTGCGGTTCAAATGCCGTAGGCACAAAACATTTACTTCCTTGTTACGGCTACACATGGAATTATTCCTCGGATAAAAATGCTAAACCTTATAAATCTTTAGACAGCAAATCTGAAGTTAGCGGGAATTGGTTTGATGACGGTCAAATCGCACTACAAGACGGAACACTATTGTTATTTGAAAATAATAGCAACAATGATGGTAATATTTGGGTTTCAGTTGATTTGAACGGGTACAACAATCCTCCAAATCGTTGGGGATATGATTTGTTTACATTCCAATTTATAGATGGAGAACTTAAAACAATGGGAGATAATGGAACTAAATATACAAATATGACTTCATATTGCAACCCTAAAACAACAAATACATTAAATGGTCTAACTTGTGCCCAAAAGGCAAAAGCGAATTCAGATTATTTTAAAGATATTATTAAAGAATTTAAATAAAAAATTTTAGTGGAAAAATTTAAAAATTTATTCTATAATTTTTGTATGAAAAAGATTATTTTAACTTTAGTTATATTGAGTGGAGCTTTTATAAATATTGCCGGTGCAGCAAATCTACCTTGGCAAAAACAACAAGAACAAACCCAAGTTGATCCTGTTTCAGAACAGGCAAAAGTTCTATATGCTCAAAATGACATTGACGGAGCTCAAAAAATATTGTTAGGGAAATCAGAAGAAAGCCGTTCTGCTGAAGATTGTTTACTTCTTGGAAACATTTTGCAAGACAAAGACAAAATCAACGAAGCAATTTATATGTTCAATGAAGCAATCAATAAAGACCCTAAATATTATAAAGCTCATTACAATCTAGGATACATTTATTTTATCCAAGACAAACCGAATTTAGCGCTATCAGAATTCAAAAAAACAATTAAGCTTAAAGACGATTTTTCTTACGGATATTACAATATGGGTTGTGCGTACTTAAAATTAAAAGACTATCGTAACGCAAAATACAACTTTTTCAGAGCTTTAGATGCCGGAAATAACGAACCATCTATTTACTACAATTTGGCATATTCATACAAAATGCTAAACAAAGAAAAACAAGCTCAAACATATTTAGATTTATACAACAAGATTATGGAAAAACAGTAAAATGACACAATATAAAGGTATTATTTTTGATTTTAACGGAACTCTATACTGGGATTCACCAAAACACAAAGAAGCATGGGTTGAATTTTCAAGACGACTTAGAGGCACACCTTTTTCTGATGAAGAAATGCTAAAATATATGTTCGGAAGAACGAATGAAGAAATTATCAAATACGCAATCGGCAAACAACCTACTCCGGAAATGGTTGAAAAATTGGCATTTGAAAAAGAAGAAGTTTATAGAAACATGTGTTTAAAGGACAAAGATAACTTCCATTTAGCTGACGGAGTTGTGGAATTTTTAGACTTTTTAAAAGAAAATAATATTCCTCGAACTATTGCAACAATGTCAGAAAAAGACAATGTGGACTTTTATATTAAACATTTTCACTTGGCAAACTGGTTTGATTTAGACAAAATTGTTTATTCTGACGGAACAATTCCTGGGAAACCTGCTCCAGATATTTATGAAATTGCAGCAAAAAATATTGGTTTAAAACCGGAAGAATGTATTGTTGTAGAAGACGCAATCTCTGGAATTGAATCTGCTAGAGCTGCAAAAATCGGAAAAATTATCGCAATTTGCTCAGAAGAAAGTCCTGAATTATACAAATCAATTCCTGCGGTGAGTGAAATTATTAATAGTTTTAGAGAATTTAATAAAGACCTATTTGCAATAAATTCAAATGCGAGATAAAAATGATTACAAAACCGGAAATAGATAAACTTGTTCAGACCTACGAAACAGTTGATTTTATCAAAGATGACCCCATACAAATTCCTCATCAATTTAAGGAGAAAAAGGACATTGAAATTTCTGGATTTATTGCATCTTTAGTCGCATACGGCAGAAGAGAACTTTTCATAAAAAAACTTGACCTGTTATTAGAAATTGCGCAAAATGAACCCCTAAATTTCATTGAGAATTTTGAACCAAAAATTATTGGCGATTTTAATTACCGTTTTGGGAAACCGGAAGATTTTTCCGCAATTTTTTCTATTCTAAAAGACTTGTACACAAAAGACGGTGGACTTGAAGAACTATTCAAATACGGACATTCACAAGGCAAATTATTTGAAACAGTGACAGATTATTTCTATTCAAAAGCCGACAAAAATTTAGGTCAAGGCTTTTATTTTATGATTCCAAATCCAAGAAAAGGCGGTGCAATGAAGAGAATGTGCATGTATCTCCGCTGGTTAGTAAGAAAAGGACCTGTAGATTTCGGGGTTTGGAACTTTATGAAACCGTCAGAATTATATATTCCACTAGATGTCCATGTCGGGAGAATTTCACGAGAAATGGGGTTATTATCAAGGAAAGCCAATGATTTCAAATCAGTAATTGAAATTACCAATAACTTAAAACAATTTGACCCAATTGACCCGATAAAATACGATTTTGCAATGTTTGGCTATGGTGTAAACCAAGGGAAACAGGAGTGACAAGGTCTAATTTCATATTATAAATTCATTTATATTATAACCAGTTATAAATATGGAAACACCTCTTAATTTTTGTAAAAATAAAAAATAAGATTTACAAAAATTTATTAAAAAGTAGAAATTATTAAAGTTTTTTGCTATTTTACCGATATAGTATTCAGTCGAGAGTCTGTAAGGTTAAAAGTGTTTATAAAGGCAAAAGCATGAGAGTTCCGGCGGTCAATCTAAACAACCTTAATAGTAAAATTAAGTCAAACTCCACTAACTACGGGGCAACTGGGAGTAGTTTGACGAATAGTAAACGTCAAGTTACGGATTTGAAAGGCATGCCTTATGTTTATCCGGTTAATTTCACTGCTATCCAGAATTCATCAAAACTCAGGATTCTTTTTAGTTATGGACTTCCATGCATGTATAGTGGAATCCCGATGATTGACCCTAAACAACTTTCCAGAATGTTAAAAAATCAAACATTTTTTCAACCAGCATCTAATGTAGTCGAAACTTTAAGCAAATATAGAGAAAGTTTTACTGGGATTGAAGCTAAGGTTTTTGATATCTTAAAAGACCGAGCAACAATACACCCAGACAAAAATATTCAAGAGTTGCTCCAAGAAGTTGAACCAATTTACCGCCGCCGTTTGCGTAAAAAACAAGCTCCTATTTTTAGAAGACTTACAGAAGCAGCTTACGCATTGCCTGAAAAATACAAACGTCCATTCAAAAAATTGATGGACGATACAGACAAAAAATTGAATGAAAAACCGATTATCATACCTTTTTCATCTTATGAATATAAATACAAACTTACAAAAATCAGAGAGGATATAGTAAGCAATGGAACGACAAAAGAAAAAAAGGTTATGAATAAACTCATAAAAGAGTCCAAAAGATTTGCAAATTCAACTAATGCAAATACAATTGAAAACCAGAAAAAAGTTTTGGCTTTTCAAGAATTAATTTTAAAAAAATCTGTATTAAAAAATAATGAACAATTAAAAAATTTGATAGAACTTTCAAAATCAAGATTGAATAGAGAAGAAGTAATTTTACCATTCTCCAGAAAATCTTTCTTGTATGATTTGATAAAAGTAATCGGAGATGTTCCGGATAAAAAATTGCAAGATAAACTTATCGCAATCGCACAAACCCTCCCGACATCACAAGAAAGCATTTCAGCTTATATAATGAAAGTTGCAACAGAAACACCTGACAAAATCGGACATAGACTTATGTGGCCATCACTTGCATCTATTGAACACATTTTGCCAAAATCTTGCGGAGGTCAAGATGCATTGTCTAACTTTGGAGGCGCTACAACACGAGAGAATTCAGCAAGAAAGAATATTGATTTTGTTGATCAATTGAAACGTCGTCCGCAAGCAAGAGAAAATTGTCAAAAATATGTTGATAGACTTGTAGAACTCTACCGACAAGGAGTATTTTACAAAAACGGCATCAGTCCAAAATACATCGTCGATTTTAAAAATACAGTTTACCAACAATCAAAACATACCCTTAATCTTGATATACCGAAGATATAACTTTTGTTATATAACTTAACATTAGTTAAATTATTACGAATTGTAAATGCGAAAATTTTATGGCTGAAATCCAGCTATAATGGGAAATAGATAGATAGATAGATAGATAGATAGAGTCCTAAAGAACCTTTCAAATAATACCGTAGAAATTCATATAGAACAAAAAATATTGAAAGGTTTAAGAACATGGCAGATTTGAATGTAGGGTCTTTTGGAAAGAAATCAAACATTGATTTGAACAAACTTCAAGCAGGTATGAAAGCAGAACAACTCCAAACGAAAGAAGAAAATTCTATCTTTAACAAGGTTGATACTGATCACAATGGAGTTATTGACGAAAAAGAATTACAAGCTTTTAAAGGTGGGCTTGATAAAACCACAGATGGAAAAGTTTCTAAAAAAGAAGCTAGAAAATTCATCAAAGAAAACGGGCTAAAAGGCGAAGTTAAGAAAAAAGATATTCTTAAGTTCTTAAATGCTAATATTAAAAATACTGAAAATGTAGAAGATGCTAAAGTTGTTGAACAAGATGGACAAAAACTTGTTCAAGTGACTTACAAAGACGGGACACAAGAAATAATCAACCCTGACAAATCTTCTCAATTAATTCAATCTGACGGAAATGGCAACAAGACTACAAAATTCTTAGACGAAAATAAAAAATTATTAAAAGATAAAGTTGAAACAAAAGACGGCGAAACAACACTATCTACTGTTGAAACAGAATATGCAGAAGATGGTGTAACACCGGCTAAAAAAGTTGAAACTAATCATCAAAAAAATTCTGTGGCAACAACAACTTTCACTGACGGAAAACCAGAAGCTAAAGTTGAAAAACAGGGTACAACAACTTCAAATTACACTTTTGATGAAAACGGCAATGAAGTTTTGAATTCAAAAGTTGAAAATGAAGGAATTCCGGCTAAAGAAAAACGCACAGAATACACCTATTCAGAAGATGGAACAACAACAGAAAACATCTCAGAACCTGGAATTAACAAAACAACTACCAGAGTAAGAAAAGGTGACCTTATTATTACTGAACACATCAATGACAATGGTAGAATTGCAGATAGAGAATACTACGAAAATGGGTTCACAGAAGCAACAACCGATGATAATGGTAACTCAACTACAAATATCTACAACTTAGATAACAAAAAACTTGTCCAAGAAAAAACAGTTGGCGAACAAAAATATCAAGCAACTTACGATGGTCAAGGTAACACAACAGGTATTATCGTTCAAAATAGAGAATCTTTATCTGACCTTGCAAATAAATTTGGTTGTAGCGAAGAAGCGTTGAAAGAATTAAACGGTAAAGAATCATTCGCAGCAGGCGATGAAATCAAAGTTCCTGGGGAAATCGAAGCAGATTCTCCGGCACTTCAAAATAGAAAAGATGCACAAGGTGCAAAACAAGATGCTGCAATTCAACAACAAAGAGATGCAAGGGCAGCCGCAATTAGAGAACAAAGAGCCGCAGCAGCTGCAGCAAGAAAAGCACAAGCAGCAGCTCAAGAAGCTCAATATCGTCAAATGGGTTTGAAAAACCACAAAGGACAAGGTACAAAAGTTACAGGTCACTACAAATCAGGTAAAAAAGAAACATTTACCGTAATTGGTGAAGCTGGTAACGGAAGAAAACTTGTTAAAGGTAAAGACGGCAAAATTTCTACAGTTGCACATGACGGAACTGTATTAAAAGAAAGCTACGTTCAAAATACAAATCTTTACGCATCAGGCAAAAAAGTTCAAGGTAAAATTAAAGGCAAAGACGGAAAACTTCACCCTGCAACTTATGCTGAAATTCCAAATGCAAAACTTCCACACGGAAGAAAAGCCGTAGTTGATGCTAAAGGTAGAACTTGGATTATGGCACAAGACGGTACAATTTTGGATAACAAATGGGTTGCAAAAAGCAATTATGCAGACCAAATCAAAGCTGACAAAGGCACAGCTCAAAAAGTAACCGTTAATATGATGAGCAATCAATTAGACCAAGCGCAAGCAGCATTTGACAAACAAATGAATGCTGATGGTTGGGCAGAAGATGTCGCTGACGGCATTAGTGTAATTTGGGGTTCAGATAATAGAGCTTCAAAAGTTAGAGAAGATTTAAAAACTTACAGAAATAATATCAATCAATTAAAAAATGCAGCTAAACAAGGTGATGCACAATTCAAAACTAAATTCAAACAAATATATGGTGTTAATTATAACCAAAATGCAATCGCAAATTACTACTTACGACCAACAAAAGCAAACTATCAAAAAGCTTTTGGTACAAAAAATGACATTGGCTATAGAGTAGCAAAATACAATGAATCACAACAAACAGGTGGCGAATGGGTTAAAACAGGAGCTAAAGTTGTTACAGGTATCGCTGCAGTGGCTACCGCAATTCCATCTGGAGGAAGTTCATTGGGAGCTTATGCTGCAGGATTAGCAACTGCCGGAGCAGCAACAGCCGCAGCAGATATCGCAATTGATGTGTCAAATAAAGCAGTATCTAAAGAAGGATTACAAGACGGAGAATTAGGACAATACGTAAAAGATGGTGTAATTGACGGCGGTATTACTGTTGCAACACTAGGTGCTTCTAAAATTGTTAAAGGCGGATATACTGCATATAAAACAGCAAAAACAGCTTCAAAAACTGCAGCTGCAGCAGAAAAAGCAGCTCAACAAAGTGCGGCAAGTGTAGAAAGAGGACTTGCAACTACAGCACAACAAGGAGTTGCCGGAGTAGAAACAGGCTTAGCAGCACAAACAACTGGAACAGCAGAAAGAGGAGTTGCGAGACTTGGTCAACAAGGTTCAAACGTTGCTGAAAGAGGCTTGAGTAGAGCTAGCGAAAACTCTGAAAAAAGTCTTGCTAGAGCCGGTCAACAAAGCTCAAACATCGCTGAAAGAGGCTTGAGTAGAGCTAGCGAAAACTCTGAAAAAAGTCTTGCTAAAATTGAACCACAAGTAAGAAATACGGCATCAGATACGGCAACAAAAGTAGCAAATGGGACACTAAGTAAAACAGAAGAAGCCGTTATCGACACTACAGTTGATGCTGCAGTTGGTGCAGGTGCTGAATATATGCAAACAGGTAAAGTAACTGTTGAGGGAACCGCAATGAATATGGCAATTGGTGCCGGAGGTCTTCTGGGTGAAAAATTAAGCTCTAAACTAAAAGGTTCTAACTTATATCAAAAAGCAAGTGACAAAGTTTCAAATGCATATAATAATGTAAAAGACAAATTTGCTTCAAAAGGTTCAGCAGCTACACCCGAAACAGGTTTAGCAAGAACCGAAAAATTAAATACTTCTAACTCTTCAACTCATGCAGAAAAAACTGCCAATACTTCTTATGAACAAAAAACTGCAAGAAAAGCAGATGGCGCAGAATCAAGACGAAGAGCAGAAGGAGCTAAAAAGACTGAACAAGCTAAGAAAACCGAAGAGACTAAGAAAGCTGAACAAGCTAAAAAAGCCGAACAAGCAAAGAAAGCCGAAGAGGCTAAAAAGGCTCAAGCTCAATCAGTAGAAAAAATCCAAACTAGAATGAAAACATTAAGTACTGAAATTAAAGAGGGAGAACTAGCTAAAGATTTCAAAGGAAAATATGCAGATATCTTTGATTCAAACTACAATATAAATTTAAATGATCCAAAAGTCGAAGCAGCATTAAGAAGCAAAATTCGTCCAATGATACTTGCGGTACATGGTGACAGAGGTCAAGGAATTTCAAAAGATTTTCAACAAGCAGTCGCTAAAGTTTTTGATAATTTGAAGAAGAAAAATGCTACAGGAGTAAAATCTTCATTAGCCCAATTAAACAATGTTCTAGATAATAGAGTTAGCACATTATCAAGAAAAAGAGCAGAATTAAATAATTTAAAAGCTCAATTTGGTGATTTAGAAGCTAAAAAAGCAACCGCAGAAAATAAAACAGAACAACCTAAAGCAACCAAAGAAACAGGCAAAGCTCAAAATGCTGAACAACCTAAAGCTGCTAAAGAAACAGGTAAAACACAAAATACAGATCAAGCCAAAACTGCGAACAATACTGAAAATGTAAAATCAGAAAGAAAAAAAGAAAGAAAGGCATTTGAGAATTTATCTGATGAAATTTCTGATACTTTTGGATATAAAACACAACAAATATTATCGAGCCTAAAAAATGGACAACAAATGGTTTTAGATAAAGGAAATCTCCATTATTTAGCAAGAAATAACAATGGCAAAATCGAAATTATATCTAAAATTCCAATGGAAGTAGATTTTAATATTCCATTATCTAACAGAACCCCTAATGGAAAAAGAAATGCCGGAATCAAAATGAGTGATGCTCTAACACCGGAACAAAAAATGGTATATGACTCATCATATAAAGCATTTATGGACTCAAAAGGTAAAAAAATTCAACATCAACATTCTAACAACATAACAACAGATAATCTTCTTCATGGTACAGGCTATGACTCATTATTAGGCATTTTAGATAATGGTGGAATTGCACCTAGAGAAATTACAGGTAAAAAATCTGCCGCTTATAGCGATGGAACAGTTCCTGATACATTAACTCCTCTATGTACTGATACTTGGGACGTTAGAGCAAATGCATCTATTAGAGATTATTTTGATGCTAGAAACTCACACTGGAACAATGCAGGAGAAGAAAACTTCCTACCAAACACAGACCACACAAGTTCTCGTTTTATAATAGTTATGGATAAAAAATCAATTGACCCAACTATTATGAAAAACTCATTTGAGGTAAACCAAAGAGGAAAGCAACAAAGTGCGTTATTTAAAAATGGAAATATGAGTACCGGTCATGATTACCCAACTCATAGAGCTATCCCTATTGGTGCCCCTGCAAATTCAATTGAAAAAATTGTTGTTGATACAAGAGTCGTAAATAAAAAAGAAATCAAAGCAATTAAAAAGAAAATCGCACAACAAGGTTATGATATCAAATTGTATGACTTAAATGGAAAAGAAATATAACACAATAAATTTCAGATTCTCGCTGTTTATGATACTATAAACAGCGAGAGAATGACAAGTAAAGATGCTCTAGAATTACTAAATATGTTTACTGAAGCAGCTCAAATAGCAAAAAGACAAAACAAATTTGAGTGCAAATGGGAAGTTGATGAAACGACATTGGCTAATTTATTAAAAAAAGCATTCCCTAAGATGCTAATAAAACTGCAAAACGAATTTTAGAAAACAACTAACCCTTAACGGCGCCGTCGTTTTCACCTGAAATGAAGTACTTCTGCATCGCTAAGAAAAAGATGATTATCGGTATGGTCGAAATTATTGAACCGGCTGCGATAAATCGCCAATTTGATGAAAACATTCCCTGTAAATTATTTACTCCAACAGGGAGTGTGTACATCGCTTCTTTTGTTAACACAATACTCGGCCACAAGAATTCACCCCACGAACCAATAAATGTAAAGATTGCAAGCACGGCAAGTGATGGTTTTACCATAGGTAACAAAACTTTCCAAAACACCTGAAAAACATTACAGCCATCTACAATTGCAGCTTCTTCCATCTCTCTTGGAATTGCCATAAATGCTTGTCGCATCAAAAAGATTCCAAATGCACTAACTGCAAACGGCATTACAAGCCCAATAAAGCCCATTGTATCATTTACACTATCAACCAAATGCAATTTCAATGTTATCAAATAAACCGGTAACATAATTGCCTGAAATGGCACCATTATAGTAGCAAGAATTGAAAAGAATGCAATCTTTTTGCCCTTAAATTCCATTCTTGCTAAAGGATACCCCGCAAGTGATGATAAAATCAAATTCAACAAAACAGTTCCACCTGCAACAATCATACTGTTTACAAAATATCGCATTAAATCAACTTTATGCCAAACACCAACATAATTTGCAAAGGTAAAATCTTTCGGAATAATTGTCGGAGGGGCTGCAAAAATATTTTCACCTGCACCTTTTAAAGATGTTGACAACAACCATATAAAAGGAAAAATTGAAAGAATTGATACAAAAATCAAAATTGCATGTATCCACATATTTTTTAGTTTAACTTTATCTCTAATTTTTCCTAATATATTCAAAATTACCTCTTTTAAATTTGATATTTATTTTTCTCAAAACACAAAATATTGATTAGTGAAAAAGCCATTACAATAACAAGCAAAATTACCGCCATCGCTGAGGCATAGCCTAAATCAAGATTTTCAAATGCTTTTTCATATATATAATAAACAATTGTTTTTGTTGAATTCAAAGGTCCGCCTTTTGTCATAACATAAATTTCAGCAAAAATTTTCATTGCAGAAATTGAACTTATGGTTGTAACTAAAGCGATTGTAGGCATTATATGAGGAATAGTTACGGTCAAATGCTTAGTGAAAAAACCAGCGCCATCAATATCGCAAGCCTCATAAAGTTCTTTTGGCACACTCATCAAAGCCGCAAGATAAATCATCATGTAATATCCGATACCTTTCCATATCGTCACAATTATAACCGAATAAATGGCATATTTCGGGTCGGTAAGCCAACCAATAGAATTGATATGAAAAACATTTAACAAATAATTCAAAATACCTTGTTCAGCATAGAGCCACTTAAAAGCAATTGCAGCAACAACAATTGAAACAATTACGGGCAAATAAATTAATATTTTATATAAAGTAATTCCCTTGATTTTTTGGTTAATCAAAATTGCCAAAAACAAAGGAACAATCGCAAGTATCGGAACCGCAACAACAAGATAAATTATTGTATTCAACATAACTTTGTAAAAAACAGGATTATGCAAAATCGCAACATAATTTTGTATTCCTGCAAAATTTGCATGATAAATATTGTTTGAATAATCTAAAAAACTTAAACCAATTGTTTGAAAAAAAGGAATAAAAAAGAAAATTAACAAAACAATTCCTGCAGGTAACAAAAACAAATACGGTGCAGTTTTTCCATAATACTTGAACATATACTGATTATCTCATTTTAAGCACAATTCGTCAAGTATAATGTATATTTTAGGAGAGGGCGAAGCCTAAAGGCTTCGCCCTCTCCTTATTTAAATCCTTATTTCTTCGGAATTGGTCGTTTAATAATTCGTCCTCGTTCTTCAACTCGTTTTTGGTGATAGCCATAAAATGCATAGATTAGAACACCAACCGCAAGCCATAATAAGAAATAAACTGAAGACGTTTTTAAAGTTTTAAGTGAGAATACAATCAAAACACCACAAATCAATATTCCCAAAATTGGAAACCAAGGACAGAACGGAACTTTGAACGGTCTTGGTCTATCTGGAGCGGTTTTTCTCAAAATAAGAACCGCTAAACAAATAATTACAAAAGATGTAAATGTTCCAAAATTACACAACGCAGCTGAAATATTCAAATCCATAAACAAACCGCAAACGATTACCACGATACCTGAAATCCAAGTCATAACGTGAGGAGTTCTATATTTTCTATGAATTAATCTCCAAGATTTTGGTAAAAATCTATCACGACTGATTGCATATAAAATTCTTGTTGTACCTAATTGATATATTAAAAGAACAGATGTCAAGGCACACAACGCACCAATAGAAATCAACCCCGCAAACCAATCTTTACCTACATAACTCATAGCATGAGCAATTGGAGCTTGAATATCAATTCTCTCAATTGGAACAATCCCAGTTAATACCAAAGCTACGCATACATATAAAATTGTACAAATAACCAAAGTTCCTAAAATTGCAATAGGCAAATCTCTTTGCGGATTTTCAGTTTCTTCAGCAGTTGTAGAAATTGCATCAAATCCGATATAAGCAAAAAATATCAAAAATGCTCCCATAATTACCCCTGTTGGATCGCTAGGGAAAAATGGTGACCAGTGTTCAGGTTTTACATAGAAAGCTCCAACTACGATAAAGGATAAAATCATAAACATATTTACCCCAACCATAATACTTGCAACCCTTGTAGATTCTTTTACACCTCTGACCAAAAGCATTGTCAAAACTAATACAATTGCAACAGCAGGTAAGTTTACCGAAAATGGGATATGCCCAAACAAATACGGAATTTTATCATGAATATCCCAGTGGTTATTATTGCATAATGCAACCATTGTTTTATAATCATATCTTAACCATAAAGGGAAATTTACTATAAAATCAGGTAAGCAATGTTTGAAACCTTTTAAAAATTGAATAAAATACCCAGTCCAAGCACTTGCAACAGTAATATTACCGATTGCATATTCAAGCATCAAAATCCAACCTACCATCCAAGCCATAAATTCACCCATTGTTGCATAAGTATATGTATAAGCACTACCTGCAACAGGAATCATAGCCGCAATTTCAGAATAACAAAGTGCTGAAAAGACACAAGCAACTGCAGCCAAAACCATAGAAACAACAATAGCCGGACCAGCACCTGCACTTTCAGAACTACCTGTAATTGCAGTACCAATAATTGTAAAAATACCAGTACCAACAACTGCTCCAATTCCGATTACGATAAGGTCAAAAACATTTAATGTCTTTTTTAATTCTGAACGTTTGCTAGTGTTTATCAAATCGTCCATACTTTTTCGCTTAAATATATTTCGGCAAATCTGTTTAATATCCATTTGTTATAATTCTTCCTGATTTTCAATCGTACCGTGGACTATTTCTTTATGGATTTTATTTTCATTATTTCTATTTTTAATAAATCCGTATAATAAATAAATTATTGCACCAATTCCAAGCCATACTGGGAATAACAAAGCTGAACCACCTGCTTGCATTGATTTGTAAATCATCAAACCACCGCAACAAATTATACCCAAAGCCGGAGTTACAGGTGAGAAAGGAACTTTGAACGGTCTTGGTCTATCCGGATCAGTTTTTCTCAAAATAAGAACAGCAACACATACAATAATGAATGATGTAAATGTACCATAGTTACAAAGTTCAGCCGCTACATCTAAATTCAAAGTCAAAATTCCAACAACCGCCAAAAGCCCAACTGTCCAAGTTAACAATGCAGGAGTTTTGAATTTTGGATCTAATTTTTGAAATCTTTGAGAAATAAAATGATCTCTGCTCATTGCAAATAAAATTCTTGTTGCAGCCATTTCTAATACCAAAAGTACAGAAGTTAAACCTGCCAAAGAACCAATTGAAATCAAAAATGCCAAATGGTCATGATGAATAAGTTTCATACAATAAACCATTGGAGCTTTCAAAAAGCTCAAAGGAACAGGTCCTGCAGTATTTACCATACCGGTAAGAACTAATGCAACTAAGACATATACAATAGTTGTTATTAATAATGAGCCAATAATACCAATCGGTAAATCTCTTTGAGGATTTTTACATTCTTCTGCTGCAGTTGCCAAAGCATCAAAACCAATATATGCAAAGAATATCAAGAATGCTGCAGACCAAATTCCTGCCATTCCGTTAGGAGCAAAAGGTTGCCAACTTGGTGGAGTATGGAAGAATGAAATTGCACCAAATACAATAAACAAACCAATTACTGCCAACTTAATAAATACCATGGCTCCTGCCATTTTTGCAGAGTCTTTTGTTCCTTTAACCAAAATTGCGGTAATCAAAAGAACAATAGCAATAGCCGGAACATTTATACAGATAGGGACACCTAAAATTTTCGGAATAAAAGTATGAGGATTTTCTGCAACTATTTTACCTGCAGCAAAAACATCATTAGTAAGCCATGCAGGTGGGTGAGCAAGCCAAGCAGGTAATACTTTGTCAAAACCTGCCATAAATTGAACGAAATAATTTGACCATGCACATGCAACAGCAATAAAACCAATTGCATATTCAAGCATCAAAACCCAACCTACCATCCAAGCAGCAAATTCACCCAATGTTGCAAAAGTATATGTATAAGCACCACCGGCAACCGGAATCATTGTTGCAAACTCTGAATAGCATAATGCTGAAAAAATACAAGCAACAGCAGCAATTATCATTGAAACCATCAATGCCGGCCCAGCTCCTAAACTTGAACCGTCAGCACTTCCGGCAGCAGCAATACCAACAACTGCGAAAATACCAGAACCGATAATTGCACCTACACCTAAAACGATTAAATCAACAACCCCAAGAGTTTTTTCCAAACCTTGAGATTTTGCTTCTGCAAGCATTTCATCGGGAGCCTTTATTCTCGTAATATTTTTCAAAAAATTACGGGTAAAAGTTGCTCTGTTAAATTTTTCAGCCATTTAAATTCCTTATTTATTTTTATTATTAAACTACACTTGTTTCTTTTTTGATAAGAGGAAAGCCCATTGCTTCTCTTTGCTCTACATACAATCTCGCAACAGCAGATGCCATTGTTCTTACACGACCAATAAAGTTGTTTCTTTCATCTTTACTAATTACACCGTGAGCATCTAACAAGTTGAATGTATGAGAACATTTCAAAACATAGTCATAAGCAGGCAAAACTAATTTTGCAGCTAAACAATTATCAACTTCTTTTTGATACAAATCAAACATTTGAAATAATGCTTTAGTATCAGAAACTTCAAAATTATATTTAGATTGTTCAATCTCGTTTTGAAGATAAATATCACCATACTTCAACGTATCATTCCACATAATATCATATACAGATTCTTTATTTTGAAGATACATTGCAATACGTTCCAAACCGTAAGTCAATTCTAAAGCAACAGGTTTAACTTCAACACCACCAACTTGTTGGAAATAAGTGAATTGAGTAACTTCCATACCATCAAGCCAAACTTCCCAACCTACACCGGCAGCTCCTAGAGTTGGAGATTCCCAGTTGTCTTCAACAAATCTTACATCATGTTCTTTCAAATCAATCCCCATAGCTTCCAAACTTTGTAAATAAAGTTCTTGAGCATTATCAGGAGATGGTTTCAAGATAACTTGAAATTGAAAATAATGACCCAATCTGTTAGGATTTTCACCATATCTAGCATCTGTCGGACGTCTGCAAGGTTCAATCATTGCAGTATTCCAAAGTTCAGGTCCCAATGAACGCAAAAAAGTTGCAGGGTTCATTGTTGATGCGCCTTTTTCTATGTCATACGGTTGTTGAATTATACAGCCATAATCTGACCAAAACTTTTGTAAATTAAAAACCAATTCTTGAAAATTTAATGCCATAACCTAATCCAATATTGTACTATCTACACTCGTTACTTCATCTTATTACCGACATAGTATAATTTCAATTACTTTGCGGAAAATATTAAAAATTATTCACATAACTTTTTTCTATTTTATGAACTTCTTAGGTTTTACATATTTGAATTAGGCAACTTTTATTTAAGAAGTTTACCATTTGTTAATACATAATAAGCACAACCCCAACCTGTAGAAGTTAGACTACATGCACTACTATTTAAATAATTTGGAGTTCCGGCAACTCTTAATGAACCTTTTTCATAATAAAAATCAAAAACATCTCTTCCTACCATATTAGGTAAAGCAGAACCATTCACATCAACAAAAAAATCTATGTACAAGTCTGCATTTTTCTCTAGAGAGCTAGAATGATTACCACTCCTCCACCATAAAGAAGTTCCGTTATTCAATTTAACTTTATAATAATTAGGGAGTGCAGAATAGTTTCCCCACACTGTGCCACCATTAAGAGTTCTATATTTTAAATATGGAACACAAATACTCTTTTCATCTGGTTCTGTTCCACAATCATGGGCAACTTTCATGTGCTTTAATAGTTTTTCACCAATAATTTTTGCATCAGAATCGGAACCGTCAAGTTTTAATTCCCAACCCTCAACTTCTCCGTCTTCTGATTCTGCAGCCTTAACCGATTGAGCAAGAATTGATTGTACCGCTCGTAATTGAGTGACAGTTCGCTTTTCATACAATTTTTGTGAAAGCGTTGGGATTGTCATTGCAGCAACTACACCAATAATGCCCAGAGTGATTAATAACTCAGCAATTGTAAATGCAGCCCTCCCCCTAGCCATCTCCCATAAGTGGGCATTGGAAGAATTATTGAAGTTGATAGGTTGATAAGTGGATAAGTCTATAAATGGTTTCATGATATTTCCCCTTCTTTCTTTTGTTCTCTTTTAGACTACATACTTCGATATCAAGATAACATAAAATAAATTTGTGAACAATAAGACTACAAAAATTTACAATTTAGGGCGAAAAATATTTACTCGACGAAAAGAATTAGGAATGTCGCAAAATACATTAGCCGAAAAACTCGATATTTCAAGAGAGCATTTAGCAAAAATTGAAACCGCCAAACGCACAGTTAGTCTTGATTTATTAATTGAAATTGCAGATGCACTAGATACTAAAGTCAAAGATTTGATAGACTTTTAAAACTTCGTGATAAAATTAAGAAAAAGGAGTTTTTTAATGGTTAATAAAATTATAATATTTTCTGGGAAACAATACTCCGGTAAAGACACCGCAGCTAAAATTATGCTTGATAAAATGCCAACATTTAAACGTTGTGCAATGGGTGATATTATAAAATTGACCTATGGTCAAGAGAAAAATTTAACACTAGAAGAAATTGAAAAAAACAAAGCTCAATATAGACCGGACTTGATTGAACTTGGAAACTGGGGACGTGCACAAAACCCCGATTATTGGTTAAAAAAGATTATTGAACAAGATGGAAATATAATTGTAACAGATGTTCGAGTTCCTCACGAATATGAAGTCTTCAAAAATGCCGGAGCGATAACTATCAGAGTAGAAGCTACCCGTGAAACCCGTGCCCAAAGAGGTACACTTGTTGGCGAAAATGATATTACAGAAGTAGGTTTAGATAACATAACTGATTGGGATTTTATAATAGATAATAATTCTGATTATGAGCATCTAAAAGAACAAGTTCTAAAAATTATTGACAAAATCAAATAAAATTATTTAAAAATCAAAACAGCAATCAATGCAGAAATAATTATTGGAATGTTATAAATTAAAAATGTTGGAACACATGTATCCCAAATATGATTGTGTTGCCCGTCTGCATTCAATCCAGCAGTAGGTCCTAACGTTGTATCAGATGCAGGAGAACCAGCATCTCCTAACGCTGCTGCTGCAGATAAAACAATTATCATTGACGGAATACTAAAACCTAATTTTAAACAAATCGGAATATACAAAACTGCCAAAATTGGAATTGTACCAAAAGAAGTACCTATTCCCATAGTGATAAACAAACCAACAAATAACATTGCAGCGGCCGCAACAACTTTACTAGATCCCATAAAAGGAGTAATTGAATTTACAAGAGAATCAATACCTCCAGTTGCTTTCATAACACTTGCATATCCGGCTGCTACAAGCATTACAAATGCGACATAGCCCATCAAACCAACACCCTCGTTGATTAATTTATCCATTTTGTCATGATCAATTGCTTTAAAACCAAAGATTACAGACAAGCCAACCAAAGCTCCTAATGGCAAGGAATTCGTCCACAATTGAACAACCAATGTAATAACAGCAGCGACAAGTGTAATATAATGACTTCTATTGAGTGTCAAATCTTCTTTTTCGGACTGTTCTTTAACCACAATTTCTTTATAAGTTCTAGGTTTTCGATACAAAACAAACACTGCAACAAGTAAGCCGATAAACATTCCAAGCCCTAAAATCCAATTGTATTTCCAAATTTGACTTTTAATTACATCAACTCCGTTTTGCATCATATTTTCAGCAATCAAACCTTGAAAGATCAAACCAAAACCTGCAGGAATTGCAATATACGGAGCTTCCAATCCAAAAGCTAAACCACAAGCAACAGCCCTTCTATCAAGTTTTAACTTATTCATCAAACTCAACAATGGCGGAACTAAAATCGGAATAAATGCAATGTGAACAGGAATCAAGTTTTGTGAAAGGATTGCAATACAGGTCAAAATTGCAATCAATAGATATTTATTAGATTTAATTGCATGTGCAATTTTTTTTGCCAAAATTGGAGCGAGTCCGGTATGGGTCATAGAAGCAGCAAAAGCACCCAATAAAATATAACTCAATGCAGTTTCAGAATTACCACCCATACCATGAATGAAAATATTCATAACTTCATTCAAGCTAATATGACCTACAATTCCTCCAACCACAGACGAAATAATCAATGCCAATAAAACATTTATTCTGCATAAACATAATATGCAAAGCAAAATAACTGAAACTATAATTGGGTTTGTAATAAATGAGAGCATAATTTTCCTGTCAGTATTAGACTAACATAAAAATACTACAATTACACAATTCTATTACAAAAATCATCTTCTGATAAAGATTTGCCGGTAATTTCAATCATCAATTCTTCATCTGTTTTAGTTGAACCGAATTTAAATAAACCAGAATTCAAGAATTCAGCAGTCTTTGAATTTTTACTAATTTCGCCCAATTTATTTGTTAAAGAATTATACAATTGAGCTTTGATTAAAGCTGCTCTAAAGTAATTTTGATAATACCCTGGGTGTGACAAATAATGAGGAATTGTAGCCCATTCATTATTTAAATCATTATTTTCACCACGAGATAGATATTTTTGTTTCATCTTTTTCCACAACAATTTCAAATCTTGCTCCGGATTTTTGTACATTTCTCGCTCAAATTCAATAATTTGCAATGAACGATTTACAAATCTTGCATCATCTTTTTTCAATTCGGCTTTAAATTTTACTAAAGTATCAGTTGGTACAATTTTAGATAAAATATTTTCTGTTTTAGGTAAATCTCCCATCATCATTGCAACCGCTTCTGTCATTGCACAAGATGACGGTTCTTGGTCTAAAAATGGCATCGTTGTATCTAGTGCAATATCATAAACACAATGTCCTAATTCATGCAAAATAGTATCCAAACTGTTTGCATTATTGGTTAAATTAGCCAAAATTCTTGCATCTTTCCCCGGTTTAATGCAAAATGCAAAGCCGTGAGTATTTTTACCTTTACGAGGGAATAAATCTAAAGTTATACCGATATTTTCAACATCATAACCCATATTGTTATAGACAGATTTTGCAATATCTACGACTTGTTCTTTAGTTTTAAAACAAGAATTTACAGCTTTTTCCGGAGTATCATCTGTCAAAAGTCCATAATGATAATCTAGTAACTCGTTAGAATTTATACCAAAACTTTTTGCTAAAACTTCTTTTCTTTCTTCATCAAACTTTGCAGAAACATCTTTTGTTTTAGAGTAAACTCCTGATAACAATTCATCTAATTTCTCAGGAGAAATTTCATAAGAATCATCAATCATATAGTCAAAATATGTGTCATACCCTTTATTTTTAGCATACGCATTTCGCATTTTGATAAACTGAACTAAATCCTCAGCAATAATATCACCTGCTTTAACTTTAGCTTCATAAGCCTTTCTACGAGTTTCGGGATTCGTTTCGGTTTCTAAAATTTTATTAATTTCAGCTTTTGAAATCTGTTTACCGTCAAGCATCATTGTATAAGAATTAAATTTTGCAGCAATTTCATTTTCTTTATCTCTCAAGGCTTTTAGCTCGTTACCTGATTCAATTTCATTATAAAAAGCTTTAACTAAATCTTTCAACTGTTTTGCTAAATGCTTATCTTCTAGTCCTGCATTTTGAATTTCTTTCAATTCTTCATATAATGCTTTATCCTTGAATAAATTGCTCATTTTTTCCTGAGAAATTGTATATTTTTTCAAATTTTCATCTGTTGAATTTATATAAAAATTCCAAGCTGCAAGTTCTGAGTCATAGCTTTGAGCTTCCAGTTTAGAACTAAATTCATCTCTTAATTTTATATATTTTTCAAGATTATTCATAGATATACAAGACCTTTCTTTTTATTATTTAACATTTATTTCATAGCAAGGATAAGCCTTTGAACAGCCCTCTAGACGTTGAATTTTAATAGTTACACCAGATTTTTTAATTTTAAACTGGTTTGAGAAATTCCCAAGTTCCATTTTTTTACTATCATTTGGTACAATATAATATTTGTAAAAATCATCACTGGTATTATTCAAAACAACGAATTTGTTATGGAATTTAGATTGTTTTAAATTATAAGTTCCTTTTTCCAAGGTTGAAACATCAATAATTTCATAACCTTTTAAGAGTTTTGAAACTTCATTTTTAGATAATTTTCTTTGTACAAATTTTACACCATTAAACAATACTTCATAGAATTCAAAAGTTCTTGGATAATAAGAATATAATTTTTTACCAACTAAAAATTCTTGACTACCCTCACCGATCAAAACAGGCTCTTTCGGAACTTGCGCATTACCGGTCAACAAGTTGTAAGAAGTTAAACCTGTATTATCAACAGGTTCTTGAACTTGCAAAATAATATCATCTTTTGAGTCATCAGAATCAGTTTCTTTATATTTAGTCCAAGAATGAGCATTCATGTTGTATGTCCACAATTTTTGTCCAATAGACGGAATCATAGAATTTGCTTGTTCTTGCTTTTTGTTATCTGAATAAACCATAAACCATGAAAATAAAACGACTACTATTAATAATATAACAGAACCGATTATATAATTTTTTTTCATTTTTCTCCCCTTAGCCCAATAATTACACCAAAACAATAGCACAAACAACCAATAGATACTATTACTCATTTCTAAAAAATAATTAGCCAAATAGAGAATAGATTAAAAACGTCTATAAGAGTTTAATATAATTAATCTTTTTCATACTTCCAGCTATTCTTAATTCCAACGAGCCTCAATTTTTAGAGGCTCTTTTTTTAGGGGGTAAATAATTATTAATATAAAAAGATATTTTGTATTTATAATTTCTTATTTAACTTATAATCTAGTTATATATGATGTAAATCAAATGAGGGTTTTATGAAAAATATTTTTAGAATTACCGGAATAACATTTGCAACTTTGATTGGGTGCTTATATTTAGCATTTTTATTCGTTGTTCCAAACAAAATTGATTTGAATCAATACAAAGCAGATGTTCAAAAACTGGTAAAAGATAATACAGGATTAAATATTAATTATGATGAAATTAAAGTTTATACAACACCTATACTTGAAGCAGGCATAAAAACGCATAATATCACTGTTTCATTACCAGACGGCTCAACAGTTTTCCATGCTGATAAATTCAAAGGGAAAGTATTCTTGCCTAACTTGTTATGGAAAAATGTCAGAGTATCATCTGCTCAAGTTGATTCTCCAAACTTGAATATTGAAATTGTTAATGGCGAAAAATACAAAGTTGCAAAGGTTTATGAAGATTTAATCAATAAACAACGCCGAGAAAAAAGGTTAAACATTGAAGTGCCAAAAACTGAACTCCAAAACAATATGGCTATTGACCCCTCACAATTTTCTATAACAATTCCAAACTTCAAGTTAAAGAATTATAAAGCAGTAATTGATGATACAAAAGCAGCTCACAAACTTACACTAAAAGGGGAAGAATTAAAACTTGGGTATTACAACGGAGAAACAGCTAAATTAAAAACAAATGCTCAATTTTTAAGTGATGACAAAACAAATATCACTGCCGATTTAGATATAAATACTTTTTTGCCTAAATTCAAACCAACTGAACAAGATGAAGATGATGAAGCAATTTTCTCTCTTCCATTTATCAATCCTGTAACTGAATATAGAGCATACAATTTAAAATCAAATATTTCTTCTAAACTAAAAATAAGAAAAGACAAAAAAGATAACAAAATCAGAAGCTACGGATTTTTAAATATTGATAATACAACCGTTACAATGTCAGGTTTACAATTACCAGAATCTTATTTCAGACTTCAAGCTAGAGGAACAATGTCTGAAATAGATACAAATCTTTATGTAACGAACAAAGAATATATTAAATTATTCGGAAGCATTGACTATGGTAAAAGTCCATTTGTTGATTTAACGATAAAATCGCCAAAAGTATATTTAAATAATGTTTTAAATATTGCAAAAGCATATTTAGATACAATTCACATAAAAAATGATATTGATAGAATGACTGCAAGCGGATATTTATTATCTAATGCGCATTTAAAAACAGATTTTACTGACATAAATTCAAATGGTAAAATAATTATCAGAGATGGGAATACTGAAGATAAAAATATTGGTTTAATCTTTAGCAAACTGAATGCAAATTTATTCTTTGATAATAATATTTTTAAAATTGTAAACACAAGTGTATTAATAAATAACAGACCTCTAAAAATTTCAGGTAAAATTGATGCAAATTCTATCGCAAACTTTAGTATTGAGGGAGATAAAATTCCACTTAAAGGTTTGTATTTAGCATTTGCACCACGTGAAATCAAAAGAAATTATGATTTGCAATCCGGTGTTTTGACTCTAAATGCCAAAGTTACCGGAGAAATTAAAGATATCGCAGCAATCCTAAAATCCGATTTAGAAAATCTTATTATTAGAGATAGAGCTGGTAATTTTGGAGTTTCAAATAAATCTTCTCATTTTGGAATAGCAAACTATGCAGGGGAAATGAAAGGAAAACTTACAAATAAAAACTTTAATCTAACATTACCTAAAACAAATTCCTTAATAAAAGATAATTTACTTGTTGTCGAAATTAACGATAATAAAATTGATGTAAAACCCTCAGATATTCAAATTAACAGAAATTCTCATATTAAATTTCACGGTAATTTAAAGAATTATCTTTCTGACCCTACATCAAGATTTTTGGCAAATGGAGAATTAGCAACTCCTGATATTGCAACTTTAATAGGCAAAGAAGTTACACCATATCTTGATTTTAAAGGTATATTACCAATGAAATCAGAATTTGCATCTAAAGGAAATGATTTCAAATTTACAACTCAAGTTTTAGCAAATACAAACAATTATATTTCCCCTGTAAAATTTGACGACTTAACAGGCAAACAAACCCTTTTACAATTATTCCTTGAAAAGAAAGGGGATACAATCAAATTAAGTAAATCAGGATTATTCACAAGAAATTCTGGAACAAAATTCAGCCCTAATTTACAAGCAAACTTATTTGGTGCTAAAGGAATTGTTGAATTGAGAGCAATGATTTCTAATATAACGACAGATCCATTTATTAATATTTTCAAAATTTCAATAAATAAAACAATGAATGGTTCTATCTGTTTCTTAAAACGTTCAAGATTTTCTCTATCCGGAAATACATTTATTTTTGGGAAACCGGAGCAACCCCATATTAGTGGACGTTTTGAAGTTAAAAATTTATCAATGCCTGAAATTTTAACAAATATTCGCAGAATTGATACAAATTTAAATTCAAAAGGTCTAAATATTAATATTGATAATGTCAATGCAAATGGTTCTGATTTTAACATAAAAGCAGAATCTACTTGGGACTTACTCTTGAACAATATAATTTCAAATATCAGAGTAACCTCAAGACGTATTGATGCCGATAGATTGATGAAAGTTTCTGATGCTGCAAATAGAATTTTACCTAAAACAGAAACAACATCTCCAAATGGAGGAATTACAATTCAAAATGGTTTTATAAGGTTTAACAATATTAAATCTGGAAAAATCATTGCAAAAAATACAACCGGAAGAATTTCATTATATAATAATATTTTCTACCTAAATAGATTAAATACATACCCAATGGGCGGAAACGTTACAGGGAATGTATCAATGAACCTTGTAAATACAGAATTAAAAGCAAAGGTTCAAGGTAAGAACTTTGATATTGAAAAAATACTTCTTGATGTTATGAATATGAAAGATACATTATCTGGAAAACTTAATTTCTCTAGTGATGTAACACTTAGAGGGACATCAATGGAAGAACAAATGAAAACATTAAAAGGTTCAACAAAATTCACCGTAAGAAACGGACAGCTCGGACCTTTTGGTAAATTTGAGAACTTTTTGATGTCTGAAAACATTAGAGAAAATGCCTTTTTCTCATCAGCTGTTGGCTCAATAATTTCAAATATCACAACAATTGATACTTCACACTTTAATCAACTATATGGGCATCTTACATTCGCTAACGGTTATGTAAATATTATGCCAATCAAGAGCCAAGGAAACGTAATGTCTATGTTCATCTTTGGTAAAGCAGGATTACTTGATAATTCTGCAGACATCAAAGTTCGAGGGAAATTAGCAGGTTCAGTTTCTGATAGCTTAGGTGTTCTTTCAAATATCAACCCAATTAATTTGGTAAAAAATACACCGGGGTTAAATATTGTTGCCGCAAAGACATTCTCTTTATTCTGTGAATCTGTTTCAGAAGAAGAAATGAAGGCAATTCCACACTTAGGGAAAGGTAAAACAGATAAAAATGCAACAAAATTTCAAGTTGTTTTAAGAGGGGACACAAGAAAACCTCTACGAATGATTAAATCTTTCAAATGGTTAGCCTTAGATTCTGAAATTCAAAGTGCTAAAGAATTTATTGATACTATTCCAGAACCGGTTGAGGGTGAAGAAAACTTATCTGTTGATGAACTTATCAAGCTCAGAGAAACACAACAACAAGAAAAAAATTCTACAACAAATCAAGAATAAAAATAACAAAAGAGTCGAATTAAATTTCGGCTCTTTATTTATATGATAAAATAAAACTTATGAAATTATCAAAAATATTTTTATATACTTTTTCAACGATAGGAACAATTGCCATCGGGAGCTATCTTGCTGTTTTATTTATTCTTCCGCCAATTTTAAATAGTCCTAAAATGGTAAAAAGTTACGAAAAATATTTATCAAAAAAAATAAATCTTCCGGTAAAAATAAATGATTTTAATTTTAAAACAAATCCAAATTTATCATTTAATTTATCTATTGGAAAACTTCTCGTATCAAACGGAGAGATTATAAATCTTGATAATCTAAAATACAAAACAAAATCTTTTTCAATAAAACCCAATACTATTGAAATAAAATCCATCTTTGCTGATTACGAAAAAATTTCACCACTATTAAAAAATAAGAATGAAACTCAAAAAACAGAACTGAATATCAACTATTTACCATTAATTAATGTTCAAAAAGTTTTTATAAAAATAGATAAAAGCTCTAATATTCAAGTTCAAAATATAAAAGCAGAAAAAATTGGGGAGATAATAAATTGTCACCTCCTTGCAACTGTATCAAATCCTTATACCAAAAATCCTATTATTATAGGAAAAACCGGAGCAATAAATTATTATAAAGAAATAACTTTTGACAACCTTTCAGCTCAACTTGAAAATTCTAACCTATATTTTTCAGGTTCAACAAAAGACTTGCAAATAAACGGGACAAACTTACCTATTAAAGAACTGGAAGAAAGTTTTCTTTATTTTTACAAAATTAAAAACCCTAACAAGAAAAACTTTATTGAAAATTTTACGAATTTTTCAGGGACTATGAATATTGCGCTAAGCCTTAAAAATAAAGGATTAACAGGAAGTTGCAAAACTAAAAATTTAGCTGCAAATTTTTCAAAATTCAATATTCCGATATATTTACCGGAAACCATTTTTCATTTCAACAACCACGAAATCAAAGCTAAAACAAACGGATTATTTGGTGGTGAAAAAGTATTTACAGACTTTCATTTAACAGGCTTATTCTCAAAAGATTTAATCACAAGCGGAAATGTAGAATCAACGTTAACAAATAAATTTACAAAAAAATATTTTCCGCAAATTGGAATAACAGGAAAAACAATTGCAAAAGTTAAATATAAAACACAAAATAAAATTCCAAAAATTAAATATATTTTGACAATTCCACAAGGTTCAAATCTAACATCTAAATATGGAAACTTAGATTGCATAAATAAGACAAGACATATCTCAGCCTACACAGAAAAACATGGGGATAAAATTTATCTAAAAAATTATGACTATTCCTTTTTAGAAACAACACAACAAAAACTTCTTACCGGCGATGGATTATTTGAAAAAATCAAAGGTCACTATTCTCCACAATACATTACAATAAAAACTTTAACCCCAGCTCCAGTTGAGATATTCCAATCTTTTATAAAAGACTATATCAAGGGAGGAAACTTTACATCAGATTTAAAAGTAGATTTTCCTACAAAATCAATTCTAGGGAATTTTACACTGAATGATATTCACCACAAAGATTTTTTATATCTGAAAACAACTTCTATAAATATAAATAAAAACAACTTAAATTTAACATCAGATGGAACATTTTTTGATTCTCCGATGAATTTAAAACTCAATGCTGACAACAATTTCAAATCAGGATTTTTAATTCACGACATTGAAATATACTTGAATAAATTTATTGTAAAAAGAGGTAATTACTCAACAATAGAACAAAATTTTAAAGATAAAAAACTCGCAAAATCTAGCAATTACAATGTTACTGTTGAGCGAGGGAAAATCCAAGTCGGCGAAATTTCTCACACAAAATTTAACCTTAAAGATGTTGAAATTTTAGGAGCTTTAAAGAATAGCAACGTTAAATTTGTAATTCCGCAAACTCAATATGCAAAAGGTAGTTTAAGTGCTAAAGGAACATATAATTTGCTTGAACATTCATCAGACATTCATTTCTTTGCATCTGATATTGATTCAAATGAAGTTGCAACACATATTTTTAACCTCCCTAATCAAGTGCAAGGCTCTGCATTTGCAACTCTTCACTTAATTACAAAAAACAAATTAAATGACATTAAAGCAAGTACAATGTTTGCAATTGATGATGGTTTTTTACCTAAACTTGGTTCAACAGAATTTATCATCAAAAAATCTAAACAGCCAAAGAAATTAAAATGGATAAATTCTGACAAAATAAAATTCTCATTATCTAAAATTACAAATATTGATTTTTCAAACAAAAAAGTTCTTGCAGCAAATATCACTGGAACATTTAATATTGATAATACAGAATTAAAAGACATAAAAATCTATTCTCAAAGTGATTATCTATCAATGTTTATTGAAGGCAAATATCACATGGATAAGCAATTTGCACATCTTTATATCTGGGGCAGACACAACAGAACAGCTGAAAAGAAAATTCGTATTTTAAAAATTCCATTCACATTTTTGTATAAAATAATTTTCAGAGCAGAACGTTCAAAAGATTTTTACCAAGACAAAATTGATATGATTCCGCCAATAAAACTAAATGCCGGAGATAGAGAATCCTTATTCAGAGTTTATGCCTGCGGAAATATCAACTCAAACAACATTAAAGTTATTTTGAAAGATTTGAAATAAACTACATTCCATCAAATAACAAAACAGGTTTTGGAATTGGATTTTTGAAAGATTCTTCAATACTCAAATCATCAGCATCTGCATAATCTTGTTGAGCTAAATCATCTTTTCCCAAGCGTTCATAAACTTGTGCTCTTTCAAAATATAAACGATTTTTCAACAAGAAAACTCTATCGCTATCCGCCTTTTCAATCAAGTAATTGTAGATTTTCAAAGCAGCTTTGTAATTTTTTATATTGTATAAAAATTGAGCTTTATCCCAGTAAAATGAATCTCTATCTTCATCATTTTTTGAATTTTTGATTTCTTTATCAAAATCCTTCAATGCGCCTTTATAATCCCCAATATAATACTTTATAAAAATCTTATTATCAAAATTCATAACACTATATTCATCTGGCTCTAATTTATAAGCTCTGTCATAATCTCTTATTGCACCACCATAGTCTTTCAACTTAAATCTTGAATATGCTCTCAATGAATACCACTCCGGAGCTATTGGAAAGATTTTAGACCCAATTGTAGTGATTCTGACAGCATCATCATATTTTTTTTGTTGAATACATTTTGAAGCAATCTTGAAAGGAGAACCCATTCCAAAACACAACAAAATAATTACTATAAATAAAAATACTTTTAGCAACTCGATTTTAAATAAATTATAATATTTTTCATTGATATTTTCCGAAAAAGGAAAAATTGTAGCTTCATATTCACCATAATTAGCTTTTAAGCTTTTTTCAAAACATTTAGTTGTGATAAAAGTAATTGATTTATAAATAAACCACAAAATAACTAAGAACGGAAGAATTGAACAATACCATTCTACAGAACTAAGGAAATTATAATTAGGGAAAATTATTCCATACAAAACAACAATAAATGACAAAAATATCATTATTGTAGAAAATCGTTTATGTTTTTTTATATTATTCCAAACAGAATTTATTTCTTCTTCTGTAAAAACTCTATCAAATTTATACCCTAAACAAGTATTATTTATTGATTTAATAACTGTTGCATCTTCCAAGAATGAATAAAAATTCATCGGAGCTCGTTTATATAACCACTTCAAAATATTAAATTTAATCATACTTTAGCTTAAATTCCCTCTTAACGATATCATAGCATATCATACAGAATTTATATTAATAATTTTTCACTCCAAGTGTAAATATATATTAAACAAGCCCCCCAAGGCACTTTTGCCCTATTATAGAGTAAAATCTTTGCTTAATATATCGTTACAAGGGAATTATTTAAAAGATTTAATCTTTTCCGCAATTACTTTTTCAGAAAAACCTTTATAATTTATCCTAGAAGAAGTGATTGGTTGTTTATAATCATATTTGTTAATTGAACGAGAATCTACAATTACAGATGGAGGAAGAATAGACCATTTGTATAATGCCGTAGCCATTCTTCTGTAAAATTTGTCCAACCACTGAATTTTTTGTTCTTTCGAAACTTCATTTTTAGTTTCATACAAGAATGTTGATTCTAACATATCATAGTAATGTTCTTTTTTATTTTCAATTCGCCAAATAACTTCATCTAAAAATTCATAAGGCATCAAAGCATCTTCCGCAATCAATGGTTTACCCGTTTTGGGATCAATAGCAAGTTCTGCCCCTGGTTTTTTTAGAATAATAGCTTCCGGAATTGCATTTTTTATTTCTCTATTTGAATTCAACCATCTTGCAAGAGCAAATAGTTTTGTCTTAGGAACATCAGCAATTGGAGCAAAACCCCCGGACATATCGCCATTAATTGTTGCATAGCCCATATAAAGTTCAGACTTGTCAGATGTTGCAATTGGAAGACAAGAAGCAAACTCATTGCTTATCCCCCACAAAAACATTGCTCTTGAACGAGCTTGAATATTATCCATAGTAAAAGATTGTTTATATCTGCAATTCCAACTATTTTCAACAGTAGCAAACAATTTTGATAAACAAGTACTAGTTATTTCAACCATATCTTTTATTGATGCTTCGGTGAAATTTATACCCAAGTTATTTGCTAATTTTTCAGCATCAGATTTACTTTCACTACTTGTAATTTTAGACGGCATACTTATGCCAAAAACATTTTCTTTTCCTAAAGCA
This sequence comes from Cyanobacteria bacterium UBA6446, assembly GCA_002438405.1. GTDB lineage: Bacteria > Cyanobacteriota > Vampirovibrionia > Gastranaerophilales > Gastranaerophilaceae > Zag111. Next base: position 278,026 of record DJOE01000023.1, read on the forward strand.
TCAGCCAATAATACAGCACAAACCGTAGAATCCAAACCTCCGGAAAGTCCAAGAACAGCTCGTTTAAAACCTGTTTTCTTAAAATAATCTTTAATACCCTGAACAATAGTTTTGTAAGTTCTTTCCAAATCCGGTTCATACTCTAAAGTGTAAACTTTTGCCTCTGTTAAAGTTTTTTCCAAGCCTTTTGTTAACGGGTAAATTTTGCCCAAACCCAAATGAGGATTTACAATCAAAAATTGTTCTTTAAAAGATTTTGCTCTAGCTAAAAGTTTTCCCTCTTTGTCAAAAACTCTGCTTGAGCCATCAAATGAACTGTTATCAATTGCACCAACTTGATTTACATACACAATTGGTGTTGAATATTTTTTTGCAATGAAAGACAACATATTGTGCTTCAATTGTTCCTTTTTGGCTCTTGTTGGAGAAGCAGAACAATTTATAAAAACATCAGGGTTTTCTTTTGCCAACTCATCAATAGGGTCAATTGAATATAAGGTTGTATCGTTAAAGAACTCTTTATTATTCCAACAATCTTCACAAATAGAAATTCCATATTTTTGAGAATTAATTAAATTTGTTTTTGCACAATTTTGAACCATATCCTCATCAAAAAGACCTAATGTATCACTTGGTTGATTTCCAACAACCGGAGATGGCTCAATATATCTGTAATCATTGAATTCTGAATAAGTAGGAAGTAGAGATTTCCTGATAATTCCTTGGATTTTACCATTTTGCAACACAGCAACAGAATTATAATATTTTTTCCCTGTCAAATGGTCATATCTTCGAGGTTCAACAAAACCAACAATAGCTGCAGTGTCTTTGGTAATCTTTGCTATTTCTTTTAGCCACTTAACATTCTCTTCAACAATCACAGGGTGTCTATCGATGGTATCTTCAATCGGATACCCCATAAGAGTAAGTTCAGGAAATACAACAACATCTAAACCTATATTTTGAGAATGTTTGATATACTTAACAACCTTTTGTGAATTATACTCAATATCTCCCGCAATAGGATTTATCTGAGCAAGTCCGATAGAACCTTTTTTGAATGTTTTTAACAGCTCTTTTAATTCCATCTCAAGTTCAACAGAACAATTTCCATTATCATATTCCTCTGATAGTTTATAAATTTTATTTTTAACTTCTTCTTGATTCATCTTTAACCTCTTAGGTTAATTATATATGAAAAAAAAGAGAACGAAAATACTAGAATTACTTATTGTTTAAAATATATTTTGCAGCATTTGATGCAGGTTCAACTGTCCCATCATGAAAAACTACCGGAAACATATCAGATAGTCCGTCTCCAGACACTACACATGGAGTTTCCACTTTTGTTGATGTTTCTGCATTTGTGCAACTAACCTCTTTATTAGGTTTATCAAAATTGTTTATATCAATTAGTCCCAAACAACCTCTATGCTGGTCAATCCATTCCCCTGTCAACGGCTCACCTTGGTTTAAAGAACATATTTCCCCATTACTATATCCCCCATTCCCAAAAGCAACCAATATTCCATCCGCAAGAAGATAGATGTTTTGAAAGGAAGTATGAACACTATATCCTCCGTTGCATAAAACACTACATCTTTTATTAAATCGATAACTATTAAATGTACTAAAAGGAAAAGCTCCTATACTTCCAGTCAAAGGGAATATTTTTTGAGCTTTTGGCATTGCATACGTGAAAATTCCACATCGAGTTGTTACATCTTCTGGGTTTTTATAACTATTATTTGTTTCGTTAGGCCAGCAACGTACTACATTACCCCAATTTACTCCGTAATCATTATCAAATTGTAATAAATTTTGTTTTAGCACAGATATTGTTTTTACATATTTCGTCCGGTATTTTATCTGATTCAATTTTGCCATTAGACTAGGAATAGTAATTGCTGCAATTACTCCTATTATCCCAAGTGTGATAAGCACTTCTGCAAGAGTAAATCCTCGGAATTTGAATTTGTACAATATAGCCTCCTTAATACAAAATCCTAAATATAAAATAATTATCTTATATATAAGTTAAATTTTAGTTGATTGTCTTATATTTGTCAACTTTAGCTTAAAAAACGTATAATTATCTCAAATATGAGGTAATTATGTCGTCAAAAAATGAACTAAAAATATTAATAATGAAAGAAGCCTTGACGGTTCAAAAATTGGCGAATTTGCTTACCGAAAAGACCGGAAAACAATATACTCAACGAAGTTTGCAAAACAAAATTTTCCTAAGTTCATTGAATTATGATGAAATGGAAATAATTGCAGATTTACTTGGTTACGAAATAAAAATAGAAAAGAAACAAAAATAAATTTTCATATTGAAAAAATTAGATTTAGTGGTAATATTTTTGTATAGATAGCGGTATCGTCTAGTGGTTAGGACGAGAGATTCTCATTCTCTAAACAGGGGTTCAATTCCCCTTACCGCCGCCATTTACTCC
>DJOE01000023.1:280548-280677 GCA_002438405.1 Cyanobacteria bacterium UBA6446
CCGCCATTTACTCCTTAATAGAGGTCTTTTTTATTGGGTATTTGAAACCCCAAGGGGTTCAACCTCTCGAAAAACGTGACATTTAGTCACCTTTTTCTCGGCAGAGTCCTTACCGCCGCCATTTACTCC
>DJOE01000023.1:280739-378365 GCA_002438405.1 Cyanobacteria bacterium UBA6446
CCGCCATTTACTCCTTAATAGAAGTCTTTTTTATTGGGTATTTGAAAACAAAAGGAAAAACTTCCACACTACAAAGCCAATGAATTCACAATACGTTCTAATGAATCAGTAAATAAATCTTTTATTTTATATGCCTTATCCTTAATTTTAGAAAAAAAAGAATCTTTATTATAAATATTTTTTAATCTGCTCCATTGCCTAACTACTAATTTTGTATTGTGCATATTATCAAAATCCAAAACTTTTTCTGCAAATGTTCTAAAACACCGATTTCGACTTTTATATGGTTTTAATTGATGCAAAATATTTATAACATAATTAAATACTTGAGCCTTAAAATGCACATCTTTAATTTTTTCAGGTAAATTTGTATCAATAATAGAGCTTAAATAGTTTTCATCTAATTTTATAGAATTTTTCAACTTCCCAACAATATAATCAACTCTTGCTTCTTTTTTCAAAAATTCTTTTCCTGTTTGAGTATCAACACTTTTATATTTTCTTGTACCAATACAAACAACATCATTGTTTCCCAAGGAGTGTACAAGTTTTTTGATTTTTGTTCTTTGATTTTTTGAAAATAAATTTGCCTTATCAGACAAATCATATCTTGAGCCAAATGAAATTTTATTGTCCATACTATTTTTAAAACCTCTAAAAAATATTTTTGCGGATATTTGAATTAAATATTAATAATTTTAGCAAATTTTTCTTTTATCTTTGACAATATTGAATTATTTGGAAAATGTTTTTCCAATTTACGAATATGTGATTTTATAAGAACTTTATCCTTATATTCTAAATCTTTCAGATCTTCATTTTCTGAATACAGTGAAAATTTATAGCCCAATTTTTCAGCTTGTTTAAATTTTTCAAAAGCTAAATCATATTTTTCTTCATTATATAAATATAATCCCTCATTAAATATAGCAAAGCTTTTAGATATAGACGGCTCTACTTTTTTTTATTAAAAAGTTGTACTATTTTATCTTTTCCAAACATTTACGCAACCTATACATACCATCGTTAAGGAAATAAATCAAAAAATCAATACTTATTAGTTTTGCATTTTTATATTAAAATTAAAGTTATGAAAGAATTATTTGAATTTGATAAATCATTAAAAACAGTTATTGGAACAGATGAAGCAGGAAGAGGACCTGCTGCAGGAGGAGTTTTTGCAGCGTGTGTATATTTTCCAAAAGTTACTGCTAATTTGATAAAAGATTTAGAAAAATTAAATGATTCAAAAAAGCTGTCCAAAAAATCTCGAGAAAACTTATTTGATATTATAATAAACAATTCTATCAATTCCATAATTTGTGTTGAAGTTGAAGAGATAGAAAAAATCAATATCCTAAATTCATCACTCAAAGCAATGAAACTTGCCTGTGAAAATGTTATAAAAGAAGCAAAATTGACAAATTTTATCACCCTTGTTGACGGGAATAAGCTTATAAAAAATTATAATTATCCACAAAGATTTGTAATTAAGGGAGATGGGACATCAGCATCAATTGCGGCTGCGAGTATCTTGGCAAAAGTTACCCGTGACAGGTATATGAACGAACTTGCAAAAGAGTTTCCGCAATACGGTTGGGAAAGGAATGCGGGATATCTAACCGCTGAACACTTAAACGCAATCGACCAATACGGATTGTGCAAATATCATAGACCATCATTCTTAAAAAAACACTTTGAAAAACAACTAACTCTTTTTTAATAGTTATTTATAAATAAATTTTCCAATTTGTACAGTTGTTACATACATAATTTCACTTGAACCACTACCACGACCAGTAGTACCCAGATCACTTGTTGAAAGACTTGTATAATATGAAATAGGTTGAGAACTTTCCGGATTTTTGAAATTAACATCTACAAGCTCGCCATCAATTTTAACCTCATTAAACTTTTTCAGTTTCAACAATGCGGCTAAGATATTTTGATTTGCAGGAATTATATAAATTTGAGAAATATGAGATTGGATATAATCGCTTTTCAAAGGAATAAATGAATACCAACGCCAATATATATTTCTCATGCCGGAAATATGATCTTTTTCTTCATAAGCATCTAGATATTTTTTGAAAAATTTCGGCTCAGATATTGTTTTACCCCAAGTTAGTCCTAAATTATAAGCAGCAACACTATCAAAATACTTACCAGGATATATTTCATTACTTTCCAATATTACACGACCGGAAATTTCATAATGTGCTTGCGGAATAAGTTGAGCAAATGAATGGTTCTTTATTATAGATTTATATTCAAATGTTTTTTCCCTCTGAACTTCAGGAGAATAAGACTTCATAATCGGTTCCTGTAAAACAGAAATAGATTTATTACTAAAATTTGTAGGTACAGCAATACCAAATTTCAACCAATAAAAAATCCAACCACGGAATAAAAACATCAACAAAATTACAAGTCCTATCGAAAATTTTTCAATATTTGAATTGTGCTTTAAAATATCTCTATGTAATTTAGCATCAATTTCAGCAGTTGTTTTATTGTTAAAAACTTCACTCATAAACCCATTTTACCATAATTGGACTCTAATGTAATATAACCAAATTATTACATTTTGTAAACAGGAACAATAAATTTTTAAAGTTTTGCAATCAAAATGTCGATAACATTTCTGTAATCAGAAATCTAGGGAGTAAAAACTAATGTTAAAGAAAATAACAACACCATCAAATAATAGATGTGAAAGTGTTGAACTAATATTAAGAGGAGCAAAGAAACGCCGGACTTTGGCGTATGCTAATGCTGCAATGATAAACTCAGATGCAGGAATGAAAGCGAATTTAGTCGCTGTGAAGTAATTAGAGCCGAGTAATTCGGCTTAAAGATGAAATAAGAATAGAGAGTATTAATAAAGCCGGAACGCATACATGCCTCCGGCATTTTTATTTTAAATAATCCATATTTTCAAATTTTAAAACATAATAAGTACACCCAAGACCACTTTGTGTTTTATACATACATGTATTTTTGTAAGAATAAATTTTTTCATCTGGGTGCCCAACAGGAACTAAACCAATTCCTCCATCAAAATACATAAAATCAAAAAAATCACGTCCCCATTGATTCGGACCTTTAACACCATTTATATCTACATAAACAGCAAAAACATTATTTTCACCATGAAACATAGTTGCTTTATCTGTACCATAGAGATACACATGCACACCATTCATCAATACCAACTTATAAGCAGTTGGGAGATTGTAATAAGCCCATCTATTTTTGCCATTCAATTCTTTATATACCGTACGAGGAGCGCAATCACCATTTTCATCAATTGTTCCACAATCAAGTGCAACCTTTAAATATGGTAATAAATGTTGTGCTAAAACTTTTCCACCACCATCTTCTTCATTTATATTAAATGTCGAAAATTCACCCTCTTCATTCTCTGCAGTTTTTATTGCATTTGATAAAATGGAATATGTCGTCTTTAACTTTGTTACAGTCTGTTTTTCAGTATAATGATGAATTAAGGTTGGAATCGTCATAGCTGCAACAATACCAATTATACCAAGAGTGATTAAAACTTCCGCTAAAGTAAATGCAAACTTAGATGTTATTGGGAAAAAATTTACAGACGCAATACTTTCTACTAGCGAAAAATCTCTCTTCATATAATAATTTAGACCTCCATATTATCAAACTTTATTACAATAAACATTGTATTATAGTTTGATAATATCAGGATTGGTTAAAATTGTCAATAATTCGTATAATTATAGAATGGAACTTCGAAACGAATTAAAAGCACTAATAGCTCAAAATGGAGCCACTCTAAAAAGAGTTTGTGAAATTTTATCCGAAAAAACAGGTGAAAGTTATGTCGGGAATAACATAACAAATAAATTACGAAGAAAAACAATAAAATTTGAAGAAGTTCAAGAAATATTAGACGTTTTAGGCTATCATATTGAATTTGTAAGAAACAAAGACTAATCCTCAGTTGGTAAACTATCTAAAATAAATTTACCAATTTTACCTTCTCTAAAATCTCTCAAAATATAAACAGAGGTTCTTTCTCTATCTGTTGAGCCGCCCGTCAAAAGCCAATTACGAGTAAGAGAAATATTATCAATATTTAATTCCAAATCTTGTGGTAATCTGTAAAAATCTCTAAATTGTTGTGCTTGCGCTGAATTCAAAATATCCAAAAGCTCTTGAGCAACAATTTCATTAGAATATGCATTTTCAGACACGGAATTTACAAATGCCAATTTTTTTGCTCGCTCTTGATCTTCTTGCTTCATTGGAATAATTCCAGGAGTGTCAAGTAATTCTAATTGCGGATTAATTCTAACCCACTGTTGCTGGCGAGTTACACCTGCTTTTGCACCAATTTTTGTTTTAGATGAACGAGTTAATTTATTAATAATACTTGACTTCCCAACATTTGGCAAACCAACAACCATAATTCTTGCAGGACGACGTAACAAACCTTTTGCAATTAAAGCTTGAATTCTCGGTTCGGATAACTCAATTGCCTTTTTAACAATAATATTTATATCTTTGTTATTCTTTGCTTCTGTAGAAATAACAGAAATTTTGTTTTCATTCTTTAAATAATCCAAAAATGGTTTTAATTCATTTTTATCAACCAAATCGGATTTATTAACCAACAAAAATCGAGGCTTTCCATTTAGAAGCCCCGATATATTGTCATAATTGCTTGATAAAGGTAATCTCGCATCAATAACTTCAATCACGGCATCCACTAAAGAAAGCTGTTCTTTCAGCTTTTTCTCAGCCTTTGCAATATGTCCTGGATACCAGTGAATGTGAGTCTTATCTTTTTTCAATTTTTTCCTTAATACGAGTTGCTTTACCTGAACGTTCTCTTAAGTAGTATAATTTAGCACGTTTAACGTCACCACGTCTAAGAACGTTAATTTTGTCGATTCTTGGTGAGTTGATTAAGAATACACGTTCAACACCAACACCTTGGAATACTTTTCTTACAGTGATAGTTTTGTTAAGACCTGCACCATGCATTTTGATAATTGTACCTTCAAATGCTTGGATTCTTTCTTTGTTACCTTCGATAATTTTAACAAAAACTTTTACTGTATCGCCGGCATTAAGACTCGGAATGTCTTTGCCTAAATAATTTTTTTCTAATTCATCAATAATAGGGTGATTCATTTTTGCTTTCCTTTATATTTCTAATCCATTACTTTAGTTAAAATGTAATTCCTTTATCGGTGTTTAATGACTTTTTCCACACAAAAGTCCACCGACGCACGTTCGTACCTTAAATCGTATAATAAAGATACTATTTTTGCAAGTGATGAACTGCTAATGTTAATAACTGTTACACTATTCAAACTTGCGTATTTATTTTTTCTTGTTAAATTGTATTTATGGGACAAGATTATAAAAAATTATTAAATAAAAAGAAGAAAAAATATTGTGATGTAAAAACAATGGGAGTAAACATTGATAAAAATGAATATTATGAAATTATTTTATCAAATTCCGCTCACCCTGAACAAATAAATAATAAAAAGTTTTAATATAAAAAAAGCTCCGAAAACAAATCTCGGAGCTTTCTCTATTTTTGAATATCAATTCAAACGAACTTACGAAATCTTGTGGATTTTCATAAAGTTTGTAGATTGACCTGACATCAAGTGAGGTACTGAACCTGTAATGATTACACAGTCACCAACTTCCATTTCAAGTTCATTTTTAAGGAATTCATTCAATTCGATAAGAGAACTTTTATCAATTTCGATGTTCTTATCATCAACTTTGATAGAAGAAACACTGTTGAACAATTGCATAAATCTACCAACTTGAGCATCTGCACAGAATGAATAAATTGGAACAGATGGTCTGCATTCTGAAATCAAAGCAGTTGTATAACCTGTTGCTGTCAAGGCAATAACACCTTTAGCTTTAGGTAAGTTTTTCAAAGTATCTGCAACGGAAACAGCAATTGACATAGGAATTGCATTTTCTTCTGTTCTGATAGTTGATGGGAATTCATTCTTTCTCATGAACTGGCTATTATTAATATCTTCTGCAATTTTCTTCATAATGCTAACTGCTTCAACAGGGTATTTACCTGCAGCAGTTTCACCTGATAACATAACTGCGTCTGCACCATCAATAATTGCGTTTGCAACGTCAGAAGCTTCTGCTCTTGTTGGCATTGGGTTTTCAATCATGCTTTCCAACATTTGAGTTGCAACAATAACAGGTTTTCTAACGGCATTTGTTTTTCTGATGATTGTTTTTTGAACGATTGGCAATTGTTCAATTGGAGTTTCAATACCCAAATCGCCTCTTGCAACCATGATACCATCTGAATATTCAATGATATCATCAATATTTGCAAGAGCTTGAGGTTTTTCAATTTTAGAAATAATTCTTAAACGAGAATTATTTTTATCTAAAATACCTCTTAACAATTGTAAATCTTCCTTACTTCTTACAAATGATAAACCAAGATAATCAATATCGTTATGCATAGCAAATTCAACGAATTGTTTATCTCTTTCAGTCAAGATATTAAGACTTGCAGTTCCTCCAGGCAAGTTCAAACCTTTACGAGGTTTGATAGCACCTGAAGTTAAAACTTTTGCATAAACAATATTGTTTTCTGATTTTTCAACAGTAAGTTGGATTTTACCATCATCGATAAGAATTTTATCACCAGGTTTAACGTCGTCAGCGATACCTTCATAATCAACAGGGATAATATCGCCTTCGTATTTGTCTTGGTGTCTGAATTTTAGAACTTCACCAGCTTTGATTTCGATAGGTTCATCGAATTTTCCTACTCTGATTTTTGGACCTTGTAAGTCTAACAAAACAGGGATAACTGTGTGTTCTTCTTTTTCGATTTTACGAATAAAATCTAAAGTTTGTTTGTGTGTTTCCATGTCACCATGCGAAGAATTTAATCTGAACATGGTTACACCGGCTCTGTATAATTTACGAATCATATCCTCTGAATTAGAGGCAGGGCCTAATGTTGATACGATTTTTGTAGCTGCTACATTTCTCATTTTTTCCTCCTGATATATTTTTTGGGGTAGCTATTTACATTTTTCTAACATTATCATATAATAAACATGATAATAATGAAAATTGGTTTACATTTTTAAGAAAAGGAAGTGAAAATGAAAAGATTATTAGCGGGTTTATTGGTTTGTGGTATGCTTGCAATCAACACTGTTCCAGCTCTTGCTTACAATGGTATTGATGACGTAGAAAAAGCATATTGGGCACAACCAGAAATTGAAAGTGTTGTTACAGATTCAGTTATGTCATTAACTAATGGTAACTTTTACCCAGAAAACAGAATTTCTAGAGTTGAATTTGTTAAAGCTTTATTAAAAGTTTTAGGGAATGAAAACTTAGAAGTAAAATCAAAAGTTAAATTCTCAGATGTTTCAAAATCTAGCGACGATTATACTCCAATTGCAAGATCTCAACAATTAGGTTTAGTTTACGGATATCCTAACGGAACATTCAAACCTCAAGGTTCTATCTTGAGAGATGAAGCTCAATCTGTAATTAGCCACATCACTATTGATGGTAATGTTGATGAAAACAACATCTTATCTAAATATTCCGATTCAGCTTCTGTTCCAGCATGGGCTAAACACGTTTATGCTAAAACATTATCTTATGGCATCTACGTAAATCACCCTGATGAAAATCAATTAAGACCAACAGATGAACTAACAAGAGCTGAAGCTGCTGTATTATTATACAGATTAAGACAAAGATTAGACCTTGTTAAAGATCAATACAAAAATGTAACTGAAACAACTTTAGGAACTGAACACTTAACAATGGTTAAAAAAGCTCCTAGCCACGAAGTTACAGTTACTAACTTAAGAAATGTTGTTAAAGAAGGTAACGTTTTAGTTGTTGCTTTCAACGAACAATTCAAATCTAAATTACATGCTTCTGGTGACGGTGTTACATTCACTAACCCTGAAGATATCAAAACTGATGAAGGTACTTTGTTAATCCCTGCAGGATCTACTTTCTACGGCAATGTATTAGATATTAAAGATCCTCAATGGTTTAATAAAAATGCTAGAGTATATGTTCAAATGAACAAAGTAGTTACTCCAGACGGGCAAACTATTAACTTAAATGCTAAACCATTCTACAAAGACTATGCTCTTAAAGAAGGTCCTTGGATGACAGCTGGTAAAGTTGCATTATACACAGTTGGTGGTACTGCAGTAGGTACTGGTGCTGGTGTTGGTTTCTCATTCATTCCTAGCCCAGACAAAGTAGGTACTGGTATCGCTATCGGTACTCCTGTTGGTGCTGGTGTTGGTTTAGTTACTGGTTTAGTTACTCCAGGTTTGAATTACAGTGCTAAAAATGGTGAAGAAATCAAAGTTATCTTGCTAGAAGATGCTAGTATCGCTAAAACAAAATCAAACTTATAATTTTTAAATTATAAAAACAAGAAAGACGGTGTAATTTTTGCATCGTCTTTTTTGTTGCAAAAATAGCCTTAAATAGCTAGGATTTTTATGGAATGTTACTCCCCCATTTAGTTATTGGAAAACTCTCTTAAAACTTATAAAATAAAAATGTCACCAAATAGTTTACCTAAAAAGATAGGAGATAGTATGAAAAATTTAGTAGCAACATTTACCTTATTGGCATTTTTAGCAATTCCTGCTCAGAGTGTATTTGCATGGTCTTATGAAGGTCCAAACAGCTTAAACCCATTTACTGGCTTTAGGCAATGTAACAAATGTGTTAAAGTAGAAAAATGTAAGAAACAAAAGCTTACAAAATGCGAAAAATTACATGGAATGAAAATTCAAAAAGGAGAACCTTGCGGTTGTGCTGCACCAATCCAACCTCAACCGAGATGTAATAGATGTGAAAAAGCATTTTAAAATTAAATTGAAAAGGCGGATTTGTAAAACAAGTCCGCCTCTTTTTATAAAAAACAAACTATTAATAAACAATATTTTTTAATGCACAGAAAATTTTATCTGTAATTTCTTGAATATATTCTTGACTAACCATACCATTAATAACAGCATCAGAAATTTGATAAGCCGGACGAATATATTTTTGAGCAGTCTTATTAACATCTGCGAATTGCAAATCTGCAGCAGTGCCGGTTTTTCCACGTTCTGCGGCACGTCTATACCATCGGTCTTTAATAACTTCGAGAGGTGTAAATACATAAACTTTAACGTCCATAATATCTCTCACACCCTCATTTAGAACGTATAACCCCTCTGTTAAAATAACTTTAGCAGGCTTTTTTTCGTCACCATTTGGATCAGATTCACATGTTACAAAGTTATAGCGAGGAGATTTTATAGTTAAACCCTCTTTTAATGCTACAAGGTGGCTTTTCATCAAATCTAGATCAATAACTTCTGGAGTATCAAAGCTAAATCCTGTTTTAAATAATTCTTCATAACTACCGGCTTCTTTTAATTCTTTTGAAGTATCTTTGTAGTAATCATCACATCTAATAACAGTATAAATTCCTTGTGTTTTATCTTTCACACAAGCCTTAATTGTATTATCAACAAATACGGTTTTACCTGATGCACTTTCACCAGTAATACCAATAAGAAAAGTTTTTTTCTTTTCTTGAACAACTTTTCTTGCAATATTAAGAATCAAATTATCAGAAATCTTCAAAAATAAGGGTTGTTCTTGTTTTTTATCTTCTTCCAAAATTTTCTTTAATGCGTCTACAATATTAGAAATAATTTCCATATCTCTTCGGTTAGAATAAAAGTCGTAATTTGTCAATTCAAAGTCCTTTAGCATTTAGTTTCCCCTTTGTAAACATGATAATATTTTACTTTAAAATATTTCAAACAACTACTAAAAATGAAATTTTGTAACAATATTTTTATGAAAAATTAAAGTTTTCAAAAAAGTTACCGATTATAATATTGTTAAGATAAATAGGAGTATAATTTATGTACCAAGACAAAATTTTTAACAATGCTTTAAGAGAATCAAAAGAAGAAAGTTTCAGAGCATTACAGGGTGAAGTGAAAACAGTTGAAAGAGTAATTGAAAATTTATTAACTCAACTATTAGAATGTACATCATCTGTTTCTGAACGTGACTTCCACGTATGCGGAGTGTAATTCAGTAAAAAAGTTGGCGCTGCTTAATCAAGCAGCGCCTTTCGTATATTTTTTATATTCATTAACAAACATATTTGAAATATTGACCATCTAGATTTAATGGAGTGCCTTGACTAGGTAAAGCAGTTCCAAAAGTTTGTTGATATAACATATCATTATTGTACAAATTAGCCGGTGTTGATTGATATGGGTTGCCAAATACACTATTTTGAGTTAATGGATTTGATGTCATTGAACTCATATAGTTGTTATTCAAACCTGCAGTCAAATTCATTGGGCTATATGGATTGTTGAACGGATTCATCATTGGAGTTGATATGCTTGGAATTTGAGTATCAACTTGTGGTGTTTCTGTTGGAACCGGTTGAGTAGCTTGCTCAGATTGAGCAACAACAGGTTGTTGTGTTTGTGTTGTTTCCGGTTGTTCAGATGATTGTAAGACTTTTAGTGCCTCTTCATAAGTATAACCGTTAGCTTGAGCTTGAGCAAGTTCTTCATCTGTAATGCCAAGTTCTTTCAATTTTGCAATTTGCTCTTCTGTATATTGTTGTGGTTGTTGAGCTTCAGCTTGGGTTCCTTGAACCGCTGCTTGAGCCTCTTGTGCCTCTGCCTTTTGTTCTGAATAAGATTTTCCAACAACTTTACTAGTCAACCATTCTCCAACAACCCAACCAACAATAGATCCGATTCCTGGACAAATTGCAGAACCAATTGCAGCACCTGCAGCACCACCGCCTAATCGAGCAGAAGATTTTAATACTTCACCAGCAGCTGCCATAATGCCTTTATCTTTTGCGGTTTCAATTATATTTGGTATTTCAAAAGCAACAGTTGCAATAGCGCCAATAAAAGGTAATTTTTTAGCAATCCCTTTTGCAACACCTTTTAAAGCCCCTAATGTTGTACTTTTACCGGCAATTTTTGCAGCTCTTACACCTGCTTTTGGATATTTATGAAAAACATCAGGAGCAAAAGATTTTACATTTTTCCACAAACGAGTAAAAAAACCACCTTGAGTTGATTTTTTTGCAACATCTTTTTCTAATGCTCGAACACCTGCTTCAGCCTTAGCAAAAATTGAACCAGATGTTTTTCTCATTGCCTTACCGGCAACTTCTGAACCTGTTCCAAATATTGCTTCCGGTGCCAATTTAAGAGCTTTTGAACCATATCTAAAAAGAACTCTTGCGATTCCCATTTTATTTTCCCCGTAAATTTATATCCCCTGTATATATCTAAAGTATTTTTAAGATTAAAAATTGCTACGATTATTAAGAAATATTAAGCAGTCACCAATTAAAATCAGTGACCGCTAATATTTTATTTATTAAATGTGGGGTAATAATTAAGCCATTACATTAAAGTTTTTCATCATTATATCATCATCGTATGGAGTAGGAGCAGCTTGATAATTATATAAAGGGTTTGTCATACTTCCACTAAATGCAGGTTGAATTGGTTGTCCCATTTGAGGCATTTGTTGATATGGTTGAGCTTGCGCCAATTGACTTGCGGCTTCCTCTTTTTTTTCAGTATAAGATTTACCAACAACTTTACCGGTTAACCAATCACCGACAAACCAACCGATAAAACCACCAACAGGAGGTAACAAAGCTGAACCGATAGCCGCACCTACAGCACCACCACCTAACCTTGCAGCAGTTTTACCAATTTCGGCAACACCTTGCCCAATACCTTGTTCTTTAGTTGCAGTTATTGCATTGGGAAGAGAACCTAAAATAGTCAAAGCAGCAAATAAGAATGGCATTGTTTTCCCAAAACCTTTAGTAGCACCTTTAATGCCACCCCAAATTCCGCTTTTTTCAGCAGCTTTCGCAGCTTCATAGCCCTCTTTTGCTGAAGTTTTTATAGTTGATGGCATACCTACAATATTTTTATACATTCGTTTAAAGAAATTACCATCTGTCGCAGATTTTGCAGCAACATCATTTTCTATTGCATGAAAACCGGCCTTTGCTCTTGTCCAAACATCTCCTTTGGTTTCTCTCATTGCCTTACCAATGATATCTGTATTAAACCCAATAGCTGCATCAGGATAAACCTTTAAAATCCTTTTCCCATAATTAATAATAGGACTAATTGAACCAATGTTCATAACTACCACCTTTAAATATACCTTTACCTAACCTACATATATATAAAAAAAATCACCACCCGAAAATTGATTAATTTTTGGGTGGCATTTATAAAAGTTAACAATTATTTTACAAAACTATTTTATTGCATTTTTGATGAATGACGGAATGTCAGTACCAATTTCAGATTTTGCAAAAGTGTCTGAAACAGGAGTTTTTTCAAGAGTCTTTGCAATTGATTGCTTTACAAAGAAATTATTTAAATCATCAATACAATCTAATTTTGATTTTGATGGAGTCAAAAGCTCTCCACTATTTTTCAAATCTCTTGACCTTGCAGCCATTGATTTTCCGAAAAATCCTTTGTCAAACGGGTTCAAAGTATTTGTTTTTATAATTTTTATCATATTTTTCTCCTTTTTACTATTTGTGTAAATTATAAACCCTGTCAAAAATAAATTTGACAGGGTTATAACAAATATTTACAAACTTCAATTATGCTTGAACTTTTGCGCTATTTTTAATTTCTTCTTCAACTTTTGTTAAAATTTCATCAAGCTTAGAAGAATCTTTAACACCACCTTGTGCAAAGTTTGGACGTCCACCACCATTTGCACCTGTTGCTCTTGCAATTTCGCCAACAAGTTTACCTGCGTTAATTCCTTGTTTTACAAAGTTATCTGAAACCTTAACAGCAACTGTAGTTTCCCCTGCAAGAATAATTACACTGTTTCCAAGTTTGTTAGACAAATATTCCAAACCAATTTTAATTCCGATTGGTTTTAATCCCTCAACTTTAGAAATAAACAATTTACCACCATCAATTTCTTGTGCTCTTGAAATAAATGATGCAAATTTGTTTCTTGCATTTTCTTCTTCTAACTTTTCAACATGTTTTTGAAGTTCTTTATTTTCATCTGTTAATTTTTCAACACGTTCAACAACTTCATCAAAATGAGATTTAAATTTTGTAGATAATTTATCAATCTCAGCAGATTTTGCATTCAAATATTCAATTGCTGAATTTGAAACAGCAGCTTCAATACGTCTTGTACCTGCAGCGATTGCACTTTCTGAAACGATTTTTACAACTCTCAAATCAACAAGTTGTCTTGCATGAGTACCTGCGCAGAATTCTTTTGAAATACAATCAACACCATGTTCTGTATCTTTTTCAATAGAAACAACTCTAACAGTATCTCCGTATTTTTCTCCAAACAATGCAGTAGCTCCGGTTAATTCAGCCTCTTTAATACCCATAACTTTAGTATTAACTTTATAACCCTCACCAATCCATTTGTTCATAAGATTTTCAACCTTAACAATTTCATCATGAGTCATTGCTCTTGAGAAAGTAAAGTCAAATCTCATTCTATGTTCATCAACATAAGAACCGGCTTGTTTAACTTCTGAACCTAAAACTTTTACAAGTGCAGCTTGAAGTAAGTGAGCAGAAGTGTGGTGAACTCGGATTTGTTCTCTTCTAGAGACATCAATAGAAGCTTTAACTGTTTCACCGATTGTAACTTCACCATTTAGAACATTACATCTGTGAACATACAAATCATTCACCTTGAATGTTGTTAAAACTTCAGCTTTCAAGTTTTCATTTTCAATGTAACCGCTATCACCTACTTGACCACCGCATTCAGCATAGAATGGTGTTTTATTTAGAACGATATCAACATAACCTTCACCCTCAACTTGAGCCAAAATCTTAGCATCAAAACATTCATTATCTGTATAACCGATAAAATCAGTTGAGCCAACTTCTTTTTCGATTTTTGCGTATTTCATATCACCTGTTACACTGATTTTTGCAGTTGCTGCCTTTGCACGTTCTTTTTGTTCTTGCATTGCAGCCTTAAATCCTACTTCATCAACTTTCAAACCTTGTTCTTCGGCAATTTCTTTTGTTAACTCAAATGGGAAACCGAAAGTATCATAAAGTTTGAATGCACTTTCACCATCAATATCTTTTTTCTCATTGATAAATTCATCTAACATTTTGTACCCTCTATCAAGAGTTTTAGCAAAACGTTCTTCTTCTTTTTTAATAGTATCAATGATTTTTTGTTTATTTTTAACTAAATCAGGATAAGCTTCACCATAATTTTCAACAATTACGTCAACCAATTTATACAAGAATGGTAATTCCATACCCAAAATTTTGCCGTGACGTAATGCTCTTCTCAAAATCATACGTAAAACGTAACTTCTTCCCTCATTTCCTGGGATTACACCATCTGAAATCAAGAAAGTAACACATCTTGCGTGATCTGTGATAATTCTCAAAGATACATCTGTTTTTTCAGATTTTTTGTAAGGAACACCGCTCATTTCTGAAACTTTATCCATAATTGGTCTTAACAAATCCGTTTCAAATGTAGAAACAACTCCTTGGCAAACCATTGCAATACGTTCTAAGCCCATGCCGGTATCAACATTTTTCTTGCCCAAAGGTGATTGGTTTCCCTCTTCATCTTGATATAATTCAGTAAATACCAAGTTCCAAATTTCAACCCATCTATCGCATTCGCAAGTATCTATACCACAATTAGGGTCATCACATTTGTATTCTTCGCCTAAGTCATAATGAATTTCTGAACAAGGTCCGCATGAACCAGATGCTCCAGGAGGTCCCCAGAAGTTATCTTTTTTACCCTTACGCTTAATACGTTCAGCAGGAACTCCAACACTTCTCCAAATATCAAAAGCTTCCTCATCTGTTTCATAAATCGTAATCCACAATCTATCTTTATCAAGTTTCAAAACCTCAGTAACAAATTCCCAAGCCCAAGGAATAACTTCTTTTTTGTAATAATCACCAAAAGAAAAGTTTCCTAACATTTCAAAAAATGTATGGTGGCGAGGAGTTCTACCTACGTTTTCAATATCAGAATCTTTACCACCGGCTCTTGCACATTTTTGACAAGAAGTTGCACGAGCTGGTTCGTACGGACAAGGTTTAATACCTAAAAATATTGGTAAAAATTGTAACATGCCTGCTGTTGTAAGCAAAACAGTAGGATTGTCCGGCACTAAACTTGAACTTTCAACAATAGTATGTTGACGTTTGTTTTTAAAATAATCTAGATATAATTTTCTAATTTCATTTCCGGTTAGCATAATAATTTCCTTATAATTTACTACTCTATAAGTCAATTATATATTAAACATTCTCAGTTGCAAAAAGAATGTGTCAGAACTTTAACGGGTAATTTGCAGGGATTTTCCAGCTATTTCGTTTGATTAATTCCATACAAAAAGCACTTCTTCCCCAACTATATCCATTAACAGAAATTCTATCAGAATTTGAGCCACAAGATTCAATAAGCTTTTCATCAGAAACTTCAAAGCCAATTTGATCTAAACCAGAAGTTACAACTAAACCATTATTAGAATTAAATATTTGAAAACCAAACACATCAATACCTTCTATTTGTTTTTTCTTTGTTGGATTTACTCTAAATTGGGCAGACATTAAATATGGAGAATTGGTATCTTTTCGCCCTGCCCAAAATATAATGGATACACCATTTGGTAAACTATAACATGCCCCATTATAATCAATATACATACTTGAATTTGGATTTTGACCGTATGCCTTTGAAAGTTCAACACAATCATCATGAGAATATTCATAATTAATTTTCATAAAAGGCCTAAAATATTTTTCAAAAACGATTTTTGAATTCTTCGGACTCCAACCTATACCTGTTAAAACATCTGTTGGCTCAAAACCAACACCATACTCTTCTTCCGCCATTTTAACAGCATTAGACATTATTGAATAAGAATCTTTTAACCTGTTTTCGACAATAATTCTATGATATTTCGTCATCAACATTGGAATCGTAATTGTCGCAACCACACCAATTATTCCAAGAGTAATCAATACCTCTGCAAGTGTAAAAGCTTTATTATTATTAAATTGCGTCATTCATTAAATCCTTTCAAAACGTAAAAGTTGTAACCTTATTCAATTATACACTTTTAACGAGTATTAATCAATACTTTAAACAACAAACGTTATGTTAATAAGGAATATAATATCTAAAATTGATATAGGGAGATACTTATGGATTTGAAACAGATATTAGGCAATAATATAAAACACTACAGACAACTGAAAGGTTATTCACAAGAAGAATTTTCAGAAATGCTTAATATTTCACAACAAACATTGAGTAGAATTGAACGAGGAATAAATTTTTTAACAGCAGAAACATTGGAAAAAATTCCGCCAATTCTTGGAATAAATCCTTATGAGTTGTTTATGAAAAACGAAGATTATTCGACCAAAAATATAATAGAAGATATCGAAAAACATCTTGAATATATAAAAAAAGACCCTAAAAAACTAAAATTTATACAAAAAATAATAAGAGACACTTCTCTTTTATAAAAGAAACACTTGCAAGAAAATTTTTTCATGGTAATATAGAACTGTAAGCAGTTTGCTTGACGGAATAAGCGTCCGTAGCTCAGCTGGATAGAGCATCTGCCTTCTAAGCAGAGGGTCGCGCGTTCGAATCGCGCCGGGCGTATTTTTTTGTAAAAAGAGCCACTTAGATGGCTCTTTTGCTGTATTTACAGTAACCCTTTTTCTGTTTCAATAATTTCCTATTAATATTCTTTTACATTGCGACAAAAATTTTTATTCACAGTCTTTAAATTTCTATATGTTTAGGATATTACCAAAATTTAACAACTTTAATCTATTTGGATGGCTGGGAAGTAACACTAACAATACAAATTTGTCATTGAGGTTTAAAAATGTTTCCAGTAAATCAAACACCTATAAAATCCTACAAAAAACTCCCGTCAAATATAAGAATGGCACAGGCTATATTAAAACAACAACAAGTAAAGCAAAGAGCAACAAGGATGCACTTAATATAAATACAATCATTATAGATGAAAAAAAATCGAAACTTGGGCATTACGAATATATGATAAACAAATCGAATGCAACGATTAAATACGGCTATATAGAAGCACACTTACCCAAAAGAAGAAACGGACTTGGAGAAATTTTGCGACTTTCGAGCATTATAGAATTTAAAGAAAACGGAATAAAAACTTTAAATGTTGAAGCATACCCAAGTGCTATACCATTTCATCTGAAATGCAGACTTAAACCAAATTTAACCACAAGTTATGTAACATTAAAAATATTAAACAATATTAAAAACAACCCAAAAGTCCAACCATATTATCACCAAGTAGCAGAAAAACTGGTCAAAATAATTGAGAATGAAAATTCGGTATCACTAGATAAAGATACAAGGAAATTTGTTAATAAATTTATCGAAAGCTATACAAAACAACACCTTCACAACTGGCAAGATACAAAAATCAAACCATTTTTACCAATGGTATTAACAGAAAGCAGGCTAAAACAGTTTGCCGATTTTTATAACAAACTTTTCAAAAAGCACGGAATTAATTATAAGATATAAAAGTAACAACTATTACAAAATTACAACATTTGAAAAATCTGTGATAGTTGCTTTTTATGTTACAATTAGCTCAAGAAATGTATAGAAATTGTTTTGCTCAAAATGATGAATATAAGGCTAAAATTAATGCTTTGTGACTACTCTCCAACGAAGCATTAGCTCAAGTAAAAGAGTATTACAAAATTGGTTTAACCTATGCTTCAAATGCCCTTGACGGCAACACTCTTAGCCTAGCTTAAACAAAAGTTATACTGGAAGATGGCATTACAATCGGTGGAAAACCTCTAAAAGACCACTACGAAACAGTAGGACACGCAAAAGCTTTTGATGAAATAATTAAATTATCTCAAAACAAAACTTTTACAGAAAATGACATTAAGCTATTACATAATTTATTCTACGAAAAAATTGACAGTGAAAAAGCAGGTAAATATAGAGCTTCGCAAGTCATAATTACAGGTTCTGATGTAGAGCGACCAAAACTAGAAGAACTTGATAAGAAAATGCATGAATTTGTTTTGCAGTTACCAAAATTAAAAGCCGAGTTGCACCCAGTTGAATATGCAGCAATGGTACATATAATTTTCGTGAACATTCACCCATTTGCGGACGGAAATGGCAGAGTAGCAAGGTTATTAATGAATTTGGCATTATTACAAAGTGGCGACAATATTGTTGTAATACCACCAGTTGTAAGAGCAGATTACATTTCAGCATTACAAGAAACTAATAAAGACAATAATACAGACTTTATCAACTTTATTTCGGAGATGGTTTTAGAATCACAAAAAGAATACTTAAAAATCATTAGTAGATTTTAATGTTTTTATAAAATTATAAAGACTTTTCTTCTACTTGCCAGTATCCGTTTTTATCAGCACCGATACGTTTTAGTAGTCCGTTTTCTTGCAATTTTTTCATGTTTGAAATTATACTTTTTCTTGAGATTCCAACAATTTCAGAAAGTTCTTCTTGCGTTATAAATGGATTTTCTTTTATTAAATTAAGAATCTTTTGTTGGTTTACAGTAACCTTTTGTGTAACCTTTACAGTAACTTTTTTTTCTGTTTCTATAATTTCATCTATTGTACTTAAAATTAGTAAAAGCATAAATTCAATAAATTTAGTACTATTTGCATTACTATCACTTGTCCCGAGAGCGTTATAATACTCTTTTTGATTTTCTTTTATTAAAGTTTCAACAGGAAGCCAAGCAAAAATTTCCTTCCATTCTTTCAAAATTACAGTCTGCCACAAACGCCCCATTCTTCCGTTACCGTCTTGGAATGGATGAATAAACTCAAATTCATAATGAAAAACACAACTTTTTATAAGAGGATGTACATCACTTGTTTTTAACCATTCAAATAAGTCAAACATAAGTTCTGGCACCCTACTTGCAGCTGGTGCAATATGAACAACTTTCTCTCCATCAAAGATTCCAACTCCGTCTGTTCTATATTTTCCATTTCTTTCTACCAAGTCTTGCATCATAAGCTTATGAGCCTTTAGTAAATCTTTTTCGTTATATGGATTAAGTATTAAAAGCAAATCGTAAGCTTGAATAGAGTTTTTTACCTCTTTAATCTCGTTAGGATTTCCAAGTACATGTTTACCCTCAATTATTGCCGTGATTTGTTGTAGGCTCAAGCTATTATTTTCAATAGCCAAAGAAGAATGAATTGTCTTAATTCTATTTTCTTTTCGCAACCTAATATGATAGGGATTATTCTGAAGATAATTTATCTCGCCAATTCTTTCCGAAATATTTGAGATAAGTTCTATTATTTTTGATGTAATTTCAAATGGCGGTTTATACATTAAATTTCCCTAATTATAAAACATCTTGATTATATTATAGCAGAAATATGAGTTAATGAAGTCCCATTTTCTAGTTATATCTTGTTCTGAATATTAAATGTTCTACTACCATCAATACTGGGGAAAATTTTTAAAAGAGCCTTTAATGGCTCTTTTTTAGTACTGTTTATAATTTTATTAAAGTATTCAAATCAACATTTAAAGCTTTAGCAATAGAAATAACAGTACATAATTTAGGATTTCCAACACCACGCTCTATCATATTTATTGTATCTAAAGACACATCTGCCATTTCTGCTAATTTCAATTGCGAGATATTTAACCTTGCCCGTTCAACTCTCATATTTCGGGCTAGTTCATTAAAATAATCAGTCATATCCATAAATTCATTCTAGTATATTGCATTTTGTTATGATATATATTATATTAGGTAATATACTGATTATATTCGGTATATTACCTAACTAGAACGGAGTACTTATGCCTAAAAATAACAACTTTACATTGAGAGGAAAAACTATGCAATCAACAAAAATAAAACTTGCATTCACACTTGCCGAAGTTTTAATTACACTTGGTATAATTGGAATTGTTGCAGCAATGACAATACCAACTCTGCTTGCAAAATATCAAGAAAAGCAAACAGTGACAAAATTGAAACAAACATATTCAATTTTAGCTCAAGCAATTCGAAGCAGACAGGAAGATGTGGGAACCCCTGATGATTGGGAATTCTCAAGTAGCGAATATACCTATAAGAAAGAAGATTCTATTCTAATTGCTCAAAATCTTTTACCTGCCATGAAAATTGCTCAAGATTGTGGTATTACAGGAGGCACATGTACTTGGACTAAAAACTACAAATATTTGAATGGAAGTAGTGCAAATGCTTATGGAGGGAATAACCTATATCGAGTCGTATTACTAAATGGAACATCACTAAGTTTTGGAAAATGGTCAAATAATGAAATAATTGATTTTTATATAGATATAAATGGTCCCAAACAACCCAACACAATTGGAAGAGATTTATTTTGTTTTTCATGGTTTAGAGATAAAGGTTTATACGCATTAGGAGCTCCTCAAACAGGATATACTTGCAACAAAAATAGCGATGGCTGGGGTTGCACGTATCATGTTTTACACTATGAAAATATGAGTTATTTAAAATAACGGAATTAAATAATTCCATATTTTCTACAAACTTGTTTCAAAATCTCTATACCTCTATCAATTTGGTCAAAAGTTAATTCTTTCATTGCACAAAGTCTTAAACGACATTCCTTACGTCTAACTGCAGGATACGTTACAATATTTGTGTACAAGCCTAATTTTCGAAGTTCTGAATGAATTCTAAACAACTTTTCTTCATTATAAATCATCACGGGAATTATTGCAGACTGCGAATGCCCGATATCAAAACCACATTCAGTCAATTTCATTTTCATATAGTTAATTTTATCCCAAAGCATTTTTCTTCCTGCTTCGTCAGTTTCAAAAAGTTTAAACACCTCATTTAATCCGGCCACAATTGAAGCGGGCAATGAAGTTGAAAAGAAATAAGTTCTTGCATAAAGTCTTAAATATTGAACAATTTCAGAACTTGCAGCACAATATCCACCTAATCCTCCAGGGGATTTACTTAACATACCGACATTCAAATCAATTTTATCCATCACATTATAAAATTCTGCAGCCCCTCGTCCTGTTTTTCCAACAATACCAACGCCATGGGCATCATCTACCATAACCCTGCAATTATACTCCTTTGCAAGAGATGTAATTACGTCAAGTCTTGCAATATCTCCGTCCATTGAAAAAATGCCATCAGTAATTATCAAACGACCTGTTTGCTCTTTAGGAATTCTCTTCAAAATTCTCTCCAAAGCCCTCATATCAGAATGTGGAAAAACTTTAATTTCGGCATTAGAGAGTCTGCAACCATCAAAAATTGATGAATGATTGGCACTGTCATTTATTATCACATCACCCGTATTACACAAAGCAGAAATCACACCAACATTAGTTCCGTAACCACTAGGAAAAACTATTGAATCCTCGCAGTCATAAAATTTTGCAATTCGTTCCTCTAATTCTTTATGAATATCAGTAACCCCGACATAATTTGATACTGCACCCATGCCATAACCAAATTGGTTCAATGCAGAGTTTGCAGCCTCCAAAATTTTAGGGTGGGTTGACATATTTAAATACGAATTAGAGCCAAACATAATTACAGAATGAGATTTTCCGTCTTTTTCTCTAATAAAATATTCTCCAGAAACCTTGTCCAATGCTCGCATTCCTAAACCCTCATTCCCAGTTAAAATACCACTATTTAAAATTTGACTAACCTTTTTAGCTTTGTCAAATAAATCCTCTCCTTGTGCTGTTGTTAAAAAATTTTCAAATTTATTACAGCGTTTCTCAATCTGAGCTTCAACCATGTTCATTCTCCCTTAAAATATATATCATATTTATTTTTCAAAACTGTATAAAATATTTCAATTGCATAGTAATAAATCAGTTGGGTAATATTTCAAAAATTTAAATAGCAAAAAAATTCATGTTCTGATTTAAAAAAAATATGAAAATAAAAAACAATACTCAAAACACATCATTTGGACAACTTGTTCCAACAAAACCACTGCTAAAATCAGCAATGGGCATTCATACATATAGCGAGGGTAGAGAATTATATTTAAGCACATCTCAAAAATTCCCAGGACATGAGGGTTATTATAAGAAAGCTATAATAATTGCAAAATCTGCAATTGAAAAAAATGAAAAAATAAAAGAGATTGTTAACCATTTGAAAGAAATCCCAAATTTTAACTTAAATAAAGAAATAAATAAAATTGCTTCTAATATTGGTGAAAAGGTTGATATTTCAATATAAAAAATAGCTACATTGTAGAAGTGCCAAAAATTATCCTCTTAGTTAAAGTAATTTTGTACAAAACAAAGGAGGATACTAATGTTCTACAATGTAATGAAAGCAAAAGATATTATTGACATTGAAAATGACAAATTTATCAGAAAACCATTAATGGAAAACAATGAGAGTAGTTTCAATATTGTAGCAATAAAAAAAGATGCAATAATTGATACCCACACTTCAAAAGCCGATGCTGCCGTTTATGTAATTGATGGCGAAATTGAACTGCATTTTGATGCTCAAAAATTCAAAATTGATAAGGGTGAAGTTTTAATGTTCAAAAAAGATATACAGCATAAAGTTGTAGCTCTTAAAGATAGTAAGTTTTTCTTGATTAAAATCTAAATAAAGTAAGACGGCAGGTTCAAATAGAACCTGCCGTCCCTTATTTTGTTAAAAATGAATTATTTTACCCTAAAAGTTACATTTGCAACAGATGTAATTTTCTTTTCAATAGATGTAGTGTCACTGATTCCAGAATCAGAAACATTCGTAGAATCAACAGGAGTAATTTGGAATACCCCCATATTTACAGATTGAATTTTACCTACTCTATTATGAGTAGCTTTTAGCATTGCAGAAGCTCGTTGTTTGGCATCTTTAGTAGCTTCTTCCAGCATTTTGACTTTCAAATCCGGCAATTTTGAATAAAAATATGAAGGTTCTTCAACACCAATATCAATCCCTTGTTGAGTTAAATCTGTAATTTCATTTGAAACTGTTTTTATTTTTTGAACATCTTTTGATTTAACTGAGATTCTTTGAGTTGCATCATAAGCGATAACTTGATTTGTTGTCATTCCATTAGAATTAATATTATAAACATCATAACCTTGTAATGCTTTAATATCGATATCATTTTCAGCAAAGCCTTTGTCTTTCAAATATTTAATAACCAATGGCCGTTGCTTATTTAAAGTTGAAAAACATTGAGCCTTATTTGCTTGTCTTGAGTGAATAGTAAATTCAAATCTACCACTATCAGAAATGACATTTTGAGAATAAGAACCGGTTACATAGATAACATCTTTTGCCATTGCACCAGTTATAATTTTTGCACCAATAATTCCGCCCAAAGCAAGAACTACTGCAAGGGCTAAAATTTGGAATTTTTCTAACTTTTCTAACATATTTTTTACTCCTATAAAAACTCTGTTATGACAAAATTATACTAAATTAGAAACAAAATAAAATCAATAAACTTTCTAAATATAATATTTTACAAAAACTTATTTTGTAATAAAATATTGGTGTGTATCATATAAGGAGAATAGTTTTATGAAAAAAGTTTTATTTTCACTGTTCGTTGCAATTGCGGTTGCAATCCCTGTATCTGCCGCAACAACGTACAATGCAACAAACAGAGTACCTACAGTCGGTCAAACTTTACTTACTAAAAATGGAATTTCTGCAACAAACGTTAAATTTACAGTAGTTTCAGGAGTTGTTGACAACTCAAACTACTCAACAAACAAAGTCGTAAATGTATCAACTAACGAATTAGCTTATGCAGGAAATGATAACGAAGTTGCCGCAGTAGTTGCAAACGAATTAGGTCATATTATTGCAGGTCACGCATCAAGAGGAAAAGTTGTATCTTTATTGCAAGCTGCAACAGATACAAATATCACAACAAATGAAACAGCAACAACATTAGCAACAAGTTATTCAAGCTTACAAAAAGAAAAAGAAGCTGATACAATCGCTGTTAACTTAATGGCAAATGCTGGATATAACCCATTAGCAATCATTGTTGTTCTAACAAAACAAACAAGCACATATTGGGAAGCAATCCAAGGTAAACCGGCAAATGCTGAAAGAGCAATGAATGTTTATGATTACACAGGTTATGCATACCCTGCAAAACTTAAAGCCGGCTATGCTTGTAATGAATACAAAAACTTCTTAACTTATGCAAACTCAGTTTTGGCAACAAGAAAAGAAAACAAAAAATTAGCAGCAAAAGTAACAAAAGATATGAAAAAATACAGAAAAAACAGTACTAACCAAGTTGCGAAATTCAAAACAAGAGGCGGAATCAGTGGTTGGGACGCAGCATACGGATTGCTAAACGGTTCTAACTAGTTTTTGCTAAAATTATTAAAACTTAAAAACGAGTTGGTTGAAATTCAATCAGCTCGTTTTTTATGCTATTTTTTTTGTAAAAATTTTATTAAAAGAAAATAAATAAGAATAAAAACATATAAAAGTTTTGAGATTACGCAAACTATTTTTCTATTGAGTGGCACAAATTTGGCACAAGAATTAAAATTTGAATTTGTTACGAATTAAATTAATTTCCTATAAAGCCCAGCCACAAAGAAAAAAAAAGTTGCCAAGTTATGGCAACATTAAATAAACACGAGGATATTAAGAGAGAGAGAGTATAAAAAACTTGTTTTACTTAAATCCTTTTTCACTTTTTAAAATAATTAAACCAATTTAGAATTTAATTTTCTTTTTCCTTTGAATGTCTTTTGCATTCCCCTTACTCTTTTATAAACGTTTTTTGTTTTCGAAAATTGCCTTTTTTATTTTAATGTTGTTAATATTTCTTAAACCTGCTTATATTGTATATTTCGAGTATATATTAGTTATATAAAAAGAATAGAAAACCACATTTTTTGCTTAACATTTTTCTTTGCAAAGATTTTTAATGTCATGAAAAAAGACTCGACAGAATTAACTATCGAGCCTTTAATTATTGTTTAAAATCTAATGACGCATGCCAAAAGATTTAACTATTTGTTCATTGCTTCAGCAACAGCAACGGCACATGCAACAGTAGCACCTACCATTGGGTTGTTACCCATACCGATAACACCCATCATTTCTACGTGTGCAGGAACTGAAGAAGAACCAGCGAATTGAGCATCACCGTGCATTCTTCCCATAGTATCTGTCAAACCGTAAGAAGCAGGACCAGCTGCAACGTTATCTGGGTGAAGAGTTCTACCAGTACCACCACCTGATGCTACTGAGAAGTATTTTTTACCATTTTCAGTACACCATTTTTTGTAAGTACCAGCAACTGGGTGTTGGAATCTAGTTGGGTTAGTTGAGTTACCAGTGATAGAAACATCAACGCCTTCTTTTTGCATAATAGCAACACCTTCGTTAACATCGTCACAACCGTAACATTTAACTTTAGCTCTTTCTCCGTCAGAGAATGGAGTTTCTTTAACAACTTTCAACTCGCCAGTTTTGTAGTCATAATCAGTTTCAACATAAGTGAAACCATTGATTCTAGAGATAACATAAGCAGCATCTTTACCTAAACCGTTCAAGATAACTCTTAGAGGTTCTTTTCTAACTTTGTTAGCATTTCTAGCGATACCAATAGCACCTTCAGCAGCAGCGAAAGATTCGTGACCAGCTAAGAAACAGAAACATTTAGTTTCTTCTCTCAATAACATAGCACCTAAGTTACCGTGACCGATACCAACTTGTCTTCTGTCACCAACTGAACCAGGAACTGCAAATGCTTGTAAACCAAGACCAATTGCTTCAGCTGCATCAGCCGCATTTTTAATACCTTTTTTGATTGCAATAGCGCAACCTAATGTATAAGCCCATGATGCGTTATCAAATGCGATAGGTTGAATACCTTTAACAATTGCATCAACATCAATTCCTTTAGATAAACATAATTCGCGAGCTTCATCTAAGTTTTTGAAACCATATTCTGGTAAAACTTTTTTCAAAGTAGCTTCACGTCTATCTTTTCCTTCAAAATTTGCCATAATTTATTTTCCTTTTTCTATTAATACTACATTAACAATATTTCAATAAGAATTCTTATTGTTTACGAGGGTCGATAGTTTTAACGGCATCAGCAAATCTGCCATAAGTGCCGATATTCTTTTCGTAAGCTTCTTTAGGGTCAACACCTGCTTTGATAGCATCCATAACTTTGCCAAGGTTAACGAATTTGTAACCGATAACTTCGTCATTTTTGTCTAAACCTAATTCTAAGATATAACCCTCAGTTAATGAAAGGTATCTAACACCTTTTTGTTTAGTAGAGTGGATAGTACCAACCATAGAGCATAAGCCTTTTCCTAAATCTTCAAGACCAGCACCAACAGGTAAACCGTTTTCAGAGAAAGCAGTTTGAGTTCTACCATAAACAATTTGTAAGAACAATTCTCTCATAGCAACGTTGATAGCATCACAAACAAGGTCAGTGTTCAAAGCTTCAAGGATTGTTTTACCAGGAAGAATTTCACCAGCCATAGCAGCAGAGTGAGTCATACCGGAACAACCGATTGTTTCAACTAAAGCTTCTTGGATAATACCGTCTTTAACATTTAAAGTTAATTTACAAGTACCTTGTTGAGGTGCACAGCAACCACAACCGTGAGTTAAACCAGAAATATCTTTAATTTCTTTACATTTTGTCCAAGCTCCTTCTTGAGGAATAGGAGCTGGAGATCCTTTTACACCACGTTTAACGCAGCATTTTTCTTGAATTTCTTGTGAAACTTGTATATTAGTCATTTTCTACTCCCTTCACCTTATATACACTTAGATTGTAACTTGCTCAAAATATTCCGTCAAGGCAATTGAACTTTTTGCAAAATAATGTTAAAATAGTAATATACAATATACGTCATTCAAGACAAACACGAGGATTGGTTATGATTAAGATGAAAAACGGATTTACTCTTAGTGAAGTCCTAATAACTTTAACAGTAGTTGGGGTATTGGCAGCACTAGTAATCCCAGGGTTAATAAAAGACACAACCAATAGAGCAATGATTTCATCTCTTCAAGGTACAGTTGGAAACTTGACCAATGCTGTACAGAATGAACTTGTTAGGACAGGTGCAAAAGATCTCACATCAACAGATATTTACTTAAAACCTGATGAATTTTTAAAAAACTTGAATGCTATTCGAACCGCAAAAGATGGTTCGTTATTCCCAAGTGTTCAATATACAAATTATAATAAAGGAGCTTTTACCGCTAACAGTTGCAAAGCATCTGCAATGTTAAAGAATGGTGTCAGAATTTGCCAAACAACAAATGATAGACCTGCAGATACAACTGATACAAATAAAGTTTATTGGCAACAATATCTTATTGATGTAAATGGATCTGATGGACCAAATGTATCAGGTTTAGATTTGTTCGGAGTTGTTGTATATAATACAGACACAATGAATTCTCATGTTGGAGATGTTGGTGGAATTTACCAAAGTAACTCTAATACTTCAGAAGATAAAAAGAACGAAAAGACATGTAAATCTAATGCATCATCAATATCGGCATTTAACTGTTACTTATTACTGGAACAATCCGGATTTGACCCTAAATATTTAGAGAATGAAAAATAAAGGAATTTTTATGAGATATAAAAACAAAGCGTTCACTTTATCAGAATTACTTATCGCACTTGGAATCATTGGTGTCATTGCTGTTTTGTCAATTCCAAGCATCATAAGTACTATTCAATATAATATTTTAGCAACACAATTAAAAAATAACGTTGTTGCTATTCAACAAATCATTGACGACCAAAAAGTTGAACATAAAACACAAAGTTTAGATGATACAGATTTTAAAAGTGCCGAAAGTTTTTATGCTCTTTTGAGCAAATCCCAAACTTGTACAAAGGATACAAAGTGCTGGGGAGAAAAATACAAAGCAATCTCAGGAATAGATGCTTATGAACCGGCAATTCCTAAAGATGGAGAGGGCATAAAATTAAAAAATGGTGCAACTCTATCTTATAAATACACTAAAACCTTGAAACAAGGTGATAAATCCGAAATAGATAACGGATTAAAAAAGAATGAATTTGCAAGAATTTATATAGATGTAAACGGTCCGGAACAGCCAAATATTATTGGACGAGATTTATTTAGAATAATAATCTTTGAAAATGGAAGCATAAGAGGTTCCGGTTCCCAAAACGAAACAACATGCGATGAAACAACAGAATGTTTCAATGCTCTTATGAGAAACAACTGGAAAATGCCTAAAGATGATAAATATTGGAATACTAATGAATCTTTCTATGACAATGCCAAAGAAAAAGAAGAAGAAAGAGGCAGTGGCAAGGGTATAGAAGATGAAGATATACCAAGCAATCGTGAGGATTCAGATTCATAAACAAAGGAATAAAAATGATAAATAAAAAAGCTTTTACTTTAACAGAATTACTTATTGCACTCGGAATCATTGGAGCTATCGCTGCAATGGCTATACCGAGCACAATAAACAAAATTCACAACAATACACTCGCAACAAGTTTGAAAAGTAATGTTGGTGCAATTCAACAAATCGTTAGCGACCAATTAGTCTTGAAAAGAACTAAAGACCTTAGCGATACAGATTTGGCAACCGCTGACGGATTTTTCGGCAAATTGAATGATGCTCAAAAATGCGTAGATACTACTGAATGCTGGGCTGATACCTATAAAACTCTAGATGGAGTAACCAATGATACCTATAACTCAAGACCTAATGATGCAATAAAACTCAAAAATGGTGCGGTAATAGGTTATGTTCCTGAAACAGGAGAGGGAGCAGAAGACATTGCATGGATTACAATAGATGTGAACGGACCGGAAAGACCCAATATTATTGGTAGGGATTTATTCCAATTTGGTATAACAAAAACCGGATTGATACATGGACAAGTTACAAGAAACAAAGGGACTTGTGATACCGGTACAGAATGCTTCAATGCTCTAATGAAAAACAACTACAAAATGCCTAACAAAG
Source organism: Cyanobacteria bacterium UBA6446 (assembly GCA_002438405.1). Classification (GTDB taxonomy): domain Bacteria; phylum Cyanobacteriota; class Vampirovibrionia; order Gastranaerophilales; family Gastranaerophilaceae; genus Zag111. The sequence goes on from DJOE01000023.1 coordinate 309,934, forward strand.
CTGATTATTATAACCAAGACTACGAATTCGACCCTGATACCGGAGCTTGCATAAACTGCGATTAATGACTAAACTTCAACAAATAACCTACGACCGACAATATTTTGTTTACCGTTATAATATCCGGCAAAATATCCGCCTTTAACAGGTTTGTTTTGCGCATAATAACGAGATGAAAAACTATTTCCATTATAGTTTACAAACGGATTGTTGCTATATGGGTTGTTTGAAGTTTGTCTTACAACAGGAGTCGCTGTTTTCACACTCGGAGCTTGAAATACGTTTGATAAAAAATTAACTAAACCTGCCATCTGCTACCTTTCTACATCATTCTTGAGAATTTTACATCTAATAATAACACTACTCAACTGATTTTGTTTTAATGACTTTTGGTATTTTGTCATCATTATAGCATAAAGCTTCAAGAATTCTTAAAATAACTTAATAAAAATCATACGTTTTGTGTAGTATAATTATCCTATGATAAACGAAAAAAAGAAAATTTTAATCATTGGAAAAGGTGCTGTATCTTCAGCACTTGCTAAAAAATTACATGAGAATCCACAAATCGGAGAAATCTTCATCGCATCAGGCAATGGAATTCCATCTGATATCTACACAAATATTGATTATCGAGAAGAAGACATCACAGGACTTTTGAATTTTGTTTTAGAAAACGATATTTTCTTGACAATCCCAACATCAGAAAAAGCCTTAAAATCAGATATTGTATCATTCTTCCAATCCAACAATCAAAACATCTTCGGACCAAGTAAAGATGCTTGTAATATCGCATTGAATAACGTTGCAGGGAAAAAATTCATCTACAAAATTCATGCTCAAACTTCCAAATTCGGAATTTTTGACAAACAACAACTCGCAGAAGATTACCTAAGAACTATTAATTTTCCAGTGACAATAAAAGTTAGTGAATATTCAAGTATAATTGATGATAGACTGGTTTGTTCAACAATGAGTCTTGCCAGAGAATTTTTATCAACTCTTTATCAAAAAAATGAAACAAATGTTTTGGTAGAAGAATTCACCTATGGTAAAAGTTTCACAATTTACTACATCACAGACGGTTACAGTGCCGTACCGATTACATCTGTTCAAAATTACAAGTTCACCCAAGACGGCAACGGCGGAATTTTGACAAATGGAATTGGTTGCTACTGCCCAGACATCAACACATCAGAAATAATTTATTCACGAGTTGGAAATATCGTTAGAAACACTCTTGTTTCACTTGACAAAAAGGGATCTCCATACATCGGAATCCTCGGGGTTGAATGTACTCTTACCGGAGAAGACAAATTCTACGTAAATGAATTCAAACCTTTCTTCCAAGAACACGATGCAAAAGCAGTTCTAAATTTAATAGATGATGATTTAATCAAAATTTTCACATCTTGCATAAACGGATTTTTCTCTGATGAATACGAAGAACTCCAAATGAACAACCGTTTTTCAACATCTGCAACCGTCTTATCAAGACAAAATAACAAAATTATAAACGGACTTGAAAATATTGAAGATCTGGAAAACCTTGACTTTATCAATGTAAAAAAGACAAATGACGGGAAATATTTAACGACAAAAGGACCTGCATTCACTCTAACACGAAGTGCCGGAACTCTATCCCGTGCAAGAAAATACTTATACGAAGACCTTGAAGAAATCCACTTTGACGGCATCAAATACCGCAAAGATATTTCAGAATTTATTATTGTATAAAATTTAGAACATTGAAAATAAAATAGCAGGGTAAAAGAATCCTCTTTTCAAAAAGAAATCAACCTGCAAATTAACTTAGACTTCGGGTTGATTCCCGACTAGAAAGAGGGTCGGTATGGATAATTTCAACTTGAGCTTATTTTTGATCTTTTTGATTTTATTTGTATTAAAAAACGGCTCTCAACTTAACAGTTAAGAACCGCTTAGACTTCTAAAAGGGATTCGGTAGCCTAGGAACTACCACCCTGTGTTTTTATTATAATCTATTATAATGAATATTTCAAGTGGGAACAACTTAAAATATTCGTTTATTCAATTAATGAGCATTAAGTCAACTGCAGATGTTGAAATTTTTATTTTTATCATTAGATAAATAGTATGGCGTTTAATAATACAAAAAATTATTATGAAATTTTGGGTATCAGCATTGAATCTTCAACTGACGAAATCAAAACTGCTTACAGAAAATTGGCAAGAAAATACCACCCCGATATTAACAAATCACCTGATGCTATTCAGATGTTTAAAGATATTACAGAAGCTTACGAAATCCTTTCTAACCACGAAGAAAGAGAGAGATACAACACCCTTAAAGGATTTTTTAAGCAAGAAAAAACAACAACTTCCGCTAAAAAAGCTGAAGAATCTTACACTGAAACAAAAACTAAAAACGAAAACTACACATCAAGTGTAGATTTAGATAAAGAAAAATTTTATGCCCACAAAAACAAGAAAAAAGAACATAAAAGAAATAACTCTTTTATCAAAACAATTAAATACTGGTTATTAAAATTAAAAAAACATAAAAAAAACAAAGAAAACTCTAAACCGCAAAAAGGGGACAACATCACAACAGATGTTGTGATTACCCCAGAAGAAGTCATTACAGGAAGCAAAAGAATTATCCACATATTAACAACACAAACATGCCCAAAATGTTTTGGGCATAGATTCGTCAATGGCGGAAAATGTTCAGCATGCCTTGGCTCTGGCGAAATTTCTAAAAGGAAAAAAATCACAGTAACAATTCCCAAAGGGATAAAAGACGGAGCAAAACTTCGTCTAAAAGGAGAAGGAGGTTCCGGCAAAAACGGAGGCGCAAATGGTGATTTATACATAAATATCAAAATTGAAACAAAAACCAAAATCCACTTTGATAAATTAAACATCTTTTATAATGTTCCTATTACACCGTTTGAAGCAGCATTAGGTGAAGAAATTACTATTCCAACCTTTGAGGGGAAAATAAAATTAAAACTTCCGAAAAACACCTGCTCAGGTCAAAAATTCCGTATTGCAAAACAAGGGATAAAAAAGAATGGCAAAATCGGTGATTTAATCGTAACAGTAAGTATTGAATTTTCTCATGATTTGTCAGAAGATGAAATTAAGCTATATGAAAAGCTTAAAAATTTGTCAACAGATGATGTGAGAAAGAATTTACAAAATGAATGCTAAAGTTAAAGAAATATTTTCATCAATCCAAGGCGAAGGTCCAGTCGTTGGGTACAAACAATTATTCATAAGATTTTGTGATTGCAACCTAAAATGCAATTACTGCGACACAGAATTTGACAAAACGAATGCTGAAGAATTTTCTCCACAAGAACTTTATGAAAAAATCAATTCAGAATATGATTTGAAAACATTCCATTCAATTTCTTTGACTGGGGGCGAACCGTTATTATCCGCAGAGTTTTTGAAAGAATTTTTGCCTTTAATAAAAGGACAAACAAAAATTTATCTAGAAACAAACGCAACTTTATCAAACAATCTTGAAAAAATTAAAAATTTTATTGATATAATTTCTGCTGATATTAAACTTGAAACATCAACCAGTTTAAACACTTTTGACAAACACAGAGAATTTTTTGCACACTGCAAAGGAATTGAAACTTTTGCCAAAATAGTTTTTGATGAAAATATTACAGAAAACGAAATCAAAACTTGTGCTGAAATTGGGAATGATTTTGACATTGAACTCGTACTTCAACCAAAAATGATTGGGGATAAAATGAGTGTAAATTCTGACTTTTGTAATGAATTACTAGAAGAATTCATCGTACTCCACCACAACACACGACTTATTCCACAAGTTCATAAATTTTTAAATGTAAGATAAAACGGTTTTTCAAAATTGCATTGAACATGCGTTTATAGTAAGATATAAATAGAATTCAATACAATTAGAAAGGCTAAAAATTTATGTCAGTAAGAAAAATTTTACATTACGGAGAACCATCACTTAGAGAACCATCAAAAGAAGTTCATAAAGTATCAAAAAAAATAACTGAGCTTGTTCAAGATTTGTTAGACACAATGTATGCCAAAAACGGAGTAGGATTAGCAGCTCCACAAATTGGTGAAAATGTTCGTGTTTTTGTAATTGATGTTTCAACAAACAAAGAACCGCTAAACCCTATGGTTTTCATCAACCCTAAAATCATTAAAAAAAGTGGCGCAATAAAAAGCAATGAGGGTTGTTTGAGTTTTCCGGAAGCTTACACAGATGTAAGAAGATATAAAAATGTTATGGTTAAAGCCTTAAATGAACATGGAAAATCTTTCGTTATGGAAGCAAAGGACGGAACACTTCTTGCCCGTGCAATACAACACGAAAATGACCACCTTGACGGAGTTTTATTTATTGACCACTGTATGAACAGATTTGAAGCAGAATCAATTCTAAAAAAACATAATCTGCCAGATCTTGATGTGGACAGACTTATTGATGAAGAAGATTTGAAGAAAGAATTGGGTGAAAATGATTAAGATTGTATTTTTCGGAACTCCTGATATAGGACTTAAATCTCTTGAATATTTATATAATTCAGACAAAATAGATGTCCTAGCTGTCGTAACTCAACCGGACAAACCGGCAGGTCGTGGACATAAATTGCAAATGTCACCGATTAAAAAATTTGCACTTGAAAAGAATATCCCTGTTTTTCAACCAAAATCTATAAGAAAAGAGCCAGAGATTCAAGAAGAATTAAAGAAACTAAATCCGGATTTCTTTGTTACTTTTGCGTTCGGACAAATTTTATCACAAGAAGTTTTAGATATTCCGAAATACGAAACAATCAATCTTCACGCATCATTACTTCCAAAATACAGAGGAGCAAACCCAATTCAACGTGCAATCATAAATGGGGATAAAGAAACCGGAATTAGCACAATGATTACCGAATTAGGTTTAGATTGTGGAGATATTTGTCAAAAACTTGTAATTCCTATACCTGATACAATGAACTGCGAAGAACTTTGGAATGAAATTGCACAAAAATCACCACAAATGATTGAAGAAACTCTTATAAATCTTCAAAATGGCTCCCTCAAACCTATAAAGCAATGTGAAAATGGTGTTTGTATGGCAAATAAATTAACAAAAGAAGAATGCCAAATCGATTGGAATAAATCTAACATTGAAATAAACAACCTTGTCCGTGGGATTTGCAGATGTCCAAGTACTTATTTTATGTTTAATGATAAAATAATCAAAGTAATTGAAGCAACTCCAATCGACGGAACAGGCGAAATCGGCAAAATTGTGAATTTTTCTAAAAATGGTGTTGATATAGCTTGTGGCAACGGTTTGCTAAGACTAATAAAAGTTAAACCCGAGGGTAAAGGTGAAATGCTTGCAAGAGATTGGTTCAACGGGGTAAAAAAATAATGGCAACGAAAGGAATTCGAGGAGCAATAACTGTTGACGCAAACACGAAAGAAGCTTTAGAAAAGGCTACTTTAGACTTGTTAAGCTCAATGTTTGAAAAAAATAACCTTTCAGGTACTTCTCAAATTTCACATATAATTTTTACAACAACCAAAGACTTAAATGCAGCATTTCCGGCAACATTTCCCAGATTAGCTTTTGGGTGGAATGACGTAGCAATGATGTGTTTTCACGAATTAGATGTCCCAAATGCTCTTACAATGTGCTTGCGAATTCTTATCGTTATAAATTGCAAGGAAGACTTCAAACCGCAATTTGTATATTTAAAAGGCGCAAAAAAATTAAGGAAATAAAAAATACACAATAAAAAATAGGAATTTAATAATTCCTATTTTTTAATTCTAAATCTTTGTAAACTCTGAAATTGTCGGATCTAAAAGACGTCTCCCTACATTTTCAAATGAAATTGAACAAAGGGTTTTGTTTCCATATTTGATAATTTTTTCAACAACTCCTCGTCCGTATCTTGGGTGAGAAACAGCATCACCTTGGGCAAAACCTACATCACTATCATCATCTGACGGAGTAGATGTTGTTTCATCTGCCGGATATACAGGAACAACAGGAGTTTGTTCTTGAACAAATGGTGATTCTTCATACTGATTATTCTCTGTTTCTTCTTGAACTGGTTCTTCTATAAAATTTTCAGAAACAGGTTGAGTATCCTCAATAAAATCTAAATCTTCTTCTGTCAACTCTGTTGTTTCATTCAACGGTTCTTCTGTTTCTTCCAAAATATCCTCGGACTCTGAATCATCATCAATGTCAGTAATTGTCAAATCATCATTTGAAACATCTTCAATTGGAGTTTCTTCAATCGTTAATGGTTCAGTATCTTCCATAATATTTGAAACAGGTTCAATTATTTGAGGATTAGTTGGCTCTAATTTTTGAGGTTCTAAATTTTCTTCTTCTGTTGGAACCTGAGGATAAACAATCGTATTATCTTCAACAGGTTTAACGTCTTCCTCTATAATTTGTTCTTGTTCTGCTACGACAGGACTATTATCATCTAACAACGAATTTTCTTCTGTTTTAGCTGAATGAAGAATATCTTCTGTTATAATGTTTCCCTTTTCATCAACCGGAACAAAAGAGTCTTCTAACAAAATTTTGTTGCCATTTTCATCAAGTCTAACCAAAATTGTATCTTCATTTTTAGGAACAAATAATGCTCTATCACCTAAAACATCATCTTTAGTTAAATCTAAATCTAAGTCAGCCAACTCAACAATAAACGGAATACCTTGAGTTAATTTGCCGTAAACAATACATTCATTCAAATTTAATTTAGTCAAAAATGTATTATAATAAGCAAAATCATTTTGTTGAGATTGAGGAGCAAATAACATCAAATTATCTGCATAAGATTTCAATTCTTTAGCATATTTATAATCATGTGGAGCTAAAAATGTCGTGAAAACATGATTGTGGTTAATCAATTTTTTCAACAATTTTTTGTCAGAATTTTCATCACTCAACGGCACAAAGAAATAAATATATTTATCAATTGAATTCAAAGCATCATGAACAAATGAAATAACTTCTTTTTGCAAAGAATCATTTATATCCTTTAAATCAATAATTGAGCAATTTTTTTCATTCAATTTTTCATTAAAAGCCAAAACTTCTTCTTTAGTATTTGCAAAAACATTCGCATCACGGTATTTTAGCAATTTATTTTTCAAAAGAGCCAATTCTGGCATTTGAGTTTCTTTATATTGATTTGCAACAACATCAACAAAATTATCTATTGGTAAAAATTCAAAATCCAAAGACTTGATATACTGTTGAACTGCATAGAAAATATCTTGAATAACTGCTTTAGTTGAAGCATCAACCCCATCTAATTCATATTCAAACAAATAGTCAATCATTTCTGAATTCAATGGAAGTTTAAAATCTTCAGCAAGCTTAATCTTATGATAATCTTCAAATAAATTATCAATATCAATAATTACAGATTTTTCTTTCATTTGGAAAAGTTGTCTAACACAATTAGAAATAAATGTTGCTTTATTTGAATCTTGTTCAACAAAAACTGTAAAATTATGCTCGAAACAAGAAATATCCAAATTCAACATACTATCTTCTTGTGCTAAGTTTCCAATTTTTATTGGAGTTTCAACAGGCAACAAGTCCAACAACTCTTCAGATGTAAGCATAGAAAGTTCAGACTTCATACTCGGAATAGAACCATCGTAATTATCTACAACACCATCAGATGTAAATGTGAACAACAATCTTGCAATTGCGAAATTGTGAATATTATCAGATTTCAAGTTTACAAACTGTGCGACATAAGATTTAGTCTCAGCTGCAAGAACCAAAAACCTCCCTAGTACTGGTTGTTCACCCTCTCCGTAAGATAATTTGATTAAGTTATTCTTAATTTCAAGTAATTTCATCTAAACCCTCACTCTTTAGAAAAATTGTACCATGAAAAGTGAAGAAATATGTTAATATATTAAGTTAGTTAACATTAACAACATCTTCCAAATTATTATAAATATCAATCGTTACAGGACAAATTTTCAAATCTCTCTTGACTAAACTTTTAATTGTTTCCTTGTAACAAATCAACATTGCTTTATTTAACCCATTTTCTTCATTTAGAGAACCTCTTACGGATTCCAAATAGTCTTTATTTCTTGTTTTAGGTTCAATTTTATCAGCCAAGAAAATAATCTTTTCAAAATCTGTCATATCTATTTTGCCCAAGGTATGCCAACGAATAGCAGATAAAATTTCGGAATCGTCAACTCCAAATTCTTTTTCTGCAATATATGCACTAACCGGAGCATGAAGAGTCTTGTAATTCATAAGTTCAACTTTTTCGACATTAAGATGTTTGTTTATAATATCCATCAATTCTTCATTGGGAAAACATTTTGCACAATCATGTAACAAACCTGCCATATAAGCTTTTTCAGGGTTTAAACCAAATTTTTTTGCCAAATCTTGAGCGCATTCAGCCGTTCCGATTGAATGAATATATCGTTTTTCACTCAAGTGTTCTTTTAACCAGTTCATCAATTCATCTTTATCAATTTTTATATAATCCATTTTTGTATATATAATCCTCTACTTCCTTTGTTACTAAATCATTTATCGGTTCATTTAAAGCTATTCTATTTCTTAATTCCGTTGATGAAATATCTTCAAACGACAAAGGTTCAAATTCAAAATCAAAACCTTTATCTTTTAAATAATTATACTTTGAACTTTCAAAATTATCCTCCCTAACAAAGACGATAAATTTAACACTTTTTTTCAATTTATCAACTTCATACCAAGATTCAATATGTTGAAATGCGTCTGTACCAATTACAAAATTAATTTTTCCATCAATATCAAACTTTTTATACAATTCACAAATAGTTAAATAAGTATAAGACTTTCCTCCTCGTTGGAATTCAATATCTGAAACATCAAACTTTGGATTGCTTTTAACAGCAAGTTTTACCATATTCAAACGATGAAAAGATAACGAGGTATCACAAGATTTGTGAGGAGGATTAAATGCGGGAATAAATAAAAATTTATCAAATTTATACTTATTCGTAACAAAATTTGCTACCCTTAAATGAGCTTTGTGAATAGGATTAAATGTACCTTGAAATACGCCTAATTTCATAAGTTAATTATAACATAAGAGAAATTAGAATTTATATGGATAATCACCTTTGAATTCCCATTGGTCATTTTGTAGCAATCTGGTGCATCTTGAACCACTATTTCTACAAGATTGAAGCATACTATCTCTTGTTGCTCCAGCAGCTACACCCTCAGAACCATAGGTTCCGAAAAAGATATTTTCATTTCCGAACCAAGAGAATCGATTTCCATTGGTAAAACAGAACAAAAAGCGGAATCTATCGTAGCCCTCACGATTTGGACCTTTTCTTCCATTTACATCATAAACAACATCTAAACAACCACCTGGCCAAAAGTCCGCAATCATTGAACCATCACTAAAAAACACCTGATGGTTATCGGTATCAACATACTGGTGACCAACATAAGGGTCAATATACTTCATATACCAATTGTAGCCATCAGCAATATCACCATATGCAGGTTTTCTCAAATCTCTAAAAGAACCATAATCCGTTTCCATATCCAAAACTGCATTATCCATACGACTATAGAAATTTTTCAACTTTGTTGTATATTCTTTTTTTACTCTTTGGTAATGCAATGTCGGAATTGTCATCGCTGCAACAACCCCAATAATAGTCATTGTTAATAAAACTTCTGCTAAAGTAAATGCCAAACTCTTTTTTATCATATTCTATAAAATTCCCTGTTATATCCTTTCTCATTATAACATATATTTCTATCCTCCACAAGGTAAATATTGAAAATATATAATTTGTTGTATAATGTACAAAAAAAATAAAAAGAGGAGTTATTTATGGAAATAGCAAATGATTTAACAGAACTTGTAGGCAAAACACCACTAGTAAGATTAAACAAACTAAATTCAGGTCATGCTGATATTGCAATTAAACTTGAATATTTTAACCCTGCAAATTCAGTCAAAGATAGAGCTGCACTACAAATGATAGTTGATGCCGAAAATTCAGGAAAAATAAACCCAGAAACAATAATCATTGAACCAACAAGTGGAAATACCGGAATCGGACTAGCAATGATTTGCGCAATTAAAGGATACAAAATTATCCTCACCATGCCAGAAACTATGAGTCTTGAACGTAGAAAACTTCTAAAAGCATACGGAGCAGAATTAGTTTTGACAGAGGGGAAATTAGGAATGAAAGGTGCTGTGGATAAAGCAATAGAGCTTCATAACAAGTACAAAAATTCATTTATTCCATCTCAATTTGACAACCCATCAAACCCTAAAGCTCATTATCTTACAACTTCAGAAGAGATTTGGGCTGATACAGATGGCAAAGTTGATATTGTTGTCGCAGGAGTAGGAACAGGCGGAACAATCTCCGGAATAGCAAAAAAATTAAAAGAGAAAAACTCGCAAATTAAAGCAGTTGCAGTTGAACCTTTCACCTCGCAAGTCCTTGAGGGTGGACAAGCAGGACCACACAAAATCCAAGGAATCGGAGCAAACTTCAGGCCTAAAAACTTTGACTCATTGCTCATTGATGAAATCATTCCTGTAAAAAATGAAGATGCAATTGAAACAGCAAGAAACTTAACCACAAAAGAGGGAATTTTATCAGGATTTTCTGGAGGAGCTAACGTTTGGGCTGCAATTGAACTCTCTAAAAGAGAAGAAAACAAAGGAAAACTAATTGTCGCTATCTTACCTGATTGCGGTGAAAGATACTTGAGTTCTGAATTGTATTCATAACTCTTGACAAAAGATGAAAAATAATAAATAATATATTTGTAGGGCGAGAGCCTTTAAACTTTAGACACGGTTAAAGACTCTTCTTCGCACCCTACGATTGAATTAACTTTAATGCTACTAAAAGCATGTCAAATGCGATTAGTAGCATTATTATTTTGTCAACCATAGTTCCTGCCTCCTTTCCGTTCAATTTTCTTCGTTAAATTGTGTGTAACGGAAGTTGCATTGTGCAAGCCCTACTTATATATTTCTAATATCTAAATCCGTCAGCTTTCATTCTATCAATTACTTCTTGCAATTTTTCATCACTGCATACAAAAGATAATCTAAAGAAACCCTCACCATATTTACCAAAGGCACTACCCGGAACAATTACAATACCGGATTTTTCAAGCATATCTTCACAGAATTTGTAAGATTCTTTATATTTTCTTGGAATTGGTAACCACAAATAGAATGTAGCTGTTGGAAGTTGAGAATCTTCAATTTCCCAACCTAACTCTCTCAAACCTTTTACAACAATTGATTGTTTACGTCTATAATTGATATTTCCTTGTACAATATATTCATCACCCTCAGTAGAATTCATTATACATGCACAAGCCTTTTGTAGAGCTTTAAATATACCGTTATCGATTGTTGATTTTGCTTTAGCAAATCTTGTAATAACATCACTATTTCCGCATAACCAACCCAATCTCCAACCGGTGATTGCATAAGGTTTTGACAAACTAAAGAATTCTACCGCAATATCTTTTGCCCCATCAAATTCTAAAACACTAAATGGTTTTTCTTTTTCATCAAAATAAATATCACAATAAGCAGCATCAGACATTAGCAAAATGTCATGCTTTTTACAAAAATCAAGAACTGATTTTACATACTCTCTTGTCGCTGAAACACCTAGCGGATTATTCGGATAATTGATAATCATTGCTTTAATCTTATCAGGATTAAAACCATCATTAATTAAATTTTGATAAACTTCTTCCATATCCGGTTGGTAATTATATTCTGCAGTCAATGGAATCGGATAAGACATTCCACCTGAACACTTAACCATTTGAGAATATGAAGCATACCCCGGATCTGGAATAAGAATAATATCTTTTTCCTTAACTTCAGATGTCGGAGTAATTATAAATCTAATCAAGTTTGCCAAACCGTCTTTTGAACCTAACAAAGAGAAAACTTCTTTATTAGCATCTAATTCGACACCAAAACGATTTTTCATTCTTTCAACAATTGCTTGTCTAAAATAAGGTTCACCTCTTGTTACAGAATATGTATGGATATTATCTTCCGTTAAAAATTCTTTTAATTTTTCAATCAATACTTGTGGAGGATTTGCTGTTGGCGCACCCATTGATAGAGAAATCGGCGCTCTATTTTTTTGAGTTAATTTATCTCTCAATTGGGCAGTTTTTTCTTTCAACTTAACCATAATATATGTATCTAATGACATCGCATCTTCATTAAATAAGTTCTTTTTCATTTATCTATCCTCACTTATATCTTTTAAGCTTTTAACTTCATCGGGCCATCAAGAGAAGCCGTTACAAATTGTTTAGTATAAGGGTTGTCTTGTTTCAACAATTGCATTGGAGTTCCCTCAAAAACAATTTTACCGTCATACAACATTATAACTCTATCCGCAGTTCTTGTAATTGTTGACATTTGGTGAGTTACAACGATTGATGCCGCATTGGTTTCTCGTTTTAACCTAACAATATAATCTTCAATCAAAGTAGATGACATAGGGTCAAGACCTGCAGTCGGTTCATCATACAAAATTGTATTAGGTTTTGTCACAATCGCACGGGCAAAACTTACACGTTTCTGCATACCACCAGACAATTCTGACGGAAATTTATTTTCAATACCTTTTAAACCAACAAGCTCAAGTTTTTGAGAAACAATTTGTTTAATTTGCTCTTCTGTATATTTTTTTCTTAAATCTTTTCTCTCATGCAAAGCAAATGAGATATTGTCATAAACATTCAAAGAATCAAACAAAGCTGAATATTGGAAAACCATTGCAATATCACCGTCTGAAGTTAAAACTTCGCCACTATCATAAGGAATTAGTCCGCAAATAAGTTTTAAGACAGTACTTTTTCCTGAACCTGAAAACCCGACAATCGCAAGAATTTCACCATCATTAACTTTGAATGAAATATCATTTATAACAACTCTGTCATCAAATTTTTTAACTAGATTTTTTACTTCAATGCTCATAACTATATCCTTACACAAATTAAAAGAAAAATAAAATGGCAAAAACCATGTCCCATACAACAATTGCAATAAATGACCAAACTACAGCTTTTGTTGTCGCAATACCAACACCTTTAGCACCACCTGTTGCATTAAATCCGCAAGTACAACTAATCAAAGCAATTGTTCCACCAAAAACAGCAGCCTTTAATAAACTTACCCATAAATCCTTCATATATAAACCAAGCCAAGCTGAATCAAAATAAGCTCTATAAGTCAAACCTGCAAACATATCGGACGTTACAGCACCCAATAAAACACCCACAACAGATGCTAAAATTACAACAAATGGCATCATAATGATTCCGGATAAAACTCTCGGAACAAATAGATATCTTATAGGATCAACACCCAAAACATCAATTGCATCAACCTGTTCAGTTACTCTCATTGTCGCAAGTTCAGATGCTAAAGATGAACCAATCATGGAAGTAATAGCAAAACCGGACATAATCGCACCAACTTCACGCACAATTAATATTGTCATAAGCATTCCGACAAAATTACCGCCACCTTGTTTAACCATCTCATGTGCGACTTGCGAAGCAACAATAATAGACGTCATTCCAACAATTGAAAGAGTTATAGGCAAAGAACTTACCCCAAACCTATCGCATTGGAGCAACAATTCTTTTTTTGAAATTTCACCCTTAAAAATACATTTTAAAACATGGAAACCAATTTGAGCAATTTTACCCAAAGTATCTAAAAAATCAGCAAGAACAACACCCAAATGAGAGAATACTTTGTATGTTGCAGATTGTCGTAAATATTTGCTCAAAGTTATTTCCATACCGGAATTATAGCATAATAGTTCAAATATTGCTATAAATAACCTTTTTTAAGTTTTTCTTTCTTTATTTTTTGAAAATGTTCGATATTTCTATATTTAAAAATTTTAGCAGGATTTCCCCCAACAATTGAATATGGTGGAATTTCTCCATGAACAACAGCTCCAGCCTGAACAATTGCACCTTCTCCAATTTTAGTCCCAGGTAAAATTATTACTCTTGCACCAAGCCAAACATAATCATCAATCCAAATATCCTTATTAATAAAACTTGAATCATACGGGATATCTTTTCCCTCATAATTATGAGTATCAGAAATAATTAAAGAATCAAAACCTGCAACAAAATAATTTCCTAAAATTACATTTCCATTTCCACTAATATGCAATCCATTTAATTTTACAGAATTTTTTATAACAGTATTACGATTAACAGTTGAAAATCTTCCACAATAGAAATTTTCACCAATTGATTTTGCCGTAAAAACAATTTGAATACTATTACAATATTGCCTAAATTTATGACGTAATGATTTTATAGGAATTAAACATGAAAGAATTTTTATCATATTGCCAAAACAATTATATTTAATAAAGGTAACTTGTCAATCACCTATACAATAAAAGTAACGCAGTAGGGCTTTAAAATAGGTGCTTTGTCAGTTACCTTATTATTAAAAAGGATAATAATATGTTTCTTATTAACAAGCAAAATATTGGATTGGTAATAAAACAAGCTCGTAAAAAAGCAAATCTTAAACAGTCTGAACTTTCAGAAATGGCTGGTTTTAGTGAAAAACATCTAAGTAGAATTGAAAACGGTAAATACTTGCCAAAATTAGAACATTTTTTAATTCTTACATCTATACTACATCTAACACTTGAAGATTTTGGAATTACAAACAATGAGCCAACAAATCCTAAAAAAGCTGAATTATCTGCAAAAATAATGATATCAAGTGATGCTAAACTTGAATTATATAGTGAAGCTTTTGATTATATTGACAAAATTACAGAATATGCAAAAACAAAAAAAATTTAGAAACTCACAAATATTAAAATATTTAATGTAATGTATTTTTCGTTTTTAATAAAAAAAACAGGCATGAGGAACCATGCCCGCTTATTTCATTTCTGAAACAAAAAAGGATTCACATTAACCTAAAATGTATAATTCAATTAGTATCAAATTTTTCACTTTAAAATAACAACCTAATCTAAAAATAATATATACTTTTTATACTACATTTATATAATAAAATAAATTATTTTATTTTACTAATCTTTTAACAAACTTTTTACAATTATTTTTTTATATTAGTGTAAAAGAGCTAGTCATAAGACTTTTCAGATTTGAAGAAATTTTACATTTATTTTGTTAAATAAAATTAAAAAACACTTGCACAACTCAAAACAAGTCACTACAAGTGTTTTATGATATATTTAACATTTTATAATGTTAAGATAATTTTCTAATTAGTTCTTGCGCCTCTTCACACTCAGGAAAAGTATCAGTGATTTTTTCAGCACATTTTAAAGCCTCATCATTTTCGCCTAATTTTTCATGGCAATGAGCGACATTTAACAAGACATTCACATTCATTGGAGCTTTTTCAAGCAAGTTATTAAATATTGATTTTGCTTGTTCATAATTTCCAAGTTCCATATAGCAAAGACCTAATAAATTTTGAACATCTGGAAGTTTTTCAAGTTCATAAGCCTTAACCAAATACATTTTTGCACAATCATAATCTTTATCCAAGAAATAAATTCTACCTGCGATAAATAATAAAAATGCAGAATCAGAACATTTTTTCATTGCTTTTGTAATTTGTTCTTTGGCTAAATCAATTTGTTTTAAATGAGTTTTGTTTAAAGCTGAAAAAGCTAAACCATTTGGATTTTCACCATCAATCGCAATTGCTTTTTGATAGAATTCATCAGCCTTTTCAAAGTCTGAAGTTGAATGCAAATAATTTGCATACTCTAAAACAACTGAATAATTTTCCGGATCACATTTGTAAGCTTGTTCAAACTCATCTTTTGCATAATCGAACAATCTCTTGTTTAGATAAATTACACCTAAATCCTTATGTGCCAGTGCAAAATCAGGATTTAACTTACAAACTTTTTTCAATATTTGTTCTGCTCTATCAATATCATCTGTTTTAACACATAACAATGCCAATTCATAATACAATTGGAAAGATGTTGTGCCTTGAGTAACAATTTTTTCGTAGATTTCTTTAGCTTTAGAATATTGACCACTTGCCATATATATTCCGGCAAGTTTTTTCATAATATTTGTAGCTTTTGGATTCAATAAAGCCAACTGCTTCAATAATGTAATCGCAACTTCATATTCTCCTACAACTTGATAACAACATGCCAAATTGTATCTGTAAGAAGATTTTTGCGGATATGCTGAAGCCAAATATTTGTAATGCTCAATAGCTTCTTTGAACTGTCCGGCTTTAACTTCTGATAATGCCCAAGCGACCAAATAACTATCTTCTTCAGGTTCAAGTTCATGAGCCTTTGCAAAATATTCGCAAGCTTCTTTATGTTTGTTTTGCAATTGAAGAATTGAAGCCATATTGAAATAAGTTAAAGAATCTTTCGGATCGACTTTAGATGCTCTTTCATAAGTTTCAAAAGCTTTATCTAATTCACCAATAGTCAGGTATGACGTTCCTAAATTGTTGTACAATTGAACATTATCCGGATTTAATTTGATTGCGTGTTCAATATATTCAACACTTTCTTCAAACTTTTTAGATGCCATACAAGCTGTTCCCAAAATATAGTAAAGAGCATAGTCTTCATTACTATATTCCAAACCTTTTTTAGCATATTCAATTGCTTTATCATGTTCTTCTGTTTTGATATAAACAATTGCCAAGCTTTTATAAGCATCAACATACTCCGGTCGCAATTCTAAAACTTTTTTATAAGCAAATTTTGCTTCCACATATTCTTCCAAATTATCATAGCAACAACCAAGATAATACCAACACAAAGCATCATCTTGTCTATACTTGATAACATCTTCAAGAATACTTCTTGCTTTGTCGTAGTGTTCCAGATTAACTTCACACAATGCTAACAATCTTTGTGCATCTGTATCTTTAGAATCCTCATCTAAGATTTTTTTAATTTCTATTTCAGCTTCATCATATTTTGAAGCATCAATTAATTCATATATTTTATCTATTTGTTTCTCTTCCATAATAAACCTATTATAGCACAAATAATAAAAGGATAAGCCGTATATAACTTATCCTTTTGTTTAAAATTTTTATTATTTTAGATTTTATTACATACCCATGTAAGAAGCAAACAACGGTAAATATAGAGCTGCCGCCAATACAAGTACGATAGAACCAATTACAATCAACATTATCGGCTCAATCATTTTTGTCATAACATCAATAATTGTATCAAGTTGTTTGTCGATATAATTTGTTGCTTGACCTAACATATCACCCAAACGACCAGATTGCTCACCTGTTGCAATCATGAACAAAATCATTTTAGGCATTGTTCTTGTTGCTCGTAATGCTGCTGACAAATGCTGACCTTGTTGAACCCTTACAGTGGCTTCTTCAACCCTTGTTTCAAGAGTATGGTTAGTTAATGTCATATTTGACAAATACAAACATTCCAAAATCGGAACACCGGCATCATAAGCAACTTGCATAACGGCAATAAAGTTTGCGAAGTTTGAAAATTGGATTAAATCTGTAATAACAGGAATTTTCAAAACAATATCATCAATTTTCCATTTACTTGGTTTCCAATGGAACAAGAAGTTGATGAAGAAACCAATTGCTGCAAATGCCAATGGAATTGCCAACCAGTTTTTCTTTAAGAAAATACCCATTTCCATTAGAACTCTTGTAATCCAAGGTAATTGCATACCCATTGAATCAAACATTTCTTTAAATACAGGGAATACGAATACCAACATGACGATTACGATAAATACAGCCAACAAGATTACGAAAACCGGATACATCAAAGTACCGATTACTTTAGACTTAATTGCAGCTTGTTTATTCAACAATTCCAATAAACGGTCTAATGTTTTTTCCAATTCACCGGAATCTTCACCGGCTCTAACCAAGCCGATATAAACTTGACCAAATTGTTCAGGATATTTTGCAATTGTGCCGGCAAAAGTACCTCCGTTCATAATTTGACGTCTTAACTCTGTGGCGCATTGACGAATTCTCAACTTTGCCGCATCATTTTCAATGAACAATAAAGATTCAATAATCGGAATACCTGCGGCAGCCAAGATTTGAAGAGTTGACGTAAAATCAATCTGCTCCGCCAGCCCCAATTTCGGCATCTTACCAACTGTTTTTTTCTTTTCATCTTTTTTAACGGTTTGTTCTTCAACAATATTTGTTGGAGTAAAACCTAAACGTCGAACAGCAGCACGAGCCTCTCGCAAATCATCTGCTTCAACTTTACCTTTTACAAGTTCGTTAGTTCCATCTTTTATTGCTGTATAATTATATACTGTCATAATTCCTCTATTCGCCTGCCATACCTAAGACTCTTACAAATTCTTCTATCGTAGTTTTGCCAGCTAAAATGTGTTGATAACATGATTTGTGTAATGTTGTCATACCATTTGCAACTGCACTTTCTTCAATTTCAAGGTCATGAGCTCCTTGAGCAATAAGTCTTTTAATATCTTTGGTGATTTGCATAATCTCATATACACCCAAACGACCTTTATAACCTTGGAAACCACATTTATTACAACCTTTTGCTCTATAAATAGGTGTTTCCATAAGTGTTTTAATTTCGTCCTCATTCAAAGTAACCATCATTGCTTCTTCTCTAGTACAATGATATTCTTCCTTACAGTCATCACATAGATGTCTTACCAAACGTTGAGCAATTACACCTGATAATGTTGATGATACCAAGTAATCTTTAGCCCCCATTTCAATCAAACGAGTAACCGTTGCAGCTGCAGAGTTTGTGTGGACTGTACTTAATACTAAGTGACCAGTCAATGCTGCAGAAATAGCAATTTCTAAGGTTTCATAGTCACGAATTTCACCAACTAGAATGATATCAGGGTCTTGACGTAAGATAGCTCTCATACATGATGCAAATGTAATACCAGCTTTGGCGTTAATTTGAGATTGGTTAACACCCTCAAGTTTAATTTCTATCGGATCCTCAATTGTTGTAATATTAACTGTTTCATCATTCAAACTTTTCAATACAGAATACAATGTAGTTGTTTTACCTGAACCGGTAGGACCTGATGTAAGAATGATACCGTTCGGACAAGATACCATTTGTTTAACTTTTGCAATATCGTGTTCGTTTGCACCAACCAAACTAATTTCCTTATCGCCTGATTTCAAACTAACTGCCGGTGCTAGTACACGGATACAAACTTTTTCTTTTCCGGAAACAGGTAATGTATTAATACGGAAATCGTATGAACAGTTGTTATAAGAAATTGAAAACGTACCATCTTGCGGACGTCTTTGTTCTGCAATGTTCATTCTTGACATAACTTTGAAACGAGCAATAACTGATGTTTCAACCTTAGCAGGAACATCAAGAACTTTTTGCAACATACCATCTTTTCTGTATCTTACAATATAACCTGATAATCTAGGTTCGATGTGAATATCGGAAACCTTATTATCAATTGCGTTTGTAATAATTTGGTTTACGAATTTAGCAACAGAACCGGTAGAATCTTGCAATTCTGCATCTACTTGTTCCCATAAAGTTGCTTCCTCATCTTCTTCCAGAGTATCTTGCTTAATTTGTTCAATAATTTCTTCTGTTTGTTTTTTCTGCTCTGAGAAGAATGTATTAATTGCTGTTTGATACTCATAATGAGTCATCAACAATTGTTTTGGATTTTGACCTGTTAAATAAATAATTTGTTTTAGTACATCTTGTGTAATAGGTTTAACAACACCTATTACAAGAGTTTTACCATCAGATGTAATCGGAATAACTGAATTTGCCTTAATAAAATCTTCTGGCAAAATGTTCACAAATTTTTTCTGATTAACTAATTGGTCTGCTGAAACTAAATCATAACCTGTTTGAGTATGCAAAACTTCTTTCAATTGGTCTAAAGTAATGACACCCATTTCGAACAACATTGAACCAATTGGAACACCTTTACGTTTAGATTCCGACAAAGCTTTCATTAATTGAACTTCAGTTAAAATACCCTTAGCTAAAAGCATTTCCCCTAATTTAGAATTTTGCGCATGAGGAACATCTTTTTGCGCTTGAGCATTTGAAGATGAAGCGACTGAAGATTGCGTATTTGAAGTTGCGCTACCCGCAGTAGTTTTTGAACCAGTCGGAATAGATAAAGATGCTAAAAGTTCTTTTAAATCATCTTCTCCAACCAACATGAACTTAATCGATTTATCAAAAGTTTTCTTTAATATTGTGTTAATTTCATCTTTATTTGAAACCTTGGAAACTGCAACGAAAAGAAAATTATCTTTCACACTAATCGGGACAAACTGGTGTTGTCCCATTAGACTTTTATCAATACTATCTAGTATTTTTTTATCTATGCTGTTTTTTAGTCTTAATATTAGTGCGTTCATTTATAATGTAATACTTTTCTCTTCTTAAATATAACGAATATTTGTTAAGTTTGACTATAAAGTCGTGTCGTTTCCAACAGCATCTTCTGTATCAACTACAATCTGAGGAGTCAACATAATAACCATTTCTTCCTTAGATTTTTCAGTTCCAGTACTTCTAAAGAACATACCAACGACAGGTAAATCACCTAAGAATGGAATTTTACTTACATTTTTAGTTTCAGCTTCTTGAATCATACCACCAATTACAAGAGTTTCACCATCTTTGATACGAACACCTTTTAAGGTTAAATTTCTTCTTTGTAATAATGTAGCAGCCAAGTCGTTGTTACCAGTTTCGGATTTAGTATATAGCTGTTCTTTAATAGTTGCATAATTTGGATTAATATCCAATGTTACATAACCGTCCGGACTAATAAATGGAGTGATTGAAACTTTGATACCATTATCATTAGCGATATCATAGTCTTTTTGCACCTGAGCTGATCCTGAACCAGAAGAGTTATCCAAATATTCAGAAGTTACCTTAGACACATAATCTGAAGTCAAGTCAATAACTGAATTTTGCCCACTTGTAAGTAAAATCCTCGGATTAGCAAGAACTCTACCTTTTTTATTCTCAACCAAATAATTTACAGCATAAACTAATTGAGGTGATTGACTCCATTTACTAAATGAAACAGTATTGTCGCTTGAAGATCCACTACTACTACCAGAAGAAGATGATGAAGATGATGTTTCAAATCCTCTACCTGCAAAGAAAATAGGGTGTTCTGAATTCGTCGCAAAACCATTACCACCACCGGCATTGAATGAGAAGTTTTTACTCAAGAATTGCCATGTATTATCAAATGTTTTACTACCAGATTCTGATAATGAAATAATTTGAACTTCTAGATATGCTTGCGGAGTTTTCTTATCGTTAGCAGCAATATAATCTCTAATCATATCAATTTGAGTAGGAGTACCACCGATAACTTGAATTGTACCCAATGTTGGGAAATAAGAAACAGACAAGTTTTTAAATGGCAAGCCCTCATAACCAGATGCTGAAGCTGATGAAGCAGCAGAACATAACATCTTACCACCACCTACAGAGATAGAGTTACCAGTTCCTCCTCCGCCAGAAGAAGAACCACTACTTGAACTATCAGAACTATCTCCAGAGTCTGAACTATCATCTGAAGCAAAACCAGTTACAACACCAGCTGCAAAACCTGTAGCTCCAGAAGCACTGCTACCACTTCCACTAGAAGAACCACTTCCTCCAGAAGAACCGCCTTCGTTACCATCAGAAATTGTTGAAGGCAAGAAAGAATCACAAATCATACTTGCCATTTCCATTGGAGTTGTATGGTTAACTTTGAATGTTGTAATAGTTGGTTTCACATCAAATTGCGCAACCATTCTTTTTGCCATCTCAACATCATTTGTTGTACCCATAACAATCAATTCATTTGTTGCAGGATTAATTGTAACAACCGGTTGAGTAGAAACTCCAGGGTTTATACCATTTTTAGTAAATATATTTGTATTTAAAAATTTTGCAAGAGCAGCTGCATTTACATATTTCACAGGAATTAGAGTCATACCCTTTGAAGCAACAGACATCGCTTCATCTTTGTTTGATACAACTAATGTATTTGCTTGAATATCATAGAACAAGCCATTTGTTTTGATAACCAAATTTAAAGCTTCTTCTAATGGAATATCCACCAAATCCATTGTTACTGTTCCCTCCACAGAAGATGAGAAAATAATATTCATTCCTGCTTGATCAGCAAACATTCTCAAAACTTGTTTAATATCCGCATCTCTCAAGCTTAAATTTACAACAGAATCTCCATTATGGATTTTCACACTAGAACGAATATCTAATGCTGTAGACTCTCCAGAACGTAATGTTGGTCTATCAGCACCTCCAACATATCCGCCATATACATCGCTCATTGCAAACGCACCGGTCATTGTATTAGTTAGAACAAAAGCTCCTAACATAACACTTGCAATAATTTTTTCTCTAATCTTAGTTTTCATATTTGCTCCTGCTTTATTTCTTTTATTAATTAACCTTTTCTACCACCAAATCTGTTCTTTAAGTTATATAAATCATTTTGAGTTTTACTAAACTCTTCCCTAGAGAACATTTCACCAATACCTGCTGAATATACGTTAGAGCCTAAACTAACTGTAATCCAGTTAGGATTGATTTGAATAACTTTATATTCTTGCCCAATGATTTTATCACCTTGACGAACTAAATAATCTTTATCATCAACATTAATAATCGCAGATGGATTACTTCTATTGTACATTATACCAACAACCTTTGTTCTCGTAATTTTTGCTGCCGCAGCGGCTGAACTAGCTAAAGATGTCGGTGGAACTGGCAAATTAAAGCTGTATGGGCTTATATCATCAGCTTCACGAATAACTGTTCCTCTTTTCTTTTTAATAGCTGCAATTTGAGCATTATGTGCATTTGCTTCTGCGATTGCAGACCTTCTTGCGTTTTCAAATGCTGCAATTTCACCAGATGGCATAAATGGGTCAGAACGCCCAATAGAAGTAACATCGTAAGATACCATATTACTTGCCTGCTCCGATTCATCAACATCTAAATCAACACTATTTTCACTTGGTACATCAACTGCTTCTCTTGGTGCCGGATTTGTATCAACCGCAGGGACTTCTTCCTGCTTATTTCCGCCTAAGTTTTGTAAAAAACCACAACCTCCTGCAATTATACCTACAGAAAATACTACAGCTAACAATGTTAATACGAACTTTCCTCGTTTGCTGAATGTGTTATCTACCCAACTATCATTCCTGTAATAATTTGTATTCACGTTATTCCCACCCATCTAATAAGTTATTATAACTACATTATATTAAAGCTCTTCTTTAAATGTATCAATTATTTAGAGTATTTAACTAATAAAAGATACTTATCAATACAATAATATCATAATGTTTCAATTAAGGCAAAAAAGGAAATATAAGGCAAGTTATAAGGATAAAATGGCTAAAAGCCCAATAATAATGGTATTTTAGACAGTTTATATTTTGTAACAGTTTGAAAATCAAGAAAAAAGTTCAATCTTTAGATGTACTTCAAACTAATGACGAATTGTCATTCTCTCCAACATACGTACGAATCGAACAATCTTAGATTCAGTACTTGCAGTAATTGAATCAACTAAAATTGTTTTGCAACCCAAAAATTTTCCGCACAAAATATCTGTTAAAGGTCTATCCCCAACTAAAACACAATCTTTTGGTTCAATATTATGCTCAGCTAAAAACTGACGGACCGGTCCAGTTTTAGGCTTGCATGCACCAAACAACATTGGGAATGGAGATATTGCTTTAACTTTTTCAATATAAGATTGGTTGTGATTATTTGAAACAACAGCCATAAAAAATTTGTCTTGAACATTCATTAGCCAACTATAAGTTTCATCAGTATAGCATGCTGATTTAGAAGCCATAATTGTACTGTCTAAATCTAACAATACAGCCTTAACTCCAATTTTTTGAAGTTCATCTAAATCAATGTCATATATACTTTTCAAATTATAGTCAGGTTTAAGAAACATGCTCTTTTACTCCAATTGTTCTTGCTAACGCAACTTTATACTCTTGCGGATTTTGAGATAATTTTAAATATACATCAGAATTTGTATTTGCGACATCTAAATTATCACCTTTTTCATTCAAAATTTCTTCAACTCTTGCAACAAATTGTTCTTTAGGAGTAATAATTTCAACTTCATCTCCTAGAAGAATTTTGTTTTTAATTTTCACAAGATACAAATCATCATCACGATCTGAAGTAGTATCAACCTCATAATATTTTTTCTTGTCATGGAATTCAAATAAGAAATCAGCACCAGCCAAACCTTTTGAAATATCATAGCTATAACTGTCAGGTTTATTTTCACCTAGCGCAAAACCGGTTGTATATCCACGATTGCCAACTTTTTTCAGCTCAATAAAATATTTTGATAAATCAGCATTTGGGTTTTGCATAATTTCGTCAATTGCATTTCTATATGTTTTTGCAACCGCAGAAACATAATACAAACTTTTTGTTCGACCTTCAACCTTAAATGAATCTACACCAGCATCAATCATTTCTTTCAAATGTTCAACTAAGCATAAATCTTTAGGGCTCAAAATATGAGAACCTCTGTCATCTTGATTAATTTCATAATATTGCCCAGGACGAGTTTCTTCAACAAGCTTGTAACTCCAACGGCATGGTTGAGAGCAGTTGCCATGATTAGCTTTTCTCTCTCCATTTGTAAAATAGTCACTTAACAGGCATCTACCAGAGAATGAAACACATTGAGAACCGTGAATAAAACATTCTACTTCCATATCTGGAACTCGTTTTTTAATTTCAGCAATTTCAGGAATTGAAAGTTCACGAGCTAAAACAACCCTTTTTGCTCCCATATCTTGCCAAAACTTAACACATTCATAATTCAAAATATTTGTTTGAGTACTAATATGAAGTTCTGTATCCGGCATATATTTCTTAACTAATCTTAATATACCGAAATCACTAACTAATATGGCATCTGGATTTGCATCTTTAATTATATCCATGCAAGATTCCAAATGTTTGATATCTTCATTAAATGCAAAGATATTCAAGGTCAAATAAGCTTTTGCACCTAAAGAATGAGCCAAATCAATCGCTCTTTTGAGATTTTCAAGAGTAATAATTTCACCTTTTCTCATTGCTCGCAAACTAAAATCTACCACACCGAGGTAAACTGCATCTGCTCCATATCTTACTGCATATTCTAACTTTTCCAAATTGCCAGCCGGCATCAATAATTCAACTTTTCGCATAATTCAATAATAGGCTAAACTAAATTAATAATCAACCGAATAGGTGATGTTGTTTTTCGATAAATGTAGAAAATAGAATATATAGAAAAACAGTTTATTTGGAGAAAGAGTTTTTATGCAAGCAATCAACAATGCAACTAGCACAATTAAAGAAATTTGGTCTTATCAACACCCCGTAATGCACACTTGGTTTTTATTCAGTGCTGCTTCGTTAGGTTGTATGTTTGCACTTTTATTCTTTGCAATATAAGAATTTGAATAAAAAAGATTAACCCCCAAAAGAACAAGGACTAAGCAACAGGTTCTTGTTTTTTGTATTCAGAATCATAATATTTTTTTAATTTATAAAGCATGATTGCGCAAAGTAAAATTGCTGCGGAAACCAATCCTAGCCAAAAACCTTTTAAGTAGAACTTGCAATGGAATGCTAAAAAACAACCCAATGGAATTGATACACACCAA
This sequence comes from Cyanobacteria bacterium UBA6446, assembly GCA_002438405.1. Classification (GTDB taxonomy): domain Bacteria; phylum Cyanobacteriota; class Vampirovibrionia; order Gastranaerophilales; family Gastranaerophilaceae; genus Zag111. Next base: position 335,751 of record DJOE01000023.1, read on the forward strand.
TATGCAACAAAGTTAGCGAACAACACAATTCCGGTTTGTTTTATGCCTTTACATATACCGGATAGAGCAACTTGCAAGCCATCAAAGGTTTGGAAAACACCTAAAATATACATAATTGGGATTGCAATATTAAATAAATTTTTATCAACAGTAAAAATGCTTACAATTTGTTTTGGAAATGATGAAAATACAATTGCACTGCACAACATAAATCCAACAGACATAACCGTTCCAACTAAAGAATATCTCTTTAAATCAACGGAATTATGAGAACCATTTGCAAATCCAACCTTTACAGCAATTGCATTAGAAATAGCAAACGGAACCATAAATGAAATTGTTGTCAAAGTACAAACCAAATTTTGAGCAGCGGCATAAACACCTGAAACTCTACCCATAAGAATTGCAATACTATTAAATGCAACAAATTCAACTAATACAGCTAAAGAAATTGGCATTCCAATTTTAACCATATTATGATAATAAGCTTTCTCGTGATAATTTCGGAAAGTCATATTTACAAAACAATAAATTAAAAGCGCAAAACCCATAAAATATCGAACAAGTAAACTTGCAATCGCAAGCCCAATAACACCCAATGACGGAATTGGCCCAAAGCCAAACACCAAAATCACATTCAAAACGACATTCAAAAATACACAAAACATTGTAACAATATTAGGGAATACAACGATTTCAAAAGCTTGTAAAAATTCTTTCAAACAAGCATGCAAATATACCCCGAATGTACTTAATGCGGTAATCAACATATAATCTTGAATTGGGTGAATTAATTTTTGCTCAAAACCCATTTTAGGAATTATAGGAATAAAAGCAACAATTGCCAAAGACGTAATTATAGCAAGAAGCATTGCAAAACGGATTGACGGGTAAAAATATTTTTTTACAGATTTTTTCTCTCCTCTATAATTTGAAAGTAATGGAGAAATACTTGAAATCAACCCTATTCCAAAAGTCAAAATACAATTCAAAATAGCTGTTGCAATACTAATTGCAGCAAATGTATCAGTTGAATGTCTTCCTGCAACCACAACATCACCAACACCAATCAAAATGAAACCTAAGTTTCCCATGATAATTGGGGCAGCTATTGTTAAAAGCTCTTTAATGTAATATTTAATTCCTTTTTCACACATATCTGATGTCATGATAACACAAACAGAATCTAAGCAAATATTTAGAAATATTTTGCACCAGATTTACACTTAATTCTTAATGGCTTTTACATTTGTTGTGGAGGAATCTTTGGAGCATATGGAACTGCTGCACCTAGAACACTACCTAATACAAATCCAATAAAAACACCCCAACCTAAATTTGTCCAACGAACCCTTTTGAAAGCACGTGAAGAAACATTATCTCTTAAAGCTTCTGATTTTTTGACATTTTTGAAAGTTGTAGCAAAAAGTTGTTTTGTGTTTTTAACTTCAATCGAATCTGTTACAGAATTTATCAATTGCTTAATTTTAACTTTGATAGCATTCATATCTTCTGGAACACTCATCTGCGATAAAAACAATTTTTGTTCTGTTTTTAATCTTTTCTTAGCTAACGAAATTGCAGCTTCATCAAGCTTTGAAATATTGGAATTTGTAATATTTTTATGAACGGCAAATGCACTTTTGATATATCTTTCATTTGTTACAGGTAAAAAATAGGCATTCATTCCAACCAAGCCTAAAACAGTTCCTGCAACCATTGATGTAGAATTTGATGGGGTATTCATTGACATAAATTTTTGCTCCTAATTTGTTAGCAAATTCACTAAAAACCGTAAATATTAAAAATTGCCACTATTTAACAAAATATTTCGATATGTTGAGGAATGAACGTAAATATGTTATAATAAAAAAGAACACGAATGAGGAATAGATTTTAATTATGATAAAAAAGTTTTTAGCATTCACTCTTGGAGAAATTTTGATTGCTCTAACTGTAATTGGGGTTGTTGCAGTATTAGTTATGCCTCAATTAGTACTAGGGCAAAAAGCAGCTAAAGCAAAAGCCCAGTTCAATACTGCATACGCAATTTTAGCAAAATCAATTGCGGAAATGGACGCCGACGAAGTTACAACAGACCCCAAAAGTTATTCAGCATCAGGTTCATTTTATCCCGTACTAAAAAAATATCAAAAAGTTACAATTGATTGTGGTAAATATAATATAACAAATGATAGTGTATGTCTTTCAACATCAAATAGAGATGAGGTTTCTGACTATACAATTAGAAAAAGCGACAATACAAAAATGAATGCACACTTACTTGATGATGGTGCATTTGTAATAAATAATGGAATGTTATTCGCAATTGAAAACGTTACAGATAATCCAAACGGACTTCTTGTTTCTATTGACATAAATGGGAAAAACAACCGTCCAAACAAATGGGGTTGGGATTTATTTACATTTGAAATTGTTAAAGGCGATGTTTTACCTGTTGGAGCCCCTGGAACAACTGCAACTTGGAGTACAAATCCTGCAACCTATTGTAGTGCAAGTAGCAATAGCAATTTAAATGGTATTACTTGCGCATACTATGCTTCAACTGACCAAGACTACTTTAAAAAATTATATAATGGTCACTAATTTTGAATAATTTTAATATTTTATGGCGATTTTGCATTTGCAAAATCGCCATTTTTTGATACATATTTTGACATATAAAAAGAGTTGGTTCAGATTTTTCTAAAACCAACTCTTTCTAACTTTGAAACACTTTTAACTATTTTGAAATAGTTTCGAAAAGTACATTAAATGCTTCCGGATCTTTTACAGCTAAATCAGCTAGCATTTTTCTATTTACAACAACGTTAGCTTTTTTACAAGCATTAACGAATCTTGAATAGCTCATGCCACGAGATCTAACAGCTGCGTTGATTCTTACAATCCATAATCTTCTCATATTACGTTTTGTAGTACGTCTATCTCTGTAAGCATATTTTAAAGCTTTCATAACTGCAATATTAGCAACTTTGAAGATTCTGCTTCTAGCGCCAATAAAGCCTTTAGCAAGTTTTAATATTTTTTTGTGTCTTTTAACACCAGCATTACCACGTTTAATTCTCATTTTTTATTCGCTCCTATCTTGAATACTTCTTGTATGGTAACTCTTTAGATACCAATGCTACATGTGACTCAGAAACACCAACCATCTTGAAAATTCTACGTTTTCTAGATGCTGATTTGTGTTGGAGCAAGTGGCCTATGCCTGCTTGTCTTTTCATAATTTTTCCAGTTGCAGTTACTTTGTAACGTTTAGCAGCTGCTCTGTGTGTTTTCATTTTTGGCATTTTCTTCTCCTTTTGTTTTAAAGTAGTAACTAAAAAATTATAGGCATACCAAAGCCCATAACTTTCGGCTGAATTCATTATATTATGCAAAATGAATATTTGCAAGCAATAAGTTAAAATATATTAATATCAAATCGTTCCGCAAGTTCTGATATCATATAAAATGAACCGCAAATAATATTCAAATGTCCATCTTTAAAATCTATTTGAGTATCTGGAGTTAGTTCTTTTGATTCAAATGGACAAACCTTTTGCAATTCTTGAACTGGACATGAATTTTGATGCTTGAAATGGTAAAAATAAATTTCATCACCTTGCATAAACAAACTTTGAACCATTTTTGTATAATCTTTATTTTTTAAACACCCAAAAATAAATCTACGATTAGTATTTGGATAATAAATATCTAAACTTTGCCTTAGGGAATTTATTCCATTTGGATTATGCGCCCCATCAATAATTAAATTTTTATCTTCTATATATTGAAATCTGCAAAGGTGTTTAACTCGCCTTAATCCCTCATCAATTACATCTTGCGGAATCTCAGGAAAAACTTCTTCAATAGCAGCTAAAGCTAGTGACAAATTTTCTTGTTGATAAGCTCCTTTCAATGCCAACTCAGTTGTTGGAGCAAAAGGCGCTACCATAAGCAAAAGAGAACCTAGTTCATCTGTAACATCTCGATAAACTTCTCTTCCCTCAAATACAATACAAGGACAATTCGGCTTGATAATTCCGGCTTTTTCTGATGCAATTTTATCAATTGTATTTCCGAGTCTTTCTGTATGGTCAAAATCGACATGCGTAATAATTGAGCAAAGATTTCTTTTAATAATATTTGTTGCATCAAATCTTCCGCCCAAACCGGTTTCAAGAACAACAACATCAACATCATTATCATAAAAATATTTGAACATTACAGCCGTTAAAATTTCAAATTCGGTCAAATCAATGTTATTTTTATCAGCCAAATCCGAAATTTCAAAAACATATTTTGCAAAATCATCATCTGTAATAGGTATTCCGCAGATCTGAATTCGCTCTGTATATTTGAAAATATGAGGAGATGTATAAAGTCCAACTTTTTGCCCCGCACAAGTTAAAATAGAAGATAAAATTGCACAAACAGAGCCTTTACCGTTCGTACCTGCAACATGAATACAGTTCAATTTATCTTGCGGATTACCTAGCAAATCCATAATTTTGAACATTCTATCCAAACCCAAAGAAATATGGAATTTACCAACAGATGTTAACAATTTTACCGCATCATTATATGTTTTTGTCATTTTTTGTCCTCAAATTATGTTGTCGGCATAGCAATGCCACCTTACATTATTTTGATTGTTACACTATATGAATTATAGAACAAAAACATTTACCAAGGATAATCTTTATTAATCTTCCACCCGTCCATCATAATTACCGCAGCACAAGCATCACCCTGATGAGAATCTTGTAATGCATCTTTATTACAGCCTCTGTCAATTTTTTTATTTGTCAATAAATCTTTTCTAGTGTTAGTAACATGTGGTACAAAACAACTTCCAAAACTCCCAGGATATAGTCCTGATTTAAAGTTTTTGACAAAATCTAAACCTTTTTCACAACCAGAAGTATAGTATTCCCCTACTGTATCAACATTTATCAAATAAAAATAAAAAATGTCTCGACCAGAAATATTTGGTTTGCTCGCACCATTTAAATCAACATAAAAAAGTGCACCTCCTGAACGTTTAATAATTCCAATATATGCACCATTTAACAAGCCAATAATATATGGAGGAGGATTGATTTTTGTTTTTCTATTAATAGTTAATAATGTCTGATTTTTATAGCAATCACTTCCAGGGTCGCATCTCAACACAACCTTTATATAAGGAGAGAAGTACTTATCTAAGAATTCTTTTTCGGATAATTGAGTATCAAATGAACCAAATTCTGTTTCAGTATCATTCGTGTACATCTTAGCAGCTTGAGTAATAATGCTATACATTTCTTTTAATTTTTCTGCTGTTGCTATTTTTTGATAAGTTTCAATCAACGTTGGGATAGTCATCGCAGCAACAATTCCGATAATGCCGAGGGTGATTAAGATTTCTGCAAGTGTAAAGGCTGCATTCTTTTTAGGCATGTTTTTATTCTCCTTTTCTTTATTTATTCTATTCTCGTCATACTGAGGCTTTAGCCGAAGTATCTCATAATTTGGAACAGGGGTTCGGGGGCAAAGCCCCTAATGACTCGTTCCTTTTAGTCGTTCGTGTTTTTCTTCTTCGCTTCCTCGCACTCGCATTAAACGGCAGAGGCTTATGCCTTTATCCTTGAGCTCGTGCTGCTCAGAATGACAATATAACAAAACCGTCATGCTGAACTAGCTGGGAAATAAGTTGAGATGAAATAAAAACGTAATTTTCTATTTCTACTTGGGGTTTCTGCATCTCCTTAACTTTCCATGTATTTATACATCTCAATATCTTATTCATAAATACCTCTTATTATTTCAAAAACTACAAAATATATGCGCAGTTTTTATATTTAAGTATTGATTAATTATGCACTTTTGTCAATAGAACGAATTTATTTCACTTATTTATAATTCAAAAGTCAATTATATTTTTATATATAGGAGAAATATTTTGACTGAAAACAAAAAATTATTGGGAAAAAGAATTAAGCAAATAAGAAAGAATGCAGGTTTAACACAAGAAAAACTTTCGGAACTCATTGGTATCGAAACGGGTTCGTTAAGTGGAATTGAAAGTGGCAGAAGCTTTCCATCACTTGTAACCCTAGAAAAAATTTCTAAAATTTTAAATGTTGAATTAAAAGCATTTTTCGATTTTGACAACTCAATGACAATAAATGATATGAAAAAAGTTATAATAAAAAATATTGACAATATCAAAGATAGTCAAATTCCATATATTTATAAATATTTTGACGGATTTAATATAAAAGAAACTGACAAATAATGCCAGTTTCTTTTTGCTACCATTTATATTATTAATTTTAGACCTTATTCCTCGCTCAAGCCTTTACGTTTGTAGAAATCTTCAATAAATCCGGTATTAAAATTACCGCTCATGAAAACTTCGTCTTCAATAATTGCTTGGTGGAATGGAATTGTTGTTTCAACACCTGTAACAACATATTCTTTCAAGGCTCTATACATTCTACGTCTTGCTTCGTTACGAGTTCTACCCCAACAAATCAATTTACCTATCATTGAATCGTAGTATGGAGGGATTGTGTAATCTTGATAAACGTGAGAATCAACTCTTACACCAAAACCTCCTGGGGCTAAGTAACCTGAAATAGTTCCAGGGTTTGGCATAAATCCTTTTCTTGGATTTTCAGCATTAATTCTACATTCAATTGCGTGACCTTTTAAATGGATATCACTTTGAGTATAGCTTAATTTTTCGCCTGCAGCTACAAGAATTTGTTCTCTTACCAAATCAACACTTGAAATCATTTCTGTAACACAGTGTTCAACTTGAATTCTTGTGTTCATTTCCATAAAATACCATTTACCGTCATGGTCAAGTAAGAATTCACAAGTTCCTGCACCCTCATAATTGATTGCTTTAGCAGCACGAACAGCTGCTGCACCCATTTGTTTTCGAGTTTCTTCATTGATTGCAGGAGAAGGAGCTTCTTCCAACAACTTTTGGTGTCTTCTTTGAATAGAACAATCTCTTTCACCTAAGTGAACAACATTACCAAAACTGTCACCCAAAATTTGAACTTCAATGTGTCTTGGGTTTTCCAAATATTTTTCTGCATAAACATCAGGATTACCAAAGAAATTTTTAGCTTCAGATTGACAAAGTTCCATATTCAATTCAACTTCTTCATCGCTACGGCAAATTCTCATACCTTTACCGCCGCCACCTGCAGTTGCTTTCAAAATAATTGGATAACCAACTTCATTTGCGAAATCTTGAACTTCTTCAACTGTTTTAACAATACCAGTCCCCGGAGTAACAGGAACATCGTTTTCAATCATAGTCTTACGAGCAGTAGCTTTATCTCCCATTTTTCTCATCGCTTCTGCTGTCGGTCCGATGAATTTTATACCTTGTTTTTCGCAAATTTCAGCAAAATCAGCTCTTTCAGACATAAATCCATATCCTGGGTGAATAGCATCAGCACCAGATACCATTGCAGCTGACATAATTGCAGGAATGCTCAAATAACTATCAGCACTTTTTGCAGGTCCGATACAATAAGCTTCCGTTGCCAATCTTACGTGCAAAGAATTTGCATCTGCTTGAGAATAAATTGCAACAGTCGGAATACCTAATTCACGGCAAGCTCTGATGATTCTAACTGCAATTTCGCCTCTATTTGCTATTAATACTTTTCTAAACATTTTCCAAATATCCCTTATCAAAACTTGAAAGTGAACAGTTTAAAAACCGTTCACTTTCAATAATTTTAAATCATTATTCTACATACATAAGAACTTGTCCAAACTCAACAGGTTGACCGTCTTCAACACAAATTTCAACAACCTTACCTGCGATTTCAGACTTAATTTCATTCATCATTTTCATTGCTTCAACGATACAAACGACATCTCCAACTTTTACATTATCGCCAACGGCAACAAATGCATCAGCATCTGGAGATGGTGATTTGTAGAATGTTCCAACCATTGGAGAAGTGATTGGAGTACCTTTTTTAGCCGGTTCAGAAGCAGCAGGAGCTTGAGCTGGTGCTGCAGCCGGAGCAACAGGTGCTTGAGCGGCAACCGGAGCAGAAGCTACAGGAGCAACAATAACATCTTTTCTCAAAGTGATAGCTTGCTCACCATCTTCTAAAGAAATTTCTGTTAAACCTGTATCTGCTAAAACCTTAGCTAATTTTTCTATATAATCTGTTTCAAATTTCATTTGTTTTCCTCTTTATATTACCGAAATAAAATCAATAGAAGCTAACTAGCATCTATCTAAGTATTCATTAGTTCTGGTATCAACTCTGATAACATCACCAATTGCTACGAAGAATGGAACGTTAACAACAGCACCTGTTTCTAATGTTGCAGGTTTTGTACCACCTTGAGAAGTGTTTCCTTTTTCTGATGGAGGAGTATCAACAACTTCTAATTCAACGTGAGCAGGAATATCAACACCAATGATTCGACCTTCGTGAGTAAGAACCATAACGTTCATATTTTCTTTTAAGTATTTAACGCCGCTACCGATTTGAGCTTCTTCTACATGGATTTGATCATAAGTTTCGTTATCCATCATAACGTAAGCTGTACCTTCTTTATACAAATACTGCATTTCACGTCTATCCAAAGTAGCTTTAGCAACTTTTTCACCAGCTCTGAATGTTTTTTCAACAACTTGACCAGTGATAACGTTTTTCAATTTTGATCTAACGAATGCAGCACCTTTACCCGGTTTAACGTGTAAGAATTCAACAACTGTCCAAAGACCGTTATCCAATTCAACTGTCAAACCTGTTTTAAAATCGTTTACTGAAATCATATTTTTCCCCTTTTTATCAAAAGTTTATCTATTCTTGTGTATCAATAATATCACAAATATCTATTTTTACAAAATTCTTTTAAAATATGTTAACAGTCAAATACTTGGAAACCCTAAAAATACGCTATTTCAACTTCCATATATCCTCTGGAATTTTCCAGCCATTCGCCTTAACAAGGTTTATACAATAATATCCCGCATTTTGAGCCGTTGCATTTTTACTGCAATTTTCTTTAACTGTTTCATTTGTTTCGCTAAATCCTGCAGGAACAAGTCCATCTGGAGTATAAGCAACAATATAAATATCTTTGCCAATAATATTAGGACCTTTATCCCCGTTTGCATCAATATAAACCACCATAGATGTTGGATCAGATATATCAGTGCCAAACCAAGTTTTCATATCCGATTTAGCAAATCCGTCCAAACATAAATTTGCACCATTAGTAAGCTTTATTGTTATAATGCCAACACCAATGCCAATTCCTGTTCTATTCCAACCAACAACTTCTCCATTTAAATTTTTAGTCGGAGTTTTTGCTTGCCAACAACCTGCCGTATCATAACAGATTTTCCCGTATTTTAAATGTGGTTCTAAAAAAGTTTTTGACCACAATTTCATACCCTCTAAATTATCAGGAATTTTCACATCAAAAGACACATCATCATATTCTGTATATTTCATCACCTGTTGAATAATTGAATAAGATTCTTGTAAATTAGCTTCAACAATATGTTTTTGATAATTACTTATTAATGTTGGGATTGTCATAGCTGCAACAACTCCAATTATCCCAAGTGTTATTAAAACCTCAGCTAATGTAAAAGCAAGTTTCACCTTTGTTGGTGGCAAAGCTACGTGCGTAGCACCCTCTGTTAATGTAAAAGCAAACCTTCTCTTTTTTATTTCATTTTTCACAATAAACCCACCTGTTATCTTATATGTAAATTTGAACAATATAATGTTCATAATATCCTTATATCTCATTTCAAAAGTTTTGTCAATTAAATAAAATTAAAGAATGAAAGACGACAGATTATTGCAATTGGGGCAAAAGATACGATACGAAAGGTTGAAACGAAAATTCAGCCAAGAAGATTTGGAAGAAAAATCTTCAGTATCAAGAAGAACAATTAGTGAAATTGAACGAGGAAATGCAGATATTAGGTACACAAACTTATATCAAATAGCAGAAGCTTTTGATTTGAAAATTTCTGAATTATTAGACTTTAAATTATAATTCAAAACGATTATAAATTGTTTCTATATTATGCAAAAAGGCATTTTTATCAAAAATAGCTTCAATTTCTTCATTTGATAAAAGTTTTGTAACTTCTGAATCATTCAAAAGATTTGCTTTAAAATCTCCATGATTTTGGAACGCATCAAGAGCATTACGTTGAACGATTTTATATGCATCTTCTCTGGACAAACCTTTTTCGACAAGTTCTAGTAAAGCTTTCTGAGAAAAGACAATACCGCCAAATTTGTTAGTATTTTTTAGCATATTATCTTTATGTACAACAATATTTTCCATCAAGCCGTTAAATCTATTCAACATAAAATCAACAAGAGTTAAACTATCAGGGAAAATTATACGCTCAGCAGATGAGTGAGAAATATCTCTTTCGTGCCATAGTGGAATATTTTCCAACGCAACCATAGAATTTGCTCTCACAACTCTTGCAAGTCCGCATAAATTTTCACTCAAAACAGGATTTTTCTTGTGTGGCATAGCAGAAGAACCTTTTTGCCCTTTACCAAAACCCTCTTCAAGCTCTAACACTTCCGTCCTTTGCAGATGTCTGATTTCTGTTGCAAATTGTTCTAAAACACTTGCAATCAATGCTAAAGATTGCATAAAATATGCGTGATAATCTCTTGCAATAATTTGTGTAGAAATTTTTGCAGGCTTTAAATTTAAATGTTTGCAAGTAAGTTGTTCAACTTCCGGAGATATATTGCTATAAGTTCCAACCGGACCGGAAATTTGCCCAACTCTGATTTGCTCTAATGCGTGTTCAAAATTATCTTTTTGACGAGATAAAATATCAATCCAAGAACACATCTTAGCCCCAAATGTCATAATTTCTGCATGAATTCCGTGAGAACGACCAATACAAACAGTGTTCTTATGAGCTTTTGCAAGATTTTTTAATGTTTGGATTGTCTTAGTTAAATCTTTTTTAATAATTTTTCCACTATCTTGAATTTGAAGAGCAAAAGCAGTATCAATTACATCAGAACTTGTCATTCCAACATGAACAAATCGTCCTAAATCACCTAAACTTTCATTAACACAAGTCAAAAATGCAATCACATCATGACGAACTTCTCTTTCAATTTCATCAATTCGCTCAACTGTAAAAGATGCTTTTTCTCGGATTTGTTTTGCAACATCTTTTGGAATAGTTCCAAGTTCTGCATAAGCATCACAAACTGCAAGTTCAACTTGCAAGTAATAATTAAATTTGGAATTTAGATTCCAAATATTAGCCATTTCTTCACGTGAATATCTATCTATCATAAAATCATATTAACACAAATAATTAATTATTATTTTTTTTATTAAAATCCATTTCCATTCCACCATTATTTATATACAAAGCAGAACAAGAAATTCCAGTACCATTCTTACAATCTTGGAATTTATCATCTCCGGTATAAAAAGGAATAAAACCATCTTGCATTAAACTCAAAAAGAATATATCTTTACCCACAATATTAGGACCACTCAAACCATTAGTATCCACTTGAACCCAACCGCAATTTAGTAATGCACCATTTTCCTTTGAATCCCAAACTGATTCATCAATTGTTGTACAATCCTTAAAATGGTATCGAAATTTTACAGAATAGCCTCTCAATGTTGTAAACATAGGCCAAGCACTATTTGGATTTATACGAGCATAATCAGTTTTTCCATCTAAGAATGTTGAATATTTTTGACAATTATTTGGAGCCGCAGAATAACATTCATGAGAAACTTTTAATTTAGTTGCAAATAAATCTCTAAAGCATCTGTCATTAAAAGAAGTGCATTCTAAAGATGGCAATCTTCCGTCATCTTCCAATGATTTCATAGCTTGATTAAGTTCACTGAAAATTTCTTTATACTGTACTTTATAGACTTTTTCTTGGGATTTATTCATCAATGTCGGAATTGTCATAGCAGCAACAACTCCAATAATACCGAGTGTTATTAAAACCTCTGCAAGAGTGAATGCAAGTTTCACCTTTGTTGGTGACATATCTACCCTCACCCTTGCCCTCTCCAATAAATGGGCGAGGAAACAAATCTCAATGTCATTACTATTAAACAAAAATTTCATCATTTTCAGAGTCTCTCCATAAATTTTTTTAAGCATGTTTACTGGAATTTATCCAGTAAAATTATGTTATCATTTCCAGTAAAATTGTCAAATGAATGAAGATGAATTATACATTGCATTAGGGAAACAAATAAAATTCTTACGTGAAAATGCTCATCTTACACAAGAAAAATTAGCAGAAAAAGCAGGTATTAGCCTAGATTATCTCGGGAAAATTGAAGTCAATATAAATAAACCAGGACTTAAAACTCTCATAAAAATTTCTAATGCTCTATCTGTACCAATAAAAACTCTTTTTGATTTTAATGGTAAATAGTTGCGTTTGCTATAAATTTAGTATTTATAAATCTAAAAAATCAGCAAGAACTACGTTACTTACTAAAACCCCTTGTAGGGTCAATTTGTAACCGATATCTGTTTTTTCAACCAATTTTAACTTTAAGTATTTTTCAAGAATATCTTTATACTTTTCATTAAAATCAATTTGATACTTAAAATTGATATCTTGAACATCAATACCTTCCATTTTCCGAAAACCCAAAAAGATTTCTTCTTCAAGCTTTTCTTGTTCGGTTAATATTTTTGACTCTTTGTGAATTAATGGGTTTTGCAAATATTCTTCAATCGTTTCAACATTCCCATATCTAACACCATTCAAATATCCGTGAGCTGCAACTCCAAAACCATAATATTCATCATTATTCCAGTAATTAAGATTATGTTTTGAATTGTAACCATATTTTGAAAAATTACTTACTTCATAATGTTCAAAACCATTTTCTGCTAATAATTGAACTGCACCTAAATACATATCTGCTTGCGCATCATCATCAGGCAAATGCTCTGGCATATTTTTATAAAACCAAGAACCGTCTTCTATTTTTAATCCATAAAGAGAAATATGTTGAATTCCTAAATCAATTCCTCGCTTTAAATCCTTGTAAAACATTTCAGGTGTTTGATTCGGTAATCCATATATAAAGTCCAAGCTTATATTATTGAAACCAGCTCTTTGTGCGGTTTTGACAACATCAATCACTTGACTTGAAGTATGTCTTCGATTAATCTGATTTAAAATATCATCATTAAAAGTCTGACACCCAAAACTTAGTCGATTTATTCCAATATCATAAAGTCCGCGCAAATAGTCATAACTACCGCTTTTACAATTTTTTCCTGAAACAAAATCTTCATCAGGATAACAAGAATCAGGATTTAATTCTGTAGTAATTTCGGTGTTTTCATTTATATTAAAATATCTCAAAAGATTTTCAAATTCTTGGATTGCAAGTAAAGATGGAGTACCCCCACCAAAATAAATTGTATTCAAAAGTTCTCCTTGATAAGATTGTTTAATTTCTTGTCCTAAAGCTTTCAAATACTCTTTTTTTAATTCTAACTTGTTAAAAGAAACAAACGAACAATAATGACATTTTGACCTGCAAAATGGAATATGAATGTAAACACTTTTTACCATAACTAGATTATACAACAGAGATTTACTTTGCAATACCTAATTTTTGTAATAAAATCAATACTATGGATATCACATCAAAAAGTAATACAACACTAGAATTTGATAAGGTTAAAGAAGAACTCTCAAAATTTGCAAAATTTGAGCAAAGTAGAGTTTTGTGTTTACGTTTACACGCTCTAACAGATAAAGATAAGATAAAAGAACAACTTGAACTTACTAGAGAAGCAAAGAAAATTTTAGACTTTGCAAAAGATACCCCAACAGAATTTATTGCAGATATTGGGAAAATCAAAAACACTTCTGCTATTTCATACTTAACAGAAGTTGAATTGAATGACATCGCAAGAACAATGCGTTCTTCTAGACTTCTTAAAAAATTTATTTATGAAAACTCCGAAGAAGATTGGTTATTGAAAAATCTTGCAGAAAAATTAGTTTCTGACAAAGAACTTGAAGATAGGATTTTTGATACTTTTGATGAAAGCTTGAGAATTAAACAAAATGCGACTCCGGAACTTAAAGGGTTATATTCTTCTTTGCGTGATACTGAACAAAATTTGAGAGATCAAATTAATTCATTATTGAACAATTCGACTTTCTCAAAGTATTTGCAAGACAACATCTATACACAAAGAGATGACCGTATTGTTTTCCAAGTAATGGCTACAAACAAAAACAAAGTTCCTGGGATTGTACATGATGTTTCAGCTAGTGCTAAAACTTTTTATATTGAGCCTGCTCAAATTGTTCCATATAACAACAAAATTAGAGAAATTAAATCTAAAATTAATGCAGAATGCATTAGAATTTTAGTTGAATTAACAAACCTTGTAAAAGAATATATGACGCCATTAGAACTTTGCGAAAAAGTAATGTCTGAAATTGACTTCCATTTTGCAAAAGCGAGATATGCTGTAAAACTACAAGCCGTAGAACCTGAATTAACAGACGAAAAATATATTTATTTTGAAAACATGAAACACCCATTATTATTAATGGTTAGTGAAAATGTTGTTGCAAATAATTTTGAAATTGGAAAAGATTACCATTCCGTAATTGTAACAGGTTCAAATACCGGAGGGAAAACAGTAACATTAAAAACAATCGGACTATTTATTTTAATGGCAGAAGCCGGAATGTTTTTACCTTGTACTTATGCAAAGTTATACCCATTCAAAAATGTATTTGCAGATATCGGGGATTCTCAAAGTATCTTGCAAAGTTTGTCAACATTTTCGTCTCACATGACAAATATAATTGAGATTTTGAAACAAAGTTCTGATGAATCATTCGTTTTACTAGATGAAATCTGCGCAGGTACAGATCCGGTTGAGGGAGCAGTACTTGCTCAAGGAATATTAGAAAAACTTGCACAAAAGAATGTAACTAGTGTAATTACAACCCACTATGGAGAATTAAAAGCACTTGAATATTCTAATAAATTTTTCAAGAATGCATCTGTGGAATTTGATACAGAAACATTGAAACCTACATACAAATTACTAATTGGTATTCCTGGGTTGAGTAATGCAATTTCAATTGCTGCAAATTTAGGTCTTGATAAGGATATTGTAGAAAATGTAAAAAATGTTCTTGTAACCCAAAAAGACCCAACTGTTGCAGTTGTTGAAAAATTGCAAGAAACACATCAAGAACTTTCTAAAAACTTGATGCAAGCACAAGAATTAAAAGAATCTTCATTAGAAATAAAAAAAGAATATGAAGAAAACTTAAATAAAGTAAAAAAAGAAAAGAAAAAGACAATTAAAAACATTAAAAATAAATTTGATGTTGAAATGATGGAAGCTCGAAGCGAAATCAAAAAAATTCTTGACGAACTTAGAAAGGAAAAATCTGAAAAACTTGCAAGAAGAGCTTATTCAAGACTTGCGAAATTAGAATCAGGGTTTAGAAATGATGTTGATAATATTTCTGACAAACAACAGTATCTTGAAATTGATTGGGACAAAGTTGTCGTCGGAGATGTTGTAATGCTCAAAAATCTTCATCAAAAAGTTACTATTTTATCTTTACCGGATAAAAACAAAAAACTTTTTGTCGATATGGGTTCTATCAAAATGAAAGTCAAAAAAGATGAACTTGCTGTTTTAGATGAAAACTACAAAGCTCCGACCAAAGTCAAAGTTCCGGGAACAACATTCAGCAGGTTTGAACTAAGGCGGCTTGAAATGTCATCAACTCTTGATTTGAGAGGCTATAGAGTAGAAGAAGCACTTGATGCTGTTGAAAACTATTTAGATAAAGCAAGTCTTGCGAACCTTTCTCCGGTTTATATAATTCACGGACACGGAACAGGTGCATTAAAAGAAGCAGTTAGAGATTTTCTAAAATCTTCACCTTATGTCGCTAAATTCCGAGCAGGAGAAGATGCTGAGGGTGGCGACGGTGTGAGTGTTGTTGACATTAACTAAACACCAGATGAAACAAGTTCTTTAATAACATTACGTTTTAATTTGCGTGTAGTTGTTCTTGGCAAATTTTCTTGTCTAACAATTATACTAATCGGCCTTTTGTATGGTGCTAAATGAGTTGATAAAAATTTTACCTCTTTTCTAACCGCATCTTCAAGCTTGTCAAAATTCTCAAAACTCATTGCGTAATTTGTTGTAGGTACAATAATTGCAGCAATTTCTTCGCAACCATTTTTTTCGCCGCCTGATTTTGAAATTCCAGTAACACAAACTTCTGCAAAATTTGAACTTTGTTCCAATACAGATTCAATTTCTTCAGGAAAAACTTTTTTACCTCCAGATAATACAATCATATTTTTAATTCTTCCTGTGATATAAATCAATTTAGTTTTAGGATTAATTTGAGCAATATCACCTGTATGCAACCACCCGTCAGGAGTTATTACTTCATTTGTCAAATCTTCTCTATTATAATAACCTTTCATAACAGATGGGCCTTTTAGCATCAATTCTCCGGTATCTTTATCTATTTTAGTTTCAAAAGATTTAAGAGCAGGTCCAACAGATTTCAAGTCTTGATATTTTCCTCTATTTACGGCAACTACAGGACTTGTCTCAGATAGTCCATAACCTTGGTAAACTTTTATACCAATTCTTTCGAAAAACTCTCCGACATTCACATCTAATGGTGCGCCGCCTGAAATACAACCAAAGAATTCTCCACCAAACTTTTTATGGATAGAGCTAAACATAATTCTTCTTAAACTTATTGGCATAAATTTTGCGATTTTGTAATTCAATTTAAACAAAGCTTGAACAATTTTAGATTTTTTATTTAGTTCAGATTCTATTGATGTTTTTAATAATTTCAAAAATGCCGGAACCGTAATCATAAATTTGATTTTCTTTTCGGTCATAACCTCTAAAATATCTTTTGGTTTCAAACTCTGAGTATAATAAATGGAAAATCCATGATTTAAAAACGTAAAAAATCCTACCGTCAATTCAAACAAATGATTCATCGGCAAAATTGACAACATTCTCATTTGTTCGTTAGGTAAAATTTCTTTTAGTGCAATTCTCAAATCGTGCATTTGAGCAAGCATATTTTTGAATGTAATCTCAACGCCTTTGGGATTTCCTGTCGTTCCTGATGTATAAATAATAAAAGCTGTTGCACTAAGTGGACGTCTTCGCCATTTTGAATTATAATTTTCCGGCAAAGAATAAAGGCTCGGAATTAAATCATTTTCGTAAGGAGAAGAATCCATTAGAATAATATATTCAAGAGTTGGAATTTTATCTTTCAATTCTTTAGCTTTTTCGATATTACTTGCAGATGCTAAGAGAACTTTCGGGGCACAATCAGAAAGAATTGAAACTAATTCGTAAATGGTTAACTTGTTATCTAAAGGAACAGTTGTTAAACCTGCAAGAACAGAGCCAAATACACAAGCGCCATATTCCGGTTTTGATTCTGATAATATTGCTAGTTTTTCACACTTTTCAATTTTTAAATCATTTATTAGATAAGAAGCAAGTCTCCTCGATAAAAGACCTAAACCTTTATAAGTAAACTCATTCCAACCCCATTTTGATTTCATTCCTAATGAGATTTTTTCACCATTATTAATAGTAATATCTTCCAATAAAGAAAACACATTTTCATATTTCATAATTCCACACCCCAAAATATATTATACTTTATTCTACTTTAAAAATTCATTTCGTGCAATAAAAAAGACAAATATTTCTATTTGCCTTTTTGTTTTTAAATTTTAATTTGAGTTCTTATATTTCAAAACTTTTTGCAACTCTAATCATTAAATTTTCTATAAAACTTGCAATAGAATTTGGATTACTCCTAATTCCTGTTGCTGCTAACAACCTATTCTTTCTTGTAATATATACATCATAAGCATTTTTGCTTTTCAAAATATTCAATTCTGCATTATTTTTAAGTTTTATATTTGTAAATTTTTTACCTTGAGATTTTGCTAAATCTGCAAGTTTAAATCCTAATTTAATTCCTTCAACCGCAGTCATATCAAATAATCCTTTCATATTTTATTTATTTTATTGAATTTTAAAAAACTTGTAAATAATATATTTTGCTATATTTGAATTAAATTAATAACAAATTAAATTTTTAGGAGTTTTATATAAATAACAAAAGGAGAAAAAATGCCCCAAAATATTCCAATACACTTAATCAAATTTCACGCTAATAGAACTGTCCACGCATTAGAGCATGATTCTGTTCGTCAAGAAAGAAGATTACAAGTTACAAAAAAACATTTAAACGACTGTATTAATAACCCGACACAGGGAATGATTGCTTTTAAAGATGAATATGCTAAAGTTAAAGATTTTGAAACATTTAACAAAAATGCTAGAAAAATGGATATAAATGAAGAAATAATGCCTTTAAGATTAAAATTAAAACAAAAAGTGCTCAAATTATATCCTAAAACATTTATGATAAGAAGTTATATTGCAAATACACACAGAGTAGTATTTGATAAGGTTTTACACGTAAAACATAACTTTAAAAGATTGTTATTCAAGATGTTTCTTTTTTAGCACAATACAACTCCTTATAATGAAAAATATTTTTCTTGACAAGTAGATTTATCTATGCAAAGATAATTCCAGTTTAAGAATATTCTACTTTGTTAGGGAGGATAGAATGGATAAAAGATTTTATATAGATAGTTTTCCTTACGAAATTGAGCTTACTGCAAGGATTTGCCATGAAAATGCAAAAAGATTACTTGAAAATTGCACAAATGAAGTTTCAATTGATGAATTCACTGTCATTGACACACTAATTGCTCGCCCAGGATTATCTCAAGCAGATTTAGCAAGATTAATCCTAAAAGGGAAAGCTCACACCGGAAGATTTCTAATGGCACTTGAAGAAAAAGGATTTGTTGAACGTCACATTGAAGAACGAGATGGAAAACTCATCAAAGTGTCAACTGTAACTTCAAAAGGTCATAATTTATATAATGAAGTAATTTTAAAATTTAAACCAGCGATTGCAGAATTTGACAAAGTTATACCAGAAGAAGAGTGTAGAGAAATTATTGAAAAATTAAGAGAGTTACGCACATCAATAGAAAAAGTTAGCAAGATTGTATTTGAATAGAATGGATTAAAAATAAAAATGAGTGAAGAAGTTATAAATAATACCCCCCAAGAAGAATGGCGCCCAAAGAAAAACCCGTGGTTAATTTCAATACCATTAATGGCTTCCGTTTTTATGTATGCGTTAGATGAAACCATTTCAAACGTTGCATTACCATATATGGCAGGTTCTTTTTCCTGTAGCCATAACGAAGCCACTTGGGTTGTAACATTTTACTTAATTGCCAGTGGAATTATTATTCCTGCTGTTGATTTCTTTTGTAAACTATTCGGAAGAAATAATTTCTTTTTACTAAGTGTTATTTTATTTACCTTGTCATCATTCTTATGTGGAATTTCAAATTCTCTGATAATGATGGTTTTGGCAAGATTTTTACAAGGTTTAGGCGGAGGTGCAATCCTACCGTTATCACAATCCATCATGATGGAAAGTTTTTCAAAAGAAGCAAGACCGCAAGCAATGGCATTATTTGGATTGGGAGTTGTATTCGCCCCAATCATAGGACCGGCTGTTGGAGGTTGGATTACCGAAAACTGGTCGTGGCCATACATTTATTATATTAATATACCAATAGGATTTTTTGTTTTAGCCACAGCTAAAGCTCTACTTGAAGAACCTCCTTATGCAAAAAGACAAAAAGGAGTTAAACTTGACACTGTTGGTTTTATCTTCCTATCTATTTGGCTTGTATGCTTACAAATCGTGCTTGATAAAGGTAATGATGCTGACTGGTTTGGTTCAACTTGGATTTGCTGGTTAACATTTATATCTTGTGTTGGAGGAATTTGTTTCTTAATTTCACAATTAAAAGGCAAAAATCCACTAACAGATTTATCCGTAATGAAAGATAGAAACTTCTTCTTTGGTACGGTTATCCAAGTTGTATTGATGGGTGTAATGATGGCATCTAGTACAATCCTGCCAACAATGTTGCAAAGTATGATGGGTTATACCTCATTTTTAAGCGGGATTTCAATGGTACCAAGAGGTGCAGGTTGTCTTGTTGCAACAGTATTCAGTGCGATATTTATCTCTAAAATCGGAGAAAGAAAAATGGTATTCTGGGGATTGATAATCCTTGGATTTGGCGGTTTGGCATTTGGAGATATCAACTTGCAAATTGCTCTTAAAAACATTGGCTTTCCGAACTTCTTATTCGGAATAGGAATGATTATGGCAATGGTTCCATTGATTGAACTTTCCTGCAGAACCCTAAGAAACGACCAATTAACAAATGCTTCAGGTGTTCAAAACCTATTGAAAAACGTTGGAGCAGCAATCGGAACTTCTCTTGTTACAACTTGTATTTCAAGATTTGGACAAATGCATCAATATATGATGGTTGGACATTTGAACGAACTGAATCCAACATTTGTTGAACGATTGCAAACATACACAGCAAGTTTTTTAGGCAATACAGATTTGGCAACAGCAACTTATTCAGCTAAAACGTTGCTTTATAACCAATTACTCCAACAATCAACATTGTGGGCTTATATAGATACATTCAGATTATTTGCAGTAGCAAGTTTCTTAATCGCACCACTTGTTTTATTAATGAAGCGAAAAAATCTGACATAATACTATTCTTAATCTTATTATTATACAAATTCCCAATTTATGTTACTCTCCAGATGTCGTGCAACACATCTGGATTTTTTTTAGAAATTTTCAAGAATATAATCCGCAAAATTTTTATCATTTAAAGGTAATGCAACTGTATCATTTAAAAATGTACTTTCTACAAAATTACTCGGAAAATTTTGCCACATTTTAAGCAATGGAAGGTTTAAAGATGCAAGCTTGTTTTTTATTTCTTCATTTGAACAAGAAAGAGGATAACAATATGGAACAGAATTTTCATTATTTTTTATCTTAATGTTATTAAATCTATCAAAAATAATTGCATATTTTTCAAAATACTCATGCCTGAAAATTTTATCCAAATTCAAATCAACGTTATTCATCTGAATTTCTACATCTTTTGATATCGTTTTAATTTGCTTTTCTTTATCTAAAAGCAATTCGTTTTTCAAAAATGTTTCATAATCTTCCTGCATCAATGGATTATACTTAAAACTCAAATTATCTTCTGGAAATTGTTCATTTAGAATTTTTTCAATATATAAATATGCACCATTTTGCACCTTGAAAAATTTTCGCAAAGAATTAAATGTTGCAATTCCATAATTTTGAGAATAAAACCCTTGAGAATTGTCAACAATTAAATTCTTATATTTTTGCTCTAAAATTTTGCAATTATTTTCACACAAACCAAAGTAATTTGTATAAAGGATATAATCATTTTTCTTAAATATAGTCTTTGGCAAAAAATTTTCATCTAGATGATAAAATTTAACCCCGCACCCCATTTCTCGTGCAGATTGCCAAACAACAGAACACGTAAAATACGGGATAAATAATTGCTTTATCCCGTATGATTTAATAATATATTTAAGACAATTCCTTGCCAAATTTAACTTTATCAAACTTTTCATAATTTATTTATTAAATTCTAAGAACAATGCTCTCAAAAGTTCTTGACCTTTAATCATTGTTTTATAATCAAGATACTCCCTTGCAGAGTGCATATTGCAAACTGTTGCTAAACCTAATAAATAAGGAGAGAATTTTTCACCGTTTGCATTTGTTCGATTTGCATAAATATGAGTTTCAGCCCCCGCATGGAATGAAGAAATTTCAGGTTCAATACCAATTTGTTTTGCAACTTTTGAAAACAAATTAGGCATAAATTCATCTTCATTTTTTTCAAACATTGGCATTTTTTCAGTGAATTTGATATCAGCAGTTGCAATACCCTTATATTCTTTATTAAAAGAATCAGCAGTTTCTTGCATCAATGCTATTAGTTCGTTTTCCTTTTGCTTATTTGAACTTCTAATAGAATAAGTTGCATAGCCATCAGTATTGATAACATTTGTTATTGAAGTATCACCAGAAATAATTCCTCCGATATTACAAGAAGTCACAACTTGCCCATTTTCTGAATAAAATACCCCCTGTGGCATATCAGAAACTAAATCTGCAATAAGTTTTGTCGCATTTTCTCTTGTCGGGTCACCAATATCATTACCAGAATGTCCCCCCTTTGGAGCTGAAACTTTTAAATCTACAAGAACATAACTTGCCCCAGAAATTAAACACTGACCTAAAGCATCACTATCAAGAACTAATGCATATTTTGATTTTATACGAGAAAAATCGGTATGTTTAATACCTTGCATTGTATTTTCTTCATCACGGGTAAAATGGACTTCCAACCCGCCGTGTTTTATATCTGTTCTTTGATTTAATTCATTTGCAAAATAAAGAGCATTTGCAACTCCAGCCTTATCATCAGCACCCAAAGTCCGGCCTTTTGCTTTTATTAAATCGCCATCTAAATATGGAATAACCGGAGAATCATCACCAACCACGTCCATATGAGATGATAAAAGCAAAGGTTGTTTTGTAGAATCTGTTGCCGGAACATTTATATAAATATTTTTAAAATCATCTAATTCACACTGAAGATTGTGGTTTTTACAGTAATTGCACACCCAATCTATCATTTTTTCTTCCTTTAAAGACGGTGAAGGAACTTCTGCCATAGAGCAAAATAAATCAACCAACTCATTCTCTTTTCTTAATTCCGTTAATTCCATATATTTCTCCTGATAGTTGTTTATACCTTTATAATATCACATATTATAACTTTATCAAATTGAAATCAACAAAAATTTTTCACTCAAACATCATTGGGAATATTTTCCAAGAAAACATTAATATCAACATTAAGAATTTTGGAAATTTTTACAATTAAAAATAATTTAGGATGCTGAAGTCCATTTTCAATAAGACTAATCGTGCGAGTAGAAACACCTGCCTTTTCTGCAAGTTGTTCTTGCGAAAGGTCATTTCTGATTCGTTCAATTTTAATATTTTTGCCCAAAATTCTTAAAATATTCTTATCCATCTTTAAAACTATATAATATTGACAAAATTTCTTCCATGATATAAAATTATTAATTCATGATATATAGTTCAAATAACAAGGAGAATAGCACATGGATTTTGAAATACTTAACACCAATAAAGAACCTGCATTTACCCTTGCAGAAGTTTTAATAACATTGGGAATAATTGGAGTTGTTGCAGCTCTTACAATTCCATCTTTAATCACTAACTACAAAGCTCGCAAACTTCATACTCAATTTTTAAAATCCTATTCAACTATTCAGCAAGCATACAAACTTATGCAAAATGATGATGTTTCAATGGACCCCTCAACATATGACACTGGAAGATATTACAAAACATTTATGAATTATTTACAAGCGCCACATGATTGTGGGTTATTTGGAGTTATTGGTGCGAATAATAAAAATAATAAAGGAGCTCCTTGTTATAGAAATAATGGAAACAGTGATAGTGATATGAAACCATATAAATCACTAGATAATAAAACTAATGCTGTCGGCGGTCTGCTTGATGATGGACAAATTGCAATGCAAGATGGATCACTAATTTTATTTGAAAATAACAATGGAATTGGTAAAATATTTATCTCAGTAGATTTAAACGGTTACAATAATCCGCCAAACCGTTGGGGTTATGATTTATTTACTTTTCAGCTAATAGATGAAGAAATAAAAACAATGGGTGACACAGGAACTCAATATACTGATTTTGATAAATATTGCAATCCAGAAGTCTCAAATAATTTAAACGGAATTGCCTGCGCCCAAAAAGCTAAAGAAGACACAGACTATTTCAAGAAATTAGTTAAAGAATTCAAATAATAAATGGTCGGGATGACAGGATTTGAACCTGCGGCCCCTTCGTCCCGAACGAAGTGCGCTACCAAGCTGCGCTACATCCCGATATATTCTTCAATTGTTTTGCGTGATCATAGTTTGGTAGCTTTTCGGCAAAAATCCTTTTTGCCTCGGCGCTACCTCCTCTCGTTAAAACTTGACGTTTAGTCAACTTTTTCCTCGGCAGAGCGCTACTTTCTAACACTCTAGTCAACTTAAAAAAGCAGACCTGACATAGAATATTTTACATCAAAAAGATTTTTCAGAACAAATATTTTCTTATTTTTTTCTTGCCTTTGGTATTCTCTTGATTTTTAAGAACAACAACAATGGAATAATCACAATACACATCATCGCAAGCAAAGCAAATACGTCATAAAAAGATGCCAACCTAGATTGTTGCAACAATTGTTTATACAAAAACCCATTAGCCTTTCTCACGGCAACTACATGCGGATAATGAATTAAAAATTTATTTGTAAATACCAAAAGTTTATATCTAAACATTGCATTATGATATGCCAAATCTCCTACCAAATAATTTTGGTGAACTTGAGAAACCCTTGCAATAAATGTTGCAGACATTGCAGTAGATATAGCCGTAATCAAGTTTTTGAATAAAGCATGTAGTGCTGCTGCATCTGCGTTTTTTGATGGAGGCATAGTTCTAAATGACAATGCCGTAATCGGGACAAATGCAATAGGAACTCCCGCACAAAGTAATAAGTTCGGTAAAATTATACTCGACATAGATGATGTTGTATTCATGCTTGTTAACATCAAAATTGAAATTCCCATTATAATAAAACCTGTAGCAGTTAAAATTCGGGGTTCAATATATTTAGAAATAGCACCAACTGTCAATAGACCGACAAAACAAACAATTGCTCGAGGAAACATCGTCAAACCTGACATTGATGGACTATACCCTAACAAACTTTGAACAAACATTGGTACAAGTAACAATGTTGAATATAACATTACATTAATCAACGAACTTATTGTCGTTCCAAATAAAAAATTTCTATCCTTAAATACCCTAATGTCAATTACCGGATTATCATATTCCAATTCCCACACATAGAAAAATATAAAAGAAAATATACATATTCCTGTCAAATAACAAATCCATGGAGTATCAAACCAGTTATACTGTTGACCTCTGTCTAATACAATTTGCATGCAAGCCATCGCAATTACAATTGAAATATAACCAACAATATCAAACTTTTTCTTCTTTGTAGTTTTTGGAGGTTTATCGTCCGGCACAAATAATTTAACTAATAAAAATGACAACATACACAGAGGAATATTTATTATAAATACCCATTGCCATGAATAATTATCCGTCAAATATCCACCCATAAATGGGCCGGCAAGTGGTGAAAACATTGCTGCAACTCCAAACAAACTCATTGCGACCCCTCGTTGTTCTCGTGGGAAAACATCAAGCAATATAGCTTGACATAATGGCAAAATACAACCACTACCTACCCCCTGAACAACACGAGCACCTATCAAAGCTTGCAGATTTGGAGCTAAAATACATAGCAAACAACCTAAAGCAAAAATCCATATACTATAAAAGAATAACAATTTTTTACCGATTGTTTGAACTAAATATCCGGTAACAGGGAGCATCAAACCACCAGAAATAATATAACAAGTAATTACCGTATTCGCTTCATACTGAGTTGCGCCATAATATCCTGCAATATTCGGCTGACAAACATTTGTAGCAGATGATGCAGCTAATGCCAAAAATGATGGCAATAAAACTGATATCGCAACTATAAATGGATTAACTGGGGTATTCGCTTTCTCTGTTGTCATAAATTCTTCCTAAGCTTTGTTATTATGATAACACAATTCTTCTTTTAATATATTACTTCATAAAAACAATTCAAGGAGTTTGTAATTATTATTAATATAAAATTTATTTTTGGTTTAATTTGAAAATCAATTGTATAATATTAATATGAAAAAGATTTTTATATTAAGTTTATTCATATCAATATTATTATTTCTCCCGACATCAGCAGAAAATGTCAACCAAGAAGATTTTGAAGTTATAGAACCAGTAGTAGAAGACGCAACAATAAATGGAAATGAAACTCAAGAACAAATTGATGATAATGCAAGTGAAAATATAGATAACAGCGACAATAGCAATGAAGATGATATAGATTATAATGATTTTTTAGATTCTGATATTGACGATACAGATAATTCAAATGCTATAATTCTTGATACTACTCCAGATTTAAAACCTAATATAAAAAAGCAATCAAAAATTAAAGAACCCAAAATTCAACTTGATAAGAATAATGATTCTAATATTTCTTCTCAAATATTAAATACCTACGAAAATGACCCTTACGAGAAAAAAACTACAAGTTTTACTAATGAGAAAAAAGTTGGAGATTTTTCATTTGGAACGAGTTATGACAGTAGCATTACTCCAAATGATTTAAGCCAAACACGAACATTATTTTCAAAATATCAAAAAGATAATTTGTCATTAAAAACCTCATACCAAAACAATACATTTAGCTCCTTTGGTCAACAATTTAATGGAACATTTTCTCTTTCTCCTGAATATAAACTAAATAATCATTTATCATTGCAAGGAGTATATTCCAGAAATATTCTTGATAAGAGCAATAAAAATGAACTAATATTTTCATTAAAACCATTTAACGATGATAGAATGAACTTTAATGTTGGTGCGAGTCAAATCAATTATGATAACGGAGCACCTACACGTTCTCAATTGAACTTTTCGACAAAAATAAATTTTTAATTTGCCTTTTGCTTACTCAATTCTTTTTTCCATGTCCATAAGAAATAAATTGACAAGAAGAAATATGCACACCACATCAAAATAGTAGCAAAACAATTTGAACCATTCGCATAAGCTTTAATCCACATTACAACAGACAATCCATTCACAATAAACCACACATACCACTGTTCAATACAACGTTTTACGGTCAAAATTAAACCAATCACAGATAATACCGAAGTTAAAGAATCTATAATTGGGCTTTGATCATTGAATACCCGTAATACAAAATAAAAAACAACAGAAAAGGAAAAAGAACAAATCAAATAAATAATTTTTTCTTTTTGAGTTAAACAAGTTTTAATTATTTCTTGAACATCATCTTTCAAATGTTCTTTCCATTTAAAAATACCAAGAACTTGCATTGGGAAATAATACAAAACATACAATGCTAAATTCCCATACAATGCATTTTTAAAAGAAATATAACTGTAACAAGCTGTTCCGGCAAGCCCAAAGAAATAACAAGATATTTTTCCTTTCCCTGCCAAAATAGAATAACTCACACCACAAATAGAAGAAATCAAAGCGACTTTACTATCGTTCATTATAAAAGACAAAACAATAATAAATAAAATTCCTAACGGGAAAATAATTCTTTCAAATTTTCCCCAACCACTAAATTCCTTTTGCAAAAACTCTAATATTTTCATTACATTTATTCTAACTTAAAAAATCCAAATATTGAAATATTTTAAGAAATATCAAAAACGTTTTACTTTTAAGTTTGTGTGATGTGTACTAGTAATAGGTAAATTATGGCGATTCAAAAAATTGGACAAACAACATCAAATTTTACAACAAGATTGTTAAAGAATAAAACTGTTCTTAAAGCCCTAGAAAAAATTTCTGACCACGGAACATCTTTTTCAGCAAGTACATCTCTTGCACTTTCTTTAACAGTACGTCCCATGTCGATTTTTTTAACTCCGGATACTGAAAAAGAGAATAAACAATATGCTGCAGCAAATTCTATTTGTTCTGGATTAATTAAATTTGCAATAGTTGAATCAATTGCTCTTCCAATTGAAAACGCAGTTAAAAATATTGATAAAAATCCAAAGAAATTTTTGACGGATAAAACAATAAAAAATTTAAGTCTAACTAATGAAATTGCAAAATCAAGAAGCTATAAATTAATTACGCAAATGTTCAAATTAGGAACAGGATTTTTGACAGCCATACCGAAATCAATGCTGACTTTGGCTCTGATTCCAGTATTGATGGATAATGTATTCTTTAAAAATCGACAAAAAGCAACTGAAAAAGCTCCAAACCAAACAGATACAAAAGAAAAACCTTTAAATTTCACCGGACATTTCCAAAACAAACTATCAAAAGGTTTTAGTAAAGTAATTAATTCGAGAGAAGTTCAAAATCTTGCCAATAAATATCAAAACAAAGATAACGATATTGCAAAACACATGACAGCCGCAACTGATATCCTTTTGACAACATCATTTGCAGTTCAAACATCAAAAAGTTCTAAAATAAAAGAGAATAGAAAAAAAGCACTTATCTATAATAACGTAATTTCAACATTTATAACTCTCACAATGGGTTATGGAATAGATAATTTGATACAGAAAAAGACAGGAAAATTTGTTAAAAAATTCAAAAAAATAAATGCAACAGACCCTAAAGTTGGGAAATATATTGAGGGTATAAACATATTACGTCCGGCATTAATTTTTGCAGGAATTTATTATGGAATACTTCCACTATTTTCAACATTCATGGCTGAAAAAGTAGATAAATATATCGAAAAAAAGTCAAATAAATAAGAATATCAATTGTATGTGGACAGATTATATATAATACTAAGGCTACGTTACCTTACTAATTTGGGAAGTTTTACAAAGCATTTTCTAAGTATAATCATAGTTGCAATTTGTTGGTATGCAAAGTAACACATTGATTGGTTATTTGTAACAGATAAATTGAGTATTTGGGCAAGAGAGCAGTGAAAAATTTTAAACGCTTTTATTTATTATTGATTCATTTTTACATTTTATGGTCAATTTATTTAGAGGTTTGGCAATGTTACTGTGTCTATGCTATTATTTAACTATAAAATCTTAATATTTATCAGTGTTTTAAAATAAAACAGACAGATATAGAAATTTAATTATTTGAAAAATTATGGATAAAAAGAAAATATGCGTATTTTGTAAAAAAGAATTTGAGGAATTATCAGAAGAACATATTATTTCAAATGAGTTATCTGGTAGATTTTTACCTACATTCAAAATGTCAGCTATTGTTTTATAATTTCATATTTGTTTATTAATCTTAATTAATAAGATTTAAATATCTCCTGATAGGGAGTGGGGCTGCATTTCCGTTTTCATATTGATAGCGCATTGCTTTTAATATAGTATCACATAATTTAACAAAAATCTTTAGTTCCGCTTTTCCATACTGTGTATCAAAGAAGTTTTCTCCATTTATAGTTGCGTCTTTTAAGTAATCAAATAATTCTAGGTGAGAAGGTGTAATGTATGATAAACAGCTACTTTTGAGTTTTTCTTGATGTTTTTTTAATTCTTCAAATTTGTTTTTTGCGTAAATTAATGTAATCTCTTTTTCGTTTTTATCTAAATATAAAACTGAAAAATCATGATAAGTTTGATAAAAAAGCTCTTTATCATATATTTCATCATCACTGTATTTTGTAAACACTGCACAATTATAGTTGTATCTAGAATAAGGATGTACATTTTTTATATCTGCATAATTTTTTGATGATGGATAAATTATACCACTCCACTGTTTTTTATTTAAAACGTAGGTTGTATAAGCTTGAGGTAATATGTATTCTTCAGAAAAAGAACCTATATATTTTGGTCTTCGAGGGAAAACAAGGAATTCATATAAAATTGTTTTTCGTATATCATCTTCAACCTGACCAATATTAGGGTCTTGGTTAGAAGCAGGAATAATATTTTTAACAAATTTGTTAAAAATAACACTATCGAGAAGAATAAGGCTTTTTATAACTTTATATGTTGGTAAGAAACCATATATAACTAAATTATCTATATTTTCTTTATCAAGTTCTCTACATACATCTATTATAGAATTTCCCAAATACCACATTGGTTGCCCTGCAACACTAAATCGTTGATTTGAAATAAGATATCTTTTATTAAATGGTATATGGAAACACTCAATAGGATTATTAATATCAAATTTACTATCGTTAATTCTTGCACGAAAAAAGAGTCTTTCATTATAAATCGAATTATCTGTCGAAAGTTTTGTTATTAAATTATATTTATCTATTATCTTGCCAAATTCACCTGTTGCAGAATAAGAATTTTCTTTAATAAACAATTTGTAAGAATTGATGAGTGAATCACAAAAACTGTCAATTTTATTAAGCGAGCTTTTTAAAATTTTAATATATTCCTCTGTATATTTTATAACATCATTATTTTTGACATCATAGCATACAATGCTATGATAAGGATTGCGAGTTTCTAAATCAAGAGTTTTAATTCCTTCTAACAATAAATTCTTATATTTCACTAATCGTTCTTCAAATTTTTCTAACTTAAATGTTTCTTGTTTTAATTTTTTTTGAAAACTTGGACTAAAAAACTCATGAATACTTGTCATATAATACCTCTTTCTCTTTTATTTGGAGTTGTTATCTGATTAGTTTTTTGTTTGGCTAAATCTTAATTGTTTTAAGTATTTTATATACCTGTTTTAATTCTTCTATATCGCAGTGATTTATTATGCCTTGTATTTGCACTTGAAGGGTTTCTTTATTATTGGCTTCAACCAATTCAAAAAAATCACTCACTGAACAATTAAAAACTTCTGCCAATTTTGTCATTGTTGATAGCATTGGAAAAGATTTTCCTGTTTCAATTAATGCAATTTGTTTTTGATTTATACCAATAATTTCTCCAAGTTGCATTTGAGTTAAATTAAAAGCTTTTCTGTATCTTTTGATAGTTTTTCCTACTACCGATTTTATTTTATTTTCGTCCATATTTATGCCTCTAAATCTTTTTTCTCTAATTTTTATTTTTTGTTGCTATTTTTAATTCTTTTAAAATTAATAAAATATATTTATAATACGCATTTTTATCCACAAATGGTTTTATTTGTTTATGCATATCTTCAATAGAAACAAATCCTTTTCTTACAGCAATTTCTTCTAAGCAAGAAATTTGTTCACCCTTATTAAGTTCAATTGTTCTAACAAAATTACTAGCTTCTAACATTGAATCGTGAGTTCCTGTATCAAGCCACGTAAAGCCACGTCCTAGCAATTCAACATTTAACTGATTTTTCTCTAAATATATCTTATTTAAATCAGTTATTTCTAATTCACCTCTAGCTGATGGTTTTAACATTTTTGCATAATCACAAACTTTTCCATCATAAAAATATAAACCAGTAACGGCATAATTAGATTTAGGTTTATTTGGCTTTTCTTCTAGAGATAAAACTTTTTTATTGTCGTCAAACTCCACAACCCCAAATCTTTCCGGATCACTTACTCTATATCCAAATACAGTTGCTCCGTTATTGCTTATTACATTATTTAAGATCGTAGAGAATCCAAATCCGTGAAAAATATTATCCCCAAGAATTAATGCAACTTTTTCACCATTTATCCATTTTTCAGCAAGTAAGAATGCATCTGCAATCCCTTTTTGAATATATTGAATTTCATAATCAATATGAATTCCCCATTGAGAACCATCTCCAAGGAGTTTTACAAATTATCATAATCAGTTTCGTTAGTAATAATTAAAATATCTTTAATACCTGTAAGCATCAATGTTGACAATGGATAATAAATCATTGGTTTATCATAAATTGGTAATAGAATTTTTGATATAGGCAAAGATGCCGGATAAAGTCTTGTGCCGGCTCCTGCTGCTAAAATTATACCTTTCATACTAAATCCTTTCGAAATAATTGATTTTTTAAATATATAAAACCTAAACAAATTATCAATGTAGAAATAAATAAAATATACGAAACGAAAATTGCATTATAACCAATTCCCCAATTCATAGCTTTTAGGAACGAAAACATAATTGGTTCTTGAAGAAGGTATATAAATAACATATTTGCAGATAATATTTGAACAAAATAAGATGCTGGTATATTTTTAAACTTCTCCGTAATATGTATTGAAAAAGCAAACAATAATAAAATTGAAATAATCGCAGTTATTAGCGTCAAATAAATATTATCAAAATTTTTATATTTAAAAATTTCTAAAACTATCCACCCCATAGTAGAGATAATCATTGTAACTTTATTATTTATAAAATAACTGTAAATTTGTTTTTCGTATTTTACGATTAGATATCCCAAATAAAAATATATTGCCAATTTTGGAACACATTGAATAGTAAAAGGAACACCCGATATTTTTAACAAATTTAGTACAATTAAACCAATAGCAATAATAGGTACCGGTATTTTATTCAATTTTGTTTCCGTAAAAGAAATTACAGCAAGCGAAATAAAAAATAGCGAAATCAAAAACCAAAACGGACCACAGAAGTCTAAAGTTATGAAATCTTTTACAAGATGCATAAAACTTCTGTTTTCAGGACTTATAAGCCTGAACATTGGAATGTAATATAAGAATCCGACAACAAAAAACGGAACAATTAAACGCTTAATTCTTTTATAGATGTATTTTACGATATCAAAATTATCAGATTTTATTTTATAAAATAAATACCCTGATAAGAATATAAACAAAGGCATGTGAAACGAATAAATAAAATGATGAATTATATTACACGTCGTATTTATCGGAGCTTGATGAAAATACCAGCCCCAAGAACTAAATATATGTACTGAATGACCTAACAATACACATAGTATTCCAAAGGCTTGTAATAAAGAAATATTCAGTAATTTTTTAGTTTTATTACTATCCATTTATTTCCTGTGTTCTGAATTGCATTTCGTAAAGGTGTTTGTACTCACCATTTTCAATACCCATAAGCTCTTCGTGAGTACCAAGTTCAACAAGTTCCCCTTCATTTATAACTGCAATTCTATTTGCATTTTTAATTGTAGATAATCTATGTGCAATTACAAATACAGTTTTGTTTTGCATCAAGTTATCCATCGCTTTTTGAACAATTGCTTCTGACTCGTTATCCAAAGCAGATGTCGCCTCGTCTAAGATAACGATAGGTGCATTTCTCAACATTGCTCTTGCTATCGCAACACGTTGTCTTTGACCTCCAGATAGAGTCAAGCCTCTTTCGCCAAGCTCCGTTTCCAATCCTTCTGGCAACTCTTGAATCATTTCTTCCAAGTGAGCAGATTTTATTGCAGCCATCAATTCTTCAACCGTTGCAGCTGGATTACCCATCATTATATTTTCTTTAATTGTTCCTGTGTATAAGAAATTATCTTGGAATACCATTGAGATATTTTGACGTAATGATTTTATTGTAAAGTTTTTTATATCCTTTCCATCAATAGTAATAGAACCAGATTTGATGTCATAGAACCTTGGTAATAAATTTACTAATGTTGATTTTCCACCACCTGAATTACCAACAATCGCAAGAGTTTCATTCTTTGGAATTGTTAAATTTATATCCTTTAACACTGGTTGATTTGGTACATATTCAAAATACACATCCTTAAATTGAATTTCTTTTTTTAAACCTTTCAATTCAACTGCGTTTTCTGAATCTTTAATCTTTGGTTCTAAATCAAACAATTCAAATACACGACCCATCGCAACAAAGATATTCTGAATACCTGTTAAAGTATTACCCAAAGTTTTTACTGGTTTATACAAAAGTAACAATGAAGTTACGAATGAAGCAAACGCACCAGCAGTCATGTGCCCAGTGTTAATCAAGTATGTTCC
This sequence comes from Cyanobacteria bacterium UBA6446, assembly GCA_002438405.1. Classification (GTDB taxonomy): domain Bacteria; phylum Cyanobacteriota; class Vampirovibrionia; order Gastranaerophilales; family Gastranaerophilaceae; genus Zag111. Next base: position 369,495 of record DJOE01000023.1, read on the forward strand.
ATAACCTAAAACAATTGCAATACCAATTGATGCGATTAAATACATCATTGGCGACATCCAACCTGCACGTTTATATAATGACATATTGATATTGAATGATTTCCAAGTTTGGTCTTTAAAATACTCATTTTGTCTATCTTGCAAACCATAAGCAGCCATTACTTTATTACCAGAATAAGTTTCGTTGATATTTGTTGTAATTTTACCACCGATAACCATATTCTTATTAGATGCATCTTTTATACGACGTCTAATCAATGCAACTGGTAAAAACGCAATACACAAAACAACGACCCCAACAAAAGCAAGTTTCCAAGAGCTATAAATCATTACAGCAATAAGACCTAATGCTCCAAACAAACTTGTTGTAATTGTTTTGATTTGATCAACAATACCAGCAGAAGCTGTTCCGGGGTCGCCCATATATCTTGAGATAACAATACCTGAAGAATTATCATCAAAGAATTGTGGGTGCATGTGGATTAGTCTTTCAAACAGGTCAAATTTAACATCATTTGTAATTCTTTGAGATGTCCAAGTCGAAAGATATCCGTTCAAATAACGAAGCACACCTTGTATAATCGCAAACAGAATTACACCAGCCGGAATAATAAATGCCATCTGCAAACTTGAAATTGACAAACTCAACCCATGCCAGCTGTATGCAAAGGCTTTGCCTCCAACGACGTAATCCATATATGGTTTAAGAGCAAATGCAGTTACACCGTCAAGTAATCCTAGAGGAATTGCAATAGCAAACCCTAAAAGGATTCGGAACCAATATGGTTTAATGTATGGGAATATTCTTGATAGTAGCCAAGTATATTTAAATGAATTCTGAGCTGATGTTGCTTGCAAATGATAAGATTGGGCTTCTATCATTGAAAATGGAGCTATTTTGGCATAATTCCACCAAATTTTTCTCATAGAATGATAACAATTCAAATAATTTGGTGCTAAACCAATAAAATCGATAATAATTGGTTTTTGTTTTGCTAGTTTATATTCTTTAGAACTTACAAGATCTTTGTCATAATTATTTGTAAACCAAGGTTCTTGATAATTATACTTGAAATCTAAGTCTTTTATCTTATTACCCAAAACATAGTTTAGGCAATTTGCAAAATCATACAAATCAAAATTATTTTGTTTTTTTATGATCGTTTCAAATTGAGCAAGAATATTATCATCTCTCATTTTTTTACAATTCATAAGCATAATATTTATATTTCTATAGGTATCAATTGATAATTTATATTTTTTTGAATCATTTACATTTTCGAAAATATCAAAAGTTGCGGCAAGATAATAGTCTTCTAAATCAGTATCATAAAGTTTCCATAAATCATCCATAACAATTGTTGGACAACCTGATAAAAATATTACTTTATCTACTTGTGGACATAAAATTGGGAACAATAATCTAAACCAACTATTTCTGCATTGACTACCTTTAAAGGATAATTCATCAAATTTGTTAGAGGAAATTGTTGTCATATTGATTGTAATATTGGCAAATTGTTTGTTAATTTTTTCAAAATTCGCTTTTATATCATTGCTTAATTTTTCTTCCAAGCAAAATATATTTACTTTATGTTTTGAATTTTTCGCCAAACTAATTATTGAAATCAAGCAATTTTGCCAATTTGTATTATCAACAGGGTAGCAAACATTTATTATATTATTCATTATTTTCTCCTATATTAATGGTATTTAACACTTTAATGCTATTCAATGCGTATTGAGTGTTATTAGAAAAGCCATTACCGCTCAAAGCTCCTTTATAATACTTTTGTGCAATTTTAACTGCTTTATCATTGTATTTCCAATAAGGATATGCAATATAATTGAAATTTAAGTCACTAAAGTTACCTTTAAAGAATTCAGATGGACGAATTTCTTCATCTAAAAGTTCCTCATTCTCAATTAAAGATAAATCTTTATGGTTTAGTGCGTGATATTGTATTCTGCAATTAAAATGTTGTATTTTTTTTAGCATGTCTAAATCCATATACAAATTTTTTCCAATAAAACACGGTGAAATAAATATTTCAAATTTAAAATTAAATAATTTTAATATTGGTGCGACATATTTATAAATATTTAGATATCCATCGTCAAATCTTAAAACTACTTGCGTCTTATCATCTGGATTATATTCATCTAAAAATACAATTCTTTTATGCTTTATTTTTAAAATTAATAAATGAACAATAAAAAATAATAAACAAATAGTATTTTCATCTTTCGATGATAAAGCTATGTTATGGTAAGTTAATATCATTGATTGTGTCCTCTGTGAAATATTTTCTGCAAAAAAGATATTTCCTTATTATTTTCTTTTAATTTTTGACTAAATATCATTTTAAAATTATCATTAATCCAAACCTGCCCATCTTTTGTTTTTCGATCGCGCATTTTTAAATACGTTGGAGCATGCATTTGTGGAACAGCACCAAATGTTAAAAACGCATGTGCATTATAACAATGTGGCTCTGGACAATTTTTAGCAATTGGATAAAACTTAAACGGGATTTCTATTTCTTTATAAATATTTTGTGATATGTAATTTCCTTGATAACATTGCTTTAATTCGCCAGTTCCTAAGTTTAAAAATAAAGTCCATAAACCAGCATAACAATATTTTTTTATTTTTTTCCCAAAAATAGAAAATTTATAATCAAACATCGGAGACTTAAATGTTTTCCAGATTTTTTTATACTCTTTTGAGCTTAATTTGGTTAATAAAGGAAGTCCATCTTTTTTCCCATCACGTGTTACTGTGAGGTGACAAACTGCCCCTATATTGTTCATACAAATATCTTTTATATTGTCAATCTCAGATATAATTTCATCATTTGGAGTCAACTCAACACTATAAGAACATCCTAAGTTTTTTATTAAATTAATATTGTCAAAAAAACTTTTCATTTGTTTTGTCCTTTTTAACTCTAAATAGTGAAATGAAAATTTAAAAAATAAATTCTTTAATAATTTAGGATTCAATAAAGCAATTTCCTTAAACCTTTTTGTTACAGTACCATTTGTTACTATCATTACATAATGTCCCGCTTTTAAAAGATTTTCAACAAATGTAATTAGATCTTTTGATAACATTGTTTCGCCAAACCCACATATATTAATTAGACAAGGTCCACCTAACTTTTCAATCGAAAGAGCTTTGCCTATTAGGTTAGCCTGTGAAGAAAAATCTGGGATTTTTTTATCCGATTTTCTATCAATAGTGATGCAACAATAATGACATTTTAAATTGCATGTTTCAATTGGCAAAACACAATCTATAAATTTTTTAATTTTAATCTGTTTCATTAATATTTCCCCACTTTGAAATAGTGTTTGTAATTCTATTGTCGAATTTTTCTAAATATAAATATTTATTCAAAAATTCTAAATTTGATGTTTTTTTATTTAATAATTCTAAATTCGCAGAACTGCGAATTTTTTCATTATTAAAATTAATATCACTTAAGTTACTAATAAGACTAACATTGGGATATTTTTTTAAAGATAAATTATACACACCTGATAATTTTTTGTAGGAATTATCAACTAAATACACCTTTTTCCCTAAAAGAGTTGCAACAATACCAACATGTAATCTGTCTGTATATATAACATCAAATGTATTAATTGCCGATATAAATAACTCTGATAATATCTTAACTGCTGCCACACTTGTACATGATGAAGTTGAATATAAGGATAAATCAATATTACTTGGACTAGCTATAGATGCAGCCTTTTCTTTATCATTTCTGAATATATAACCAACTCTTAATTTGTTAGCAATAATAGTTTTATTTAATAATGCTTTTTGAATATTTTTTTCAACAATTGAATAAGAATTATAAATATTTGTAAAAATTTCTAAAATAAATTCATCACCTATTGAATTTAAATTTTTTTCATATTGGTCATAACAACTACTATTAACATCTGTATTTAGTGTAAGAGCCATATCATCTGCCAAAATAAATTTTGCTTTTTTATTTTTTGAAATACAGTATTGATAACTATTATCCTCTCTACAAAAAACAATAAATCGTTCATCAAAAATTTCTAATAAATCATCGCATTCATAAAAACTGGATGGCAGTATAACACACTTCTCAAGATTGTCTTTTTGAAAAATATTTAAGAAATTTTTATAATACCAATATTTTACAAAAAGTCCACCACCGCCATATACAAGATTAAATTTTTCATGTACCGGAAGAAAAGAATTTTCTGAATCAATTATATTATACTTAAATTCTTTTAACATTTCATACTCAGCTTGAGCTATTATTACATCGCCGAGGTTTCCAGGATTAGGAATAAAATAAAAAGGGGAATTTAATTCTTGTAGAACACCTAAAACTTTTTTATTAATTTTTTTATTGTAATTTATTTTATGGTATATATTATTATTTATACTATTTTTAATAGATAATAATACATTATTTATTATTTCTTTCAATGAATTAAGTTCATTATTTTGTTCTTGGTTCCTGTAGTTTAGTTTTTTTGTTTTATTTTGTAATTTTTCATTTTCATTTTTTAAAAATCGTAATAATTGATTTTTTTTGCTAATTTTAATTTTGACTCCAAATATATTATATATTTTTTTATATTTATTTTTGAATACTGAAATATATTTTTTTGTTTCAAGCACAGAAAAATTATCTATAAAAGGATCTTTGTATTTATTTATATCTTCCTTTTTGTATTTTTTTAAATATTTTTTTGCTTCTTTTAAAAATCTGTGATGTTCTGCATTTAATTTTTGAGGGAAACTCATTGTTCTTTCCCAAAGTAGGCGAACAGAAACTTTTATCATCAATTTATTAGCAGCTTCCACTGTTAAGTTTTCCTGAAAAATTTTATTTATATAATCCAATATTTTAAAAACTTCAAATATTCTCGGAGAAACATCTTTCATTATAGAATCTATTCTTTGGTGACGATATACATATAATGGTTCATTAACGTGGCTAACCTTTTGACATTTTAAAATATACTCATAATAAAAAGTATGATCCTCATATAATATATTTTCGAGATATCGCATATTATTTTCATTAATGATTTGTTTTTTATAAATTTTATTCCATGCGCTAGGCCAAATATTTGTAAAGTGTTCAAAATCATTTGGTAATAAGAACTGTTCATATCCACTAATCGCAAGGTCATGAAAAGGCTTATATGGAGTCAACACACCCAAGTTATCCATTAGCATTACATCGCAAAATGCCATATCAGAATTATCCAAGGATATTTTTTTGTACAATTTTTCAACCATGTCAGGCATCATTTTGTCGTCAGTATCACAAAAAATTATATATTCCCCTGTTGCAGCATCCAAACCTGCATTTCTAGCCCCACCCAAACCTCTATTTTTTTCATTATTTACTATTTTTATTCGCTTATCATTTTTTGCATAATTCTTAACAATAGTCATAGAATTATCCATCGAAAAATCATTGACACATATTATTTCAAGATCTTTAAATGTTTGATTAAGAACGCTTTCCAAACATTCAGATATGTAGTCTTGCATATTATATATAGGTAATATTATTGAAATCATATTGTTCCTCATTCTTCTTTTTAAGTTTTATAGACTTATAAACGATTGTTGTTAGAATATTTTATAATCTTGATAAATCTTTTCTATCAAATTAATGTATCTTTGAGCAAAAAGTTCTGGAGTATAGTTGTTTTTATATGCGTCTAAAACTTTATTAGATAACATATTTTTTTCGTTTTTTGTTTTATTCAAGAAATTTGTTAATTTATCTTCTAAATCTTTGGGAGTTCCGTCATACATAATAAGTGCATTTGTAAGCTCTTGAACTGACTTATTACCCCCCGTATTGCTTGCAATAACCGGAGTACCCGTAGACATAACCTCTAGTAAAATCAAATCAAAGTAAGTTCTTTTATTTGGCAAAATAAATACGTCTGCGATTTTTAACAGTTCGGCGGGATTAATCCAGCCTAATTCTCGCCAGTTTTTATCATGTGGATAAGAAATTATATTGTTCGTTTTTCCACCAATAAGAAATATTGAATCTTTACGATTTTGTAAAATATTTTGTCCAACTTTTACTAAAACATCATAGCCTTTTATTTCATTGTGTCTTCCAATATAAACAATAATATTTTTATCAATTGGAACATTAAATTGCTTTTTTAATAAATCTTTAGTTTTTGCTGTTTCTAATGCTTTTGCACCTGTTTGAAAGAATCTTACATCCTTATTTTTTATCCAATCTTTAAATTCGGGGATAGTATCAAAATATGGTTCCATTGCTTCTTTGGATGGAAATATCAAAATATCTGATTCGCAAAAAGCTCTTTTTTCAATATTTTGCCAAAGCTCTCTAAACTTTTGAGCTTTTCTCTTTGAGTAGCCCATTTCTAATATTAGATTATAATTTTCAGAAGAAGGAGCTTCCGGCATATGAGAAGTTAAGATAACTTTAACATCATTAATATTTTCTCGCTTTAAAGTGTTCAAGACTTTTAATGCATCAATTACATAATTGCAATGAACCATTTTTATATCTTCATTTTTTATTTTATCAATAACTTCATCTTGAATATATTGATTATCTATATCTTGTAAAAAACGAGCATAATTTTTGTACCACCTTTTTTCAGATTTAGATAGATAATTTGCACTTAAAAACTTCAATAGAGGTTTACTATTAATAAAATCTTTTATTTTTGATTTTTTATTATTAGTATTTTGTTTTTTCAGTGCCCATAATTCTATTTCAAAATTTTCTGGATTTGGAATTCTATCTAAACCATATCTTAAATTTGCTAAGTACCCTGGAGGTCCTCCAGCACGTATATCTAAATTCCAATCATAATAAAGTAAATGTTTTAACATAAATCCTCTCCATAAATTTTTATAAGTTCTTCTGAATGCTTTGACATAGTTTTTAGTGGAACATGTTTTTCCCAATAATCATTTAATAACTTAGTATTATTATAAATTTCTAATAATTTAGAGATAAAATCTTGTTCATTTCCACCTTTAAATTTAAAAGCATTGCTAGTTGATAATTCACTTGCGCCACCAAAATCACTACATAAAATTGGAACACCACATGCCACCATTTCTATTGCTACTTGGGGCAAATTATCTTCCCATAAAACAGGAACTATACCTAAATTTACAGGACTTAGTATATTGTATAATTCTTTATGAGAATAACCATTGTGGATTATAACTTGATTAAAGTTGTCGAGTTTATTTTCTATATTTTTTTTGTGGATATTTTTAACTGCTAGAACCACATTAATATTAGAAGCAACTTTTTTGTTTATTTTCGATAAAGCATCAAGTAAAAAGAAATAACCTTTATCCACTCTTTCATAACCAAGATAAGCGATTGTAAAAGGTTTAGTCTTAGTAGCCACAGAATGTCCTAATTCTTGCTCCGCAAATTTTGTACCGATATATGATGTTACAACCTTTTGTTGGTCATAACCATGTTCTAGCATAATTTTTCGAACTCTATCCGAAACGGCTAGAACTTTATCAGCATATTTGTTTATAATTTCTAAATTATGTTTTCTATATTCAACATAATCCATTGGATTCATTTTATCAAAAGAACCAATATATTTTAAACTTCTACCTTTAAAAAATTTGCTGAATAATTTAAATGGGAATCGTAAGAATTTTAAATTTCCTATATATTTATCATAATAGTAATATTTACAGCGTTTATAATATTCTTTTTTATTAGGAAGAACTTCTGAACAATGTAAGCACTCATCACCTTTATTGTAATTGTGACAAATGCAGTTATTATGATTTTGAAAATACTGAACTAATGGACATATTGGAAGATAATTGTGGATTGAAACAATAAATTTTGTTGTTGGATACTTTTCTTTTAACTTTAATACGTTTACAGAAATTCCTTCAATGTTATTAAAATGTATTACATCAAATGGACCATACTCTGATAAAAATTCATCAAAAATCTCATAAGAACCATTGTCTTCAATAAATTTTTTAGGATTCATATACATAGCAAATGCAGGTGCCATGATTGAAGAATTGATAATTTCAAATGACTTACATTTATTTCCAAAAATATTTTTTGTATGTTTTATATATGTTTTGGTTTTCAGTGGATTATATTTCCAACCAGAACTTATAAAATAAATTTCATTATCAGTATTGTTAGTTAAGTAATCTATCAAATTCCTTTGATACACGTTTACTCCACCACCTTGATTTTTTTCATTATCAAATTGTATCCAGTTATAATATAAAATTTTCATTAATCTATCTCCAATATCTGTTTTCCAAATAAAACAATACTTATTCTTTTCTTATTGAAAATTTTAAAAATAACCCTATCATCTTGTAGGTCATTTATAGACTAGCCTTTACGACATACTAAACTTCCTAAGATTATTTTTAATTTCATAACTATTCTTTCAAACTAAATCAAATATTGTATTCTTTTGACTTAACTTAGTAATTTTACCTTACCACAAACTTTCAAAGAATTATAGTTTTATAAAAAAATGTTATCAATATAGCAAAATAATCTACTGTCATCTTAACTCTTTTCATTTCGGCACTTTTTCTTAAATTTAAGGTAAAATATAATTACTTAAAAGACTTTTCAATTTCAGTAAAAATTTCTTCAAAAATATAATCTGTTAATTTAAGATACCGTTTTGCAAAGATTATTATGTTCAGTATATATAAAAACATTTTATAGATAATAACATAAAAGAATTTATATCAAAATTGGGTAACTTAGACCGTTCAAGAAGTGTTTCAACCGTATTTAATGACTTTTTGACTTTGAGTTGTTGCTCCTTAGCACAAAC
>DJOE01000023.1:378401-628063 GCA_002438405.1 Cyanobacteria bacterium UBA6446
AAGTGATAACTTAGAACAAAGGTACTTGAATATAATCAAAACTTATACAAAAGAGCAAGCAGAAGAATTTTCAAAACTGCTTGCTTTTTTAGTTCTTGGATTAGAACAAGACCCTCAAGATTTCTTGGGTCAAGTTTTTATGTCTTTGAACTTAGGTAGTCAAGCTAATGGTCAGTATTTTACACCATATTCAGTTTGTAAGTTTATGGCAGAGATAAATTTTGCAGAAATTGAAAGTTTTAAGAGCAATCAACTTATAACCCTCTCAGAACCTTGTTGTGGTAGTGGTGCATTGATTATTGCATTTGCTCAAGCTCTAAGAGAACATAATATAAATTATCAACAAAATTTGTTTGTCGAAGCAATTGATATATCTGAAATGTGCTTCAAAATGACATATATTCAACTCTCATTACTTGGCATTCCTGCAAAAGTAGTTCAAGGAGATTCACTATCGTTGAAATTTCAACAGGTGCTTTATACTCCGTTTTATTTCTTGAATGGAATTGAGTATAAATTAAAACATTATAAGTCAGAGCAATTAAACGCTAAAAGTGAGAAGACTATAAGAGTTATAGAACCTGAACAATTAAGCTTATTTAACCTATGACTTATTTTGACATAGATATGTCGCATAATGAAAATATAAGGAGCAAAAATGAAATATTTAATACGAGCAAACAAAGTAGTATTTAGCGGAAATATGCAGATGATAATGAAATACATTTCAGATTTTTATAAATCAGAAGCAAAGTTATGGACAGATAAAAATGGGAATTTTACAGATTTAGGCAAATTCAAAAACTTTATTGAATCAATGGACTATAAAATTTTGGATAAAATTCCGTCAAGTTGCAGATGTGAAGGAACTGCGGTTTCAATATCTGATTTTAAAAAGATTTTTGGAGAAGAACATTTTTCAATAAAAGCAACCGCTCAAAGATTACATATAACAGAAAAAATGGCAGCACAATTAGCAAGAAAATTAAAATTAAGGAAATAATATGTACAAAATGAATGGTAAATATACATCAGCAAAAGTTTTTACAGAAATTGAAGATACTGATGTTACCGAACAGACACTGGCGATTTGCAATCACCCAATATTCAAGGATTGCAAAGTTAGAATAATGCCTGATTGCCATAAAGGAAAAGGTTGTACAATCGGATTTACAGCTGAAATGCCTAAAAATGGAGAAATTATTCCAAACATTATTGGAGTTGACCAATCTTGTGGAATGCTTACTGTAAAACTAAAAAAATCTAAAACCTTGAATGATTTTGCAAAATTGGACAAAGTTATTAGAACATTAGTACCATTTGGACAAAATGGCAGAAAAGAAATAAGTTCGCTTGTGTACATGTTAAGCAATTAGTTACATTTTATTTAATAAGAAAAAAGGAGAAAAGTAAAATGTTAACAAGTAACAAAGACTTAATTTCAAAAACATTAGCACGCAGAATGATAGCTTGCATAGGAGAATATGAGGCAATCAAGAACAAGACAAGTAAAAATTTTACCAAGGTAAAGGATTTTTGTTTATTTCATAAATTCTCTCACCAAAATTTTATGAAAATTTACCACAGGTACAAAGCTAATCCCAACGAAATTTCTCTATTACCTCAGAAAAGAGATCCTAAGTTCCAAACAAGGAGAACGGATTTAGAAGTTGAAAAGTTAATCATTGAACTTAGAAAACTTGGTAACAGCAGATATGAAATTAAAGAAATATTAAAACAAAAACAAATTCCTCTTGCACCTTCGCCTTCTACTATCTACAATATACTAAGACGAAACGGATTAAATAAATTAACTCCTTCTCAAAAACAAGAAAGACGTAGAATTATTATGCAAAAAGCCAGAGAACTTGTTCATATAGATTGACACCAAAAGGGTATAACAATTGCTGAGCCAAGCCAAACATATTATTTGTTGGGTGTAATAGATGATTATATTCATTAATGGCTTCAGAACAGCTTAATACTCGTAAATACTGAGATTTTTCTTTCCTATAAACAACATTACAACTTAAATTTTTATTTTGATAATTCATTTTTATATTATATTTATCACCGCTTTTAAATACTCTTATGTGCAAATCTCTATCTATTTCATAACTTCTAGGAATATTAGAAATCTCTATTGGAATAAGTTTTGTCATTTTTTTACCCCAAAAGTTCTCATATTCTTCTTCTCTTAAAATCTTTACGTTAATATAGCTATCTTTTTTGCCTCTAAATTTTGCCTGCACATCTTTTAAAGATAAATTCTCAGTTGAAACTCCATCGATTTCGGTTATTATATCCCCTGGTCTCAAACCATTTAGCCCCATATTACTATGCGGTAATAATTTTTGAACAGATATTTGATTATTTACATCTTGTAAAACAATACCTACACCTGCATTTGGGATATCGTTAGCATAAACGAGTAATGCTGTACATGAACAAATTAATAAACTAATAAAAATCTTTTTCATAATATTTATACCTTTGCAATATTTGTAACATAACGAAAAATAAGTACAAGATGCTTACTCTTTTTTGCTAATTCCTATAAAACGATATTTCCCAGTTTCAAGTGCTTGAAAATAAATAGACCGATATTTCTTTCGTTCTATATCTTTGTTTGAAATATTTTCGCAATAATCCGAAGGAATATAACTTTCCCTAGGTCTGCCATATAGTACGTGCAACGTATCTTTAAACCACTTTGTCGTAAATACACAATTTAACGGCATTATTGATAACAATTTTTCAATTTCAACTTCAATTTCTCGTACCATATTATTTGACCTCCGTAACTAATACTTTGAATACCCCATTGGGTTTGTCAAAAATTTTAAAATCATGCCAGTTTATAAAATAATCATTTTTTAAAGTTATAGGTAAATAGTTATTTTTATTGTGGTTAGATTTACATATATGCCAACATTTAACACCTTTGCGTACCGTTGAACCGTTTTCTAATGAAAATTCAAAATCTGTATGTTTAGGAGATAAAATCTTTTGCCATGTTTTAGTTTGATTTGTTATTGTAATCACATATCCTACTAAAAAATTCTTTTCAGTTTCTTTAAAATATTCTATACGTGATACATCTTTTAAATGCCCATACTTGCTTAAGTCATTCGCACTTTGGTCTTTTAGTTTATAATTAATATTGTTACAAAAATATTCAAATTTACTCGTTTTATACTTTAATTCAATCGGAATTAAGCCCCCATTATTATAAACAAGAACTAAATCTATATTCCGATTTTTTCCTTGATAATTTTTTAATGGGTACTCTAAACAGATTGTATAAATATCTTTGTATAATTCTTTTATTTTCCAAGCTAGGCAAAATTGGAATTCTAATTCACTATTAAACAAAGGATTAGTTTTTGATAGTTCTTCTAAAATTCTATAAATATCAAATTTTGTATTTAATACAGTATTCAAGCTCATTTTCACCTATGTTTAAGGTAAATAAAAAACAATAATTTACCTATATTGTAATAAATTCTATCAATAGAGTAAATTAATGTCAATTATTTACCTCATTTCGCATTCTGAATTGCAAAAATCCTTAATAAAATTGAAAGTGAGGTTTATATGAATATAAAAAATCTGTTTGGACGAAAGATAAAAGAATATCGCAAAAAGAAAAATCTAACACAGGCACAATTAGCTGAATTAGTAAATGTTGACGATAAACATATTAGTTGTATTGAGAGCGGTAAAAATTTCCCATCTGCAGATTTAATAGAAAGACTTGCTACATCATTAGAAGTTGAACCAAAAGATTTATTTGAATTTTATTATTTACAAGATACAGAAGATTTAAAAGCTGATATAGATAATATGCTTGAGAAACTAAACAAAGACGAACTTGCACTAACACACAAATATATCAGGACATTTTTATTGAAATAAATTCTCGTTAACTTTATACCTCACACCACAAAAACTTTTCATCATTCACCAGAGAATGCTCTCATTCTAAATTATTTAGGTGGGAATTTTTAAACCGAGAAAAACGGATTGCGAGCAGAGGCTGAAAGGCTAGCGTTTCGCAAGACCTGTAATGCCGTTTATTGCGAGCAACCAAGCGATAAATAGGGGAAATCCGCAACCACGAAACTTCATTACACAATGAGAGGGACTGTATGGGGTTGTAATTATTCTCCCATAGGAATAAGCTCAGGTAAATCGTCAGGACGTTCCTCTGATATTCTCCGTTTTAATGCTTTTAAAAATTTATCGCCAGTCAATAAGCTTCTATAGGCAACATTTTCAGAATCTTCTTTTGCTTCCTCAACTTTACTTATTATAAATCTCTGTATTTTATCAAAATATATATCAAATGTATGCTCTTTACTTTCATTTACCTGAGCATTTACATAATAACCTTTATTAACAATTTGTTTGAAAATTCTTATTATTTGGTCATCACTATATTTTATTTTCAACAATTCATACATACCCCATATTATATGATATTTAAAATAATATGGAATGTACTCTTCTTTACTTTTAGTTTTAAGAATATTTTTTATTTTTAAATCTATATAACAATATATATAATAACTTGCAAATAATTTATAAAATTCTTCATCTGAAATAGTGTTTACTTTTTGTCCATTAACTCCAAATATTTTATAGTAATGACCGTTCTCACTAATATCCCACATTTTCTTTGAACTTAAATATACATCAGGTGGATTTAAAAACATGCAATAATATGTTTTTGCAATATTTTCCATAGCAATAGTTTTTTTCTTAGGTTCATTTAATCTTCTTTTTCTTTTGTATACAACATCTTTTGCCATAGGATATTCTAAAGGATATTTTAGTTTATACTCTTTTACTTTATTTTCAATTGCAATTTGTATTGCATCATTACTTCTAAAATCAATAGATTTTATTACGGTTTGACTATTGTTATTTTTTACAATATTAAATGCCAAACTACTTTCTTTATCTCCTGAAGTGTATTTATCTGCTTTAACTATTTTTATTAAGACTTTAACATTGCTTAAATCAATAGTCTCAGGTTCTTTTGCAATAGTTGTTAAAGTTTGAGCACCATTTACAACTTGAAATTTAGTACATTCTAAAATTTGTTTTTCTTTATCCCAACAATAATCCTCACATATTGCGGTTATACCATTGTTGTAATAAAAAAATTTATCAGGGGCTGTTTCTAAAGTTTCAATCATTCCTTTGTTAACAGTATTTTTGCCCAACCATTGTCGAATATTAAGATTAAACAACCGTTCTCGATATTCCCTGTTTTGGTATAATCCCTTTAGTTTACTACCTTTTTGAGTAATTAAAATCGTTTCATTAGGATAAATGGTATTGAGTTCAAGAACATCTTCGTTACCTAAATTCAAGGTGACTCTATCTGGCGGATTATCGCCCATTGTTTTTATAGTTTCATATTCTGTTCGCAATTTTGTTGAATCAATAATTGAAAACTGAATATGTTCATTATTAACCAATGATGCATAATATTCTTCTTCTTCATTTGAAACTTTCTCAGTTGTAACAAATAATAAATTATATTCTAAATTCTTTTTCCTTTTTATTTCTGCAAAATATGCTTTTAGTTCAGAATTACAGGTGTTTTTATATAAATCAGTTTTTATACTTTGTGGAAGATTGATAAAATCAGGGATTTCTTTTAATGGCTTGTACTGATATTTTGTTTGAATAATATAAACTTTATCATCATCAATAGTTATAAAATCAATTCCTTTATCATTAGCATTGTCAACAATACCTTGTTCTATTGCATCAGCATCAATACGATATGTTTTTTGGAAAATTTCATTTAGATAGAATTTTAAAAAGAGTTTCCCTTTTGTTTTTGTGTCTAAGTTATTTACATCGCCTGGATGTTTTAAAGAATATCCCAATTCATTATTAGCAATTTTAAGCATATCTTCTAACATATTGTTTTTGAAAACATCTTTTTTTAATTCTGTTTTAGCCATAACACACCTTTCTATATTTAGAGTATAGCAAGCTTATAATAATATTTCAAATTGTTAAGATAACAATAATATTGGTTGCTCGTTGGCTCATAAGAGACTTTTTGTTTTTAACTTAATCTGATTGATTGATATAATCAGTGTTATTGGTATTTATAAAATACTTATTATAATATTCCTATCACTAAATACAAATTTCACCGTCGCCCGAAACTTCACTACCGCAGATTTTAACTAAAATACATAAAAAAAATTTCGCCCAACACCGTTCCTACAAACATACCTATAATAATTGTAGGTATAAATAAAATTTACATAAAAATTCTAGGTACTTGATTTTTAAAATTTACGGAGCATAATATAGATGTTGAGTGTATTTCACTTGCATACAAATTAAATATCGCGGGATGGAGCAGTCTGGTAGCTCGTCGGGCTCATAAGACTCTTTTAAAATTAGTATCCTTGCTTGATATAATCAGTGTTATTGGTATTTATAAAATACTTACTTTTTGATAAAAATTATAGGGAAGACCTATAATTATTGTAGGTCTATTTATAGGTCTTCTAATCCCCAAATTTTTCATTTTTTATGCTCCCCAATCATCCTCTTGCGCAAAAGTTTTATGAGGTAACATTTCGTCTGGAATATCTTTTTCATTACTATGAAAAATGTGTTTAAATTGTTTGTCTTGAAATTCTGCAAGTTCTTCCAAGTGATGTGGCAAAACATGAGTGTAAGTATCTAAAGTTATTCCAATACTACTATGCCCTAGCCAAGCTGAAACTTTTTTAATATCTGCTTTATGTTCAAAGAAATTTGTTGCACAAGAATGTCTGAATGAATGTATTTTATGATGTTCAATACCAGCTTCTTCAAGTCTTTTATTAACAAAATCCCTAAATGTTGTATCACAAATGAAATAACCATCTTCTCTTGCAAAAACTAGGTCTAAATCTCTATGATATTTAGCACCAAAACGCATCTTATTTTCAGCTTGTATACTTCTTACTCTGCGTAAGATTTTATAAACTATGTCTGATATTGGTATTGTACGATTTGATGTTTTAGTTTTTGTTGAATCAATAATTTCTTTTTTATATTTATATTTTGAGTTATTGTCATTATTTGGTACAGCTTGTAATTGTTGTGCAATTCTTATTTCTCGTTTTTCAAAATTAACTTTAGACCATTGTAAACCCAATGCTTCGCCTAATCTTGTCCCTACACAAAGAAAAAACACTATAAGCATATCCCATTGTGGACCTTTTTCTATACAGTATTTGAAAAATTTATTATAATCTTCTTGTGTTAGTATTTCCGTTTCTTTTTTTGTGCATTTTGGATAGTTTGCTTTTTTATTAGGATTTTCTTTTATAATTTCATTTTTATATGCACATTCAAGCATTCTATTTACAACCGCACGAATATTTTTAACGGTTTTTGGGTCAAGAGTTCCACCTTTACCGTTATTCTTTTTTAGACAATCATTATAAAATTTTGTAAGTCTTAGACCTGTAAGACTTTTTAATGGACGATGTCCTAAACCTGGAATGATGTGTTTATCCAAAATACTTCTATCATCACTAATAGTTGTAACTTTAACATGGCCAATGACAAAATTTTCAAACCAAGTATTTGCCCATTGTGCGACTGTACAGTTTTCTGAAATTTCATCAGAACATCTACCCTCTAATTCTGCTTTCCATTTTTTGTACGCAATTAAACATTCTTCTTTGGTTTTTCTGGAAAAAGATTTTATTTTACTTTTACCAAATTCGTCATGATAAGTAACTTTATATTCAATGTATTTGCCGTCAGTACTTTTCGCAAAACAGCCCTCACCATTTTTGCGTTTAGGTCTTTTTATTTTTGGAGTCAAATCTTTAGCCATTAGCATTCTCCTCTCTAACAAATTTGTAGAATGCATATTCGCTAATATTTAACTCGCGTATAGCAACATTTGATTTGATTTCACGATTAAGCCATTTCTTGTAAACTTCACTAAAATTTGCAGGCTTTTCAATTTGTTTTCTGCCTTTGTACTTGCCTAATTTTTTAGCAACGGCAATTCCATCTCGCTGTCTTTCTAATAGATTTGCACGTTCAAACTCATAAATTGCACCTAAAAATGTAATCATAAGTTTCCCGAAATTACTTGAAGTATCAATACTTTCTTTAAGACTAAAAAGCCCTACTCCCTTGTTATTAAGACATTCTATAATATCCAACAAATCTTTAGTATTACGAGCAAGCCTTGATAAATCTTTGACATAGACAGTATCGCCCTCTCTTACGTACTCTAACAGAGCTTGTAATTGTGGACGTTGTGTATTTTTACCGCTCACTTTTTCTTCAAAAACTTTGTCTAACTTAAAATCTTGCAATAAAGATTTTTGACTTTCTGTGTTTTGTTCAATTGTGCTAACCCTAATGTACCCGACTTTTTGCCCTTTTGTCATTCCGTTCATTGTTGTAAAATCTCCTTTTACTTACTTTTAAGATGAAGAGTGTTTGAAGTAAAGACATCATCACTGAAATGACTGAAAAATAAAAATTTAAGTCTATTCAGGGAGTTTTAAACGCCAAAATTTCCCACGTTTAGAGTGTACCCTACAACGTGATAAAACTTAATCAATTAAGATTAAGTTGCGACTATTTAAAACTCCCAAGATAAAGTGCAGACTAGTCATAAATATCAACCTTATACCTACTATCAGGTGTGCTGGCTCTAAATGTTTATTACCTTGTAGAGCGACGATGTGTTCTCATCATCATTATTATATTAACCTTGAACCATTGTTTTAGTGACCGTGGCATCTGGTTCTACTGCCGGAGCGTTTTACAAAACTGCAAAATCTAGCCTACATATTCATGATACAAATTTTTTAAATCCTCGTCAATAAAACTTGAAGATTTGTAAACTTTTTATGTTTCTCTCACAAAACAGTACATTTAATTGCGCCTAAAATCTTCTTTTGGATAGTGCTATAATTTACTTTTGACAATATTCTCTACATAATCATCGGTTAAATAAGCAAAATTTTATTTGTTGCTCATCAATCTCTCTACTAATACTCTTAAAATACTTTAGCTTTAATTGGGGTTAAACATTATCATGATAATATTCTCAGTATATTCACTAATGATTTTATATGTATTACTATTTTCTATACGATAATAAGAGTAATTTTTATAATAATCTTATTTTATTCTTTTTCTTTCCGCCCCACCTAAAATTTTTAATAATATCTTTTTTGCCATTCCTTAAACTCAAAATTATTTATTAACTTATTATAAGTTTCCTCTAATATATCCAATAACAGGGCATGTTCTTTATAAGAATATCTTTCTAATTTGGGAATGTTTATTCCATTTTTAAACTTTACAATAACCGTAAAATCTTTTAAGTCGTCATGTGTAAATTCAGTTTTACCTTGTTCAATAAAATCTTTTACATAATCTTGTGACAGTTGTTTAATTTTTTCTATTGTTTGTTGTTCTGCTTTTACCTTTTCTAGTGTTGTGTTTCTAGACTCAATATAGTTTTTTCGTAAAAATAATATAATACAAACAAATACAAAAGCTATTAATGACCAAAATAATATAGAGATAAAATCTTTAAAAATTGGAAAAGTTGACATAAATGACTCTATTAAATGAAAAATTTCACTTAATACCCCAATTAAAATTATTGCCAATATTGTTTCAACGACTGCGAACATAATTTACTCCTTTTATGTTTTTATTTATTACATAATGAGAAATTATTACAATACTCTTTTATTACGCATTCATAACATTTAGGTTTTGCGGTACAAATTTCACCATATCCTTTGGAACAATAATTCCATAATAAGTAATCCATTTTTACCTGACTTATACTAATTTCAGCAGAAAGTCGCCTAAATTTTTCGATTATTTTATAATCAGATTTTGATTGAATTAAATTTAATCTATCTTCACCAACGATTCTTTTTATATGAACATCAGGCTTAATTATATCTATACCAACATTTCTCAAATATTCGCAGACTAATGCAACTCCTGCATATTTTAATTTATAGGTACTATTACTATCCGCAAGTAATTTGACAATGTTTGCAGGGGTGCTATGCGTTATAAATTTATCTAAACTACCATATTTATCTTCAATTTTTTCAAAGGTCTCTATATTGTTTTTCAAAAAAGTCATTTGGTTCTTGGTTGTATATGGGCTATAACATTTTAATTCCCTAATTTTTTCAATTAAAATTTCAGGAGCAATTTCTTTTAATCTATCTTTTTCAAAATTACTGAACAAGGAATCTAATTCTGTTTGATGTGCTTTAATATTTTTCCAAGACACTAAAGCACTTAATTGAGCATACACAAATCCTTTTAGATGTTCTTGAAAACTAAAACATTTGCCATTATTTCTGGCATTAACAGCTTCAATAATTGTTTGGTCAATATCTTCAACTTTGTCTTTTAAATAATCATTCAAAGTTTCAAACATCTTTTTATAGTTTTTGTTCATAACACGCCACTCCCACTATAAATTCTGTAAATCAATTTACAATAGATTAACTCTCTTGTCAATGTGTGTAACTCCTACTCAAAATATATTAAGGTGGAACTATGTCTATAAAGAAAAATTTAGGAAATAGAATACGAGAAATAAGAATAAGCCGTTCACTAACACAAGAAGCATTGGCTGAGAAAATTAATCTTTCGGCTAAAAGTTTAAGCCAAATAGAACTCGGCAATAATTTTGTTTCTGCTGAAACATTAGACGAACTATGTTCAGCATTAAATATTACTCCTAATGCACTTTTTGATTTTAAATATTCCGATGTTGCTGAAAATACATCTTTAGAAGAAATTGTTAAAAGACTAAAAAATAATCCAACATTATTAAAAACAATTTATAGAATTGTTTTAGCATTAGATTACTAAAATATTTTCTCGGTAACTTTATACCTCACACCATTAAAACTTTTCATCATTCACCAGAAAATGCTCTCATTCTAAATTATTTAGAGAGGGATTTTTAAATTGAGAAAAATCTCAAATTGAGCAATTTTGTGTCCGCAACCACGAAATCTCATCACACAATGAGAGGGGCTATATGGGGGATATTACCAACGTGGGGAATGTAAAATTTTCTAAACAATGTTCTAATATTAATAGAAATACTAAAAGGAATAAAATTTGGAGGTATAAATGAGTATTAAAACATTTTCTCAAGTATTAGAAGAATGCAAAAAGAATGGCTTAAAAAAAAATTTGCTAGTAGGTAACGGTTTTAGTATTGCTTACAATAAAGAAATATTCTCCTATGATAAACTTTTTGAATATTCTGATATGAGCGAAAATGTAAAAGGTGTATTTAAAGAATTTAACACTTATGATTTTGAAATAATTATAAAAAAATTTACAGAAGCTCATAGACTATTTAAAAAATACAAACCTGATAATAAAATAGCTGAAGAATTACTTTTGGAAGCGAATAACATAAAAGGGAAATTAGTTCATTCTATTTCAGAAAAACATCCGCATTCTCAAACTGAAATAAGCGAAAATAGAATATTTAATACTCTTATATTTCTTTCCAACTTTGATAATATTTTTTCTTTAAATTATGACTTGTTGTTATATTGGGTACTTATGAATAAAAATGATTTAAAACAAAAATATCCACTGATAAAAAATGTTTATAATATTAATGATGGTTTTCATGGAAGTACATCTTTAACTTGGGGATATAACAAAGAAAAACAGAATGTTTTTTATTTACATGGAGCATTACATCTTGTAGAGGGTTATATTAATGTTGTTAAAATAAAAAATAATGAAATTGATAATTTAATATCAATTATACAATCAAATTTAGAACGAAATTGTTTCCCTTTGATTGTAGCAGAAGGAAGCATGGTTGAAAAATTGAGAAAAATTAAGCACAATGAGTATTTAAACTATTGTTACGATAAGTTGTCTTGTATTGAGGGAAATTTAATAATTTATGGTCATTCTCTAGCAGAAAATGATAATCATATATTTAAACAAATATCTAATAATATAAATATTAAAAATATTTATATTAGCATATATGACCCTGAAAATAATTATGAAACGGTTTCAGAAAAGGCATTAAATATTTTCAGAAAAAGAATGGATAAAACTCCTTTAAAATTAAATTTCTTTGATGCTGCAACAACAAATATTTGGAGTAATAATCCCTTGAAAGATATGTAGTAGGTAGCTCGTTGGCTCATAAGAGTCTTTTTGTTTTTAACTTAATCTGCTTGATTGATATAATCAGTGTTATTGGTATTTATAAAATACTTACTATATAAACATGTAAATAAAACTAGAATACAAATATTTTTCACCCAAATAGTTTTTTATTTATCTTTCGCCAGTTTTATAAAAAATCTCAACTAAAAAATTTATCATAGGTAACACTTATAATTCCCCTATAATTAATTATGGGGGTAAAAGTTTTTAAAATAAAATTTCAAGGTACTTGATTTTTTATTTTTACGGAGCATAATATAGATGTTGAGTGTATTTCGCTCTACATACAAATTAAATAACGCGGGATGGAGCAGTCTGGTAGCTCGTCGGGCTCATAACCCGAAGGTCGTTGGTTCAAATCCAGCTCCCGCAACCAATTGTTTTAAAGGGTTTTAGCTAGTTGCTAAAACCCTTTTTTAGTGTAAAAATAAGTAAAAGTTGCAAAAAAGTTGCAAATTTATTTTTTACAAATGGTTATTGGTATTAAAAGCCATAATCTTTTGATATTTTGTCTAGAATGAATTTATCAATATCTTTGTTTAATTCATCATAGTTACTTATTTGGTTATTACTAGTAAATATTTTAAACGATTTTAGTATGATTTCTCTGACAATTGGTTCTATATAATCTTTTATAAAATAAAAAATTAATTCAGTATAGTCATCCCGTTCAATTCCCGTTATATTAGAAACTTTTGCATATATATCCTTCTTATTTTTACGTTCTTGAATAATGCCATTATGAACAACTTCACTACGTATAGTATAAAATACTTCCAATACATCCTTTACATTTTTGTTTAACAAAGTAGAAGTTCTTAAAAAGAGTCTATAATTTAACTCACTATTTTTACCAAATAACATGGTGCTTTCTAAGATAATAGCAAGATTTATAATTTTGTCGTATGGAGTTTGAGAATTGAAATATTTATGAAAGAACTCAATAACAACCATTGTTTCCCTATTTTTTATATTATGAATGAGACTATATATTTCTAGTGTATCTTTTAAAATTTTTTCATTTAGATAATACAAATTTTCACAAAGTAATTTATTTTTTCTAGAACGATGTGAAATATAAATATTTTCTATTTGGGAACTCGATTTCATTTGTGTATAAGCAGAATGACCATTGCCAATAAAATAACAATTATTTATTTGAATAAACCCATTAGAAACAAGACGCAAAGACAACAATATATCGTCAATTTCGGATTTTATGCTTTCTTTTATCTGAAAGAACTCTTGTTCCTCGTTATTTACAGATATTTGTTTAAATAATACAAACTTTGCATATGGATGTAATAAAATTTTATTAACTCCATTTTGGCTAATATCACGAACAAAGGACTTAGTGAAAGGCTCATCTGCAAAAACATATTGGGGAATATTATATAAAATATCACTGCTTTTTAAAATTTTATAATCATTGAAAAGAGGTTTATCTAAAAATTTTTCATTTACCTCTATATTAAATAATGGTATAAATATATTGAGTTGTTCCATAATATTAATAATATCTTAAAATAACTCAAAATGTTACTTATTCAAAAATTTTATGTTCCAAATTTTTCTATCACTCTTTTAGGTTCAACGGCAGAAGAAACAATATTATTAAGCAAATTAACACACTTATCATTAACTTCCGGCAACAAGTGGGTATACAAATCCATTGTCATAGTTATTGATGAATGCCCTAGTTGATGTTGAACATATTTCATCGGGGCACCGTTTGCAAGCAATAAACTAGCATAAGTATGTCTTAAATCGTGGAATCTGATTTTATCGATTCCGGCTCTATTCAAAGCCGGCGAAAACCTTCTTTTTGCTAAATTATCAGCACTTTGGTAGTTTCCATTAGAATTAGGGAATACTAAATTTAATTCGCTATGTGGGCAAGCTAAACGCCATTCTTTCAAAACTTTGGCTAACTCATTAGACATATCAATTACTCTGATTTTACCGGTTTTGGGAGTCCCTAATCTGCCATGAGTGTAATTTTTATCTACTGTAATTTTCTGAGTTATCCAGTTTATTGAATCCCAAGTCAAAGCCAATATTTCTCCCTTTCTCATGCCGGTAAATATTGCAGTAAATAACAAAGGATAAAAATTCGGATAAATAACTTTTGTTTTACTCAACAAGGCTTGAACTTCAACTGTGGATAAGGCTCTAATCTTTTCATTTTTGGCAACTTTAAGATTTTTAATTCTAGCTAAAGGATTTCTTACTGGCACATCATTATCAATCATAAAATTGAATATTGAGCCAAGAAACACCATATATTTATTGACAGTTGAATTTTTGCGTCCTTTATCCAACATTGCTTTTCTAAACTCTTTTACAAAAATTGGAGTTATTTGACATAATTTCATATCACCAAAGAATGGATAAATGTGATTATCAAGATACCCTCTGTTTGTTGCAATTGTGCTGGGCTTACAGTTTGTACTAACATGTAATCTCATATATAACTCACCGGCTTCTTTGAGAGTAACTTTTGTATCAACAGGATTTAGTCCTTTGTTTAAATCTTCATAGATTTTAGCTTGGGCTTTTTCGGCTTCGACTTTTGTTTTGAAGCCTTTTTTAATTTTTCTCTTGCCTTTTAGGTCTTTGTAATCAAATTCCCATTTGCCTGTTGTTTTGTTTTTTCTTACTGATTTTATCACTTTTAAAACCTTTTTATCTTTGAAGAACTAGAAGGGAAGTTCCCTTCTAAATTCTTCTTTGATTTCTATTATCACTTTAACGTGTTTCCTGCGTACTGTAAGCACTTTGACTAAGAAATGCTAATAGAATTCTTTTTTATAAATTGTTGTAGTTCAGAATCAGAAAATCTAACTTTGCCACCTAATTTTATATATGGAATTTCCTTTTTATGCACCCAACGATAAAGAGTGGAGACGGATATTTTTAATATTTGTGATACATCATTTATGGTTAATAACATTTTGCTTTCCTTTCGTAATTTTTTGTTACCCGTTTTGCAATTTCCGAAAGGCTTGTTAAATAAAGTATATAGACTATTTTTCATTACAAATTACAAAATTGCATTTGTTTTTTCAGTTTTTTAGAACTCTTTATTTTAGATAAATCTTACTTAATTAAAAAAAATTATTGTAATATTGTAATAATGTAATTTTTATCCAGAAATCTTAATTTACAAGCCTTTTAGAATTGCAAAATTATTGCATTATATCAAATCTTGCGAACCTTTCGATTCTTCCATTCGTTCAAGCTCATAATATACAGCAGTCAAAAATTCATCATCACTAACATCAATGACAATAGCTCGCTTTGAAGTTTCGCCAAAATTGGTAGAATGCCCAACTTTAAACCCTTTATTTTTTGCCTGATGTTGTATGTCTCTTATATCAGGAATTAAAACTCCAGAATCTTCACTCTGCCTATATTGCTTTTTGAATTGAGTGTATATTCCCTTTAAGTGTATGCAAATTGTTCTATCTGCTGGTTTAAGAACATAATCAACCCCATGTTTAATTGTTCTATTTTTTGCAAGCATATAAAATATTTGCATAAATTTTTCAAAGCAATCTTCTGTGTGAATCATATCTTGATGAGATTTGACATAGTTTTCTAAATTTTGGTTTAGAGTAAGTATTTCATTATTTTTTGAATATTCATTATCGAAACCTGCTATTTGGTAAAGATAATCCATGCCCAATATTGCGATAGCCAAGTTGTTTATACAACGCAAATCTAAATTTGAATTTAATTTTTGAATAACACTAATTTTTGAATCGATTGCCTTAAGCATTTCTTCTTTGTTTTGAAATGCCTTAAGAATTTCTGGTAAAATACATGATAAATAATTTTCTCTAATAAAATTAATTTTGCTGGCTTCTTTAGGGTTGAAATTGTCTTTATAGAATTCTGTATAAACAAGTCTTGTTGCTGTTTGTGGATTTCGATGAGCTCTGTCGTTGCTTGCGAAATTCAATGTAGCATTAACCGCTCTTACATCTTGAGCTTGTCCATATGCTTTCATACGCTTTCTTGAATTTCTATCATAGACGGCTTTAACGGTTGTTTCAAAATTCTTTCGCATATAACCTTCAATTTCCGCATACAGTACAGGAATATTTTTGTAGTATTCCATATTATGCAATAAGTTCATTGCTGTATCGTTACCACTACTTAGAAATCTTGTATCAAATCCAAAAATATAGGCTATCGTTTGAAGTAAATTACTTTTACCACTTGCAGCTTCACCATACATAAAGTTAATTGGAAATCCCATTGTTTTATCATAAATAATATCTACAAAAGGACTAATGAGAGCTGTACCAAGAGCTAAAAATGCTTCAACTTTATTACCATAAGTTCTTAATGTATTAACAAATAATGTTTTTGCAATAAGGGAAGGTATTGTTTTAGATGTTGGAGCAAATTCTTGAATTAACTCAATACCTTTGTTTTGTTCTACAAATTCATTATATGTAATTTCTGGAATATATAATTTAGGAGCATGCATACCTCTATCAACATCTAAAGATATTGTATTCTTAGAATCAACAACAATTATATTTTTATCTTTATCAGTAGGTTTTAAAATATCGCCTGTTTCAAGATTCACAATTGCATTCTTATATAACCAATAGTTCTTTTTGTCGTGGTTAATTAAAGAAGGATTTTTATAGATATTTAATTCTTCATTGGTATTTTTCAATTCATTTAAAATAATATTTTTGAATTGTGCATCTTTGAGTGTATGAATATGAATACCACTTTCTTTTAAAATTTCGTGTAAATTATTAACGTCTAAAAGTTCTTTTTGGCTTAATATTTTAGGCACACTTACTTTATTATCAATATTAGTAACTATTTCTAATTTGTGTTCTTGTATATTTTCAAAATTCAATGTATTAAAGACAACTGTTCTTAAAATATTAATTGAAAAGTTAGATTTTCTTGTATAAGTTAAAACTTGTTTTTCCGCATTATATTTGATTTCATAATAATTATTGTTAAATCTGTAAATACCATTTTCTATATAATTTAATAGTTTTGCGTGTTCATCTTCTATTGCCACTGTTTTGGGAGTATCTAAATTTAAATCAGTAAATTTCAAGTATATTTTTAGGATAGATTGAATAGAAAATTTTGCATTTGATTCAATAATATTGCCCTTTATATTATGAGATTTTATATACTTATATAAGTCATTAAAATCATTGATATAAGTATCAATTCCATTTAATTTTGCCAAATTTAAATTATAAAAAGTTATAGGAATCGATTGTTCTACTTTCTGAGTTGCTTTTTTTCCTGCTCTATCATTGTCTAAACAAATTATTACTTTCTCAAATTTTTCTAAATAATCCAAATGTGGTTCTAAGGCTCTTGCAGTATTTGGTTCACCGTTGGTGTTTGTCAAAATTTGATATTCCTTTTCTTTACCTATGTCTTTTAAATATTGATATACAGCATAGCCATCTTTGTAACCGGCACAAATAAAGGCTTTTGTTGGCTTATCGGGATTGTTTATTTTGGATAGACATTTATTTACATCACTTGCATATCCTTTTGTTTTTGCTAAAAATTTGAATTTGCCTTTGTGATTTTCTGGCACTCTAAATTCTAACCCGGTTATTGAATTATCTAAGGCGAACATTGGTAAAGAAAATATTTTATTACTTTCAATAAAACCTATTTTGCATTCCTTTATAACATCTTCACTCAAGCCTGTTACACCTTTAACCAGGTTTAACATATTCTTGTTTTTAAATAAATTGTTACTATATTGTTCTATACTTTGTTTGTCATATTTTATTTCACTTAATTTTTTGTAATTTATGAAATCTTGTTTTCTCGCATGTACAATTCCTTTTGCCAATCTTTTGCCATGTTCATTATCGGGATGTACTCCACAGAAGAATCCTTTTGTTTCACTGAAATTCAAATTATCTTCATGCGTGTCGCCACCCTCTTGATGACAGTAGGGGCATTGCCCCCTGTATTGTCCTACACCAACTTTTTTAAGTGAATATCCTAAAAACTTTTCTACTTCATCAATGGTAAAACTATTGTTTTTTAAATATTTCATATTTGTCTCCTTTTCTTGTCTTGTATTTTTTTACTAAATTAAGCCTTGCAAGGAATATAAATTTAAGTTATTCTTTAATTATTGCTAAGATTAAAGAAAATACACTACCTACTTTTAGGAATATAAACTATGAACAAAACAAAATACGAAAAACAACTCAAAAAAGCCTTTATCAAGTGGTTTGAGGAAAAAGCAGAAAATATTTATGATATAGGAGAAGAATCTCAAAAATGTTTGATTAAAAATTTAGGAATTGATGAAGCAGAATTTTTAAATAAGTATATTAAACCAATTACAGATTTGAATAACTTACAATTAATCCATTTCTTTAAGGCACTATCTTTTAATTTAGCGGAAAGATTTTCTCCATTACCATATGTTATAAAATACCAAATAAATCAAACAATGAATCCTGCTCCAAATGCTTTAGATTGGTTGTTAGTACATGTTAAATATATTGCTCTTTTTGATTTTGAAGATGAGATTTCTTATGAGTGTAAAATTCCTTACAAGCAATGTATATTTTGTGGTGCTATAGACAAATTTAAAACTCCAAAGGCAAAATTAAAAACTATAGGCAAAGATTTTATTGAATTTGATGAACGCAAACATTTTTGTCACCATGAAGAATGCAAAACTCTAAGTGGTTCAAATCCAGAAGACCATGACCCACGTTGTCATTATGCGATATTTGCAAGAAAAAAGAAAACTTTAATAGATAGAATTAAAAAATCTAATTCAGCACAACGAGCAGTTGAGATTTTTATTGATTTTTGCGAAAAACAATTAAGAGAAAATTTAACTATTCAATATGCTATTAGAACCAAAGCAGAGTATGAATCTGGAGAATATGAATATGTCCAGCTAACAAATTTAGCTGACGGTATAAATTTTGAAGATTTATTTGTAGATAAAAATAAACTAATTGATAAAGAAATTGAAAAATACTTTAATAACAAATAATATACAATTTTACCTTAAAACAATAGTTTCATATAGCCAAGGAATCAAAATTAAATTTATAATAATCCCAATAATAATAAATAAATTTTGTTCAAACTTATATGCCTCAATTGGCTTGTAGTATTTTGAAAGAGCCCATTTATTACCTTTTATTCCAAAAATAAAATTTGATAGTAATGGAATTGGAATTAAACATATCAAAAGATTTTTCCCAACTCCAAAAGCTAATCCCCATAAAAAAGGAATCAAAAAAGCTCCCCAATTAAACTTGTTTATTAATGCATTACTTTCAAAAAGATTGATAGCTACTACCTTTTTAGCTAAATATTCTTTTTCCTTTATTAATTCAATTTTTCTTTTTTTTATATTTTCTTCATTGAATAAATCGTCATATAAATATTTCTTAAAAGAATAAACCAATAAGCTAAAAATAAATATCAACCATAGTAACAGTACAGTAATAAGCATAGCTTAATACCTCAACATTTGAATGCTATTATTAATGTTGTACAAATTTTGATTCATATCTTTATGTGCCTTATAAATTTTCTAAAGTAGGCTTTTGATACTTGCTTTGTAGAGTTGCATATTTAACCTTGCCACCACATTTCTCTTTATATCCAACTTTAATTGTTTGATTAGCTTTAGTTGGATTTAAAAGTTGCCATAATTCTTCTGGTTTATATTGGCTAATGTGTTTATTATTAATTTCTACAATTCTATTTTTAGCTTTTAAACCCTGTTCTTTTGCACTATATGATGTTGAAATCAATTTAGGTCCACGTACTGTTGATTTTGGAACGACATTGTAATAATAGACAAGTTCTGCATTATTAGAATTACTTATCCTTGTTGGAGTTCCGTTAGAATCAATACCATCTGACATATAATTTTTATTTTGTTTTGGATTTAATTTTACAAAATAATTTAATCCATAGGTATAACCGCCCTGCAATTCTTGTTTCAATACATATAATTCTTTTGCATCATAAGGTGCTATGTATGAATTGTTCACTAAAGTTAGAATGCAATTTTTACCATTTTGTACGATTGTAAAAGTCTTTTTAAAAGAATATCCAGTCCATAGCGTTAAGTAATGCGCTTTTACGGTGAATGAGTATTCATTTAATTTATTTGATTCAATTATTGAATCTCTAAGTGCGTAGATACTAATAATATCTTGTTTTAATTTTGCTGCTTCATAATTTTCAATAATTGTTGTTGCTGCATTTGCACTCGCATTAAATAAAAATA
Organism: Cyanobacteria bacterium UBA6446; assembly: GCA_002438405.1. Taxonomy (GTDB): domain Bacteria; phylum Cyanobacteriota; class Vampirovibrionia; order Gastranaerophilales; family Gastranaerophilaceae; genus Zag111. The sequence continues at coordinate 398,947 of DJOE01000023.1, forward strand.
ATGCTACTAATAATAGTAATAACTTCTTCATAAAACCTCACTTTCTTCTATATTATAGAGTTGTCTTGTAAAAAATTTGTTGCGATTGATATAGCTTCAAATTTATCGCAATATAAATTTTGTGGAATATTTCTGATTTCATCAGGAGCTACATACATGACGCATCTTAAAGCTACTGATTTTATCAAATCAACCTCATCATTAAATTGATTTGTTGAATCTGCGTAATTTTCTTTAGAATATTTGACGACTCTATCAACTAAATCAGAGATAAAAGGGCTGATTTTTGCTTTTGTAGTGGGTGAATATCGAACAATTTGATTGATACCACATTCATACATATAGTTTTTATTAAAAAATAAACCTATAATACCTAAAATAAATCTTCCAAAGATTAAAAATAATGTAATCAATAATAGTGTTATCAATAATGACATATTAAACTCCTTGTTCTGAAAATAATAATAACATGAATATTTAAAAATAACACGGTGGGTTTGTTTTATTTGCATAAGTAAGCAATCATAATGTCTTTAATGAATGATTATGATAGAAATTCTGAAGAAACAAAAAAGAATTTAAAAACCTTTGGTTCGCGTATTCAAGAGTTAAGAAAGAAGAATAATTTAACTCAATCTGAATTAGCCGAAAAGATTGGGCTTTCTACAAATTTTATAGGAATGGTTGAGCGAGGAGAAAGAAACACGAGCGTTGATAAAATCTTCAAATTGGCTAAAGCATTCAACATAAGCCTTGCTCAATTTTTTGAAACTCTTTAACTATCTAGGATATGCTCTATATTTATGAGTAAAGAGTTTATATTTCGCAATACTATATAGAGTTCTGTTGAGTCCTTTAATTGTAAATCGCTATCAGTAATACAGGAATCTGTCGCTAGGGCACATATTTTTACCAAAGCTCTATCCTCACCTAATAATTTTTGAACTTGCTCGACTCTTGTTTCAAGACTTTTCATTCTTCCTCCTTATAAAATAATGTACCTAACTAGCCCGTTACTTATGGATATAGGGCTAATTTTAATCAAGTTCTATTATTTCACTTAATTCTATCCAATCATTAGGATTGCCAGACCTTTTGAGATAAAAATGTCCACCATCAATCGCAACTTTTCCACAGGCACAAAATTTAAAATCATGCCTACTTTCAGATTCAATAACCTCGCTACAATGTTTACATTTGATTTTATTTCTAATTATTTTTAGTTGCATAATTAACTCCTCAGTATAAATATATCGAGAAAGATTTTAAAATTATGCAGTAAGTCGTATATTGTTGCAAAAGTTAAGATGAAATGAGCTTTTTATTTATCTTAAATATATTGCAATATTCATCTTGTTTTAATTTTGAAAATTTAGACAAACAAATTTTTATATTTTGGTCATTATGCAACCATACCCATATTTTTAACCAATTTTCAAATTTATTATTACTCCAAACAAGCTTATATTTTTGAAAAAAGTTATCTATAAAATTATATATATGGGCATACCGAGTGAAATTACTTTGTGAGCTTAACAAAAAAGCCAAAATTTCAAAATTAGGGTCAGAATTCATAAAAACATGTTCTATTTCCATACTTATATATTTGCTATTTTTAACAATTTCTAAATTCATAACATTAGACAATGAATGCCATTCCTGATTTCCAAAGGGAGATAAAAAATCATTAATAAATTCAAAATACCCCTTTATAACTTTATTTACAAATTTTTGATTCAATTTTAATCCTTTAATTTTCATATTTTCAAATAAAAATAAAGTTAGAGTATACAAATGAATAATTTTATCTTTTTTATTTAGTAAATTTGAATAACGGTATTCAAAGTCTTCTCTATCTATATACACATATGCAAACATTTTTTTAAGTAAATTATAAATATTTAAATTATTTTCATATAATAAATACAATAATGCATCAATAACAGCATTGCAATAATCATCTTCATGTTTCGTAAAGAAACACAAATTATGGCTTTCATTTGATTTTAATTTTTTAATATAATCCATTAAAATTTCTTTCGCAAGTTTTATAGCGAGGGCTTTATTTGATTTCGATACTTGCAGGAATACTATCAAATATTTGCAATAACACCCTCTTGAAGAATTTTTGAGACCTTTTTTGAGATAATTTATATATTTATATGCATTTTGACAACTTAATAATTTAATTAATTTATTTTTACCTACTTTTTCAAATATGACAGGTACTTCGCCATTCCTGGCAATACAATATTCCATATTACTTAATAAAATTCCATACCAATAAAATTTTTTCTTGTTAGGTAAAATATTAATGCTATCAAAAATTTTATTAAAGCCTTTTATAAAGATTTTAATGTCATTATCTCTATTTAGGTTTAAAATAGTATTAAGTATAGCTAAGGTTATAAGGGCATCTGAGCTATTTCTTTGAATTTGTTTTAAATAATATTCAATTGGTTTTTTATAAAAATGGTAACTAAAATTGCATATAAATTTTAATAAATTATGTGGTAATATTTCTATTATTTGGTTCCACGATATGCAGTCCAACTCTCTATTTATAGAAAATAAACGATTTAAACAAGAATTATATGCATAAGGTCTAAAGTAGTTAAACAAACGTTCATAATCTATAAACTCCTCTAATTTAACATTTATATATTCTTCTTTTACGTACTTATTTTGCTCTAATTTTGAAATTTCTTGTTTGATGTGGTCAGCTAAGATATTTTTTTTACGGTGAAAGATGGGGCTTAAATTCTTATAAAATAAGCATTTATCTTCATTTGAATTATATAACACACATAAAGCATAAATATATTTTGAATCCTGCCAATTTGAAAAAGTATTTTTGACAGCCTTTAAAACATTTTCAACTGATAATATATTTAAAGAATTTAACCAATATTTATCATCAGCCCAAGCAAATTCATTTATAATGTCTTCTACTGTTTTTTCATTCTTAAAAATATTTTTTGCAATTTGTTTAATTTTATCTTTGTGTATAGGATAAAGATTTGCATTAAAAACTATTGATAGAAATTTAATAATATTAAAATCATTATTCATATAAATTAAACTCCTCTGCAATGTAGTTTGCTTCATTGGAGTTAATTTGCCATAAAAACTCAGATTCCTCGTAATAATGTTTTAATGATTTAAAAAATGAAACACCACTTTTAAAATTATTTAATGAATTTGTAAACCCGTATTCTTCAATGTCAGATGCTATCCATCTATCATGAAATGCACTCAATAGTTTATTTTCAATTTGGGACTTTTCAACAATAGACTTTATTTTTATATTATTAAATAATTTATTTTTTTTGTTATTTTTAATAAATTTCTTAAGGTCCTTTGGCAAAACTGTATTACATGTTAAAATTCTTACTTCTTTGTCTTGCACTGTAGCAAAAATATCTAAATATACAATAAATCGTCTTATATCAAAATGCGCACTAAAAAAATACGGGTCGGCAATATAGATATATTTACTTTGTGTATTAGAAATTTGTTTTAATAATTTTTGAAAGTATTTTTCTGCCTCTTGATACTGAGTTCCTTTAAAAGCTTTAAAAATGTTTAAAAGGCCCGATTTACTATATTCATTTACATATTTTGTTCTTACTAATTGGTATCTAACTATCTTTGATTTATTACTATTTGATATTGTAGAAATGTTGGGTTTTGAATATTGTTGTATAGAATGAAATTTCCCCCCTTTACTATCTTTGAAAACAATTTCTTTTCCCAAAACATTAAGACTTAAAGACATTTCTTTCATATAAGAAAAATTCTTATCAAATACGCATTCTCCGGTTTTAATATCATAGACTTCTACGTGAATATTATAATCTTCATCTTGTAATTCAAAATCTTTAAATCGTTCTTCAATAATAAAACTTTTTTTCAAAATGATGTCATCAAATGACTTTACTTCTATATTTGCAATATATTTATTAGGTACGAATTTATTAGGCATAGAGGCGCTAAACGTTAAATATGTATCATTTTGATGAAAAAATGCAATATCTACTTTGTTAATTTCTTTAAAATGAAGCAGGTTTCCTATCCTATCAATTAAGCAAAACAAGTCAACTTCTGTTTTTGCGGAAACATCCTTTCTAAATTTTTCACCTAAATTGAGCCAAATATTTTTTATATCATCATCAAGACACCAATTTTCATATAAATAACAATTGTTTTTAAAGCAACTTAATACTTCTTTTTGAGAGTCTGTTGTGTTATCATCCTTCGTTAAAAGAAATGATTGCCGAACATTTTTATTAACACAAAATTTTAATTCATAATTATCTATTTTTAATTCTTGAAACTCAATAATTTGATTTATAAAGTTCTTTAAATTATGACCATTATAAAATCCTTCAAAAATAACAATTTCTGGATTATTCTTGCTAAGAGTCTCTTTATAAGATAATTTTCTAGATTTCTTAAATTTATGGCTTGAAACAATCCCAGTATAAAGGTTAATATATTTATCACCTTGTTTTATAGTTATAATTCTTATTCGTGCCATATGTATATTATATGTTAAAAATTTTAATTGCTTACATTTCTTTGCATTTTTACACAACTCAAATTTTTATTATATAATAGTTCTAGAGTAGGAACGGATATGAAAAATAAGAAATACAAGATATTATCAACCTTTACTGGAGCTGGTGGACTTGATATTGGTTTTCATGGTGGGTTTAGATTCTTAGAAAAATATTATAATGAATTGCCTTTTGAAACGGTTATCGCAAGTGACATTAATTTAGATGCTTGCAATACATTAAATTTTAATAAAAAATATTTTAAGAATACCAATGTTATTTGTGCAGATATAACAAAATACGATTATAAACAAATTAAAGGTGACTTTGATGTGCTTCTTGGAGGGTTTCCTTGTGTTACATTTTCAGTTGTAGGGAAACAAGCTGGTATTACAGATGATAAAAATGGTCAACTTTATGAAAGTTTCGCGAAATATGTAGAATATTTTAGACCAAAAGTGTTTTTGGCAGAAAATGTTAAGGGAATGTTATCTGCGAATAAAGGAGAGGCAATTAAAATTATAAAACAAAGATTTGAAATTCAAGGATATAATTTAAAAGTATTTTTGGTTAATTTTGCAGATTTTGGTGTTCCTCAATTAAGACAAAGAGTTTTATTTATTGGAGTAAGAGATGATATTAAAACAGAATTCATCCCTCCAGAATATACAAATTTAGGGCATCATTTAACTGTTAAAGAAGCGTTTGCAGGTATAAATTCAAATCTATCAAATAATGAATTACTTAATATAACTTCAAGAACAAAGGAAATGTTAAAATTAATTCCACCTGGAGGTAATTACAAAGACTTAATAGGAACTCCTTATGAAGTAAAAGGATTAATGTCCAATATTTACAGAAGATTAAAAGCTGACGAACCTTCTTATACAATGATAGCTTCTGGTGGAGGTGGAACTTGGACTTACCATTACGAGGAACCAAGACCTTTAACAAATAGAGAACGAGCAAGAATACAAACATTCCCTGATGATTTAGTGTTTAAAGGCTCTACAACGGAAGTTAGAAGACAAATTGGAAATGCAGTCCCTGCAGTTGGAATTTATCATTTTGCACAAAGGATAGCAGATGTATTAAACGGTGTAACACCAATCCATGATAAAAATAAATGCATTAAAGAGCTTAGCATTTCAGCTCCTTCTATGAGTAAAGAAGAAGTTAAAAAAGTCAAAAATACAAAAACTTTAATTCATGCTTAAGTAAGATACTGTTCTTTAAATTCTTCAAATTTCCCACAAGAAGCGAAATCTATTTTATAATATTCATTAGAGACTTTTTCTACCGAAACGGAATCTATGTTTAATTTATCCAATAATGCACGTGTAACCAGTTGCTTTTCTTTTAAATTTAAAACATCTCTTAATAACCATTTGCCCAATAGTTTATTAGGATGGGACATTATAGCTTTTAAATTCTGCTGACACAATTTAGCTGGAATTGTATCACCATTTGGAAGTTCAATTACAAATTTGTGCTTTTTGTCTTGTACAAAAAATTCAGGAAATTTAGCCCTAAAATTAGTTGGGTCAGGTATTGGAATATAAACCTCATCAGCATGTCTTTTTCTTCCGCCTGCATTCCATTGATTTAAACCACTTTTTTCAGCCAATTCTTTATAACCTAAAGTTTTATGTTTTGTGTATAATGGCAAATAAATGACATTTTTTCCAATAATTTTATTTGTTTTACTTATATAGTCTATTAGTGAATCTATTGGCTTATCAATAATAGTTGTTTTTACTGTATCAACAGGTGTTTTTAATTCAAAATGCATTTGAAGAACTGATTTAGACTTATTAAATGAATAATGATGAAATTCATCATTAAAACTTATGCTTGCAGGGTCATCTTTCAAAGTATCCCATTTTATATTTGTTATGGGCTCCATTACTTGTTCAAATATATAAATATTGTTTTCTTTTCTTGTTACGCAATGATAAATAAGATTACTAAGTCCATATATTTCTTTTGTTGTTCTAATTCTTTCATTGCGTGCTTCTGCAATTATTTCAATAATTTCTTTAGCTGATTTACCAGCATATAATTGTCTTATTTTATTAAATTCAGCAACTTTTTGTAGTGATTTCCGACTATGTATAAATGTTTTAATTCCTATGCCAATTCCGTCTTTGCAAGCGTCAGCGGTACTATCGTCTCTTGCAGAATTTTTTGCATCAAAAGCTTTGCAAAAGAGATTTTCCGCTACTCTTGAATCTATATATGCATCTGTATTTTCAGAAAATAATCTTGTTAAAGACGCCATGCTTTTTAGATATTCTTTGTATGTTTCTTTTGCTTCCTGCGGTTGATTTTCGTAAAACATATAATCCTCTTTTCTTTAAGAATAACCTATAAATTAGTCTTATGCAAGTGTTTCAGAAGTTTTAATAAAAACTTCTAATAAATTTTATTAACAATTATAACATTACGTCTTGCGAGTTTCAATTTCAAAAATTTAGCCAGAAGTTTTTCTAGCTCTTGAAAACAATACAATCTTATATTTTACCCTCGTAGGGGGTGGCTTGTTATTATAAAAAGGAGGAATTTTTAATCTGCAACCGGTTACAAAAAAGTTGCAAAAGTTCTGATAATTTGTGATAAAAGGTAAAAACTTCTGACAAGGTTAGTTTGGCTGAAAGATTTGCAAACAAAGAATTCTGATAAGTTCTGATAAATTATGGTTACAAGTGAAAAGTGTTGAAAATAGTGCGTTTTGCTCCTCATAACCCGAAGGTCGTTGGTTCAAATCCAGCTCCCGCAACCATTTTCATGGAAGGTGCAGATGCACCTTCTATTTTATTATCAGGGATTTTTCCATTAGAAAATAAACATCCAAACGGATTAGAATTAAATTCTACAATCACCTGTTTTTCAACAGGGTCAAGCTTTATAGAGTTGACAAATTTCCAAATTAGATTTTTGTTTTCAATTGTATTACTACGGATAAAAAGCATCTTTGACTTTAATAGTGCCTTTTTATAGCTTTCAAATGTTGGTATTTTGATAACTTTTTCTTCATTTTGTTTTGCTAATTCTACTTGGAGTTCTTGAAGTTCTTGTGAAATCTTTTCTAATTCCTCAGTAACTGCATTTATCGCTAACGGATTTTTGCTACTCATTAATGATATTGATTGAATCAAATTGTTTTTAGCTGATTTCTTGTTATCAATAGCTTTCTTTATGTTTTTTAAAGCAGCTTTTTTATTATCATCAATTTTATATTGTTTGACAAAATCTTTATAAGTTCTTTTAATTGTTTCATCTGAAAAATTTTTCATTATTTCATCTAATATTTTATTTTCTAGCCATTCACAATTTACAGAAAAATACGAAGCTCCACAACCTTTTTTACCATTAATATTATATTTCCCGCAAGTATATACATTTCCGGAAGATATTATTTTATGTCCACAACTTGCACAGGTAAATTTTTCAGGATAACCGATAAGTAAATGCTCATTGTTAGATTGAAATTTAGTTACAGTGCCGTTTCTTTTTAACTTAGTTTTTCTCAGAATCTTCAAACCTTCAAATTCTTCTTCTGTAAGCAATGCAGGATGAGCATTTTCTGCTATTATCCACTCACTTTTATCTTTTAACTTTCCACCGCCATTTCTTGCGAATTTCCTTTTGTTATATATTGATTTACCTATCAATGCTTCATTATTTTCAGATTCATATAGACAAGTAGTAACCCAATATTTCTTTCTGGGTGCTGGGATTTCAAGTTCATTCAATATATCTCTTGCCTTTTCAATACCAAGTTTTTGATTTAATCTTAATTCTACAAAATAGTATCTTGCCCATTCCCACATAGTTTTAGATACCATTTTGCCGTTAAGTTTAGCTGTATGAATAGTATCATTTTCAACCCATATTACCTTTTTAATATCTTCACCTAACTTATCTTGTCCAATAACTATTTTTTTGCTCTTTAACCAAAAAGGAGCAGAACCACCATTTTTATAAACATATCCTGTTTGAGGGTCTCTGGTAATTGCATTTTCTTTACAACCTCTTAATGTATCTTTCCCAACCTTTCTTGAATACATCTCAGATAACATTTCATAGGTACAATCTGCAATAAATCCATCATCACTATCAGGGTCATCAATATTGTTAAAAACAAATATAAGTTTCACTCCAGCTTTTCTTAATTTTGCCTTATAATGTTGTGACATAAGTCTATTTCTACAAAAACGCTCTTGACTATAATCAAAAAAATATTTTATATCCGGATTGGAACATGCTTCTGCAATAGCTTCATTAAAAACAGACCAATCTGAACGTTCAGAATATGCAGAACGTGCTTCTTCTTCAATATACCATTTTATATTATCTTCTTGTAATCCGTAATTTCCAATAATATTAAGTATTTCTCTTTTTTGGCTTGCTAATGTGTCACCTTTTGAAACTCTTGCATGCCCTATTGCAATTATTTTACTCATTTTAACTCCTTTACCGCTTCTATTATATACAATATTTATTTTTGAGCAAATCGATTAAATTCAAGTCAGCTCTTGTTCTTTAAAAATATTTATTAAATGTTTTATAAACTTTATATATTTATCGACTTCTAAAATTTGTTCATTTTTAATATCGCTATAAATTATTTTTATATCTACACTTTTCTTTTTCATGATATTAACCTGCATAATTAATCTTCTCAATAACTTCCAAAACATTAGGTTTAAAATTCAGCATTGTTCTGTTAAAATCTATACGCAAATATTCCTTTATATCTCGCATATATCTTGAAGTATCAAATTTATCATTTTTCTTAAAGTGAATATTTATAAATTGCCTTACCAATAATAAATTTTCATTGCACTCTTCAAATAATGCTTTTATACCTAAAGCTTTTATCATCTTTGTAAATGTCATATCAAATTCTCCTCTGTCAATTCTAATTCTTTAAACTTTTTACCAATAGGATTCGTTTTTGACTCCAATATCTCATTAAGGTAGATATTCCCATCATGATTTATTTCAAAAGCATTCCTGATTTCTTTAAAACTGAATAATCGCCTTTCTATCATTAAAAGATTCTTACAGTTTTCTATGTAATCATATCCAATAATATCTAAGTATTTGGTATTGTTATGTTTTATTAACTCATCATATTTCCGATAAATACAAAGTACATCTTTAAGGCTTTTAGAATATGATTTAATAAAAAGACTCAAATCTTTATGTCTTTGAATAAAATATTTATGAGAAACAATATTTAAGTATTTTGAAATCCCGAATAAAGATTTATTTATATCTTCCACAAATATATCTTTAGTAACATCACAGGCTAATACTTGAATATCTTTACTTGAAACATTATTATCAATAGTCACCAAACCTGATTCATTAAGTCTATTAAATATATCTTTATAATTATTTTTGTTTATTAGACCTAAATCCTTTTTATTGACTAAAATCTTGCCAGATACTGATATTATAATATTAGCGTCGTTACCAGTAATTTTATTAATTCCAATAACTTGTTTTACAATATTTTTATCCAAATTATAAGTTAAAGTATTATCTAAACTTTTTGTTTCTGAATAATATTTTTTATTTATCTTTGCATAAGCCTTGTTAATAATAAAATTTAATTTATCAAAATTATTATTCATTTTCTAACCTTTCTCCTCAAATTTTGAGGATTTTCTACAATTGTTATAAGAAGTTGTACACATTCCTTTAACAATCTCATTATAGCAAATTAGCCTCAAAACCACAACAGTAGAGGCTTTTAAGATTGTTTTAACTGTCACAAAATAGGTCAAAAATCACTAAATTCAGAAAAAATCATTTTTTTGCGGAAAACATCTTTATTAGATATTTTTTAGTATTTCCCATGTGTTGTTTGTCATCATAGAAAGCGTCATTTGCTTCTAAAAGTTTTAAATCAAGTTTTTCCAATTTATTTAATACATGTTTTTCAAAAACAGAGTTTCGCTCTGCTCTACTGCATCTTTGACGAATATCATCTCTATTAAGTTCTGGGTATTTGTATTCAAGTATGTTATAAGCAATAACTTTTGATGGCTTTGAAAACTCATCTATACAGACGGAAGATAAGTAATCTTCAAAATATACGTCATCAATCCCAAGATTGCTTAAATATAATTTTCTGTTATCGGAATCCAAACTTATAAAATCATTTATCCCGATTTCTTCTTTAATAATGTCCAAATCTCTCACATAGGATTTATAAAAAACATATATAGATGTATTTGAAGTATCAATATCAGTATTTGTTCTTGAAATCTTTGGTTTCAATAGTACTTCTACTTGTTTATCTTCATCAAGAGTTTCACCTAAAATCTTTTTACATACATAATTAACAACATTTTTTGTTGTTTTTAATTGTTTTACAAGCTTTGCATCAATTAAAAACAGGCTTTCGAAAATATCATTAATAACTAAGTATCTCAATTCTTCGTCTGAAAATTCTTCATTTTTTAACTGCCGACTTGTTTTTATAACTTCATTTTCTAGAGGATTTTGTAGCTTTTCTTCAATAATTTCATCAAGAAAAACTTTTGTTTTATTTTTCAAAAAAAATGATTTATCTTGCCTAAAATAAAACTCTACTATAGGTTTTATGAAATCTTCATAAAATAATTTATTCTTTTTGATACTAAAATTATAGTGTACATATAAAAGTTTTCTTTGACTAAAATCAAATAATTGCTCGTGATATTCTTTAATGTTTAACTTTAAACTATTTGTTTTAAATTTACCTATGCTGTGCATTGAAGATTCTAATTTTTTACATAAAAAATACTTGCCAGCTATTTTTCTTATAACTCTTCTCCCAAGACAAAAATTCTTAATTAAAATATTGCGTTGTAATAGGAAATGATTAAAAATTCTTGTATGATTTATATTAAAAATATATTGAAAAAGACTTTCTTCAAAACATTTTTCAAATAAATCGCCTATACAATTTATATTACTTATTGTCATAATCCCTGTAGAGTTATTTTAAACTTTTATTTTTTTATTAGCCGTAACGTACTTAAAATATAGCAAAAAAATATGATTTTATAAAATCCGATAACTCAAAAATAAACAAATAACTCTATGTAATTATTCTATTTTAAAATCCTAACAATTGAGCCCATTGCATCTAATAATTCAGAATATGATTTTATTTAGTTAATGCAATAATAATCTTATAAAAATCCTCAACTTTATCTGGATTATTTTTTAAAATTTCATCTATTTGTTGAATTAAATTATCATTAGAATTTTTATGTTCAAAATCAAATACTTCTATAAATGAAACATTTAAAACTTTAATAATATTTTCGAGATTAATCATAGATGGATAATTTTTACCATTTTCAATATTACTAATAGTTGCAGGCTCGACATTAATATATTCTGCCAACTTTTCCTGATTAATACCTTTGCGTTTACGTAGTTCTCTTAATCGTTTTCCTAATAGTTGTTTTCTGTCCATAAGTTAATTCCTTTTGTCATATTAATTAACTTATGTATCAAAATGAACTAAATACATCTTAATAAATACTTGATTATTAAGATGATTTTAATTATTATAAAATCGTACTTTATATTTTAATAAATATTAAAAACAAATTAATAATAAAAAGAATAGAGGTGTACTAATGGCAAAGATTTTAAAAATTGACAATGGTATCGTTTCAGTAGGAAACGACGATGGCAGTTTAACAGAAGTAAGAGTTGAAGATTGTAATTTTAATCCAAATATTGGTGATGATGTAAGTATTTTTACTTCTGATAATAAGACTATTTGTATTAAAGCAGAAATCAAGAAAGAAGATAAATCTGATATACAAGATATTATAAAAAACGGTGGTATTAATATTAATGTTTCTCAAAACCAAGGAAGTAACAATAACGGAACACCAGATATTTATTATAACATAGGTTCTAAACATGCCGTTAATAAAATACCCTACATTATTTTAGCTATGTTATTGGGTGGGCTAGGTGCACACAAATTCTATGCAGGAAAACCCGGACAAGGCATATTATATCTCTTATTCTGTTGGACATATATCCCTGAAATTATCGGCTTTATAGAAGGAATTTGTGCTTGTTTTCAAAAAGAAGATAGTTGTGGAAGAATTTTAGTATAGGTTTTATTGCCATAATAATTTAAGGAAAACAATGCATTATAAAATAATTAGTATAATTGTTTCAGCAATATTGTTTCATGTATTACTTGTATTTGGAATTTTTCAGCAGGTGAGTATGCAAACACCACATGTCAAATTGGTTAGAAGTTTTCATAAGGAAATGAAAAACGAGCATATAAAAATTAAAAACTTGTCTAATGAAATAAAGAAACAACCCAATAATTATATTTTATATTTAAAAAGAGCAGATGCTCAGATAGAACAGCAAGAAATATTTTTAGATTTTGTTAGGATTTTTTTACCCTACAGTGAATATAATATAGTTAATAAATCAGATATCATAGAAGATTTAAAAAAGCAAAGGAGCTTAACCCTAATATTGATAATAATTTCACACTTGGTATTATTGCGTTTAAATCTGAGCAATATGATATTGCAATTAAATATTTTACTGATTATATTCGTCATAATCAAAACTCTGGGAAACTTTATCTAACATATTACTACAGGGGATTAAGTTATGAGGAACTTTATCGCAATAGTGGAAATGAAAATCTTATACAGCTTGCCATTTTAGATTTGGAAAATGTCATAAAATTATCACCAAATTTTTCCAAAGCATATACAAAATTAGGGAATATTTACAATTATCCAATACAAGATAATAAAATAGCGATACAATATTATGACAAAGCTATTCTAATAGATAAAAATAATGTCGAAAATTATTTACGAAAAATAATGCAATATGAAAACCCTCAAGCGTCTTCAGTTGAACACAATTTAATTACGTCTGAATATTATAACGCCATTAATACAAAAAATGGTTATTTATGTGCACTGTTATATTCTTCATTAAATTTTAAATTAGGGTTTGATTCTAAAGATTCAATACTCCGAACTAAACACGAGCAAAAATCTTTAGACATATTGGCAAAAGCTATAAACAACTGTAAATATTGTGTTGTTCCTAAAGGTTATTATAAAGACTTAGAAGCATATTATTTTGATATCTTTTTCTTCTATATATATGATTATTCCCAAAATGATGATATTGATAATGCAGTATATTATATAAACAAATGCAAAAATTTTGCAAATAAACATAATTACGGCACCAGTTTTTGTAGTGCAATTACAACTCCTAACGACGAAAAAATAAAAAATTATAAACTAAATTTTAAGGGATTAATAAAATTTATTAAACTCACTATTGAAAATATGAGAAATTTTTATTTATAATTTAAAATATTCTAATCAAATAAAATTACTCTATATATTTAGAAAGGAATTTTATGAAAAAACTTTTATTATTAACAATTTTACTTTCAATAGTTACCATACCAGCGTTCGCCTATGAAAAACACTATATTAAAAACAGCAAAGGGCAGACTACTGGCTATACAAAAACATATTCAAATGGGAAAACAGATATTTACAATTCCAAAGGACAAAAACAATATACCTATAAACAAGATTCTTCCGGTAAGATTACAAAGTATTCTAATAACGGTAGAAAATTAGAAACGTATAAATAAACCATTTAATTTAAGACTTGTTAAATTCCAAATAGGTACGAATACACCATGAGCCCCATAAAAATCGATTCTAAAGCATTGGTTTTAATTTGTACCAATTTAGCCCTCGCCACATAAGGGTTTGCAGAGCAAAAAAATTTTGACTTTTATTTCTTACACAAAGTGCTAAAGTCTTTTATAAAAAATTACTACTGTGTGAAATAGGGGGCGGGATATTATTTCCTTTTTCGTTTTTGTCTTTTATTTTTATCTAATTTTTTCATTTTATTAGTTAAATATGTATTAGCCGTAAATATTTTATTTAATCTTTCCACTTCTATATCGCTAATTTTTCTGCAAGTATTATGATTTATAATTTCTTTGGCATCAATACCTAATAAATTTCTAATCCAAAGTGCTATACTATTCTTTTGAGTACCGTCATTATTTCCTATATAATAAGAAAATATCAATTTTCCACATTGTTCAGTAAATTTTTCATCATTAAATATATTTAAAATAGTTTTGGTCAACTTTTCTCTATTTTTTATTATTATAGCTTTGTCTTTATTTGAATTTAATGATTGTTCTAACGCATTATAAAATATATTAGAATCTTTTTCTTTTATAAGCGTCATCCAAGTTTTATAAAAAGTGTTTGTTTTATAAATATCTTTGAGTAGAAAATTTTGTGTATGTTTTTCTATATTAACATTAGTATCTATTTTAAATAGACTTTCCCAAAGTTGTTTTAATAAATTAGGTTGTCTAGTTGAATTTCTTAACGCAAGTACGTAGTAATTAAATGAAAAAACAATGCAATCTAAAAATTCTTGCATATTATTATAAGCAAATGATATATCAAATTTCCAAAGCCAAAATAAACAATGTACAATTAAGGTTTTATTTTCATTTGAACAATTAACTAAACCTTCTGAATATATTGTGTAAATAGAATTGTATAAAACTTTTAAATTAACAAATTCTTTGTTTTTATCAAAACAATTTTGAAAGATGTTTTTTACAGACTTGATAATTTTTATTAAATCATAATTTGGTAAATTTTCTTTATCTTCCGGTAACCAATTATTTTCAAATTTCTTATAAAAATATTCTGTTTTATCTGAAACAATATCTAGATGATTTTCATATATATTAGCAAGTAATGTATCTAAATTTTCATTTTTAATTAATTTAAATACAGGTAATAAAATTTCAAATATATTATTAAAATATTCTTCACATACACTTTCATCATCTTTGTTTGTTAGTGCAATATTCAGCCTATTGTACATTTTGCCAATATGTTCAATTATTACTTTATTTTTTATAGCTTTGTCACTCAGATTTGATATAAATGTTAAGTAATTATCTAAATTAATTTGTACAATTTCTATAGTTTCATCTTCAAAAGTATTTTCTAAAATTGTACGCAAAGATGTAATTTCATTATTTTCTATATATTTTTCCGAAAGTAATTTTATTAACTCTTCTGATAATAGTTCTGTTTCATCCGGTTCATCATTTTGAATAAATATTTCATTTGACCATTCTTCAACCAAATTATTTATTAAATTTTTGTCAATGTCATTGTATATTGTAAAAATTTTATCAATTTGTTTTACTTTATTTATATCTTTTAATTTATTAAGCAATATTTTAGTATTAGGTAAGCTTATAGAATTATTGATTAAATATTTCTTATTTGTTTCAAAGAAATCAATTAAATCATTTACATAGTTATCTAAATTTTCATTCAAACTGTCTTTTGATTGAAAACCTTTTATTACTCTTTGATTATATGAGTCTAATATTTCCGGAATAAAACCTGTATTAATTTTTTCAAAAATATTGTTGTTTTTAATGTAATTGATAAAAAATTTCACGACATTTTCACAATTGCTTACTAAACCTTGTGATATGATTTCTGCAAAATCTCTTGTTGTCGCTAAATTTTCTAACATTTTATTTAATATTTTTTCTATATTTTCAAAGTATATACTATCATTATCTATATTTTGATAATTGGAAAATTTAATAATTGCATAAATATATGTAAAACCTAAATCATACAGTAAGTTATCGCCATATAATTCTATTTTGTTGGTATAAAAATCAATTTTTCCTTTTAAGTATTCGCTATTAAAATCGTATAACTCTAAGTTTTGAATTTTATCCAATTGTTCAATATTACTATCATTTAAAATGTTATTATATTTTAAATAAAATCCTAAATTTACAATTTCAATTATTGGATATTTAGATATATCTTGTGATTGAAATATGCTATTATCTATATGTTTTAACAAGTAAGTATATAAATTATTAAAATTTTCATAAGATATATCACTACAACTAAATAGCTTTATTATATTTGAATATTCTAATTTACTTATATATTCATGTTCCAATAATTGATGTATTAATACTTCTGCCAAATACTTAGCCTGTTCGCCAGTAAATCCCAGGCATAAAGGTTCTAAAACAACACACGCTTTCCCTAAATGTTCTTTCGATTCATTTGTCATTATTAACTTGAAAGCTTTGTATAATTGATTTGTCTGCACTTCACTAATACTAAATTCTTGGATATTTTTAATCCCTAACAAATCAATTAATCTATCTCTATTTTGAGTTATCAATGAATCATATAATGGAATAGAATCACTGCCTATTTCCATTTCTAAAGAATCCTGTAATAACATTATAAAGGGTCTTAAATTTTCTGGAATATTAATACCTTGAATTGATGCTAAATAACTTTGTAAATCATTATATTTATCCGCTATTCTGCCTACAGTTTGCTTTTTACCATTTTCATCAACAATAGTAGCATAATTTTTCACCATCATTTCTAAATTACGATTATATACTACTTTACAGGTTTGCACACCAAAATATGAATGTAACATAGCCTTTAATAAACGAGAATCAACTGTAAGTTGTTGATAAAAATCTGGAAAAAGTATTTTGGCAACAGATATTACCGCTAAAATATCAAGACGTTCAGTTATAACATTTTTAATTAACAAGCAAGTGTCATTATTAATACAAGAAGAATTATTTATATTTTTGGTACATTCATCACACTTTTGTTCTCTTTGTTTAGCAATCCACCAACCTTGTAAAAATGTATTTAATATTTGTATAACCGTTCTTGGGCTATTTACTTCTATTGGCACTAATATATCTAAAAGATTATCTAATTTGTAATAAGATGATTTTTTAATATCATTTTCTAATTCTTCATATATAGATAAATTTACAAGTTTATTTTTAGCAAAATCAATCATTGATACATTAGGAAGTGTCGGAATCTCTATTCTAAATTGAAATACTCTATCTAGATATTTTCGTGCATTTACGATGTCACCAAAAGGTTTTTGAGTTTGAATAATTGAGTTTGCAATATGTTCATCATAACAGGATATAACAAATATAAATTTACTATCAGCCATTTCCTGAAATACACGTATCGCATCTAATCCGGTTATCATTTCTTCTGCTGTTAATCTATCTAAATCATCAACAAAAATTACAATTTTAGTATTAGGATTTTTATAGTTAAATTCTTTTAATTGTTCCTTTATTAAATATTCATACTCAATAGAATGTTTTATAGGAAGTTCTTTTACAGTTTCTTTAAAATATCTTGGGAATGTAGATGAGGTATACTCATAGGGATTTTTAAGGAAATAGTATGTTATAGCATATATTAGCCCAAATAACATTGCTCCAGTAAAAGAAGATAAATTTATATTTAAAAGCACTGAATTAAGTAACCACAACATTATCAATGACAATATAAAATGAACAAATAAAACTATGATATTTAACCTGTAATTAATTAAAAGATTTTTTAAAGCTTCATTTAATTTCAATGTTTTTTCAAAAGTTTTTGACACTTCTTTAAAAGATTTAGTTAAGAAATTTTCTTCATTTCCTTCTAATGCAAGATATATTTCTTTTAATAAAGATGTTCTAATATCTTTACTTTCATATCTCCATGCATTAAAATCTATAATTTTATATTTTGAATTATCCTTCAGTAAAAATTCGTTACGACACAATTTTTTTATTGAACTTTTACCAACACCCCATTTACCCAATAAACCAATAGAAAAAGGAGCATTATTATTTTTTATTAACGAATATAATATTTCCGCAAAATGAATATGTCCAAATCGGTCATTTGCTTTGTTTTCAATTTCCCTATCTAATATTGATGGAAAAACAATTTTATTTTCTGCCTTTTCCTTACACAATATTCCCATTGTCTTATAATATCATTGCTTTTAAAATAATTTACCAAATTTTAACATTTTCTTAATTATTACAACCCTAACCATCTACCATGCCGGCAAACTATGCTATAATTACCTTATGATAGATAGTAAATTCAAAGATGAATTAGTTGAGATTATTACACCTGTTAGGCTGGGTGCTTATGGAGATGGGAATAATTCTATTCTCTTAAATGAATATGTTTATAATCTTAAACTATCGGAAGCTTTTTATCCAGCTTTGTCTTTATTAGAAATCACCCTAAGAAATCGGATTTGCAATGCTATTGAAAAACTTATCTGCAAAGATTGGCTTTTGCGAGAACTTAACAATCAAAACATTTTAGCTGATAAAGAATATCAAAAACTTTTGGAATCTGCAAATAAAATCAGAAAAAGCGGAAAGAAAATAACCAATGACAGACTAATTTCTGAAATGACTTTAGGATTTTAGATTCATCTTTTCACTAAATCTTACAGACCAAAATTATGGGATAAAAAAGGAGTTTTTGAAGCTGTATTTCCGAACTATTCAAATAATGGCGAACTTAGAAAAATTGCACCTATTCAAAATGATTTACTAAATATTTTGAGGTTAAGAAACAGAATTTTCCATCACGAAATTATTATTAACGGCAATAAAACTCCCCAAGAGCAATATCAACTAGTTTTAAATGTGCTACATTTGTTGTCGACTGGCATGAAAAGTCTTTTAAATGATATAAGCCGTTTTGATACTATAACAAAGCAAAAACCCTAGCGACTCTGCAAGCAGGACATCAATCTAGGGTTATCCAATAGTATTATAAACTATTTTGTATCGTTTTTCAAGTCCTATTGTTAGGGATTTATAAAGAAGTTTACACTAAATATTAAGAAATATTAAGACAACTCGAAAAAGGACTAATCTTCGTCTTTTGAGTAATACAATTTCTCTACAACTTTAGAAAATACAGAAAGAGAATCATCTCTATTTTCTGAAATTTCCTTACTAAAATCTTTTATTACTCCATCTTCATAAATTTTAGAATAGCGTTGAATAAAATCTGAGTTTGAAGAACTTTCCTGACGAATTATAAAATAGTCATCGACAACTCTTTGAAGGTCTTTCTTTAAGTAGCAATCACTATCCATATAACTGTATTTATCATCATCAACAGCAAGTTCATCTTTCGGGAGTCTGTCTATAATAAAATACTTCGTTATTGCTGCTACAAAAGTTCTCTTTTGTTTGATTGTTTCTGTATCATACTCTACACTATAAATATCAAATATATCTTTATAAAAATTTTCAAATCTAGGTACACTTGCTATTTCTTCCATCAATTCTTGTGAGCAGATTTTGTATATACCTCTCTTTAGCTCAATTACGTTATAAATGTTATGCAAGACGAATTTGCCTCCAAGTAATTTTTGTTGATTCTGTTAATAATAGGAAATGAATACATGTATCAATAGAATTCATTCCTCTTGTATTATACCTGAAAACATGTTCATTTGCATAATTTTGTAAATATTTCTTTGTATAGTGTATGTGGGTATCCAATGTTCGAGTGAACCCAGCCCAAAGACTTTCAATAGAATTTGTGTGCACATCACCATCTACATATTTTCCTTTACTATGAACAACAGAATGGTGGTTGTAAAATTGGGAAATTTTCTTGTAACCAACATTTTCATCCGTAAATAAAGTAGAACCTCTTTTTAAATGTTTAATAACTTTAGCATTTGTAGTATCTACCTCAAGATTTGGAACAACATTTATAACAGCATCTCCGCCACGTTCAACCATACCATGTACAGGAATTTTATTTTGATATGTTCCTTTTGCTCTTGCTGCTAGTTTCTTATCATAGTGCATGTTCTTTAATGTTCCACCTGCAACATATTCATCAGCTTCAACTATACCTTGTAATTTGTGACCATTTTCTTTCCCCATAACTGTTCTAATTTTTTGTAGCATATTCAAAGCTGTAGGATATGATACCCTGCACAATTTTGCGGCACTGATAGCACTTATCCCTGGTTTTAAAGTAATAACTAACTCAATCAATTTAAACCATACTGTAAGTGGTTTTTTGGTATTTTCAAAAATTGTTCCAGTTAATACTGTAAAGTACTTATTTGTATTTTTGCATTTGTAATAAAAAGGTCTCTTCTTACATTTGTAAACTTTAGACTCAGGGTCAAATGGACTTACCGGAACACCTTCCCAAATAAGGTCTTCCAAATACTTCATGCATTGGTTCTTGGTACGAAGTTTATTTTCTTTATTCTTAAACTTTTCAAATAATTGTTTATAATTCATGTTACTTATATAAAGTAGTTAACTCAAACGGAATTGCTCCGTAAATTTATTGTCAAGTATTACTACTCTTTCTCCTTCTATCTGGTTTCCTTATAATATGTGGTATTTGAGAGGATAGTACATATTTCTAATACAAATATTCTCTTGTAAAGATTTCGTAATATAAACTACAGAGTCAACTATTTTTGAGAGGAAAAACTTGTAAATTATGACAAGTTTATATAACCTCAATTTAATCAGCTTTTTCTTATATTTTTATTTGACCTACTTAATGCAGAAAGAAAAGGATACAGGGATATGGCACTTCAAGATACTATTGTAAATTTAGGTAATGCTATTATTAACTTAGTAAATTCTAAGATTTTAAAAGCTAATAATGAACAGAATGAAGAAATTGAGACTACTTTGTTAGATTTAAAAGCAAAGATTGATGAGCTTGTTGAACAGGGTGGCGGTGCTGGTGGAACAGAGATAAGTTTAATGGATTTTGTAAATAATACTGAAGTTGAAACATTAAACACAACAAATAAGACTATCGTAGGTTCTATCAATGAAGTAGATTCTACTATTGGTGATATTGATACGACATTAGATACAATTATTAAAAGGGGAATAAACAGTGGCAGATACAACAAAAACAATAGAAGAGAAGTTATCTACTGTAAAAACTTCTTTATCAAATATAAAAACATCAATAGTAAACAAAGGGCAAACTCCTAGTGGAGATATTACAACTTATGCTACTGCGATTGATAATATTTCAACTGGGATTACACCAACTGGTACAATTAGTATTACAGAAAATGGTACACATGATGTTACTAATTATGCTAGTGCAGAAGTCAATGTAGCAAGTAGCGGAGGTGTTCAGTATATACCTCGTGAAGTTACTAATGGAGTTTTGCAGTATCCGAGTACATATTTTACATTTAGCTTACCAAATGACATAACAAGTATTGGGGACTTTGGACTGCGCTCATCTTTTTGTAGATGTTACAAATTAACGTCAGTCAATTTAAGTAATGTAACGAGTATTAGTGAAGAGGGGTTGTGCAGTGCTTTTCAAGATTGTCTCAACTTAACATCAGTGGACTTAAGTAACTTAACAGATATTGGTCCTAGTGGTTTGAGTAACACTTTTAATGATTGTAGAAAGTTAACGTTAGTCAATTTAAGTAATGTTAAAAATGTTGGTTCTAGTGGTTTGAGTAGTGCTTTTAACACATGTAGTACTTTAGAATCAGTGGACCTAAGTAACGTAGTGAACATTGACCAATTAGGCTTGCATAGTACTTTTTATGCTTGTAGTAACTTAGTATCAATTGACTTAAGGAATTTAAAGAGTATAGGTAAATCTGGTTTTCACATGGCTTTTTATAATTGTAGTAACTTAGTATCAGTTAACTTAAGTAACGTATCAAGTATTGACCAATCTGGATTGACGGGAGCTTTTCAAGGGTGCACGAAACTAACTTCATTGAGCTTCCCTGCGCTGAACACAGGCTCTTTTACAAACTCTTATGGTTCTTACACTAACCAATTTTCTGATATGCTCCGAGATGTAACAGGCTGTACTGTACACTTCCCGTGTGCTTTGGAAGATGTAATTGGTTCGTGGTCTGATGTTATAAATGGTTTCGGTGGTACGGATACAATAATATTGTTTGACCTGAATAGTGCGACTATTCACTTTGATGTTACAAAGAAAGAAAGTTCCGACACTATCAAATATTACATAGGTGGGAAAGAGGTTGCAAACGACAAAATGGTAGGTGCTAATGATACTAGTTATTTAATATGTGATTCAAATTATAACACAGTTGTCTTTGGTGACATAACTAATTTAAAAGAAAATGAAACTAGAAATATAACTAAAAATTTGGCCACAGCACCGACTCGTGAGGTACGGTTAAACACGGGTGTAGAAGACTGTACCGTAACTTTAGATATAAATAATGTACAAGTGCTACCTTGTTCTCAATCGGGGAGCAATTATTGTTTTAATCTGTGTAGTGATAATAGTACAGATATAATTTATACTGTAAAGAAAAAAGGCTACAAAAAAGTCACGGGTGTTATTACTTTCAATAATGAAGATATAGTTAGAAATATAACAATGACTAATAGGTATATCGAAGTAGAGCTCCAATCAGGTAACTCCGAGTACGGCTGGCAAAAGGCTACAGTTGAAAACCCTACTTCATACACAATGTTAGAATCGGCTAACAATGGAGGGAGCAGTTCTAAAAGCGTAATGAAAATTCTCTTTAATGGATATAGTTCTCTAACCTGCTATATCAACTCTTACGCAGGTAGCTCTAGTTACACCATCGTGTCCAAACTAGATGCGTCAGGTTATCCCACAAGCTATTCTGACGTGTCCGTGATGGCGAGTACTTTTCGAAAGCAATATGACCCCACTGTTTTTGATGAGTCTCATTGGACTTCAGTCACATTTACTCCAGAGGATACAGGAGAACACTATTTTTATGTTGTGTTCACAAGGGGAAGTAGGGCTGGACGTAACAACCGAGGCTACTTTATTATAAATGAAGACCAATAAGGAGGATAAAACTGTGAAAATTAGAACAACTTACAAAGGCGTAAGAGAAGACGGAATTAGTGGTATCTGGTGTGGTTTTAAGCCAGACAATATCACAGTTACTGAAGAAATAGCTATTTTATACCCCGATGAAAATAAACAACTTAAAAACAAAAATACCGGAGAAATACTGGATTCAGTTATTCTTACAGATGATACCCCACAAGAGGATTTTGAAGAAATTGAGCTAAAAAGTTCCGAAGAAAAATAATAACCAATTTATGCAAACAGATTTATTTCATAAGTCTGTTTGCTAGTTTTAGAGCATCATAATAATTTTGGAGCTCTTTCTCTGATTTGGCAGAATTAAGGATTTTCATAGCTTTTTGGTAAATATGATTTTGAATGAGGGTGTTATTTTCTTGTGGAGTATCACCTATATTCAGCAGGTCGAAATTCAAAACTTTAGAAAGACTTTGTAAAGTTTTGAAACTAGGTTCATGAATACCATTCTCTATTTTTGACAAGTGTTTGTCGTCAATGTTTGCAAGTTCTGCAAGCTGTTGTTGAGTGTAGCCCATTGATTTACGAAGAAATTTAATTTTTGCACCTAGTTGATTTTCTGTGTTCATGACAACCTACCTTTCTAATTTTCCGTAAAATTCTTGCTAAGATACACCGCAAGATTAACTAGGAAAATATATTAGTATGTTGTAAAACTTGACAAGTATTTGAGATTTATGGTAATAATTATTCAAGAATAAAATGGACTCAATTAAGTGAAAGGAGTTTTAATATGAAAAAGACATCATGGCTTAATCGCTCAATTTTATGGATTGGTGATTGTTGGATTGAGGGAATTATCTTTATTGCACTTATTGCGACTACATGGTCTGCTTATTCTTTAAATATAAATGACCAAGGAGTGTTCGCTGCTATTGTACTTTTAGCTGGAATTCCTCTTATAATTGCTATTGCCTGGTTATTATTTTGCATAATTGATGTTAGAGCAACGTTACACCAGATTGAAGAAAACACTCGTCCAAAAGAAGATGAGGAATCTCAAAATTCAGAAGTTTAGACAATAAATTGTTAATGTAGTTGATGAGCTCATTAACAAATTGACTTACTTAAAACAAGAAAGGATAATAGTAGGCTATGAAAAAGACATTATGTACATTGTTACTTAGTACAACACTTTTGACTACAGTTACACCAGTGTTGGCAGAAAATTACACGTATAAAGTTTACAACCCAAGAACTAATAAGGCTTATACTGCGATATTGGGAACACTTTCAATTACAGATTATGAGTATCTTTGGGCATTTAATTTCGTTCATTTTTTTCTTCCTTTCAGATTTTTTACTGTTGCTAACTTTTTAGGTACCTACCTGAGTTAACATTTTTTGGAAGAAAAATTTGCTAAAATTTTCTCGAGCTGAAATCAAAAAATTTTCAGCTAAAAGTATTGTATTTACTATGGTTCAACCCTATTTAGTGTAAACTTCTTTATAAATCCCTATTGTTAATTTGCCTTAATATACCTATAAATTACTTGTCTTTGCCCCTTACCGATTTTGGCTTCATAACGATTTGTTCTCTTTATTATTCCTTTATGTCTTAATTCTTTAATCCACCATTCAGCTTGACCTAGTGTTAAATCCAAAGCTTTTTCCATTTTCCCCCTTGTAAATTCTAATTTTTTACTTACCCAAGAAATTATAATATCTGAAGATATTTTAATCTTTTGCTTTTCAAATTTCCATGTACGTACATAACTAGCTCCCGCAACCAATTGATATAAGAGGGTTTCAAAGATTTTGAAGTTCTCTTTTTTAGTAGAAAAAGGCTCAATTGTTCCCATGTATTTTAACGACCAGTTTGGTTTGAACGGATAGAAGTATTATTCGGGAAAGTTGGCAATATATCTAGATTTGAGGGGTAGGAAATAATCAATCTATCCGTGCAGCAAAACGGTCAAATTAAACATTTTTAGGTTGAACGGTTAAAATGATTATTTAGAAAAGTTGGGTGTTTTTTAATTTTTATTCTAGCTTGTATTTTGGTATTTATTTCAAAAAACATTATACTAATTGGAGTAGGAATTTTAGTTACTATTGGAATATTAGTAGGAATAAGACTTTTTACAGATTATCTCAAATATAAAGACGAAACATCAGAACAAAGAGCGGAACGACTTAAAACAGAAGAAATGATTAAGGAATGGCAAAAAAGATATTATTAAAAATTTTAGGTGGGGCGGAAAAAAAGAATAAAATAAGATTGTTATAAAAATTACTCTTATAATCGTATAGAAAGTAGTAATACATATAAAATTATTAGTGAATATCCCGAAAACATTATCATGACAATGTTTAAACCCAATTAAAGCTAAAGTTTTTTAAGAGTATTAGTAGAGAGATTGATAGTATATTATTTTCAGAAGTATGGGACGAAAATGAAAAACGAGCATATCAAGAAAAAATATTTCCAAAAGAATTAGAAAAGGTATATTTTACAGGTTTTGAAATGGTTAAAGATTAGAAATATAAACACTCGAACTAATCAATTTAGAGAATATATTCTTACAATATTTATTTTATAGTGTCTGTATGAAAAAGTTGTTGTCTTTATTTTTGATTGTTTTTATATCTTTAACTTCGACACCAATATGTTTTGCTGACGAAACTTGCGAATGTATAAATTCAACAGAAACAATTGCAAACACTAAATCTAAAGCGCCATCTTCAATAGTAAGCTCAACTGAAAATTATTATATATTGTCAAAAGGGAATGTATTACGAGTAGCCTTTGAGTGTAAATTCTTATCAGAATGTGCTAAAGAAGGTGCTTGCGTATATTTCTTTGTTCCAAAAGATATTTGTACAGAATGCGGAACACTAATTATCCCGATGAACTCCAAATTTATTGGATATGTCAGAGGGATAAGTCCACAAAAGAAACTGAATAAAAATGCACGAGTTTATGTAAGCATAAATAAACTAATACTTCCAGATGGAACAGAACTCGAAGTGAAAGCAAAACCATTTACAAAAGATTTTTCTTTGGTTGAAAATGGTTGGATGACAGCAGGAAAATTAACTGCATCTACCGTAGGATTGGGTGCAATCGGGACTGGAGCAGGGACAGGACTTGCTTTTATTCCAAAACCTCATAAAATTGCAATTGGTGCAGCTGCAATAGGTTTACCTGTTGGTTGTTTTATCGGACTTGTGACAGGACTCGTTACCTCAGGGTTAAAATACCACGCAAAACAAGGAGAAGAAATTTATATAATTTTGTGTGATGATTTAACAATCCCTAAATGTAACATCAAAGAATTTTAAAAATATAGAAATAACCCTCACCATATAAATGAGTGTGGGAGTAAAAATAACGTCATTCTGAGTCGCACGAGCAGATAATACAAGGTCTTGTTTAATGTGGGTGCGTTAAGTGAAGAATCTCATAACATTCTATGTTCACTTTTTCTTTTTGATTTCGATGCAAAAAGAAAAATTTAAACTGAAAAAGAAAAACACGAACGTCCAAATGGAATGAGTTATCAGGGGCAAAGCTACGTAGCCCTCTAATTATTATTTCTCAAATCTCACCATAGTTGGTAGCATAACTACGTGCGTGCCCCCTCAATCATTATTACTTCAAATCCCACCATGGTTGGTAGCATAACTACGTGCGTAGCACCTTGACGAATTTTGACATTGTATGGTATAATAGATTTGTTAATTTCAAAAGCCAAAAATTTTAGCCAAAAAGAGATATTGGATTTGTCAGAAAGGAAATTATGACATCAAGTGTTCCATACTCTTTTGTCCCAGGGACTAAAGCAAAAGCCGAAGAGGTCAATGCAAATTTCATTGCATTATTAGATAAAATCGAAAATTCTAATATTAAAATTGATGACCTGACTTTAAGCAAAATGAAAACAGATTTGTCTAACATTAATGATAGCGGTAAAAAATATTTATCTGACGAAATGGACGGCAAATGGACAAGTACAGAGGTTACTTTATTTGAAAAACTTACACCGTCTGAAAAATATACACAAACTTTTGATTTGTCAGAAGCGTTGCCAAATGATGGGAAGATATACGAAATTCTTTTAACTGGAATGATTAGAACAAATCTTGCAATGAATAGTATTTTCGGAATGTGCGCAACAACATCATTATGCACTTCAACTCATTTATGCCGAGCTGTAACAAGAGTTAACGGAGTGAGCGGGGTTACGTCTTGTGGTGTAATTCTACCAATTGGTACTGATAGAAAAATCACAATCTTTTCAGGCGGAGAATCAACTGCTCCTGCAGCTCCAAACAGTTGTACTTTCAAGATTTCTGCGTATAGAAGAGTTAAGTAATAGAAAGGAGTTTTATAAAATGTATTATATTTTTGTTGAAAATGAAAACCTAAATGGTTGCGGAAATTGTAAATGTTCGGATAATAAAATTCTAAATTTTGAAGTAGATAAAAATATTTTTGAAGATTATAAATCAGAACCTTTGAAATTTATTTTTAAAGACAACAAAATAGTAGAAAATCCAGATTTTGAAAATTTGAAACAAAGAATTCAAAATCAACAAATGAGAGAAAACTTAAAACAAGAGTTGGACGAATTGGATAAAAAAAGAATTCGAGCAATTTGTGAAAATGAGGTTAAAGACAATTCTAACGGTCAAACTTGGCTTGAATTTTACAATAATAAAATTCAAGAACTTAGAGGCCGATTAAACTGTCTTAAATAGCAGTTATCCTAAATAATCTACCATTTGAGATTGGATATCATTATTTATTTTTTGAGCTGCGATTCTAGAGGTTAGCGGGGAATATGTTTGATTGAGCATAAATTCGTTATCAATTTTGTTAAATGCAGAGATAGCCATTATGCTCTTCCCGGGGATAACATAAGAATCACCCTCTGGTCCGAATTTGAATTCATCTGTTACAAAGAAATCCTTATCTTCCATACCGACAATTTTTCTTGTCAATTTTGCAAGATAGGTAAACATTGGCATTGTTTTCTTTTCCGGAATAACCTCCATTTGATTTAGATATAACTTCGGCACACTGAATTCACTATCACCGGTTTTTGTCAGCAAATGAACAAAAGTTCTATCCGGTTTGAATTCATAATTTTGTCCTAGGTCACATTTTTTTAGGACATTTCTATATTCCGTCAAATCTTTATCGTCAAAATTGTCAGTAAGGTTAGCAAGAAGCATGTTTGTTCTGATTGGACGACCTTTCCCTCTATCAAGCGTAAGGAAAGCACCGCCCATATTTTGCAAGCCTGTAAAATTTATTTTATTATTCATTTGGGAATTAAAACCTCCAAAATATTTAAAACACATAAAAAAGAAATTTGTCATTTTTTTGATATAATTTTAATAACAATAGGAGAATAAATATGACAGAAATAAGAGAAGAATTTATAAATCAAGCAAAACATTTAGCAAGAAATGCAGAAGTTTTGCCGGGCGGAATTGAAGAACTCGCAGCGAAATTACAACATTCAGCAGACACAAATACACCATTAAGAGTTAAACTCGGAATGGATCCGACAAGACCTGATTTACACCTTGGACACACGGTTGTAATGAGAAAGTTAAAAGAATTTCAAGCATTGGGTCACAAAATTGTTTTAATCGTCGGTGGTGCTACTGCTATGGTTGGTGACCCATCAGGTAAATCTGAAACAAGACCTGCCTTAACAAAAGAACAGGTTGAAGAAAATGCTAAATCTTATTTTGACCAAATGTCAAAGGTTTTAGACGTAACAAATGCAGAAGTTACAAACAATGCAGATTGGTTACACAAAATGAGCTTTACTGAGCTTTTGAAATTGTCAGCTCAAGTTACTGTAGCTCAAATGATGACAAGAGACGATTTCGCAAAACGATATGCTGACGGTAGACCTATTTCTATTCACGAATTTTTCTACCCGTTGATGCAAGCCTATGATTCTGTAGCTATTGATGCAGATATTGAATTAGGTGGTACTGACCAAAGATTTAACACTCTTTTAGGTCGTGATATCCAATCAGCTTATGGTAAAAAATATCCGCAATTGGTTGTTTTGTTACCACTTCTTGAAGGTACAGATGGCGTTGTTAAAATGTCTAAAACATATCCTGAACACTGTATCTCTCTAACAGACAGTGCAAAAGATATGTTCGGTAAATTGATGAGTATTCCTGATAATATGATTACTCGTTATTTTAGCTTGCTGACTGATGCAACTAAGGAAGAGTTGGAAACTTATGACAAACAAATTGCAGACGGTTCAATAAATCCTAGAAATATTAAAATGAAATTAGCTCACCAAATTACTGAGGAATACCACGGTAAAGATGGAGCAGATAAGGCTCAAGAAGAGTTTATCAATGTAGTTTCAAACAAAGGAATTCCTGAAGATATTCAAGAAGTTAAAGTTGAACAAGGTAAAAACATTTTGGATTTAATCACGGAATTGAAATTCGCAGCAAGCCGTGGAGAAGCTAAGAGACTAATCCACGGTGGCGGTGTAAAAATTGACGGAGAAAAAATTACTGACATGGCTTATACAATTTCGTTTGATGACAGTGTAGTATTACAAGCAGGAAAACGTAAATTTGCCAAATTAGTAAAATAATTCACAAGGTTGAAACAATGATATCAACAATCAAACGTGGAATTTCAAAAGTCAAAGAAGACATCAATATAATTTATGAAAACGATCCGGCAGCAAAGAATTTGTTAGAAGTAATTCTTTGCTACCCTGGGTTGCATGCTCTTATTGCTTATAGATTAGCTCACCGCTTGTACAAATGGAATATTCCGCTTATACCGAGAATGATATCATATTTGACAAGAATTATCACAGGAATTGAAATTCACCCAGCAGCAAAAATTGGACGAAGATTTTTCATCGACCACGGAGAAGGAGTTGTAATAGGTGAAACTACAGTAATTGGTGATGATGTCTTGATTTATCAACAAGTAACTCTTGGTGGTACAGGCAAAGAAAGTGGCAAACGACACCCAACCCTAGGAAACAAAGTCATAGTTGGTGCCGGAGCAAAAGTTCTCGGCAATATCACAATTGGTGACAATGTTAGAATTGGTGCTGGTTCCGTCGTTATAGAAGATGTTCCACCTCACTCAACAGTTGTCGGAGTTCCGGGGAGAATCGCCCACCGAGCAATGATTGATGAGCAAGGAAACTTGATGCACAACAGAATTCCAGACCCAATAAAATGCGAAATAAATCAACTCAAAGCAGAGATTGAATTATTAAAAGAAAAATTAGACAAATAAAAAAGCATTCAATACATGAATGCTTTTTTACTCTCAATTTAACGATTAAACTTATTTCAATGCAAAAGTCATATCCGCTTCTACACAAGTTTTTCCGTCAACTCTTCCTATACCGTGAGCTTTACAGATAGGGCCTTTAACTTTAGTAAGTTCAACTTCCATTTCAAATCTATCTCCAGGTCTGACGATATTTTTAAATCTTACACCGTCAACTCCTGCATATAATGTCAATTTCCCTTCAAATTCTGGCATTGTCATCAAAATTGGAGCTGAACATTGAGCCATAGCTTCAAGTTGTAAAACCCCTGGCATAATTGGGTTTCCAGGGAAGTGACCTTGGAAAAATTGTTCATTCATTGTTAAATTTTTATATCCTTTTGCGTATTTCCCAGGAACGCATTCTGTAATTCTATCAACTAGCAAAAATGGAAATCTGTGAGGAATCATTTCCATAATCTGCATTGTATCAAAGCTCAATACCTCTTTTGTTTCTTCTGACATTTTTCTCTCCTTATATTTCTATTAATTTATCTTTAAGCATTTTTGCAACTTTAACATGCACAGCATGACCTGCTTCTTTTGCTAGAATTTGGCATTTCAAGTTCAAAGGATTTACACCTGTCAAGTACAAATCTCCAACCAAATCAAGCATTTTATGTTTAATTGGTTCATGTTCAGAGCGAAGTTCAGTTGTATATCCACCCTCATCAGTCAAACCAACAGTATTCTCTTCTGTTACACCTTGTGCAAAACCAAGCATTTGGTATTTTTTCAAATCATGGTAAAAGCCAAAAGTTCTAGCTTCAATGATTTCTTCTTTCTTCTTCGGATCATAATTCACAAAACGTCTTGTCAAATCTGGGTGATTATAATTAACTGCATAAGACATAAACAAACTATCACTCGGGAGAATAACCAAGCTAGTCTTACCATTCAAGTAATAAACCGGTTCAGATACTGTATAATACTTTTCTTTTGCAAAGAAAGGTTTATCAATACCCGCAGATTTAATCGCCTCAACCCAACCTTTTGAGCTGCCGTCAAGTGCCGGAACTTCTTCTTCTGTCATACAAATATCAACAGAATCAATATGACAAAAAGCTAAAGCGGCAGTCAAATGTTCTGTCAACATTGAACGAACTTTGGAAGTACCCAAAACCACGCAGTGGTCAGTTGCAATAACATTATCCACACTTGCAGTAAAGGAATCTTTATCTTTCACGAAATATCTTATTTGTCCTGTTTTTGACGGAAACAAAGTTACTTCGCAAGGTTTGTTTTTCATCAAGCCATTACCGGTTATTTTGACTTCTTTTTTAAGTGTAACCATTTTTTATTTTATTAAACCTCTTGATGTGCTTCTTCAAATGATTTCAAAATTGGCTCAAATTTTCTGAACTTAGCAAAGATATCTTGAGCATCTTTCATTGTTTTCAACTGTTTGATGAAGTCTTTTCTTGGAACAGCCGGAATACCAACGATAATTGATTTTGCAGGGAATGATTTTGTAACACCTGCTTTAGCTGTAATAATTGTATCAGAGCCAATTTCAATATGATCAGCCAAACCTGCTTGACCAGCAATAACAACCCTATCACCGATAACACAACTACCTGCAATACCTACTTGTGATACGATTAAGCAACCTTTACCAATTCTACAATTGTGACCAATCATTACAAGGTCATCAATTTTTGTATTATCGCCAATCATTGTGTTTTCGATTGTACCACGGTCAATTGTTGTATTCGCACCGATTTCAACGTTATTACCAATTACAACAGAACCGATTGACGGAATTTTGAAAATAACTTGCTCAACATCACCCTCTTTGATTTCACCCTCTTTACGAGCATTTTCAATATTGTTAGGATTTTCAGTAACAAAGCTGAATCCGTCAGCACCTAAAGAAACACCGTGGTTCAAAATTACGTCATTACCGATTTGAACTCTATCACCAATATTTACTCCTGGGTGGAAGAAACAATTATTACCAATTTTAACATCACTACCAATATAAGAGTTAGCTAAAATCTTTGTATTATCTCCAATTACAGCATTTGGAGAAACAACAACATTAGGTCCTATACATACGTTTTGACCTAATTTCGCTGTTGGATCAACAACTGCAGATGGGTGAATATCTTTATTCACAATAGGTGGAACGTAGAATAAATTCAACAATTTCATCATTGCAAGTCTTGGTCTTTCAACTTCAATAGTTGTAAAACCATCAATTTGAACACCCAAAGGAACTAATGCTGCTTTGGCTTTTGATTTAGCAAGATTTGCGATTTCTTCTTCACCTAAAGCCAAGGCCAAAGTGTGTTCATCGCTCAACAATGGAGGTGCAATATGAGTAATTTCAGGACTTGCAACCTTTGTAAGCATACCACCTACGATTTGTGTAATTTCATCTACTGTAAATGATCTCATTCTTTTCTCCTTATATATAATGATATTTGTATTTATATGTTTTACTAAATGATTGTTTTTAGTGAATGAAACGTTATTTATTTCTATTTCACTATTCATCTTTCACTTTATTAGTCATCTTTTCAATTGTTTTTGTTGTGGATTTGCCCTCGACAAAGGTTATGAATTCGACTCTGATATTATTTTTTTTCATAATATCAGCCTCCGGCAATGTTTCCATTGTGTAATCAGCGCCTTTTGTATAAACATCGGGTTTAATTTCGTCAATCAATTTTGCCGGACTATCTTCATCAAACAAAACTACATAGTCAACACAAGCCAATGCACATAACACCTCAGCCCTATCCAGTTCATTATTTATAGGTCGTGTTGGTCCTTTTATGCTTCTAACTGATTTATCTGAGTTCAAAAGAACTATTGAATAATCAGCAAATGACTTTGTCTTTTGCAAATATCTCACATGCCCAACATGTAAAATATCAAAACAACCATTTGTTACTACTACTGTTTTTCCACTTTGATGCAGTTTTTTTACGAAATCCGCTACATTTTCTCTTTGTAAGAGCTGTCCCATAAAATATACCCTCTAATATGCCTAAATTATACCCTAAACCTATTAAAAAGTCCTATTATATTAACAAAAAGTAATAATTAATGTTCGGCTCAAACCTATTTATTCAAAAACGGTCCAAGTTTTTTGCTCATTTTCGCAAAAAAAGTTTCAATTGAATTTTTATGATTATCCACGATTGGAACAAATTCATCTTTTAGCATTTTATTTGGAGGAACTACATTTGACATAAAACGTGGAAGCCCATCACCTAGGCAAAAACCGTCCCTTGCATACAATCTTTCATTTATCAAATCAGCAGCTCTT
This sequence comes from Cyanobacteria bacterium UBA6446, assembly GCA_002438405.1. Classification (GTDB taxonomy): domain Bacteria; phylum Cyanobacteriota; class Vampirovibrionia; order Gastranaerophilales; family Gastranaerophilaceae; genus Zag111. Next base: position 432,931 of record DJOE01000023.1, read on the forward strand.
TGAGTGCTTGGTTTGATAATTTTCATAATATTATTTTTCTCATATTGAGAAGAAATTGAGGTAATTGTTAATTTACTAATATTCATATCGTCTTCTTTCTTTTGGGGTGGGGTCTGCGATTAGTACAGACCCATTTCTATAACTTTTTTACACAATCTGACAGTATTTAAAGCGGCACCAATTCTAAGATTATCGGCTACGCACCACAATGAAATACCGTTTTCGAAAGCCAAATCCTTTCTAATTCTACCTACAAAAACAGGATCAACACCATCAGCATCACGAGTTGTTGGATATTCATAATTTTCAGGATTATCAATAACCTTAACCCCGAATGTATTTGATAAAATTTCACGAACTTCATCTGGTGTTACTTTTTCTTCAAACTCAATATCCACAGCCTCTGAGTGTCCTCTATAAACTGGAACCCTAACTGCAGTACAAGAAATTGGAAGATCTTGTGGCAAATGAAGAATTTTCTTAGTTTCGTTCGTAACTTTCATTTCTTCTTTTGTATAACCGTTTTCGCAGAACACGTCAATTTGTGGAATTACATTGAACGAAATCGGTTTTTTAAATGCAACATTTTCAAATTCTTTATTTTCTAAAGTTGCTTTAGTATTTTCAGTCAATTCATTAATCGCTTTTAGCCCTGCACCTGAAACCGCCTGATATGTAGAAACTAACAGTCTTTTTAATTTAAATTTGTCATGCAATGGTTTCAAAACAAGCATCAATTGAGAAGTTGAGCAGTTTGGATTTGCAATAATTCCCTTATGTTTTTTCAAATCTTCGTCATTAACATACGCAATAACCAACGGAACATCTTTATCCATTCTAAATGCTGAAGAATTATCAATCAAAACACCGCCACGTTTTACAATTTCCGGAGCGAATTTTTGAGAGGTTGAACCACCGGCAGATGCCAACACAATATTCACACCGTCAAAACTTTCAGGAGTTGCCTCTTCCACTGTGTAAGTCTTACCTTGAAAATCAATTTTTGAACCGGCACTCTTTGCACTTGATAAAAATTTAATAGTATTAAAATCAACATTTAATTCATCAATAATCTTGATAATTTCTCTACCTACAACACCTGTAGCGCCTAGAATTGCAATATTAGCTTTTTGTTTTGACATAATATCTCCTCTTTATCGTATGTCATTAATATTACTACAAGAATAATTTTTAAGTGTATTATTAACACATAAATTTACAAAAAAAGGTAAATAAGGTGCTACGCACTCTGCTCAGCTTTTTCCCTCGTAATGACAGATTAGGGGTTCGGGGGCAAAGCCCCTGATAACTCAAGCTATTTGGTCGTTCGTGTTTTTCTTTTTCGGTTCACTTTTTCTTTTTGCATCGAAACCAAAAAGAAAAAGTGAACTAAGAAAACTATTTTAGTATCTTTTCAAGTCCATAGACAAAATCTTTGTTTTCAGAAGTGTGTTTTACTGCCATCAAAACTCCAGGCATATAGCATTTTCTATCTGTTGAATCGTGTCTGATTGACAATGTTTGTCCAAATGCTCCGAATAAAACCTCTTGTGATGCCATAAAACCTGGCATTCTTACTGAATGAATTTGAATATCAGAATAAGAAGTTCCACCTCTTGAACCTTCAATTGTTTCTGTTTCAGCACAATTCCCACTCTTGAAAGATTGTTTCGCTTCTGACATCATCAATGCTGTTTTAATCGCAGTACCTGATGGTGCATCTTTCTTTTGGTTATGGTGATATTCAATAATTTCTGCATTATCAAAATACTTAGCAGCCATTTGTGCAAATTGCATCATCAAAACCGCACCTGTTGAAAAATTCGGAGCAATAAAACAACCAACTCTATTCTTTTCTGAAAGATTTTTCAAAAATTCAATCTGTTCATCTTTTAAACCAGTTGTACCAATTACAATACTAATTCCATTATGCAAGCAATATTTTGCGTTTTCATAAATTGAAGCAGGTTGTGTAAAATCAACAACAACATCAAATTCTGCATATCTCTTAGCTTCATCAATTGATTTATAAACATCACCTTTAATATCAATTTTTGCAGCCAATTTCATTGAAGCATCAGATTCAACCGCATTACAAACTTCTTGTCCCATTCTACCGTTAGCACCGCATACTGCAACTTTTATCATAATTTTTTCTCCTATATTAAATCTCTTCTTAGCTATATTTTACAACAAAAAACGGTCAAAACTCATGCCTGACCGTTTGATTGTTTAAACTCTTTATTTATTAAAATTAGTAATCTCCAATTCCGGATTCTTCATCATCTTTTAGCGCAGACAAATCATCTTTGCACACCGAATCAAAACCGTCCGGTAACATATCATCGTCTGGCCATACCGTGTCATTATCAAATCTAGCAGATGCCAAATTTTCAGAAGCTGACAAATCTGAACTTGTCAAAACTGTTTCTGACAAAACACAACCCGCTAAATCGCAATCTGTAAAGTTGCAATATGTCATTTCGGCATAGCTACAATCTGCACCTGTCAAAAGACTTTCGGTAAAATCGCATTCCACAACTCTAGAACGAGTAAAATCAACAGAAGTTAAATCCGCACCGGTGAAATTTACAAGTGACAAATTGCAATCTGCAAATGAACTTGAATTCAAATCTACATCAGAAAAGTCAATTTCCTTTAAAGTCATATTTGAAAAATCGACTTCACTCAAATCAACTTCTTCAACTTCTTTTTTCCATTCGTTAAATTTTTCGGGGTTGCTTTCAAGCAAAGATAATAATTCTTCTTTTGTATAATCAATCATTCTTATCTCCTTAAATATATATTTATTTATTATTTTCTACTAAATTCATCTGCATTGCAACAAGCACTGCTTGGGTACGGTTTGTCACGTTCAATTTTTTAAAAATACTGTTGAGGTGGCTTTTTACGGTAACCTCACTTAACACAAGTTTATCCGCAATAGATTTATTGCTTTCACCCTGCGTAACTAATAATAAAACATCTTTTTCTCTCTTAGTCAAGGAGTTAAAATTATCAGCTTGATTTATCGTAACATTTTCGGGTTTTAAAACCTGTGTATTCCTTTTAACACGGCGTAAAACAGCTTCAATCCTAGCAAGTAAATTCGGTAAGATAAAAGGTTTAACTATATAATCATCAGCACCGATTTTAAGTCCTGAAATCATCTTTTGATCTTCATTCACTGCCGTGAGCATAATTACCGGAATATCTTTGGTTTTTGGATTTTTTCTGATAGCTTTTAATGTATCCCAGCCGTTCATATTTGGCATCATAACATCAAGCAAAACTATATCGAAAAACTCTCCACTATCTAAAACACTAAGAGCTTGAACTCCATCAGATACGCATTTTAAATCATATCCGTAAAAAGGGAGAACATCTGCTAAATATTTTGGATTGTCATCAACTAATAATATTTTAGTCAAATCAGACATCAACGATATTCCTTTAGTTTTGCATTCTACACAATTTGATATTTCAAAGCTTTTAAAGCAGCTTGCAATCTATCATCAACTTCTAACTTTTGCAAAATACTTGCAACGTGAGCTTTTGTCGTATTAACACTGATAACTAAGTGTTGCGCAATTTCCATATTGCTAAAGCCTTCTGTCATAAGTTTCAAAATTTGAGCTTCTCTTGCGGTTAAGTCATAGTTTTTGTAGCTTGTATCAGGTTCAGTATTCATTTTGGTATTAGTTGTTGCTTGCAAAACGATATGTGCAATACTCGGGTCAAACCAAGCAGCACCATCTGCAACAGATTGAACAACTTGAACCAGCCTTTGCAAATTGATTTCTTTTGAACAATAAGCATTTGCTCCTGCTTTTAAACTATTCAAAACTTCTTTTTCATCATTGTGAGAAGTTAGGATAATAATTTTAGCATCTTTATTCATATCATGAATTGCTTTAGTTGCGTCAATTCCATTCATATTAGGAAGCCCTAAATCCATAATAACCAAATCTATCTGATTGTTTTTAAATATTTCAAGAGCGTCTTCTGCTGTTGCAGCTTCATAAATCACACCAATATAATCAACATCTTCAAATGCTGTTTTTAACCCAAATCTTGTCAACTCATGGTCTTCAACAATCAATAGATTTTTTTTTATCATATACTCAATTCCTCTTTTGCTAAACTGTATTCAGGGTTTAAATTTAAACTCTTTTCAAAGTTTTGACGAGCATCTGCGGTCAATCCTTTATTTTTTAATACCAAACCTAAATAATAATAATATCTGTAATCACTATCGTCAATATATTTTGCAATACCCAAAAATGATAGAGCCTTTTCGTAGTCTTCTTTTGTAATTTCAAGCCTTGCCAAATCAATCCAACCGTCTTTGAAATTAGGATTTATCGCAAGTGCTTTTTTAAGATACACATTTTCTCTGTCTTTTTCAAGTAAAGCCATTTGATAATAAGCTTCATAAGCCTTTGAACTTGCACGCAAAACTTTAGAATAGATGTCTTTTGCTCGTCTTTCGTTATTCAATTGTTGATAAGTTTTTGCAAGTCGAATTGATGAATCAAAGCCGGTGTCTTTACTACCCGCTTTTTTATAATAGCTTTCTGCTAGTTTATAATCTTTATTTCTATATGCGACATCACCCAATACAATCAATGCTTGAGTATGAGATTTATCAATATCAACAGATTTTAGGGCATAATCCTGAGCTTTTTCAAATTCTTTCAAATCAAAATAAACTTTTGCGGTCAAAGCATAAACTTCCTTATTGATATTTTTTTTTCCGGAAATTGAAGACTGTAAAACTCTCAATGCCTTATTCAATTGATTTTCGTCATAATAATAATATGCTAAGTGATATTTTTTCCAATAATCATTTTTTGCAGATTTATACAAAATATACTGTTGAGAAGAATGCAACTCTTTATCAAAAACTACTGTATTAATATCTTTAGACTTCAAATCCTCAAGAGCCTTTAATCCCTCTTGCGGTTTATTTGATTGAGCCAAAATTTCAGCTCGCAAACGTTTGTAATTGATGTTTTTTGGATTTTTATCAATCGCAATATCAATAGATTTAACTGCTTGTTTAATGTCACCATTTTTCATTGAACCAAAAGCAACAAGATAATTTGCATAATCTGAATCATTCAACAGTGATGTTTGTTTCATAAGTTCAGATGTAGCTTCTCGGCTTTGGTCGTTATACATAATATTTGAATAAATCTCGGCAAGATACATTTGATCCTTGTGAGTCAATTTGCAATTCGGAAAATAATAGTTCTTGATATCCTCTTCTAATAAAGAAGATATTTCATCATCTTTAATCTTTGACATTGCCAGTTCTGACAAACTGAAAAATCCGATAGATGCCATTTCGTGAGTCAAACGCATATAGATATAATCACTAGGCATAACGTTATCAATAAGCATTCTAAAATCTTGGTATGAAGAACGAACATTTGCCTGCATAAATTTGTCCATTGCGATTGTGTACTGATTTTTTATGGCATTACGAGTAAGTGAACCTTTTTTAAGTTCAAAAGATGGCAAATTCACTTGTTCTTGATAAGTTGAGGGATTTGCATCTAACGGGTTAACCGGTGCAATCCCGTTCATATTGATTGCTAAACACTGATTAGCCCCAAAAACTGAAACAAATAAAGAAAGGACGAGATATTTTTTCATTAAACCATATCCTCCTCTTTTGGCTCATAGCTACCCAAATAGTATTTGTTGAACAATTCTAACAAATGTTTTTGTTCATCTGTCGGATTTTCAAGATTTACAAATCTGTAAATTGACATCAAATCATACTGTTTCAAGAATTCTTCATCTTTAGGTTCAATTTTTCCGTGTGATTCGGATAAGAATACTTTGACTATTTTGTCAGTCGAAATTGACATAAACACATCAACCAAATTCTTATCAAAATGAGAACCGGCACCTTTCATCAAAATATCTAAAACATTCGCAATCGGCATTTTGTCACGGTAGTGTCTTTTGGAAGTAATCGCATCAAACACATCAGCAACAGCCAAAATTCTACCTCCGAGTGTAATTTCTTCACCTTTAAGATGTCTGTAATACCCTGTCCCGTCCCACTTTTCATGGTGAGAGCAAGCCATTTCGGTAATAATTCTAAAATCAGGTGACATATAAATTTTGTTCAAGATATTATGCGTAATTCTAACGTGTTCTTGAATATGTTTATACTCTTCATCAGTAAGTTTTCCGTCTTTTTGCAAAACAGAATCTCTAATCCCGATTTTACCGATATCGTGAAGAATTGCGGCTTTTTCAAGCAAACTTTTATCTTTAGCATTCATACCAAGAGCATCAGCCAACAATATTGAATACAATTTAACTCTGGTTGAATGACCTGCCGTAATCTTATCTCTTGCATCAATTGAAGTAGCGAGAGTATCAATAAAACTTTCAAATAGTAACTTTTGTTCACGATAAAGTTGCAATTGTTGGTCGAACAATTGAGCATTTTCTAAGGCTATACTTGCACTTCCGCCAATTGCGATTAGTAAATCTTCGTCATTTTTTGTAAAGATACCATCAATTTTGTTGATAACTTGAAATGCACCAATAATTTCACGATTATTGTTCATAATAGGCATACACAAAATCGTTTTAGTTCTGTAACCGGTTTTTGTATCAACTTCCGGATTGAATCTCGGGTCATTATAAGCATCAACAATATTAACAGTTTCACCTGTTTTTACAACATATCCTGCTAAACCTTTATCTGCAGGAAATCTTATTTCTTGACTTGAATCAAGCCCTAACGCAACTTTTGACCACAATTCATCAGTATCTTTATCCCAAAGAAAAACTGTACATCTATCAGCTTGAATAGCATTTTTAGTTTCTTCAGCAATTACCCTCAACAGCTCATCAATATCAGTAAGTGCAGTAATTGAACGGCTAATTTTAACCAATGATACTAATGGGTCACTTTTTGTCGGAAGTGAATAATCCATACCGTTTTGAAGTTGTCTAATTCTTGTATTTATATTATCAGCAAGAGAATATTTGTCCTCTTCTGAAGATAATTTTAATGCATTGTTGTAATGAATAATCGCAATATCCTTGTTATTTTCAGCAAAATTGATATTGCCCAAAACCAATTCGTTAATCAATTGTGCGGTAATACTATTTGTTCGATTAGCCATAAATGTCGCATCTTGCACCAAAGCAAGGCTACTTTCGTAATCAGATTTATGCAGAGAATAATTCAAAAAAGCAATCAAACTCAAAGAGATTGAAATTCCTTCGTTAAAATCTTCACTCTTGAAAATATCATAAGCCGAATTCAAAGAATTTTCCGCATCTTCGTAATTTTTTTCATCAAGAAAGTTCAACGTTTTGCGAATTAAATTCTCTGCCTCTTCTGTTTTTAGGTTGCTTTCTACCATATCATCTACCCTTTAATACATTATATAATATTTTTTCAAGAAATTCAAATATTTTTTTCTACATAAAAAAGGCTAGGAATAAAAACAATTCCTAGCCTTTACTTTATTTAATTTGTTATACTATACAGTGGCAACTGATTTTGATTTTTCAATACATTCAATCAAAGTTTTAGCTACTGTATCTTGTTCTTCGTGAGTTAATTCAGGGAACATTGGAAGTGAAATAACAACTTCTGTATTCTTTTCTGTAATTGGAAGAGAACCAGGACCCATTCCTAACCAAGCATTAACTTTTTGGAAGTGAAGAGGAATTGGGTAGTACAACATAGCGCCAATACCTTTTTCTTGAAGCATTTTATGAACTTCATCTCTGTTAGGAATTTTAACAGTATATTGGTGATAAACACAATATGTATTATCCAATTCTTTTGGAGTTTGAACGTCTGCACAATCTGCAAATAGTTTGTTATAATATGCAGCATGTTCTCTTCTTTTTGTATTCCATTCATCAATGTGATTAGCTTTTACTCTCAAAATAGCTGCTTGAATTTCATCAAGTCTGCTGTTTACACCTAGTTCATCGTTGTGATAACGAACCATTGAACCGTGGTTTCTCAAAGCAATCAATCTATCTCTTAATTTTTCATCATTAACAGTACATAAACCGCCATCACCCATTGTTCCTAAGTTTTTAGTAGGGTAGAAGCTGTAACAACCGATATCACCAAATGTACCAACTTTTTGACCTTTGAAAGATGAACCGATAGCTTGGCAACAATCTTCAACAACTCTCAAATTGTGTTTTTTAGCAATTGCCATAATTGATTCCATATCACATGGTTGACCATATAAGTGAACCGGAATAATTGCTTTTGTTTTTGGAGTTATAGCAGCTTCAATTTTTTTAGGGTCAATATTGAATGTATCAGGATCAATATCAACAAATACCGGTTTTGCACCTACCATACCGATAGCTTCTGCAGTGGCTACGAATGTAAATGCTGTTGTAATAACTTCATCACCTGCTCCGATATCTAAAGCTCTAAGTGCAATGTGCAATGCATCTGTACCAGAGTTCAATGCAACGGTATAATTGCAACCGATATATGATGCTAATTCTTTTTCTAATGCTTTTACGTTTGGTCCTAAAATATAGCAACCTGATCTCATTACTTCACATACTGCTTTTTCAGCTTCTTCGCCGATTTGAGCATATTGACGTTTTGAATCAAAAATAGGAATCATTTTTCTCTCCTTTACTTTCTACCTGCTAATAACTCATGACTCTATTATACCATAGCTTTATTTGTCTTTATATAAACTTTATATTAATATTTTTCAATATAAATTTTGCGCAATTTTTATTTTTACTTGTTTTATAATTAAAGTAGGTGAAAAATTGAAAATTAATCAAATTAAATCTTTTATAAGTCATAATCTATTAAAAAAAACAAAACCGGTATTACCCTTAAGTGATAAAAAATATTATTTAATAGAAAAACTTGAGAATATGCCAATTAAAAAGTTTCCACGTGATTCTTGGGCTATACCTCAAGATGCTGTGACATTTAAACAAGTAAAAATAGGAAAAACTAAAGACTCAGAATATAGAAGAAATATCATAAGTTTTTATGATAAAGAACATAAAATCATAAGACAATTCCAATCAGGTACAGAAATTCCACATACATGTAAAGAATACAGTTATTCAGATAATTTGACAAAAGATGAAGAACTTGTTCACGTCAAAAAAATTCACACTGCAAAATATTTGCCAATTGATGGATATCCTGATTGGCATGACACATCAGATGTTGAACAATTTATTCACACTGATTTAAACAAATTAAAAAAGCATAATTTTGCTAAAAAAATTACAATCAAAAGAACAAAATATAACTTAGCATCTTTGGGCAAAAAATTTACAACAGTTTTCACTGAATATCCATTCAACTTAGGATTTGAGCCAAAAAAGAGCTTAAAAATTTTAGGTGCGGATATTGAAATAAAAAACGGAATTCCTTATATTTCTGGAACAATTGAATCTCCGACCGTAAAATTTCCGGAAGATGATAAATTTATAGCATTTAGGTTTTTAGAAAAAGAGCAAAAACAAGAATCGTTGACTAAATACTTTTTAAAACAAAAAGGACTGGAAAGAGCCAATATAGAAGTTGAAACAGGGGAAGGACTAGTTCCAGAGAATGCTGCAGCCGTATTTACTCACGGGTATGGTTCAATTTATTTTAAACACATTCCCCAATTCACTTCACCTGCAAAATCTGCCGGACACGAAACAGAACACGCATATCAATACTCTTTAATCGGGAGATTATTATGCGGGGCGGACTCTGAATACGAAAAAAGATGTTTTAGAACATTTGGCAAACTTCCATCAATAACTAAAATAAAAGAAGCCGAAAAATATGCCGATGCAAAAGCTAAATATCCCAAAATTGATGATATTGAAGACTTATCAAAAAATAAAGAATACATGAACAATTTACTGGAAGTAAAAGCAAGAGAAGCGGGTAAAAAAGCCTCAGAAGACTATGAATTCGGACACAAGTTTCTTTTAGACCAATTCAAATATGTTCCAAATAATTATTACTACTTTTAATGTCTAATTTGAGGTGGCGGATTGTTTGGATCGTATTGAACAACAGGTTGTTGTTGAGATTGCATTGGTTGAGTTGTATAAACATTTTGTGTATCAGTTTGGTTTGAAGAATACGAATCACCGGCAATAGCTGCATTTTCTTGAGGTTGAGAAGATTGAACAGGCATAGAATTATTGTAACCGTTCATAAAATTATTCATTCGCTCTTCTGTATTTGAATATAAAGAATCACTCTTTTCAATATCATCTAAAATGTGTTTTAATTCATCTTTATATGTAGAAGATTGTTTACATGTTCTATAATTATCCAAAATTTTTAATAATGAACGAATATTTCCTGCTGCAACGTCTTTTCTTGAATCATCTGTTTGAACTCCATTATAAGTAAGTTCATACAAAGAAACAGCATTATGTTCTGCATAATCAAGATAAACACATGTTGAATTCTTAAACAACAAATCTTTATTCTTGTTCAATTTTTGCGTTAAAAAGTCCGAATTTGACAAATAACGATAGTATTTATCGGTTGTTGACATTTGTACATTGTTATCAAGTTCGTCAAAATTCATCTTGTCATCTAAAGATTTCAACTCGGTATAAGAAGAAATTGAATAAGACAACAACATTAAACCAAGTACTAAAATACTTATTCCCAATGCCAATAAATTATTATTCTTTTTATTCATCAAGCTCCCCTTTTGTAGAAATTATACAATAAAACCTAAAAAAATACCATTCATTTAGTTTATATGAAAAATTTGATTGAGATAATATAATAATAGAAAAAGGAATGAAAGCTGGATAAAAAAATGAAAAACAAATTTAAAACAACAAGTTTAATTATATTCCTAATTGGAATAGTTTTTGTAAGCAGTCAAGTTTTTGGAGCCGTTGTAACTGAAAGAAAAATCAATCGTCCAACAACAACTCAATCAAGCTATAAATCAGGAAACAATTTTGCAAATAGCATAAAAATGTGTAAACCATATTCAGAAAGCATGAAATCTGATTATTTAGGAATGAATATCAATTACAAATTAAGAATTGATGGTTGGGTAAATAACAAATGTAGGCTTAATTTCACTGCAGATGTTGCGGGATTAAGTTCATCATTCAGTAGCTTATATGGAATAAGCCCATCAGATGCTTCAGTTTCAACTTTTGCACCTAAAATCAGATGTGATTTTACAAAGCAACAACTTCAATATGTGGGAGATTCTATACTTGAGGAACAATCAAGAAGTAATGGTGGAAGAATGCTCAAAGACCCAAATAGTATTTCTCTTCCAGGGTTAAATAACCTTAGTGCATCAGACCAAAGACTTCTTAATGTCGTTTTAGGACAAAATGCATGTACACTTCTTAATTCCGGAGATTTAGGCAATCTAATGAATTCACTTATGGGCTATTAATATATAAAGGAAATAATATGAAAAAGATTACAAATTTAATTTTAGCAATTGCAGTTATTATGACACTACAAAACACAACAAATGCAATACAAACAAAAGCAGTTCAAGAGCAATCTCAAATAAATCAAAATACCGCAAAACAAGCAAAAATTATGACAGATGAAGTTGCGAACAATTCTTTTGACAAAAAATTTGAAACACTTTCTGAAAGGTATATCAATAATTTTAGAACTTGCGAACCTCTACATATTAACCAATACTGGGACGTTTTTGGACTTAAATTTGGGTTTAAATTGGATATTAATGGCTGGAATGGTGATAAGTGTTCTTACAATTTCACAGGCAAATTTGATAGTTTAGGCAAAGATATCAGAGATGTTTTTGAAGTTCCGATATCAGATGAAACAATCTCAAAATTTGAACCAATAATCAAATGTGATTTTACAAAAGATGAGTTGAATATTTTAGTTGATGCAATCATTGCAAGAAATCAGAGAAACCAAGACCAAATAAATCGAATTCTTAAAAATCCGGACGATTTATATTCTATTGCAATGAAAAAAGAAAAATTAACACCTGAAGAAGAAAAACTCATAAAAGTTTTAGTTGGTGGTAAAGCTTGTACTATACCTAATCAGCAAGAACTTATGAAAACATTTACAGATATGACAAATTCGCTATAAAAAATGAAAGAAACCTTTTTAAAAACAGAAGATAACATAAAAATTGCAATAAATCATATAAATAATAAGAAAAGTTCTGTTGTTATAATTTGTCCAGGGTGGTTTATGACAAAAGACTCTAAACCATTTTTAAATATGTCAAAAGATTTATCTGAATATTTTGATATTATAACAATGGATTTCAGAGGACATGGAAAAAGTTCCGGTTTCTACACATTTAGTGCAAAAGAAGAATCTGACCTCAACACAGTTATTAATTATGCAAAAAGCAACAACTATGAACAAATTCACCTTTTAGGTTTTTCTCTTGGCGGGGCATTAGTTCTTCTTCAAGGCGAAAAAATGTCTAATGAGATTTCAAAAATAATTACTGTTTCAGCACCGAGTGAATTTTATAAAATTGAAAATAGAATGTACTCTCCTGATGCATGGATTCCAACACTGTTCCACAAATTTGAACCCCTGAGATGGCTAACAATTAGAGCTGGAAATCCATTCTTAAAGAAAAGAAAACCAATTGAAATTGTTCAAGAAATAAAAAGCCCGACACTTTTTATTGCAGGAGAAAAAGATCCAACAGTATTACCTTGGAATACAAAAAAACTTCACGATAATGCCACCTGCCAAAAAGCTTACAAACTATTTCCCAAAACAAGACATGCCGAAGATATTTACTTAGACTACCCAGAAGAATTTATTCATATTTGTATTGATTGGTTAAAAGGCTGAAATATTATTTGTGTTTAACATCAGCACTACCGGAACGATATCCGCAGAATGAATAAATAAATGGCAATGCTCTTTCAATATGAATTTTGTCTGCAAAAGGAATTTTTGCTAAAACCAAAATAGCAACTGCATCATCTAAATTTGCAATCATATCAATCAATTTCAATTCACGTTTAGGCTTTTTAGCTTCTTTATCACTTCTCAATTTGTTTGATACATACAATGCTGAATTTGAACCGATTGCAACACCGATACAAGAAGCAACAATTTTGCAGAAATTGTTATTGAATTTCTTTGTTTTAGCACATAATGCCAAAGCTCCATCAACCAAAAGCATAGGAGCAGTCGTTAGCATCATCTGAAATGCCCCTTCTTTCCATTTTTTCTTTTTATCAGATTTTGTTTCACCAATCGAACTTAATAAAACACCGCCAATATTACCTGCCGCAGCCATAGAAAGCATAATTGGAACAGAATATTTAATATGAAAAGGATTTTTAATCTTTTGCGCTTTCATAATTCCTGCAGTTGTAATAGCAACCGCAGAAGTAGAACCAATACCTGCTAAAATTCTATCTTTTCTATTATTTTCCTCTTGGGCTTTTTGTTTATTCACATCAATATAACCGTAAGAAATATTCTTACGACTTGTCGTAAATCCACTCATTGCGGAGTTTTGAGCATTTATTGAAGATACAGCCATATTAAAATCCTTTTAACAAGTGTTATTTATACAACAAAAAGTTACGAAAGTAAAATTATTTGCTAGTTTGTTAAGAATAATTAATATCTGATAGAAAATGCCTGTTCTTTTGTTTTAGTTACACGAATTGGGATTATATCCCAAGATGCAAAATTGGGCACATCTTCTACATGAATTTTAGAAATTTCACCATTTGAATTATATTCGGCTGTATATTTTCTCATCAATTTATGATTTCTGTCAAAATGCGATTCTGAAAGAATTTTACCATCAGAGTCTTTTTGAAATTCAACATCAATAAACAAATCATTATTCATGTATTCAAAAGTAGAATCATTGATTTGTTCTTGAGAAATTATTTTACCGTTTTCATCAAAGAATGTATGTTTAGAAGTTGAATAAACATACTCTTCAACTTTTTTACCATTTGAATTATATTTTATATACTTCAAGGCTTTTGTCATTGGGTTTTCATCTAAATCAGTTACAGGTGTTTTGAATATAATTTCTTCTGTTGAAATCAAATTTTCTGTATCTTTTTCAAAGGTTTGACATTTTGTCATTAAATTCCCTCTAAAATCACATTTTCTTGATACAGAATTTTCTGGAGCTTTTGGAAGTGATTTTATTTTCATTGTATCAAAATACTTGCTATCTTTTAGTAATATTTCCAGAATTTCTTTTTGGTTGGGACTTGCTATAAAATTCGGGGTATGTTCATATAACAAACGCTCATCAAAAATAAATGTATCAATTGATGGAGTCACTTTTGGAATACAAAATTCCGGATTATCTTTTGTCATACAATTTTCAGTCTTTTTGGGGGTATCAAATTTTATGATATCCAAAGAATTCCCGTCATTTTTTGTAAGGTAAATATAAGAAGTTATATCTTTGTCTTTAAAATATTCTTTAGGCCAAATTTTAGAAAAGACAACATCATCATTATCTGCAATTGCAGACAATTGATTAATTACATCAATCTTTTGAATAGATTCTAAATTTTGAAAACCTTTAACTAGTAGTGAGCTATCCGGTTTTTGCATTGCAATAACAGAGCTTGACGTTATTGCTAATAATCCTAAAGTTAATAATATTTTCTTATCCATTTTTACTTCCATATTTAATTTTCCCAACCTTTAAAATATAACTAAAAATTTACATCTTTACATCAACTAATAATATTATTCTATTTCGTGCTAGAATACAATTGTAAAACTTCGGATATCATTATGAAAAAGATTGTTATTACATTATTTTTAGTATTTTCTATATGCTTGCCCTCAAACTGCCAAGTTGTTCACATCACACTTGATAATGCAGTAAATCTTGCATTAGAAAATAATCTTGATTTAAAATCCAAAAGAAAAAAAGCCGAAGAATTACAACAAGAAATCAAAATTGCAAATGCACTAAAAAATCCTCGGTTTGAGTCAAATTTTTTAATAGGTAGGGTAACAAGAGGAAATTCTAGTCAATTCGGACTTTCTGTTCCTGTTGAAGTCGCCAAAAGAGGAATTCGCAAGAAAATTGCCCAAACAAACCTTGATATAGTTGAAAAAGAAATTAAAGCCTCAGAACACGATATAAAAATTGAAATAATGAAAGATTATTTCAACATTCTGTACATGAAGTCTGTTGTTCTTATTTTCCAAGAAAGAGAAAAATTATTCAAAAACTTAAAAACAATTGCTGAACAAAAATCAAAAAAATATGTAAATTATGATGTTGATATTCTTCAAGCTGATATGAAATACAAAAGGCAATTAGTATATTTAAACAAGGCAAAAGCTGATTTACTAATTGCACAATTCAAACTCAACGACACAATGAATATAAAAAATTCTGAAAATATGTATGACACAATTGAAGAATCTCTTTTTTCAAATGATTTGAGTATCCTTAATCTTACACTTCTTCCATATCAAACAATTGAAGATACCGCAATGAAATATAGCTATTCTCTTGCAATTGCGGAATCAAATATTACCAAAAGTGAGCAAGAAGTAACCCAAGCCAAAAGACAAAGGATTCCAAATTTGACAATCGGTGGAGGTACTGCATATCAAACAGCTCATCAAACCGGAGGAGATTCTCTCCCTGGGGCTTATGTCGCAATAGGTGCGGATATTCCGATTTTATATTCTTATTCCCCTGACATTAAAAAAGCAAAAATTGTTTTAGAACGTTCAAATATTGATAAAGATTCTTTTGAAAATCATTTAAGATATGCACTAAAACAAGATTATAACGAATTTAAATACGCAAAAGCGAATATGGACCATTACAAAAATATCTTGTCAGAATCTCAAAAATTAATGAATACTTATGCAAAAAGGTATGAAAAAGGTCAAACCAGCTTGCAAAACTTTATCCAAGTTGAAACAATGCACCAAGAAACATTGAAAGATTATATTGGTGCAGCACAAGCATATTATGATTCTTATTTGGATTTAATGCACAATGTGGGGCATGACATTTTAATGACAAATCCAAATTTATAATGTATTATTCTCAATCCAATCTAAATAAGGCTTAGAACCCTCATCAATTTTCAAACTAACAATTTCCGGAATATCATAAGGGTGAAGTTCTTTGATTTTTGCTTCTAATTTTTCATATAAGACAGACTTCGTTTTGATAATGAGTAAATATTCGTCATCTTCGCAAATTTTATTTTCCCATTCATAAACAGAAGTTACACTAGATACGATATTTACACAAGCAGCCAATTTCTCTTTAACGAGTTTATGAGCCAACATTTTTGCATTTTCAATTGAATCTATGGTACATAAAACTATTCTATATTCAGACATATAAAACTCCATTAATATAATTTGCAAACATATAATACAACTTTTAACTCTTATTTTCAATTAAAAATATTTTTGTGTTAGTATAATTTTATTCGCTATACCTAAACAATATTTAAGGAGTAAATTATGGACAATTTTGATAACTATACTAAAGAAGATTTTTTGAAATTATATGACAAACCGCTATCAGAACTTATTGAGATTTCACACAAAATTACAGAAGAAAATTTTGACAATAACGTTGAAGCTTGCAGTATTATTAGTGCAAAAACAGGAGCATGTTCAGAAAATTGCAAATACTGTGCTCAAAGCAAACACAACCACGCAGAAATTGAATGCAGTCCTTTATTAGATATTGAAACAGTAAAAAAAGCAGCAATTTCAGCAAAAGAAAATGGCGCAACAAGATTTTGTATTGTAACATCTGGTAGAGTTCCAAATGACAAAGATTTTCAAAAAATTCTGCAAATGATTAAAGAAGTTGCATCAATCGATGGTATTCATTGTTGTGCATCTTTAGGATTGTTATCAGAAGAACAAATTAAACAAATCAAAGAAGCCGGTGTTGAAAGATACAACCATAATATCAACACTTCAGAAAACTATCACCAAAAAATTTGTACAACTCATAACTTTAAAGACCGAGTTCATACAGTAGAACTTATTCAAAAACACGGAATGGAAGCATGTTGTGGTGTAATTATCGGAATGGGTGAATCAAGAGAAGATAGAATAGATATGGCGCTTTCGCTAAAGAAATTAAATCCTAAAACTGTTCCAATAAACTTTTTAAATCCAATTAAGGGAACACCTCTAGAAAATTTTGAAGATAAAATTAACGAAGAAGAAATTTTAAAAACTATTTGTATTTTCAGAATTATTTTACCAAAAGCACTACTTCGTTATGCCGGTGGTAGAACAACAAGACTAAGCAAATTTCATCAAAAACTTGGAATTATCGCAGGTATAAATTCTGTTCTTGTAGGAAATTATTTAACAACAGCAGGTTCTGATGCGAATGAAGACAAAGAAATGTTGAAAGAACTTGACCTTGTTATGGTATAATTAAACACGTGAAAAGCTATACTAAAAAAGAACTAATTGAAATACTGCAAGATGACTCTACAAATGACGAAATCTTTTCTCTTGCAGACAAAATAAGAAAAGAATATGTCGGAGATGAAGTTCATTTGAGAGGACTTATTGAATTTTCCAATATTTGCAGATGCCATTGTGAATATTGCGGACTTCGTTGCGAAAACAAAAACCTTGACAGATATAGAATAACTCCGGAAGATATTATTCTTTATGCCCAAAAGGCCGTTGAAATGGGATATAAAACAATTGTTCTTCAATCAGGCGAAGATTCATTCTATACCAAAGACATAATATGCAAAATCATTCAAGAAATCAAAAAGCTTGATGTAGCCTTAACTCTAAGTATCGGAGAAAAATCAATTGATGAATACAAAGCATACAAAGATGCTGGAGTTGACAGATATTTAATCCGAATTGAAACAACTGACAGAAATTTGTACAAAAAACTTCACCCACACATGGATTTTGACAACAGACTAAGATGTCTAAAAGATTTAAGAACTCTAGGTTATGAAGTCGGAACAGGGTGTTTGGTTGGGCTTCCGAATCAAACAATAGAATCCCTAGCAGATGATATCTTATTCTTCAAAGAAATAAATGCTGATATGGTTGGAATAGGCCCTCTTATTCCACACCCGAATACTCCGCTAAAAAATTGTAAAGCCGGTAGTTTTGACTTGGCACGAAAAGTTATGGCACTCACAAGAATCTTGTTAAAAGATATAAATATTCCTGCAACAACTGCTATGGAAACACTAAATCCAAATGGAAGAATTTTAGCACTTCAAAGTGGTGCAAATGTTGTGATGCCAAATGTAACAACAACAGAATACCGAGCAAAATATGAAATTTATCCTAATAAAATTTGTATAAACGAAAATCCATCTCAATGCCGAAATTGTATTGGAGGAAAAATTCTATCAATAGGAAGAACAATCGCAAAGGACAAAGGTTTTAGGCACCATAATTAATTTCGCTATACCTAAACATATTATATTTACTTAACATTACACTTGACAATAAAAAATGTTTTTGATTAAATATCTCTCAAAGGAAATATTATGATTTACACAAATACCAATAAAAAAATGAATTGTTGTTGCTGTAAGATTCGATGTCGGAACTTACGCTAATTTGTGATATAAATTTACTTTATTATATAATCGACGTTTTTTAAGTTCCCTCCGTACACTAGGGAACTTAATTTTTTTTATTGGAGGAAAATTTTAAAATGATAACAAATATAACAAACAATACAATTACACCACACAGACCACAATTTACAGGTGCGGTTGACGGACTTGCAACTCAAGTACTTAGAACATTAGATACCAATCCAATGGCAAATGCCGTTGGAATAGATTTGTTTGCAATGGTTGGACCAAGAACTTATATTGATACCAAAGAACGAAACATTAATGCCGGTTTTGAAACATTTTTTAGAGAATTCACAGGAACATTAATTGTCTGCCTTTCTGCAAGCTATTTAGCTAAAGGAATTTCTAAACTTGCAAACAAGATAATCAATCCTGAAATTCCAATCAACACTAATTCGTGGTTTTCAAATGATAGTATTGCAATCTTGCAAGCTGCTCATAAAAATACAAATAAATCATCAAACTATGTTTCTAATATTTTAAATAACATTTCCGGACGAGATGGAAAAACAATTAAAAATTACAAAGATATTGATTGGGCAAAAACCGAGTGGGTAAATGATTCAAAATGGAAAAATTACAAATGGGATAACCAAAAATTTAACAACATTTCAGACAAATTAAAATCTGAAAAAGAAGTAAATTCTTTAATTTCAGAACTTATTGAAAACAAAAATATTTCAGAAAAAGATGGCAAACAATTGCAAAATATTTTAGAATTTAGAATTACAAATGCTCTAAAATCCGACAAAGTAAATGTTAAAATTGGAGAAAAAACATTATCTTCATCATTACACAATGTTCTTAGAGATACTATTGATTTAGGCAAAAATGTTTTTTATAATTCTAAAATTGACTCTGAAAAAGCGATTTCTAAAATTTTAAAAATCAATAAAATCAAAGGTGTTGGAGCTTTGGCAATCGCTTCAACATTAGGATTAACAAATCAATATATCAATAGAAAACTTACAGAAAAAAGAACCGGCGAAAGTGGATTTCCTGGGGATTCAAATTACAAAGGAGTTGAATCTTCAAACAAAAAAGATAATAGCAAATTATTCTTAGCAGAAAAAATTCTAGCAAGTGTTGGAATGGCAGCAATGGCACTAGGTGTGATGAAAATTAAATCACCTGCAGATTTCATTAAAAAACTTGAGTTTACCGGACCTGTAACAAGCGGGAATGCAATTAAAACAGTTTATGCCTCAACTCTTATTGGAAGATTTTTGGCTTCTGACAATAAAAGAGAATTGAAAGAAACAGTAACAAGAGATTACTTTGGATTCTTGAACTGGCTTGTTCTTGGAGGTTTTGCTGCAAAAGGAGTGGCAAATATTCTTGACCCAAAACGAGAAAACTTGTTTAATATTTCAAAATCAGGTAAAGGAATTAAACATTGGTTAAATAATATTTCTCTAAAAAGTCATAACGAGATACTTGCCCAAGGTAGCAAATTTGCAAAGAAAAATATGTGGAAACTGAATTTGGCTCATGTTGGAGGCTTGGCATATTCAACCATTGCTCTTGGTGTACTTTTACCGAAATTGAATATCTATTTGGCAAATCACTCCAGAACTTCAAAAACAAATAATCAAATTAAACAAACAAAAACACAAAATGTATCAATGACAGGTTTTATGAATAAACAAAACCGAAATCTGATTGCATAAAAAACACTTTTTCTTTATAGTAAATATATTACTTTAAAAGGGGAATGCGAGTGCAAAAAGAACTAACAGAAAGTCTTGAAAAATATCTTTTGGCAATTTATGAAATTGTCAAAGTTAATCAAGCTGCGAGGGTTAAAGATGTTTCAAACTATTTAAAAATAGGAGGACCTGCAACATCTGAAGCCGTTAAAACATTAGCTCAAAGGGGTTATATAAATTATGTTCCTTATGGAATTATAACAATCACTCCTAAAGGCATTCAAAAAGCAGAAGAAAAGATTTCTCGACATCAAACAATTTCTAATTTTTTGGAAAAAGTTCTTCAAGTTGAACCGGAAAAAGTTGATTTTTCTACAACACAAATTGAATATGCAATGCCAAGTGATGTTCTTGAAAAATTTGTGCAGTTTTTGACCTTTATGGAAAAATGTTCTTGCAAAGAACCCAAATGGGTAAAAAGTTTTAAATATTACTCCAAAGAGGGTAAAATGCAAGACAAATGCCAAAACTGTATGGCAAACAAAAATAATTTCGACAACTCTTCATGTTGTAGCTCTTGTGCAAAATAAAAAATAAGGAGTCTTAAATGAAAATTTTACCAATCAATATCTACTCTGCAAAAAATAAAGTAAATATTCAAAATTCACAAAATAAAATTTACAATTCTAATCCAATTTTCACATCTCAGAATGATAGATTTGAAAGTTCTCCAAAATCAATGATTGATATGCAATTTGAATCATTGGAAAATAAAATTGCAAACAATGTTCAACCCTACTTAGAAGCAACAAAAGATAAATTTATAAAAGTTGCAAAAATTGGTTATGATTCGCAAGAAAAATTAAAAATAGTTCAAAGCGGAGAACAACGTTTATTTTCAAATGTTGTTAGTGCATTAAAAAATGATAGTTTTGAAAATGCAGAAAAAATAGCTCAACCTTATAAACAATACCAAAATAATATCAAATATTTTGAAGCAACTGCAAAAAATATGGAAACTAGTTCTTTTTCAACTCCGGAAATTCAAAATTACATTGAACGAAATAGAGAAAAAATGTACCAAAATTCAGAAGAAGTTGAAAAGCTTGAACCGATTTATGATAAAGTTGAAGAATCAAAACAAAATATGCTAGAAGAATTGGACAAATATAAATTTCAAAATAGAAAAGTCAAAGACCTTGCAGATGTGAATAAAAGTGCAACAGTAGGACTTCTTTTTAGCAATTACCAAGAAGCAAACGATATTATAAAAGAATTTAATAACCTAAAAAACGGGTACAAAAATAAATCTATTCCAATGTATCAACTTGAAAAGAGATTAGAAAAATTGCACTATAATGTAGATGATTTTAACCCGACATCTGAAAAGAAAAATGAAGATTTAGACTATATAGATAGATTCTTAGAAAAAAATAAAGACTATTACGCAACAACTGTTTCAAAAGATTATTTAAAAAGTGTATATGAAAAATTAAATCAAAAATCAAATGAAGCAATTGAAAAATACTCAAACGATTTAGATGAATACATTGAGCAGAATTCACCTAATTTAAATCAAGACATTATAGATAAAACTATTGAAACTCAAAACAAAATAAATGAAAGATTAAATAATTTAATCCAAACAGAAAAGAATAAATTTTACGAACAATCATATAAAGATTTTCAAAAGAATAATCCAGATTTTTAATATTTAATTTTTTTGAAAAAGGGCATAGTCTATTACATTTTCTTCCTCCCCTTAAAATAAGGGAGAGGGCTGGGGTGAGGGTTCATTTACCATGTCATTACGAACGGGTATAAAGTCATTTGTCGTTAAAAATTCAAAATATCTGCTAGTGTAGTAATCCATAACACAGGAATAATTACAAATGTAGGTTGGCATCTATGCCAACATGATAAATTAAAATATTTGACAAATTTTGATAAATTTAATAATATTGTAATGATGGAATATATTAAAGAATCAAATAAAAATTTAATGAGTTTGCGAGCTAGTTTAATCACGACTGTTGTTGTTTTAACTGGAGGTATTGTCGGATTATTTTTATCTGAGTTTGAAATTATTTCAAAAACAATTTTTATTATGATTGGTTTATATTTTGATATATTGTTCATTTGTAATATTTTAGATATAAATCAGAGAATAAATAAAAATATAGGAGCTCTAAAAAATGAATGCAAATGATATTTTAGGTATTTTTTTAGCGGCTTTCTTTTTAATTGTGGGAACTTATTTTAATTATAAGTTTAAACAAATAGACAAAGAAGATAAGTCAGCGCACAAAAAAGTATAAAAAAGACCACATAATGTGGTCTTTTTTATATGGAAATTAATTTCCAGTACACATAACATTATAGTTTTCATCTTTACGAGCATATTCTATAACATCAAGCTGGAAAAATACTCTGTTTGCATGATAAGTACCTAATTCTGAAGAAGACCAAAACCAACCAGATGTTGGTAAACCTAAACTAGGGTCTTTTTTACTTGCTTGATATATGCTATGAAGTTTTGATTTATCAGGAAGACTCAACCCAACAGTATCACATGCTTTTTTTGCGCCAGCCCAATAGTTATCAATATTTGACCAACCAGAATTTGCCCAATCTGGATCCCATTTTTTCATCTCTTCACTTCCTCCTTTTATCGGGTCGTATGAAGGAAGGACATAAACACAACCAATACCTTTTACTTCTTTTCCTGCGCAACCTGTACTAAATTTTGCAGTTTTAAAACTTCGGATATCATATTGTTTACCGTTTCGTGCTTCACTGTTTGGACCTTTGAAACCGTTCACGTCCATTACAAAGTCGATTGGGGCAGTTACACTTGTTGTGTATGCGAATTTCTTTGTTCTACCAAAACCGATTGGCAAATCTGCAAAGCTTGGTGTTACGGTATCACCATCTCCAATTATTCCTGCATTTGGATTGTAAGTTAGTATTAGTGTTGCTCCGTCTGCTAGAATAATACCCACGTTATCGGATTTGTTGTCTTTTAAGTTTAAATTCTTGCCTGTTTTTGCTTTTGATACATCATAAGTTTCACCATCTGTTGTTGTTACAGTCTTAGTTGGCCAACAGTTTGCAATGTGTGCAGCATCACATCTGGTACTTATTTTTATATATTTTGAAAATTCATCTACAAATTCATCGGTACTATTATATGTTCTTTCTAGTCCACCGTCAGCTCTCATTAAGTCCATTGATTTTGTAATCTTTTGTGCAATGTTTGCTTGTGCTTCTGAATTTTCTCGTTCTGCAATATTTTTTAGTAATGTTGGCATTGTCAATGCTGCGACAACTCCGATTACGCCGAGTGTGATTAATACCTCTGCAAGTGTGAATGCACACTTGCGAGTGAATAGTGAATGGTGAGAAGTGAATAGTCCGTTACGGTTATATTTATTTCTTAAATCGGTTAAAACCTTTGCTACGAGACTATTATAGGTTGCCCCCCCCCCCGAAAGTCGCTCTATGACTGCGTTTTGACATTTCTTAAAACTCCTTTTCATGTTTATATAAATTCAATACTATATTCTTATTATAAATTATTTTACTCAATTCCTCAACCCTACAAAAAAGGGAATTACTATCAAAAAAGAAAAGGGGCTCTTCGCCCCTTTCCATTCAAATGAACTAAAAAGTCAGTATTTTTAACTGATATTTCTATATACGGAATAAAATACAAAAACTTTAATATTTTACTTCCTTTTGTTACATTTATTTACAAAAGTCAAACTTTTAAAAACTTATGAATTTTTAGCTCTTACATCGTCAAAATATTTAATTGGATTACAAGGATTACCAACCGCAACACAATTATCAGGAATTGAACGAGTTACAACACTTCCAGCCCCAATAATACTATTTTTGCCAATAGTTACCCCTGGGAGAATTATTACCCCTCCGCCAATCCAAGCTCCATCTTTAATTTCAACAGGATCGGCACAAGTATTAAAATAAATAGGATCGTTTTCTGATCGATTTTGAATATATCTATCTTCCGGCAAAATCGGGTGATATGCCGTATAAATTTGCAAGTTTGGTGCAATCATAACACAAGAACCAATTGTAATTTTTTCATTATCAATAAATGTACAATTAGAACCAATAATTACATCGTCTCCAATAAAAATATTTTTACCAAAATCACAAAAGAACTTTTGGTCAATTGCAACATTTTTACCAATAGAACCAAGCATTTTTTCTAAAATTTCTCGTTTCTTTACATCATCACCATAGTCAAGCAAAGAATATTCCCTTGCCAAATTCCTAGCTTGGATATGTAATTTATTAAGTTCATCAGAAGAAGTTTTGATATATTTATATTGTTTCATATTTTATCCCATTATTCATAATAAGCAGATTCTATTTTGATTATAATATGAATATATTATTTTAATTATTCCAGTAAACTTTAAAGTTTTTAATTTCATCTAATGTATGTTTATAATCACCTTTAAAACAAATAGTTCTATCATCAATATACAAATACGATGGGATTTTTATATTCGTAACATCTTTAAAAAAAGTATCCAAGTTATTTTTCATTAACCATTTTGTAGATAACATTAAATTTCTTGTCGTAAATAAGTATAGTTCAGCAAATTGGGAAAGTTTTTCAATAAACTCATACGCACCGTCTTTAATATCGGGAATAGAGTTTTCATCAAATTTTTCTTTACCATATTCATTCAACACACCATCTAAATCAATTAGTATCTTCTTTACAAACATAATTTTATCTTTCTTTGTCCGTAGTACGGTTTGTTTACTTTGTCATTATAGCGGACAATTTGATTATGGACAAGAGTTTGTTAGAAAAATTAGCAAAACGAATTAAGGAATTGAGAAAAAAGAACGGCTTTACTCAAGATGAACTTGCGTTCAGAGCAAATGTTGAACGTTCGACCCTTGGGAATATTGAAACTGCACAAAATGATGTCACCCTAACAAAAGTAAATCAAATAGCCAAAGCTTTTGATTTAACATTATCAGAATTTTTAAAATTTTAAAACAATAGAACTTTTAATAATACATAAGTTTTTTTATACCATTAAATTAATAAAATAAAGGAGATGTCAATGACATCTCCTTTATGACTTCCTAGGCTGGAAGACGCTGGAACTTTTTGTAAGTAAATTCTACAAAGAAATAACGAATGTTGTCAATATGTCAGTTTTTAAACAAATAGAATATTTAAGAAGAATCTATTAATAAACATTGGGAAGTAAGCTACACAAGAGGTGCTAAATCTTGAAACAAAATGAAAGCGTTGAAAATACCTTAAACTGGAAGCATACGACGGAGTTTGTAGCTCCTTTTAAAGATAATAAATACGCTTTATATTCATTAAAACAAGGTAAATTTATTACAAATTATATCTTTGACAAAATTATCTATATTCCAAACGGAAATTACTTTGTAATAAAGAAATCCGGTAAAGTTCAAATTATAGATACTAAAGGTAAAGTGCTAAATATGGAAATCAAATATACGGATAACTTTAATATGGAAGCTTTAAGTAGGTTTAGATATAACTCTAAATTGTAAAATATTTGAAAAATAAGCAATAATAATTTACAATAAATATAGATAGATTAGCGTCTGGTCAAAACAACGTTGGGGAATCCTAGCAGTATCTAGAAGATATGGCGTGTTGTTCAGAGAATCTATCTTTTTTTATAAACTATAAGATTTT
Source organism: Cyanobacteria bacterium UBA6446 (assembly GCA_002438405.1). GTDB lineage: Bacteria > Cyanobacteriota > Vampirovibrionia > Gastranaerophilales > Gastranaerophilaceae > Zag111. The sequence continues at coordinate 458,926 of DJOE01000023.1, forward strand.
ACCATATCATTAATTTCGGCTATTAATAGTTTTTGCAAATAAAAGATTTATACTCTCACCTCTTAAATAATTGTCATATGTATAAATTCAAGTCTATAATATACAAAATCTCCAACTTATTTTATACAAATTTGCAAACTTATACTTTACAAATTTGCAAACATGCTTTATAATCCAATTATGACAAAGAAAAGATGGTTGACAACAAAGATAGAAGAAGCACTTAAAACAAGACGTGTTACAATGCTTGTTGGTGCCAGACAGTGCGGTAAAACAACTTTAGCTTGCGAAAGCCTAATAATTTTGAGTATGTAACATTAGACGATGAAGAAGACATCGCACAAGCTGATCCCAATGGTTTTATTAAACATGATAAAGAAACCATGATTATAGATGAAATACAGAGAGTTCCGAAACTTATCACAGCAATTAAAAAGGCTGTTGATAAAGATAATCGTTATGGTCAGTATATAATCACAGGTTCTGCTGATATTCAGAGTTTGCCGTCAGTGAAAGAATCTCTTGCTGGCAGAGCAAAGAAAATCAGACTAAGACCATTTTCGTATGGTGAATATTTAGAACTTGAACCTAATTTCATGAATCGTTTAAGAAGCAAAAAATTTGTAAATAATTCCGGTTACGATAAAAGAAAGATTATTGAATTAGCATTCAAAGGAGGTTTCCCAGAACCGTTACTTCATTTAGAACCTGCTGATATCAAAGAATGGTACGCTGATTATACAGATTTGATTTTGGATAATGACTTAAAGTACGTTGCAAATGTAAAAAGACAAAATAAGCTAAGAATGCTTTTTAATGTAATGAATGCTTATTCATCAAAATATATTACAAAATCAGATGTAGCAAGAGAACTTGCAATTTCTAGAATAACATTAGATGAATATCTGAATATACTAGAAAGAGTTTACTTAATTGACGGATTACCAATTTGGTATAAGAGAGATTATGAATCAGCACAAGATAAAACAAAATATTTTGCTTGTGATACAGGTTTAATGTCTTCAATATTAAATTGGAACGAGAAGGAAGTTTACAAGGATAGTGATAAATCCGGCAAGATAACCGAAACATTTGTATATAATCAATTAGCTCCTCAAGTCGATTTAGAAAGGAATGTATCATTATACCATTGGCGTGATTGCAGAAAAAGGGAAATTGATTTTATTATAGAAACTGAAGATGAAATATTTGGTATAGAAGTTAAATCAGGAACCGAAATAAAATTAGATGCATTTAAACATCTTGAATGGTTTAGAGATAATTTGGTAAAAGATAAATCATTTACTGGGCTTATTCTATATACTGGTGAGCGAACAATGACTTGGTCAAATGGAATGTATACAGTTCCAATTAATAATTTATGGGAATAAAGATAAATCTTCTTTTATCCTTATTCACGCGAGTTTTAAGAGAATTCGAAACTTTTATTGTAGATTATTACGCAATTATACTTAAGCCTACCTGCAAACTCGCGTCAGTGGCCTCTATGCGGATATTTTGTTCTAGTAACAGGATAAAGATTTAATTGGGACAAGATGCAAAACTGTTAGTAATGTTCCACATTAATGCCGGAATATTGCCACAAACTCAATTAAAACTCCGTTAGTCTAGTTTTCCCTCCGGTAATTTTTTATTATCAAAAGATGAAAAGAAAATACCATAGTTCTCTTTTGAAATAATTCGTTTTTAGATTTCATAAAGGATAAATAAGTTTATTTACCAAAGAAAACTACCGGAAAATTGTTTTGGTCTGAAATATAAAAATGTGCTTGTTTTTAATAGTTGAGAAAAATTATTAGTTTGGTTGAAACACCCCACCCAACACCACACTCCACGTTGCAATAGAGGTGGTGGAATGTAGGTGGGCTTTGTTTAAAATCCGATTGTGTTTTTGAGTTCAGATGATTTTTTAACCTTTACTTCTTCAGATAACATTTTAGTTATTTCGTCAACATCTATAGCACACAAGAAATCTACTTTCTTTTTAACTGTTGCAAAATCACCGGAAGTTAGACCTTTTAATTGTAAGTTAGAATCTTTTATTCCGAAAAAATAATCCATAGCAATATTAGCTTGTTTTTGTGTCAAAAAGTCAAATCTAATCTTAAAAGTAAACCGTCTCAAACTTGCTTCATCTAAGGTATCAAGTAAATTTGTTGTACAAATAAACGGATATTCTGCTGCTTCCATTTGGGTTAGCATTTCATTTACTTGTGCCACTTCCCAACTTCTTACAGCATTATTCCTATCTTGCAAAAATGTATCAGCTTCACCAAAAATTAGCATAGCTTTTTTAGACTTTGCTTCACTGAATGCTGCGGCAATATTTTGTTCAGTTTCTCCAACATACGGTGAAATTAAATCACTTGCACGTTTTAATAAAACTTCTATTCCAAGTTGTTCTGCTAAGTATCTTGCATAAGAACTTTTTGACATTCCGGGTTCTCCATAAAGACACATTGAAAAGTTGAGTTTATCAGAAGATTTAATCTTTTCCGTTAGAGCATTAATATCCATATTGGCATTGATTAAATCAACATTGTAATCACTCATACTCTTTTTAGGTTCTTGTTTCACAACCTTTTTCTTATCCACAACTTTTGCAACGTTTTCAATAAGTTCCTCAAAATCGTCAACAGAACCATTAATCATTTTGGTCGTTTTTACGGCATTATTAATTAGTGCCGGAGGAATATCATAATTCTTGTTTAATTCTTCAACTTTTTCTTTAGAAACAGTTAGTTCGTTTTTCTTTAGCACTCTATTCCAAATATTCAATCTTGAATCTTCTGAAAGTTTTTCAAACTCAATACAATAAGTCATACGTCTCAAAAATGCCGGATCTACGTCATAAATATTATTTGTAGTCTAAATTACAGGAACAGGAGTTGTTTCAATAATCTTATTCAAATAACCTTTTGAAGCAGTACCATCTGAACCAAATCCACGATTTAAGACATCTTCAGCTTCGTCAAATAGAATACAAGCATTACCAATTCTTGATAGAATTTGTTGTTTTGCATACAAATCTGCCAATCTTTCTGTTCTTCTTGCTTCTTCACCGTCAGAATCCTCTGTTTTAACTGCATATATTGGAACATTAGAAACATTAGCAATAAGTCTTGAAAATTCACTTTTACCTGTTCCAACGTGTCCATGTAGAAGAATATTCACACCTTTAGCTTTTGTTTTAACAGCAGATTTTAGGATTTTTAAGACTTTTTCTTGTTTGTCCTTAATATGTGAAAAATCATTTAGTGTAAGAGTAGATTTTTCGGGTTCCCCTAAAAGCGTAGCGGTTATCTTTTCAACAGTATTACAATTAGGAGAATCAAAGATTTTCAACATGTTTGAATTAATAGATACATTATTGCGTTTAGGGATTAGATTTTTGAAATAAAGGCTGTCCAGTAATCTATCTTTTTCACCGTATCTGATTCCAAGATAAAATCTACAAAAATTATCTATACCGTAACCATACAAACAACTGTCAAATTGTGCAAAAACCTTGTTCAGTTCTTTAACAAAAGCATAGGTAAAAATAGCCATTTCCTTGTCGTTCATATTAAAGATTTTTTGAATTAAACAAAGGCGTTTTTCAACAGGAGTTTGAATTGGTTTAATTTCTGCTTTAAGTTTCTTTATTACAGATTTCAAGTCTTTTACGAAAGCTTTCTTTTCCTTGATTGTTTCAATTTCCAAACAACCATCGGAATCAAAATTAAAATTGCTTTTCTTAATTCTAAATTTTTCCAAAAAAGAATCAAAGAAACTGTCGAAGTTGTAGGAGTTGAAATCAATCTGACAGCAAAGCTTGTCTAAGTAGTCCAATAACAAACGTTTTTCAAAATTATTCATAACAAATTACCTCTATTGCATCTACAGCTTAACGCATCTGGGAAATTTGTCAGGGCCTATCAATGGATTTTGTTACATTGCGACGCAATTAAAGGTTATTTGTATGTTCCAACTTTTCTACCATATTTATCATATTGAGTTATTTTACCGGAAGAATCTTTTTTCAAAGTTCCGGTCTTTTGCCCATATTTGTTATAATGAGTTGTTGTTCCGTTAGAATTAGTTTTGTAGGTTCCTGTTTTAGAGCCGTACTTGTCGTAGGTCGTATATCCACCTGAAGTTTTTCTTGCAGTTCCTGTTCTACTGCCATATTTGTCATAAGTTGTGTAACCACTAGAGGTTTGTTTAATTGTTCCGTTTTTACTTCCATAACGGTCATAAGAAGTTGTTACCGAGCCGTTTGTGCGATAGGAACCTGTTTTTGAACCGTATTTATCGTATGCTTTAGTCGTCGCACAAAGAGCAAAGCTAGCAGTCAAAAACAACGTAAAAATCGTTAGTATAAATTTTTTCATTCAAACCTCCTATGATATTATAACGAATTTTTGAAAATTTTGTTCATTATAAACATTGTTTACAAATAGGCTAAATACAAAGTTTTCATGATAAGATTAATTTCATAGAGGTGTTCGGTTGACTACAAAAATCTTAGATAATAAAAATAATGGAAAAGTTATTGATGAATTAAGAGAAAATCTTGAAAAATCATCAAAATTATCAATTATATCTGCTTATTTTACTATTTATGCTTTTCAAGAGCTTAAAAAAGAATTATCTAAAATAGATTCATTACGTTTTTTATTTACCGAACAAAATTTTAAAAAGCAAGATGACGAGTTACTTCGTCAATACTACATTAGCAAGAAAATTAACAGTAATACGCTCTTTGGAAATGAGTTTGAAATCAAACTTAAAAATGAGTTGAACCAAACAAATATTGCTCGTGAATGTGCAGAATGGTTAAAAAATAAAGCAGAAATCAAATCATTAAAATTTCCGAACCCGGCACAACCTCGTTTAATCCATATTGAAAATCCAACAAAAGAAAACGTTGCAATTTCTGGAACCGTTGATTTTACGACCGATGCTCTTGGGGTTACTCCGTCAAATAGAATTGATAATAATATTTGCATGATTGGGAATGCAGAAACTCAATCATTCTTACAAATGTTTGATACTTATTGGAATAATCCGGAATTTGTTGTAGATGTCAAAGAACAAATTTTAGAGCAAATGAAGACTATCTACAAAGAAAACACTCCTGAGTTTATTTACTTTATTACTCTTTATAGTGTATTTAACGATTACTTAGATGAACTAACAGAGGATAAGATTCTAAAAACTCGTACAGGTTTTAAAGATACTACCATTTGGAATATGCTTTATAAATTTCAAAAAGATGGTGTTATCGGTGCTATTGAAAAGATTGAAAAATTTAATGGTTGCATTATTGCGGATAGCGTAGGTTTAGGTAAAACTTTTACTGCCCTTGCTATAATCAAATATTATGAATTAAGAAACGATAGAGTTTTAGTATTAGCACCTAAAAAATTAAGAGAAAACTGGTCTATTTATACTCTTAATGATAAACGAAACATTTTAGCAGCCGACAGATTTGGCTTTGACGTGTTAAATCATACAGATTTAAGCCGATACAAAGGTTATTCGGGAGAAATAAACTTAGAAACAATTAATTGGTCGAATTATGATTTAGTTGTAATCGACGAATCTCACAATTTTAGGAACAATACTCCACGTAAAAATACTATTAACCGTTACCAAAGATTGATGAATGATATTATCAAAGCCGGCGTAAAAACAAAAGTTTTAATGTTATCTGCAACTCCAATAAACAACAAGATGAACGACATTAAGAATCAAATTAATATCATTACAGAGGCTAAAGACAATGCTTTTAGCAGTATCGGTTTAAATAGTGTTGAAACAATTCTAAGAAATGCTCAACGAGCTTTTAATGTATGGTCTAAACTTCCTGATGAAGAAAGAACGACTGCAAGATTTTTAGATAGTATAAATATTGAATACTTCAAATTGCTGGATGCATTGACCATTGCACGCTCTAGAAAACACATTGAAAAATACTATGATATCAATGATATAGGAAAATTCCCTACAAGACTTAAACCTATAAACATTAAATCTAATATTGATATGTATGCAGAATTTCCATCAATGCAAGATGTAAATACTACTATTAAAAAGTTGAATTTAGGAATTTATGCTCCGGTTGAGTATATTCTACCGAGCCAAAAAGCTTCTTACTCTGAAAAATACGATGTTGAGGTTAAAGACGGTAAATCAAAATTCACTCAGGCTGATAGAGAAAAACAACTTGTAAATTTAATGCGTGTTAATATCTTAAAACGTCTTGAAAGCTCTATTAGTGCATTTACAATTACTATTCAAAACATTCTGAACACAATTAATTCAGCATTAAATAAAATTGAAAACAATTCAACTGAATACGATACTGATATAAATATTTCTGATATTGATTTAGACGACAATGAATATGAAGAAATGATGTTTGGCAACAAAGTCAAAATCTTGTTTAAAGATATTGACCTAATCCGTTGGAAACAAGATTTGCTGCTTGATAAAGAAAAATTGGAGTGGTTGTTACAAGAATCTTCTAAAATTACTCCTGATAGAGATTCAAAGCTAAATGACTTAAAAACTTTAATTGCAGAAAAAATCAATAATCCAATCAATGAAAATAACAAGAAATTGATTATTTTTAGTGCATTTGCAGACACTACAAACTATTTGTATAACAATTTGCAGTCTTGGTTAAAAGATGAATTCGGATTATATACAGCTGCTGTTAATGGTTCAGGCAATAACAAGAGTAATTTCCCTAATGTGAAATTGAGCGACTTGAATGCCGTTTTAACAAACTTTTCTCCGTATTCTAAAAAAAGAGATAAAATTTATCCTGATATAAAAGAAGAAATAGATGTTTTGATTGCTACTGACTGTATTTCAGAAGGTCAAAACTTGCAAGACTGCGATTATTTGGTTAATTATGATATCCATTGGAATCCGGTAAGAATTATCCAAAGATTTGGACGTATTGACCGTATCGGCAGTCCAAACGACAAAATTCAACTTGTAAACTTTTGGCCGAATATGGAACTGGATGAATACATTAACTTAGAAGCAAGAGTTCAAAACAGAATGGTTATGCTTGATGTTTCGGCAACAGGCGAAGAAAACGTTATTTCTGAAAAACAGTCAAATGAAATGAACGACTTGGAATATAGAAGAAATCAACTTAAAAACTTGCAAGATAAAGTTATGGATTTAGAAGATATTTCCGGCAATATTTCAATAACAGATTTAACTCTTAATGACTTCAAAATTGACTTAATGGAATATATGAAAACTCACAGAGATGAATTAGATAATGCTCCAACGGGTATGTATGCTATTGTAAACCTTGAAGATAACTTGAAAGATGAGCTGAAACCTGGAGTAATCTATACATTAAAACAAGTTAAAGAAGTTAAAACCAAAGAACAAAATGTTTTGGCACCTTATTATATGGTGCATATTGCCTTTGATGGTGAAATAAAATATAGTTTTATGCAGTCTAAAAAACTAATGGATTTTTATAAAAAGTTGTGTGTAGGGAAATCAGAAGTCTTGTCTGAGTTGGTTAAACAATTCAATGAAGAAACAAAAGATGGTTGTGATATGACACAGTATTCTCAACTGTTAAAATCAGCTATTGAAAATATTGTGGGTAAAAAAGAAGAAGCAGGAGTGGCAAGTCTGTTTTCAGCAGGTGGTACAAACTTCTACAAATCTTCAAACTCTTCTAATTCGCAAGACTTTGAATTGGTATCATTCTTGATAATCAAATAGGTGTAAATGGATAAATTCTACGAAAAACTTAATATAAGCGAGAATTGCTTGGTAAATCAGACAATATTCAAAAAGACCTTTTTAGAAAGTGTTGATCTGCTTGTGTCTGATAAAAAACTAATCAATGACCATATTAAAAAAGTTGTGTGGAAATATTGTTTAAAACCTGATAATACTAATATTTCAGTTTATAAAGATGATGAGAGAGAGTATTACGAAATTGAGATTATCGAAGTTCAACTAAATGAAACTAATAAAGTTAAAAGAATTGCCGAAATCATAATGCGAGCAATTCCTTATCCGATTTTGTTAGTGTTTATCAATGATAACCAAATTCAACTTGTAACGGGTGATATGAGAAAGAATTTGAGCGATAGTTCAAAAGTTATGGTCGATAATTTTGTTTGTACAGATTGGTTTGAAATAGAATCGGAGAATCAGTTTGTAGAAAAACTACTTGCTGACTTGAATTTCAAACAGTTGAACTTTACTAATTTCTACCTAATGTACCGAGATCTTGAAGCTAAATTAAACAACTTTAACATTGCTAAATTAAAAGATACTGTTGAAGTTCCAGCACCTTCTAATGTTTCAGACACAGATAGAAAAAATTTTTACGATGAAATAAAATCTATAGACATCAAGATTGAATCCATACAAAAGCAGTTGAAAAAGAATTCCCCACTTAACGAAAAAGTTGAAGCTAGTGTAAAAATTAAAGCCTTAAAAGATAGAAAAGAACAATTATTGAAACTGTTATAATATGTTTTTGTGTTGTAAAAGTTCGCATATTCCTGACATAAAGCCTAGTTCGTTGTAATGTCGTTTATAACATTACAAAAGGAGGTTTATGTGAATATTGTTTATCCCATTAAAGACAAAGAAAAAATTGCACTTATGAAAGAGTTTTTGTCAAGAAATAAACGAAATCTTTTGCTTTTTAATCTTGGTATTAATAGCGGTTTAAGAGTTTCCGATATTTTAGCACTTGACATAAAAGATGTAAAAGACAAAACATTTATAGAATTAAGAGAACAGAAAACTAACAAATATAAACAGTTTCCTATAAACGAAAAGATTCAAGCAGATATAAAAGACTTTATTCAGGACAAAGGTATTGAGGAACCATTATTTCTATCTCAAAAAGATAATAGGCTTAGTAGAGTTCAAGCATATAAGATATTAAGAAAAGCTGCTAAAGAAGTTGGTATAGAGGTTCATATTGGTACACATTCTCTACGCAAAACTTTTGGCTACCATCATTATAAACAATTCAACAATATTGCATTACTACAAAGAATCTTTAATCATTCAACACCGGCAGTAACATTAAGGTATATCGGTTTATTTCAGGAAGAAATTAACGATAGTTACAAAAAATTTTTCTTGTAAAAGGAACTACACTTACTATTGTGTTTCGTTGTTTTAAAAGTAGCACAAAAATACTATATTTAAAACGAAACACATATTATATTTTTACAAATTTTTAGTGTTTTTTATCTTCTATACTTCTTGTTATATCTGTATTCCCACAAAAGGACACACAATAGTAAATTTGTGTCGAATTTTAGACTACAAATATTGAGGGTTGATAACTATGCAAGAGATTGAATTGAATGGTGAAAGTAGGAATATTACTCAAGATAACATTGATAAACTAAAACAAATCTTTCCAGAAGTTTTTAATGAAAATAAAATTGATTTTGATAAACTTCAAGCTGTTTTGGGTGAAAATATTGATACAGAAGATGAAAAGTATCGTTTTACTTGGAATGGCAAAATGAATGCATTAAGATTATCTCAAACACCATCAACAGGAACGTTAAGACCTTGTAAAGCAGATAGTGTTGAATGGGATACAACCCAAAATTTGTATATAGAAGGTGATAACCTAGAAGTTCTTAAACTTTTGCAAAATTCTTACCTCAATAAGATTAAAATGATTTACATTGATCCTCCTTACAATACAGGTAATGATTTTGTATATAAAGATGACTTTAAAGATAATATAGAAAATTATAAAAAGATCACAGGACAAGTCGATTCTGATGGTAATGCAACATCAACCAATAAAGATACTGATGGAAGGTATCATACAAATTGGCTTAATATGATGTATCCAAGATTAAGATTAGCAAGAAATTTGTTAACTGACGATGGTGTAATTTTCATTTCAATAGATGATAAAGAATATAATAACTTGCAAAAAATATGTGATGAAATCTTTGGTGCTGAAAATAGAATGGAGACATTTCATATACAAGTTCGTTATGATAACAAATCTTTAAATGAAAAGGATGATTTTCAGAAATTAATTGAATATACACTTATTTATGCAAAAAATAAGCATTATTTTATTCCTAAGAAACCTGGAACTGATTATGATTTATCAAAATTCTGTTGGAAGATAACAGAATTAAAAAAAGGCGAAGAAGTCGTTTTAGGAGGTAAAAAAGTAGAAATATTTAAGCCTGAAATGTATAAAGTTGAAAAGGTAGAAGAATTTGGAACTAATTATTTAAAAGCGACTTGGGCTTCTGGGAGTGTTTTAAAAGGGAATACGTCAGGGAAGTTTTTTGATAAACAACTTGCACAAAGGAAAGGAATTGATGGACTAAATGTTCTATATAAAGTCTATGGGATAGGCGAAGACGGATTAGGTTACAGGTATTTTACAGGACCTAAAAAAGCGGAAGCTACTCAAGGGTTATTCTATTCTGGTGTTCCATTAGAAAGATTAGATCAGATTAAAAAAGGTGCAGCTATAAAATATAGCCCTATCATAAATTATTACGATTATAGTGGAGATTTTGGGAATATACGTCACGAGGGTGATGTTTCGTTTAATAGTGGGAAAAAACCAGTAAAAATGTTAAAAAATATTATTAATATAGCCAATTTAGAAAAAACAGATATAATTTTAGACTTTTTTAGTGGGAGTTCTTCAACTGCTCATGCTTGTATTCAGTACAATAAAGAAAATAATACTAATTACAATTTTATAATGGTGCAGTTACCAGAAAATAATGGTCTAAGTGATTATAAAAATGTTTGTGAACTTGCAAAGCAAAGGCTTCGGAATGTTGGCAATAAAATACAGCAAAATTCAAATGACAAAATATTGGATATTGGTTTTAAGGTGTTTAAACTTGACTCGTCAAATATAAAAAAATGGAATCCTGATACTAAAGATTTGGAAAAAAGTTTATTTGATCAAGTGAATAATTTTGTCGATGGAAGAACTGAAGAAGATGTTCTTTATGAAATCATATTGAAATGTGGTTTAGATTTGACTGTACCTGTTGAAGAATTAAATATTCAAGGCAAAAAAGTTTACTCAGTAGGTATGGGGGCTTTAATAGTTTGCTTAGATAATGATATTACATTAGAAGTTGCAAACGAAATTGCAAAACTTGATACTGTATTTGAAGATAAACAAAATGTAACAGTTGTATTTAAAGATAATGGATTTAAAGATGATAGCGTGAAAACTAATATCAAAGAAACAATTAGAGGCTACGGTATCGGAAAGTTTGTAACGGTGTAAGATATGTTTGATATAATAGTTCAAAATTCCTCGAATGATATCTTTAAAAATTTTTTAGATCTTGGAACTGCCTTAATTGGATATGCAACAGGTTTCGTGGCTTTATATGTTGCACATTTAAGATTTAGGTCAAAGAATGTTAAAATAATAGATTTCACACCTAGCTTTAAAAGTTTTTATGGGGATGAAATTTCTGTTACTTTAGAGAACTGTACATTATCAAATTTTTCTATACTAGAAATAGATATAATATATGACAATAATTTCTTAATGCAGCTTTTTAAATTCAAAGAGCCGATATTGCTTGAATCTTTTAAAGCAAAACAATTAGTATGCCAGCCAATAACTTCAACAACACCTCAATTAATAGATTTGGATATGATAAAAAATAAATTTGCAAGAATTATAACATCAAGAGGTATAATATATGCTAAGATTTCTGGAAAAATCCAAAACAAAAGTGAAAACATTACGAACTATCAAATAGTCCCAATACGTAGAATAGATGTAAATGGTACAGTTATTTCTAATTCAATAAAATATGTACTTTATTTTAAAGGAAACAATGGACAAATTGATACAATTTTTATAGATTCTACTGGATTGATGGATAGAGAAATAACTGATTTTAATTTAGTTCCCCAAGATGCAATGAAAAACAAAGATACTTTAGAACAATTTTTTCAAAATGTTTTACAACCATTAGAAATCTCATTTTGCATAAGAGAAAGGGGAGAATAGAATGAAATTTCAGTTTGAAGAATTAGGATACCAAAATAAAGCTATAAACTCAGTTTTAAACTTGTTCGAAGGTCAAGAAACAGGTCAATCTGTATTTACAGTTGAGAATAATATGCACCAAATTGGTATTGAAGAAAATTTAACAACTGATGGTTATTCTGTTGGTATCGGCAATAGGTTAGACTTGACAGATGATGAGTTGTTGAATAATATGCACAAAGTCCAGTTGCATAATGGCTTGCCACAAACATCTGAACACGATAACAAATACCCGGAATTTGATATAAATATGGAGACAGGTACAGGTAAAACCTATGTTTATTTAAAAACAATCTTTGAATTAAAAAAGAAATACAATTTCTCCAAATTTATTGTTGTTGTTCCATCAGTTGCTATTAAAGAGGGCGTAAAGAAATCTCTCGATGTGACATTTGAGCAATTTAAACAAGATTATCCAGAAATACCGTATAGCAATTCAAGTTACTTTGTTTATGATAGTTCTAATCCGAATTTAGTAAGGGATTTTGCCATAAGTCAGAATTTATCAATTATGGTAATTACAATTGCAGCCTTTAATAAAGACAAAAATGTTATTCACCAAGAAGATAGAGAAACAGGAAAATTAATCGATTTAATTCGTTCAACAAATCCTATTTTAATAATTGATGAACCTCAGTTAGTTGACAATACAACAAATGCTCAAAATTCAATTAAACTGTTAAATCCACTTGTTAGTTTTAGATATAGTGCAACACATGATAGAAAGAGTAATCTTATCTATAGTTTTGATTCAATTGATGCCTATGAAGGAGAGTATGTAAAACAAATAGAAGTAGCATCTTTTTCAACAGAAGATTATGACAATTCTGCTTATATTAGAGTAAAATCAATTAAATCTAATAAAAATACAATTACTGCAAATGTTGAAATTAGTGTCTTAAATGATGCCGGGAAAGTTTCTAAAAAAGATGTAAAAATCGACAAATATAAGAAAAACAACTTATTTTCTTTATCAGGCGGAAGAGAGGTATATGCAAATTACAGGGTAAAAGATATATATTGTGAACCTGATAACAAGTATATTGAATTTTTAAACGGTGTTGAAGTCAGAGAAGGGCAGTGTATTGGAGATATTGACGATATTGATTTAAAACGTCAACAAATTAGAAAGACAATAGAAGAACATTTGAACAAAGAAAAAATGTTTGCAATGAAAAATCTAGGAATTAAGGTTCTAAGTCTATTCTTTGTAGATAGAGTCGATAAGTATCGGTATTACGATGAAAATGGTATAGCTCAAAAAGGTGAATATGCCAAAATCTTTGAAGAAGAATACAAATCTGTAATTTCACAAAGCAAATACAATGATTTGTTTTATAAAACAGATGATACTCCGGTTGAAGAAGTCCACAATGGCTATTTTTCAATTGATAAAAAAGTTGTAACACCTTATTCTGAAACAACAGAAAAAACAGGTAAGGGTGCAGAAGAAAGTACATACAACTTAATTATGAAAGATAAAGAAACACTACTAAGTCTTGGTAATAAATTAAGATTTATCTTCTCTCATTCCGCACTAGGTGTTGGTTGGGATAACCCGAATGTATTCCAAATTTGTACACTTGCTGAAAATAGACAAGAAGTTGACAGGCGACAAAAAATCGGTAGAGGTTTAAGGCTTTGTGTAAACCAAGATGGTAGACGTGTCAAAGGTTTTGATGTTAATACTTTAACAGTAGTTGCAAATGAAAGTTATGAAGAATTTGCTTCTCAACTACAACATGAAATAGAAAAAGAAGATAAGGGTATTAAGTTTGGCACCTTGGAATATCATTCATTTGCTAATATTCCTATAAAACAAGAAGATTGTTCCCTTGAATATCTTGGAGAACAGAAGTCAAAAGCTATTTTTGATTACTTTGTTTCGGTTGATTATATCGATAATAACGGCAAAGTAAAAGAAATATTAAAACAAGATTTGAAAAATGACGAATTAAAAGTTCCGGAAGAATTTAGTAATATAAAAGAACAAATTCAAACAATTACTAAAAAACGTGCCGGAAAGTTGAATATCAAGGATAATTCTAAAAAGCAACTGATACAGTTAAAGAATGAAGTATTTTTAGATCCTGAGTTCATTGAATTATGGGATAGAATTAAATACAAAACAGTTTATTCAATTGAATTTGAAACAGAAGAACTTATTGATAAATGTAGTAAGGCTATTGTTTCAAACTTAAACTGTGATTCTGCTGTTATAATATCTAAAATAGCAAAACTTGAAATGTCAGATGCCGGAATTACAACAAACGAAATTGATAGTAATGTTAGTGGAACAATTGATGATGTTTCTTATTATCCAGATATAATAACCTTTTTGCAGAACAAAACTAACTTAACAAGAAAAACTATTGTTAAAATACTTATTCAAAGTAAAACATTACATATTTTCAAACGTAATCCCCAAAGCTATATGACAGAAGTTGCAAGAATTATTCAAAGACAATTAAGGGATTTAATATTAAATGGTATCAAATATACCAAATTAGGTGATGATTGTTATTATGCTCAGGAATTACTAAAAGAGAATCCTTTATACGGATACCTAGAGAAAAATATGATTGAAGCACCAAGTAACAAATATCCGTTTACCCATGTAGTATATGATTCAGATAACGAGGCTTCTTTTGCAGAAAAATTTGAGAACAATAGAAATATTTTGAAGTACGTGAAATTACCAAGCAAATTCAAGATTCCAACTCCACTTGGTCCATATAATCCGGATTGGGCAGTCTTAGTTGACCAAAATGGTGAAAGAAAATTGTATTTTGTTTTGGAAACAAAAAGAGAAAATGTACAAACAGCTCTTGATGACGATTTAAGACAAAATGAAAAAGATAAAATCTACTGTGGACGAAAACACTTTGAAGCTTTAAATACAAATGC
The DNA here is from genome assembly GCA_002438405.1 of Cyanobacteria bacterium UBA6446. Taxonomy (GTDB): domain Bacteria; phylum Cyanobacteriota; class Vampirovibrionia; order Gastranaerophilales; family Gastranaerophilaceae; genus Zag111. The sequence goes on from DJOE01000023.1 coordinate 473,927, forward strand.
TCAGTTTAAAACTGTAACTAACTTTGACAAATTTATACATGAGGTCTTAATTCCATGACAAATACAATTTTTTTGCTTGGAGCAGGTGCAAGTGTCGAAGCTAATTTACCAAAAGCATCAGAATTATTTGAAGAGATTACTAATGATGTTTCGAATTCGTCTTGGAAGGCTTTGTTACAAGAACTAAAGGATAAATCAAAGAACAAATTTGAAGATTCCATTTCAGCATTAGAATTTTTATCATCCCAGAATTTTGCAACTTTAGAACTTGATTTATTAAAAATCATCTCAGATGTTAAGTTTGAGATACCTAAATCTCAGTTAGAAGATATATACAACCTTGTAGATTATATAAAAAGAATATGGATAAATGATAAATTTCAAGTAAACAATAGTCAGTCCGTTGAGTATTTACATCCATTATTGCAATTTTGCAAAGAACACAGACAAAGTATTTTTACATTAAATTATGATAATACTATTGAAAAAGCTGCAGATTTCTTAAATATTGAGTATTCGACAGGTTTTGCTAATCCAAATGAATTAAAAACAGAGTTTTTTGATATAAACAATTTTAAGCTAGGTAATCACGATTTAAACTTATATAAATTACATGGTTCAATTGGTTGGTTTATTAGTAAACTTTCTTCTGATAATTTGTACAACAATGTTTATAAACCGTATAATAAAAATGATTCGGATGAAAAATCATCAAAGCCTGCTATAATCTTGGGTAGCAAAAATAAACTTACTTGGGAGGGGATGTATTTAGATTTATTAATGACGTTTAGAAAACAGCTAAGAACAGCAGAAAACATTTATATTTTAGGATATAGTTTTAGTGATAATCATATAAATAAATATATTCAAGAAGCATGGTCAAACTATCCAAATAAAACTTTTACAATTGTAGATCCTTATCCACCAGATTTTAGAACATTACCAACTCCATGTTTTTTAGGTGGAGTACATGAAGTAAAAGGAAGTTTTGACTTTAGAAATTTATTTTTTAGTGTTGAAAATCCTCATAATAATAAGTTACATTTAATAAAAGCACGAACATCTGTTTTCTGTAAGCAATTAGAAGCTCGTAAACTAAAAGTAATTGATTTATCAGGGTTGTAGATAAAATTTAGGATAAAAAAAGGAGAGCCTCCCTAGTAAACCTCTCCTGGTGCCATTTCATGATATTTGCACAGTAACGTATTAAGCAAAATTATCAAGTAACAAAGCCTTTTTCTGTTTATATAAATCATCAAGTCTTTTTTGAGTTTGAATTTCTTCTTCTAGTTTTAGAGACTCAATTTTCTGTAACTCTATTTCATGTCGTTTTTCTTCCAGTTTGATTTCTAATGAAATAATTTTATCGTTCACTTGGTACCTCAAATCTTGTTTGTATATTTTAATTAAAAAATTCACTGACAAAATTAGTAACAAAACAGACAAACAATGTTCGGGATAAGGTTTGTAAAAGAGTTGTCATACAAAAATCAGATATTGTTTTATGAAAGACATATAAGTTTTATTATTTTAAAGAGATTAATTCTTCTTTTTTAGGTGTATCTTCTAATTCTCCAGGATCCAAATTTAAAAGATATTCTATTTCTGAAACCGGCAAGCTAATTTTATACAAAGAATAAAATTTATCAACAAATTGCGAACCTGTCCATTTATTATTCGACAATAATAATCTTGCAGCAGATTTTAACACCATTGGTTCAGATAAAATTAAATCATCATCATATGGTTCCTTTGTTCTCCAATGTTTTGCTGAATATTGTCTAATAAGATACTGATATTGATAAGGAGAAAGGATTCCTAATTTTTTAGCTCTAATAAGCATAGCACCTATTGAAACTTTCCATTTCAATTTAAGATCTTTATAATATTCTAAATTACTTGGTTTCCTCAATACATCTTTTGTAAATGCCTCTTCCGGCAATAAAAAGGCTCCCGCAAAATTATCAGCTTGATTCTCTAATTCATTAAATTGAAGTTTAGTAACGGACTCCAGTTCCATTTCTTCAATCCAACTATGCATTAAAATGTGTCCAAGCTCATGTGCACAGTTGAAATTCCGGCGCACATAAGATTTTTTATCGTTTGACAGTACTACAAGATATTTATATTCATTTTTTACTTTTAATTTTTGGGTGTAAGCATCAATATCAAGAGTATTTAAATCAAGTGCCGAAACAATAATTCCCAACTTTTCTAATAAAAACACCATATCAGGTATTGGTTTTTGTCCCAAATCCAAGATATTTCTTAAATAAATTGCCAAATTTTCTGGTTCTTCGATATTTTGTTTTATAATATCATTTATTGAAAATGGAGGGAAATTTACAAATTCTGAAAGATACTCATATAAAACGGCAAGGTATTCTCCTTTTTTCTTTTGTGCATCTCTATCTATTTTTTTTGTTCGTGACAAAGAGCGAAAATGCGTTGCAAAAGTTTCAACCTGTGGCATATTACTTTCATAAAAGAAATCTCTTGGAAAATTTAATACATTAATTATTTTAAACCAATTAGCAGTTTCCGGTTGCGTTTCATTATTTTCATACTGAGAAATAGCTTGTTTGCTAATTCCAAGCTCTTTTGCTAAATCTGCAAGCGTATAACCTCGATATAATCTTGCAGATTTTAATCTTTGTCCATTAAATTTATTATTATCCATTATAACCTATATTTCATTAATAGTGTTTTGATCAATATTTTGTTTTATAGAAATTAAACTTTCTTTCATTGTATTCATTATTAAAGTATTTGCATTAGTTTCAATAATTCGTTTTTCAGTGTTTTCGTCTACTATATTGCTACTACTATAGTCATTATCAATATATGAACTCCAATCAACCTCGTCATTTATAAGTAAAAGATTTTTATCAAATAATGCTCCTGTAACTTTTAACAATTCTCCTGAAATTTTTTGACTACTTACTATCACAAGTTTTATATCTTGTGGCAAGTTCTTTATTCGATCATCAGATGTGAATTTACACAATATATTGCTAGGTTTTTCAGTTTCTTCATTAAACAATGGAACTTGATTACTATATGGTTGATTAATTTCACATAGAATTTTAGAATAGTGAGGTGGATGTTCCTCTGAAACTTTTTGTTTTCGTTTTTGATTAAGATTATTTTCGCCCATTAATAAAAATACAATTTGAGTTCTTGTATCATAAACGAGAGGGAAATCCCAAGCATTTATATTTGCCGAAAAAACCATTACATCATCAAAAATACTTTCCATTTTACTTATCTCACAATAAGGTTTATTCCATGCAAACATACCTATAGCATTTTTGTACCTACTATTGTGAATACCACCCGAATATAAAATATCAGCTATGAAATCCTTAGTATTAAATGAATTAACTAAATGCTTAATAATTTCTGGTCTGATATTATCTAAGATGTTTTCCATAGCTATCTCCTCAAATTATCAAATGTCTACGTGATAATTTTACACATTATAGTAATTTTTGTCAAGTACCTTTGCCTTGCCTTTGTAATTTGTTAAGCAGATTTCGCTTTATGTATGTGAATGTAAAATAACGGATATTAGTATTCCAATCTTTTAATAACAGATATTATATAATATTAAAAAAGCAATTTGCAACTATTCGTATGAGTGTACTTAAACGAACATTAAATTTTTGCCTTAAATTCTGTTCGTAAATCTTCCAAATTATACTTTACGAATGCTCGGATAAAATCTTGACTTTTACGCATAGTGCGTTAGACTGTAGATGCTAAAACTCAAACAGGGAGATGAATATGGCGAACATCAATTCTAAAACATTTGGTTATTGTAGGGTATCTTCAACAGATCAAAAAGAAGATAGACAATTAGAAGCAATGTTGGAACTTGGAATTAACGAACGAGATATTTTTGTGGATAAATGTTCCGGTAAAAACTTTGATCGACCACAGTACCAAGCACTAAAAGTTCAACTTAGAGAGGGCGACATTCTTGTAATCAAATCCATAGACCGATTAGGGCGTAATTACAAACAGATTTGTGAAGAATGGCGTGAAATTACTAGAGAAATAAAAGCTAACATTAAAGTTCTCGATATGCCAGTATTAGATACAACAAGAACGGAAGGATTAATCGGTGAAGTAATTTCAGATATTGTTTTACAACTATTAAGCTATGTTGCCGAACAAGAACGTGCTTTTATAAAACAAAGGCAAGCCGAGGGTATCAAATTAGCCAAAGAAAAAGGAAAACGTTTAGGTAAACCACCAATTGAGTACCCAGAGAATTGGGATAATGTTTATAAGGTTTGGAAATCCGGAGCTATCACTGCCAGAGAAGCAATGAAACAACTAAATTTAAAACCAACTTCTTTTTATAAACTGGCTAAAAAGTACGATTAACTAACATTATACGAATATTCGTACTATTTAGGAATTAGCTAATACAATCATAGCTTGTGTTATAATAAGGCTATGAACGACGATTTTAATGAACAAGAAAAAAACTTCCTTAGAGAAATAAATAATCCAATTGAAGTTTCAAATATACTACATATGTTAATACGGTATGCAAATGATGTTGATATAATGCAGTTGCTGAAAAACTGTACAATATTTGATAAAAAATATTCAAAGGCTTTAGATGCTTTGTGTAATAAGTTTGAGGGGGCGAATAAAGCAATACTTATTTTTCTTATGGTTTATTGTTTTGCTTGTGATTATTCAAATCCTAATTTACAAATTCTTGCCGGAATTGTATGTCTTCACCTAAAAGCAATTGCTATCTGCTTTTATAATTATGGTTTTATGTTTGGAGATCAAACTAAATATTCACAAGAAGAACAAAAAGATTTTGAGAATCTTTTATCAATATTAAAAAAAGGAATGGAAGCATGTACAGGAAAAACATGTGATATTACTAAATTAAATGATAAGTATTTATCAGAAGATGACCTAAAAACAATATTCAATTTAATTATTAACAACTACACTGAGCATCATTTTTACTACTGCTTTAATAAGGATAATGTTGTAAAACTTGAAATAAACAAAGAAAATGAAGAAATGTATAATATTGCGTCAAAGTTTTACAAGCTTGTGAATACTAATAGATATCCACATATTATAGAGCCCCAAACTGGTTTTAAATTTCTAATCGGTAGAACACTAAACCTTTCTTATAAAATAACCGAAGATGGAATGACTTTTACCCCAACAACAAAAGAAGTATTTAAAAGAACCAATGAAAGGTTAGTAAAAGCATTAAGTTATGATTATAGATTTGAACCTTGTCATTGGTGTGAACCAGATTTTAATAAAAAAAATGAAAAGAAAAAATGTGATAATTGCAAAAACTTATTGGAAGAATTAAATAAGTTAAAGGAAACAACTGAAAATCAACAACTTAAGTATACAGATTTTAATAGGCTTATATCTTCTATTAAGTATAAAGATAACGAAAGACTTGCAGACTTAAGAAAAAGAAGAAAGGAAGCTTTGTTAAGTCTAATAAAAGCTGATAGTAATAGAGAACAAGTTCAAATCATAAAAAATTTACTAGATGTATGTTTTACGAATGAAGTTGTAATAAAAGACTTAGAAGAAGAATAATCATCATACGTACAAGTTAAAAAAACTGTAATTTGTGTTGAATACAGTCACTGTTTGAATTTGAGCTGTATTTTGCTACTGCAATTTGTAAAGATTTGTATCTAAAAATAGACGAATTTTAACAGGATTAATGTGTAAAATCAGCAAAAATTAGCAAAAATTCGCTTAATTTTCTCCTTTTTTATCGTGCTAATATTCACTGATATTATAGCGTTGTAGATTTTTCTGATTTTGAGGAAAATCTACATTAGCTAAAAGGCACGTTATTTTTGAAAAAGCAGTATGTTTGATTCAGAATAAGAGCATAAAGAACGCCGAAGCTACAAAATATAAAACAGGCCAAATCAGACTAATGATACAGGTCTTAGGTAGTTTTGTGCAAAATTTCAGAATAATAGTAGTAGAAATAATATTAAGAAAGAAAGGAACAAAAATGGTTAGAAAAGAAAAAGACAACAATTTATTAAGTGAGAAAAGAAAGAAGCTATACGCTAAGTATCTGAAGGTAATAGGTCTAGGTGAAAAAGTTCTGGAAATCAAAAAGAAGGAATTCGTTAAGTAAAAAACAAAAGAATGGTTACAACTTACAAAAGGGACTTTATAAAATCGGTGGATTGAACTTGATTGACTTGATGAACTCAATGAACTTGCCCATCTCGTCCTAACCGGATTGAGACGACTGGCTCAACGAAGAAAATCATACTTCATTCCTCCATAGAAAAAGATAACTTAATCTTAGTTTCCTTAATACTATATTAAGATATATTAGGACCATTCATTTTTCTTTTTCTTTAACCGGCCGTCGCTCAGGCTCCGTCCGGCCCCAATCGAGGGCAATCGGGTTGTAATCATACGTGCGGGAGTCCCATCTACCCGCACCTGCCCTCTTTTTAATGATGAAAGGAATTTAATGACACAAGCAGATACAAGAAAGGAAAACGAAAAACAGGTTAATTTATACGATATTTCAACATTGTCGGAATTGGCAGAGATTTTAGATTTTCCGGTAAAAAGTTTAATTGAAGCTAGTCAAAAAGGCTACAGAAGCTACTATGTTCAGGGAAAAACAAAGAAACGATTAATTGAAGAACCTAATGCAATTTTAAAACTTCTTTTAAAAGATTTGAAAGAGATTTTGTTAGAAATATGTGATTGTCCTGAATATAACATGTGTTGGATAGGAGGAAATAACTACATTAATGCTCAAGCTCACGCTGGACAACATGTATATGTTACAACCGATATTTCAAGCTTTTTTACAAATTCAAGAGCTTGTTATGTTCGAAAATTTTTCCAAGAAAAATTAAATATCTCGGGAGAAGCTTTGGATATGTTGGTGTAAATGTGCACTTATCGAGGTCATATTCCAACCGGAGCTCCCACTAGTAGTATTCTTGCATTTTTAGCCCATAAGGAACTATTTGATGAAATTGCAACATATATGGCAAAAAGAGATATAACGTTTACGCTATATGTTGATGACATAACTCTTTCAGCAAAACATGGTATTACTGGGGAAGAAATCCTGTTTATAAAATCTATTCTTAAAAGGCACAACTTAGAAATAAAGCCAAAAAAACAAAATTCTTTAGCTACAAAAAGGCTATGATTACAGGTTTTTACGTTACTCAAGGCCGCAAAATCAGTGTACCGGATAGTGTCGGTCATAAAGTTGTGTCTTTATTGAAAGAGAAAAAATTAGAAGATATGAATAAAAAAGAGCTAAGAAGGGTAATTGGATTGATAAATTATTGTCAAACAGCAAATAAACGAAGCTTTTCGGTGACAAAAAGAAATGCAATGCGTGCATTAAAAGAATTAGATAAAAAAGAAAAAGGAGGGAAACAATGCCTAAAATAACAAATATAATTAATGAAAATATGATAGGTGTTTGTGGGGATAAAACTTGCTGCACAGAAGGAAGTGATTTGATGCAAATAAAAGTTATTCCTGCTATACCGCTTCGAGATTTTTACAATAAGCACTTGGAAGGTATAAGAGGAATGAGTATTGGTAAGCATTTTGACTATATAAATACATTCCAAATCGCTTCAACAAAAATGACCAAAACTGATAGATTGATTTTAAAAGAGTTAGAAATTGGAGATGTGTTCACATTTGACATAAGCATAAATATTTTAAGTTCAACTGATAACAATGAAGATAGTAATACTTGTCGAGCAATTCCGGATATAAAAAATTGTCTATATTCAAATTTAAGAAAATACCGAGACAATGATTGCATTGATAGAATTGTAACAACAGCTCTTCAAAATGCTGATAGATATAGCTTTAATTACAATGTACCGAGAACATTTAGAGAATTAAAAGCACTGGTAAATAAAATGTCTGAAGATAATTTATCCGAAGCAACTGCAGATATGTATACTCAATGGCAATATGTTTGTCTTGATAACGAATTTACGAACTTCGATTTTGACAATTATTTTTACTCTAATCAAGATCCAGGTGAACGTGATAATGCCTTATTTGAATTATCTGCACTTGGTTACTTTAAGCATAATCCAATTCCACTAAATTTAGACCTTCCAAAATATTTTAAGAATGTTATTGATAAAACTCACTACTTAGATTTTGACAGAAAGTGTTTATTTTAATATTGATTACGAAGATAGAATAGGGAGGAATAAATTTTACCCTCTTTAAAGAGTTGAACAACAAAAAATAAGAAAAGGGTGTTTTTATAAATGATAACAATTAAAACAGATAATTCAATAATAAATATATCGGCAACTAACTCAAAGATTTCTGTTGGAAAAGGTTTTGACTTAATTGTTGCTTATGTAGATGCAATAAAAGAGATTTATGAAGCAGCAAATGTTAATAATTCTGGAAAAGAAAATGAATCTTAGTTAATATAAAAAAGGGAGTAGAATGCATGGAAAAAGCGGTTGTGTATGCAAGAGTATCGTCAGAAGAACAAGCAAAACACGGTTTTAGTATTGATAATCAAAAAAGACAATGTATTGAGTTTGCTGAAAAGCAAGGTTATTCAGTGGTTAAACTGTTTGTTGATGAAGGGAAATCGGCTAAAAATCTTGAGAGACCAGAAATACAAGAACTTATGGTGTATTGCAGTAAAAAGAAAAACAAAATTGCTGCTGTTATTATATGGAGATTGGATAGAATCTCGAGGAATACCGAGGACTATCAAGGTGTTTTACGACCTTTATTTGAGAAGCAAGGAATAAAACTTTTATCAGCAATCGAAGCAAATGTGAATACTATCGAAGGTGATTTAATGCGAAATATTGGTATGAGTTTTGCAGAATATGAAAGAAAAGTAATTGGTGCAAGAACGATTGCCGGATTACGCCAGAAAGCAGAATTAGGTGAATATCCGCATAAAGCTCCCATTGGCTATAAGAACATTTCAAAAGAAGATGGTTCAAAAACAATCATTGTAGATGACAGTTGTGCCTTTTACATAAAACAAGCATTCAATTTATATGATAGTGGATTATATTCTCTTAGGAGTTTAACCACAAAACTTTACCAAGATGGATTTAGAAGTAGTTCCGGAAGAAGAGTGCCACAATCCACTGTTGAATTTATCCTAAAAAACATTTTTTATACAGGAGTGTTCAAATTTGAAGATAAAGTCTATGAAAATGCAAAACATGTACCTCTAATCAGTAAAGAACTTTTTTACAGTGTACAAGATAGATTATTATCCCCTGATAAAGCTAGAAAAAAGAATTATGACTTTGCTTATACGGGATTAATAAGATGTACACATTGTGGCTGTCGATTAACGGCAGAATTTAAAAAAGGTAAGTATATTTACTATCATTGTACTGGTAATAAAGGTGGCGAGTGCAAAAGAGATTATATCAATGAATTAGTGGTTGATAAGACTTTTGCAGAAATTATTCGATTGATAGTGATTCCTCAAGATATTAGAGAGCGAATTTTGAAGGAGCTAAAACTTGTACATGAAAAGAAAAACGGGTATTCAAAAGAAGTTAAAAATAATATTATCAAGCAAATAACAAGACTTGAAAATAGGATAGAGGAAGCGTTTACCCTCAAATTGGACAACGCTATAACTCATGATTTTTGGAAAGCTCAAAATGATAAATTGCAAATTGAAAAAGACAAACTGAAAATTCAACTGGAAGAAATTGATAAACTTGATAAAGCATTTTACGATAAAGCGGATACGCTGCTTAGTTTTACAGACAATGCACATGATTATTTCTTGAAAGGCAACCTGCTGCAAAGAAGAAAAATCATGGAAATTATTTCAGAACAAATCACATATAAAGACAAAAATTTCGATATAAAACTAAAGCCGATATTCCAAACAATAGTAGAAAATCAGTACAATTTAGCACAAAAAAATGCTAACAATCGAACTCCTGAAACGGGCATTAAAAAAGGGCTTGAAACTAATTCTTGCCCTAATAATAGAAAAAACTCCCCAGGCTGGACTCGAACCAGCAACCCTTCGATTAACAGTCGAATGCTCCGCCATTGAGCTACTGAGGATTATGTAATTAGTGTATAACAAAAAAAAATTATTGTAAAGTCCTTTTTCAAAAAAAATTTTAAGAACAATTGAGATTTTTATTTTATATGCTAATATGTGAGTGATTTAGAGGATATTTATACGAAAGGAGCTTACTATGTCTAATCCTGTTTTAGGAGAAAGAAGTTTCAAATCAACTTTTGATAATGAACTTGAACTTGGGCATGCTATGACTATCAATGGAACTATTCTAAAAACCTGCATGCTTGGTTTATTTTTAGCATTAACATTCGCTTACACTTGGTACTTACAACTCGCAGGTTTTGCCGATAAAGTAGCAATTCTTCGAGATGTAGGAACTTTCGGTGGTTTAATTTTATGTTTAATAATCTATTTTGCACCGAAAAATAATATGCTTGCAATAACAACTCCACTATATGCAATGTGCGAAGGCCTATTCTTAGGCAGTTATTCTGCATTACTTAATCAATATTTCCCAGGAATTGCTTCTCAAGCAGCGATTGGAACAGTTTTTGCACTATTTGGCATGTTCTTGTTATACAAAACTAAAGTAGTTAGATGCACTGACAAATTTAGAATGGTTATATTTAACTCTACTCTTGCAATATTTGGAATTTACATGCTTCAACTTGTTTTGTCATTCTTCCATCTATCAATCCCTGGCTTATTTACCAATTCATTATTAGGGATTGGTTTCAGTGTGGTTGTTGTTGCAATCGCATCTTTCAACCTAATCATTGATTTCGACTTCATTGAAAAATTCGCAGGCAATGTCAATAAATGTTTTGAATGGTATGGCGGATTTGCTTTAATGGTTACAATTGTTTGGTTGTACATGGAAATTCTTAATCTCCTTGCAAAAATACAAAGCAGAAATAATTAATATGAAAAAATTTATTAAAATTTAAAAAAATCCGACAGGCTCTACGTTTGTCGGATTTTTTAATATATAAAATACTCCAATCATCTAATACAAATGTATGAGAAATTCTTCCATGTATTAAAGATATAAAATTTACCCTCGACATGACATGTAAATCTATATAGTATATTGGAGCTTCAAAATGTCAGAACAAGTTTTAATGCCAATGATAGGCACAGACAGTATAGAAAATAAAGAAAGAGCGCAGGACTCATTAGAAAAAGCAAGAATTGCTCACGAAAAATATCTAATAGGGCAAAGAAATTATGACCTGCAAGAAGCAATTGAACATTATGTCGATGCTGTTAAATATGACCCAACTATACCTGAAACTTACTATCGTTTGGCAACTTTAATGTGGGAACAGGGCCAAATTAGCATAAATACGGCAATCGAGCAGTGCAAAACTGCAATATCTCTTTCCCCAAGAAATAAAGATGCACACCTTTATACAGGCTATTTCATGCAATTAGCCCAAGATTTTCAGTCTGCAGAAAAAGAATTCAAATCTGCAATTGACATGAACAAATTGAATTCTGGTCGTCCGAGAATGATTCTTTCTCAATCTATTTTGCAAAAAATCAATTCTCAAAACGGAACATTTAAGGATTATGCAGGATTTTTATACTATTTCTTAACAGGAAGTATCATGCTTGCATGGGACAGACCAACAATGAAAATGTTCTACAAAAATATGTCTAATGATGTTTCAATCTTTTCCTACAACACAGTTGGTAAATTCTTTGAAAAATTCAAAATGTTTGACAAAGCAGAACAAGTTTACAAAGACGCAATAGAAAAAACAACCAATACAGAATACTATTACAACAAAATTGGTGATATTGCTCTTCAAAACAAAAACATTGATACAACCGTTGATTGTTACAGAAAAGTTTTAGAAGCAAATCCACTAAATCGTGCAGTATTAGTGAAGCTTGCGACAATTCTTCAAACATATTTTCCTGAAAATACAAATGAAGCAATTGATTGTTATGAAAAATTATTAGAATTTGATGTTGATACCGCTCAAATTTATTATGAACTTGGACATTTATACATGTCTAAAAATGATAAATTGAATTCAGTCAGCGCATTCAAGCTTGCAGTTGAAAAAGAACCGGATAATCCATTCTTCAACAATTCATTAGGATATGCTTATGCAAAAGCAGAACTTTATGATGATGCAATTGAACATTACCAAAAAGCGATTTCTATGAATCCGGATCCTGAATGGACATCTATTGTTTGCCAAGCTTTGGGTTCTATTTTTGCAGAAAATAAAGGAAACGCAGAAGCGGCAATTTCAACATATCAAGCAGGAATTATTCTAGATCCTAAAAACTATGATTTGTATATTGCACTAGGTGATATATATATGGCAGATTACGATTTAGATAAAGCTATTCGTTCATATTGTGATGCAATCACGCTAAATCCGGAAGATTTTAGAGCATATTCAAAAGTAGGTATAGCACTTTGGGAAAAGGATTACCTTGAAGAAGCTCTTGTTGCTTACCATAAAGCTGTAGAATTAAATCCAGAAAATGAATACGCTCAGAATAATTTAGGAATTCTATACCTTGACGGACTTGCAGACGCAGAAGAAGCGCTAGAATACTTTGAAGAAGCAATTGCACTAAATCCGAATTACACTCTTGCATATTTCAATGCCGGACGTGCAAGTCAAGAAATGGGCTTTACAAACGATGCCGCTAACTATTACCAAATGGCAATCGATTTAAACAGGTTAACAGAAGAATTAGATGAAGAAGACATTCAAGAACGACTTCACAGTTTATTCGAAATCTAAGGATATATTTATTCACATTATATTAAAGAGGTAATTTAGTGCTTGGTAATATCAAGCACTTTTTTTTTGAAAAAAATAACGACACAATCCTAAAAAGAGAAGTCAAAAAGTTCCTTTAACTCAACATCAAGAGCATTTGCAAGAATACGCATAGTCTTAATCGTAACATTAGCCTCTCCTCGCTCAATTTGTCCGATATAATTAAAATTCATATCAACAAGTTCGGCAAGCTTTATTTGTGAAAATTTTCTTGATTTTCTAATATATGCAAGCTTTGCACCAAATCGCTTCTCTACATCGAAATTCTTTTCCATAACCATATTATATGGTTTGTTTTATTTAAATTCTAATAGTTATAAGATAGTATTTAATAGTTAATAACTATTAATTTTTGTAACAAATTAACTCAAATACATCAATTAATCAAAATAAAAACACTTTATTAACATGTAATAACCGGTTCATAAGCAGTAAATACAAGATATTAGAAAGAGGTAAACAATGGCAATTGATGCATTAAAAGGACAAAGCGGAGTTATTTCAACAACACAAACTTCAACTCCAAAGAAATCAAACAAAACAGAAGAAAAATCTACACAACTAGCTGAGGCATTAGCAGGGAAAACTAAAAACAATACCTTATCAGAAAATGAGAAAAAGGAATTGATAAAATACTATCAAGACAATGGATATACTAAATCAGAAGCAGAAAAATTATTTAACTCTAAAGCAGACAAACTAGATAAAATGTCTAGAAAAGAAGCTAAGGCTTGGTGCAAAGATTATATGGAAAAGAATGGTTGTTCTAAAAAAGATGCCAAAGAAGCATTTAAACAAGAGCATGGCTATAGTGTTCCATTAAACAGATTCCAAAAATTAGGAAGATTATTTGCATTGTTAAATCCTATCGGAACTATCGCAATAATGGCAGATGATGCATCAAGTGGAAAACTTGGGGTTAAGAAATTTGTAACCGGACAAGGAAACAATGATGCAAAATACATTGCAAAAGAATAACTAGATTTTATTACAACTAAAAAAGCCGGTATAATCCGGCTTTTTTGCTATAAATTTTCTATAATTTTTGAAGTAAATTCTGTTGTTGACAAATTACCGCCTAAATCCTGTGTTTTATCACCATTTGCTAAAGTTTTAAATAAAGCATGCTCAATTTTTTCAGCATAAGACTTTTCGCCAATATATCGAAGCATTTCAACTGCTGAAAGAATCAAGGCCGTAGGATTTGCTTTGTTTTGACCTTTTATATCAGGAGCAGAACCATGAACAGGCTCAAATACGGCACAATCATTTCCGATGTTTGCACCTTGTGCAACACCTAATCCACCAATTAATCCCGCCGTTAAATCAGAAACAATATCCCCATACAAATTAGGAAGAACTAAAACATCAAATTTTGCTGGATCTTGTACAAGTTGCATGCACAGATTATCAACCAAAATTTCTCTTGTTTTTATTTGTGGATAATCTTTGGCAATATTTCTATAACATTCTAAAAATAATCCGTCAGATAACTTCATAATATTTGCTTTTGTCACAACACAAACCTCATGCCTGCCATTTTTTATGGCATAATCAAATGCAAACTTACAAATTCTCTCAGAAGCTTTACGGGTAATGATTTTAATACTATGAGCAGTATTTTCATCAATTTTTTCTTCTACACCTGCATACAAATCTTCAGTATTTTCTCTAACAACAACTAAATTCACATTATCAAATCGAGTTTTTACTCCAGTTAGGTTTTTGCAAGGTCTTACATTCGCATATAAGTCCAAATCTTTTCTGAGTTGAACATTCACAGACCTGAAACCTTTGCCAATAGGAGTTGTAACAGGAGCTTTAAGAGCTACTTTGTTTTGTCTTACAGAGTCCAGCACTCTTTGAGGTAATGGAGTTCCCTCAGTTTGAATAACATCAGCACCGGCTGTTTGAATATCCCAATCTATCTTCAAGCCTGTAGCATCAATTATTTTCATTACACTTTCAGAAATTTCCGATCCAATACCATCACCATTAATCAAAGTTACTCTATGCATAATAAAAACCTCCATTTGATAGTTAAATTATACTATAAAGTGGAGGGAAAAAATTTGTAGGGGAAAAATATATTTATAAGTCTTAATGAGATTTTCTATGAGAATGTTTTGAATGATCTATCAATGTTTTTGCTTAATGCATTCTTGATTGACTCATACTCTGTTTGAAGTGCAGTATGTTCCGTATCAAGATTTTTTATTTTTGCTTGATATTTTTCATCTTTTGCATTGATTTCTTGGGTTTTTCTTTCGTATTCAGCTTCTGCTCTTGAAATTGCTTGATCATCATCTTTTTGAGTTAAATCTGAACAAGAAGAGAATAGTGTTGATTTCCAGTTTATACCTTTCAAATTATAAACTGTCGGATTATTAGGGTCAGGAATTGTATTTTTAGAATCCTCTGATTTTGATGCAACTTCAATAGTAATTACTCCTTGTGTAATTGCATCTTGAATCCATGTTGTACTATCTGCTAATTTTGTATTCAATACGGTATAATTTGATTTGCTTTTTTCTGATTTTTCAGAAGATTCGCCATTCAATCTGTACCATAAATTTGTGTACCATTGAGCTTTTGTAGCATCATCATAAGTATATAAATCTGTAATTGTAGAACCATAATCCTCTGCTTCTGTATTGTATTCCGTAAGAACAGGATTATACTTGTCTTGCATATTCAAATATTCATTATTCAATTTATTAGTAACATTATTATTTGAATCCAAATATGCAGCTTTAGTTTTAACCCAATCATCATAAGTTATACAACTGCTATATTTAGTTTTAGCTTCTGATAATGCTTTGGTGGCATTGCTCAATTCAACTTGGTTATTAATTCCTGCACTTGCTTTTGCAACTTCATTATTATATGTTGCAAGTGCTTCATTATAATTATTGAATGCTTCACCTTGTTCTTTTTCCCAAGCTTTATCAGATGATAAATTACTCTCAGTTACAAGAGTGCCATCTTTATGATAAGAAACAGTATAATCTTTTTTATCAATAGCAGCTTGAACTTTTTCGTCCCAAGCTTTTCTATAACCCTCATATTCTGCACTTTTCAATTTGTTATAATTTGATTCCAAAGTTGTTGATTTCCATTGTTTCTTTAATCCGTAAGATTCAAGGAATTCATCTAGATTACTTGCTTCTTGAAATTTATGAGCCTCTTCTTGTTGCAACAAAACTTGACCAGATGTATTTGTAAGTAGATATTGATTTTTCATATCTGCATACTGATACATCGCATTTGCAGTTAATCTTTCTGCGGTTGCATTGCCTTTTTCATCATAAGTGGTATAAAGAACTTGTTGAGAATTTAGGGCATTAATATAATCATCACTAGCCTCTTGAGATTGAGTAGCCAATCTCATTTTTGCATTGGAAATCTGTTGAGATTCATACTCATTTGATGTTAATCTCGCAGTTATTGATAATAATCGACCTTGTGATGATGACAATCCCATTGTATCAACATTCCTTTCATAACTTTTATACTCTGTTAATCGGCATAGTGCTGTATTTTCTTTAACTTTTTAAAGTGATTATTAAGTTATGTAACAAAACTTATATATTTTGAATACAAAAAGTCAATAATTTTTTGAAGAAAGTTTTTATATATATGTAAGAGATAAATAAAGAAAAAGAAAAAAGTTTTAAAGGTTTCAAATAAAAAGAGAGGATATAAAAATGGCTACAATGCTATTATTTTCTGATGCTGTAACATCTGCATATAAAGATACTTCAAAAGCAATTAGCGAAGTTGATTTAAACGATAAAAGAGTTGTGAAAAAGACTTTAACTCAAATGATGAAACAATCTTTCTTCCACGGAGCAAACAGATTTGGAACAAACTTTATAGCATAATAAATTTTACGAACATCGTTGGAAATTAGGAAAAGCAAAAAGGAAACATTTTTTAAGATTTAGGATAGGATAACAATTTAGAACCGGTCATTGCCGGTTCTTTTTTTGTGTCGTTATAATCCGTTACAATATAGCAATTTTATTTTTTATGGAACTTTACTCTCTGTGAAAGGTAAAAAAAATGACAGACATCAGCTTTACATCTTATATCAAACCAGTAAATAGCAAAACATTTTCAGAAGTCACAAGTAATATTCCTAAAATAAACTTTGCCAATTACCCTTGGAGTTTAGAACAAACAGTACAAGGAAAAGATGTTTTTACAAAAAATATTTGCGATTGTACGTCATGCCTTTTGACAAATGGAAAAGAAGCATTACTAATGCACATCAACCCGAACGAGGGTTCAAACCACAATTTTAGCAACGTCATTCCCTATTTGAGAGATAAAATAGATTTAGCCGACAATAATTTGCAAGGAATCCTTGTTGGTTCAAAAGACACAAAAAAAAGTCTTGATATATATAACAAATTCAAAGAACTATTAAACAAACTCCGCATTCCTTTTTCTGAAATAAGAAATGGAAAAAGCCCAACAAATATTGCATACAAAACTGATAAAGATGAAATTTATATTTCAAATGCACATATAGACAGAGCTTTGAAAAAAAGATTAAACCCTGAAGAAGTTTTAAATAAATCTTTTGAAGAAGTTAAAATTGCAAATTTTGATGAAATTAACTAAACCTGAGTTTTTTGCATCTTTATATATGCATTTTTCAAAATAGCTAAAACCCTTTTGCAATAAGCAAAAGGCGAAAATTTTCCAGAATAAACATTTTTAGACTGTCTTGTTTTATATGCTTTTCTACCTAGATGGAAATCTGCGGTATGTTCTGCCCAAAACGAAGTATCGGGGTGCTTTTTAGACTCTTTTACAGTCAAATGAATAATATCATCATCTGTTCCAATATTTTTTGCCATTGCTTTTAGAACATTTGAATCTTCTTTTGATAACAATTTGGCTTGTGCAATCACAGATATCTTTGCAGTAAAAACAGGTTGAGAATTTATATTTAGAGAAGAATTCATACACACATCTCCTTTTGATTTAGAAACCATTTTAGATTTTTTTGTACTTATTTTTATTTCTTTCCTCTGTACGAATTTTAGAATAACAAGACTTCAAATATTCACCATTATAAGACTTGCATTGATCCAAAGATTCTTCAAACTGAACTCGTCTGTTATACCAATAATTCTGTACAGAATTAAACCTTGAAGACTTGGAATTAATGTATGCAGGAGGGCAAAATTCACTCCATTGCGGAGAAGAAACAACATCTGCCAACACTATAGGTGACAAAATTACAGAAATAATTGTTAGTAAAAAAACTTTTTTCACCTTTTGCATAAAATCCTTTCTTCTACAAAGTTTATGACTCAGTATAAAAAACAAAAATTAATATTTTTGATATCATATTAAAAAAAATTTACAAAAACTATTCAAGCGCTTCCGGGGGAAGTTTTGCCGCCTCAACTTCAGCCAAAACAGAGTATATTTCCGCAACTTCTTTAGCTGACATACCTTGTTCACAACGAGCAGAATAATATCCGCTTTCTGCCCCAAAATACATCACATAAATCTTATCCCCATCTTTTCGAACATTTATTTTAACTCCGTTATCTAATGTTAGTATTGAATTTTCAGGATACTTTGTGTAGTCACCACTATTATCTTCACCATTAACTTCACTTATTGTTTTTCGGACTGTAACATTACGATGATCATCTAATGGATACGTAACTTCAACCATTCCTTTCATTGCTCTTACAGTATAATTTGAAAGATTTAATGGCATATTAAATCCTGCAATCTTTTCAGCACAAGAATAACTATCTTTACATTCTGTCCAAGGATTTGGCATTCCTATTGGCATTGTTTTATATGTACAACCACACTCAAATAACCCAACAATACATGCAATAACAGATAGAAAATACTTATACTTTATATTCATAATTTTCCTACTTCCTAGTTGGTTTATAAATTTCTTTTCCACTGTTTACATAATCTTGAAGAACTTTTTCTCCTGCCTGCTGTTCAATATTTCCATAAACAGTTATTCCTCGTTTTTTGAATTCATTTATCCAATTAGGCTTGAATCCTTCATCAAAACCTGTAATCCTTTCAACATTTTTAGATGGAACTCCAAAATAAACTGTTTTAACTCCAGACCACATAATTGCACCAGCACACATTATGCAAGGTTCGGCATTAACATAAATTGTCAAATCTTTTGGAGCTAAATTGTACTGTTTATAATATGCATGAGCTTTTTTCAAAGTATTTACTTCCGCATGATAAATTGAACAATTATCTTCAACTACACTATTAGAAGATGCCGCAATTAATTTTCCATCTTTATCATAAATTTCAGCATAAAATGGACCTTTACCTTGTTTTACCCCTGCAGAAGTTTTTTCATATACTCCCAACATTATTTTCTGAGCCTTTGCCAAATCTTCTTTTGATATAGAGGAATTTGCATCAATGTTCATTTTTTTCAAATCTTTTATAGAATAAGTTTCTCCAGCAAAAGCAATTGATATTGAAGAAAGTAATACACACATAAAAATTAAAAACCTTTTCATCATAACCTCACTACTTGCCAATTGTATCAATTAAATGATTTATGGCATTGAATGTTTGCATTCTATTATACAAATCTGTAGATTTTTGACTTTCTATTGCTTGTTGTTCAACTCTTGCGTTCCATGCCTTGTTTTTATTTTGTTCTGCTACACGAACTTGGTCATAACAAGATTTTAAATCATTACCAGTATAAACATGGCATTTTGAAATTGCAGCTTCAAACTGTGTTCTTCTTACATACCAATAATCATTATTTTTATTCCATTTTGAACTTTGCGCATTAATATACTCAACCGGACAAAATTCACTCCACTGTGGAGTTAAAATAAATTCTGCAAATACAGAAGTAGATGTAAAGACTAAAAGCCCTAAAGTAATTATCAGTTTTTTCATAGACCCTCCTTGAAAAATTGTATCATAAAAACTCTATAAACTTACTTTGTAAATTTTTCAGGGTGGCATAAAAATTGACAAGCTAATCTAAATTTTTCATTAAATAGCATAACATCATCTGGAGTACTAAATTTATACAAAAAATTTCCATCTCTATCAACGGCATAACGAGAAATTTCATGAGGATAAGTAGAATCTTTTACTCGAACATAATATGTACCATTTTCATTGAATGGAGATAACTGAACTCGTGTATCTCCAGTGGCTTTATCTTTATAAAAAGTTACCCCCTTTGAATCTTTCACCCTTGTAACTTCATCTTGAGTAATACCTAATTTTTGAAAAATATATTCATTTATAGGTCTGCGATAATTCGCTTTTTGTTTCATTCTATTTTCTGTTACAAAGTCAATTAAGTCTTTAATTTTTGTGATAACTCTTGGTTTGTTCTCCGAAATAAACTTTTCAGCATCTTCTAAATATTCAAACCTAGCCTTTGTATTAATATCCGGCATATATTTAAAACGTTTATTATTTGCCTTTAAAAACATTGCTGCATCATAATCTTTGCTATCTTTCAATACATACAAAGTAGTATCTTTTTTCCCGCCAAAACCATCGAATATCAACCTTTTGTGATTCCCGATTGCATGCTCAAAACCATCACGCATACCAGAAATTGAGTTCTTATAATTTATAACAAATGAACCTTTAAAATTTACATTATTATTAGATATAGTATTCATTATTTTTTCCTTTATACGTTAAGTTTATAAACATCTCAAAAAGAAATTTTGCTAAAAATTAACATAATCGTTACAATACACTTTCATTAATCGGCAAACTCATAAAAAGAAAAGTTTCAATAGTAAAAATGAATTTTGCTGATATTAAACGTGGAGATGAACATATTCCGCTAGATAGATGTTGCACTGAAAATGGTGTTTTCAATGTAGATTTTGCAGAAGTTGTTGCAAAAATTGAAAGGAAATAAATAAATTCATAAAATCAAAAACAAGTAATGCATATCTATACATTACTTGTTCATAATAAATCTAATCAGCGATAAGCCTATTATAAAAATCTATTTTGAATTTTTCATAATCTGTGTGGATATACTCGTCATACAACTTTTGGCAAACACTATCTGATGGATAACACATTTTATCTTTTTCGTCTGTCGCAGCTTCAAAAATCACCTTGCCAGCTTCTTCTGGACTTGGAAATTCTTTATTACCCGCAAGCAAATATTTTTGTTGATTAGCTGCAATTTTTTCATAACCACTGCGGTCATTGATTGGAGTTTGGAAGTTTGTTTTTGTTCCTCCAGGGATAATTGCTTTTACAAAAATGTTAAAAGGTTTCAATTCGTAATACAAAGATTCAAGCATTCCTTGTTGCGCTCTTTTTGCTGCTCCATAAACTCCATCTCGAGGAAGTGCAATGATTGCAGCCAAAGATGTCGTTGTTAAAATTCCACCACTTTTTCTCTCCTTGAAATGGGGAATAAATTGTTGAGTTACAAACATTGAACCAAAAACATCTGTTTCAAACACTTTGCGAATAGCATCTTCCGGCAATTTTTCAAATGGAGCCATAATTCCATATCCGGCATTGTTAAACAATACATCAACATCATATTCTTCAATTGCTTTTTTGCAAGTTTCTTTTATTTGAGCAATATTAGTGACATCTAGCGGCATAATAATTACGTTAGGAAGTTTTGCCAAGTCTTCGCCTTTTTTAGGATTTCGCATGGTTGCAATTACTCTCCAACCTTTTTGCGAAAAAACTTTAACTGCTTCTTGACCAATACCTGATGATGAACCGGTAATAAATATTGTTTTCATAGCTTAACCTCACATTTTGTATTTCAACTTTTTTATAATATAGTATGATTATAGTTAAGTAAATTATGAATATAATTAAGATAAGTTAAGTATGTGGTTAAATAGAAATCTTGAAATATTTTTTTATGTAGCACAAAAAAGGAGTATAACAGAGGTTGCAGAGCAGTTATACATTTCAGTGCCTGCCGTTAGCCAAGCTGTTAAAACTATTGAAAATCAAGTCGGTGTTCCACTTTTTATAAGAAACAAAAGACAGGGATTGCAACTTACAAATGCCGGAGAAAAAGTTTTCCATTTTGTAGGACAAATGTTTGGTTTAGATAAACAAATAGAACAAGTTGGATATCAAGAGAAAAATTTAATTACAGGTAATATTAAAATCGGAACAATACCAATGATTACGGGTTGCATTTTGGCAAAACCATTAGCCAAATTCAAAAAACTCTATCCTGAAATTAAAGTTGAAGTTTTTGAAGGAACTCCAGTGGAAGTCAGTAAAATGGTAGAAAACGGACTTGTTGATTTTGCAATTACTTGCACTCCATTTGGCAATATTGACCACGAGATTTTGATTACTGATGAAATCGTTGCAATATTTCCTAAAGATAAGGATATACCTAATCAAATTTATTTGAAAAATGGAGTTGAGAATATGATATTGGTAAAAGAAGCTTGTGAAACGATTTCAGAAGTTGTAAAAACTGATTTTTCACTAAGTTTTACTAAGAGCTTTTTGGTAAGAGATACAGATACGGTGGTTAGACTTGTAAAAGAAGGGATTGGAATTGGGCTGATTTCAAAATACACACTCAATTCAATTCCAAACAATTTGAAATTTTGCAAAGTTTTGCCACATATAAACATAGGGATTGGAGTTGCTGCTCTTGATTTATCGACGATTTCACCTGCTTCAAAAGAGTTTATAAAACTTATAAAAATTACGTAGTTTGTAGGTCGTGTTGGGCAGATTCATACAACACGATTTAAAAATGAATTATAGTCGTGTGCAGTAAAAATATTGATCACTATCTACTTGCGAGTTTTATCCACCATACATGATTTTCAATGTGTTAAGTAAGAAAAAAGGAAACTCTTGACATAGTTAGATATCTAACTATAATATTTGTATGAGTGCTATATTATCTTTAATATCTAAAATTCATGAAAAAGGAAATCGTTTTATTATAGACGAACTAAAAAATAACGGTGCAGAAGGACTGGTACCAAGCCATGGTGATATTCTTGTTTGTCTATATAAAAACGGTAAAATGACAATGAAAGATATTGCGGATTGCATTCATAGAACCAAAGCAACAGTCACGGTTCTAGTAGATAAACTTGAAAAACTGGATTATTTAAAAAGAGAAGTTTCAGAAAAAGATAGTCGCTATACAAATATAGTTTTAACGCAAAAAGGTGAAGACTTTAAACCAATTTTTGAAAAAATCTCAAATGATTTAAACAAAATGTTGCTCAAAAATTTATCCGAAAATGAATCTCTACTTTTAGAAGAACTTTTACAAAAAGTGTAAAAAAAATTTTACAATAATAGTTAGATATCTAACGAAAGGAGAAAGCATTATGACAAACTTTAAAAAAGAAGAAATCGGAAAAATTAGTGAAGTAGGCACAAAATATGAAAACGGCAAAGCATTTTTACATGATTTGCTAGGATTAACAAGTTGTGAAATTTCAGTTAGTTTCATGCCTGCTGGAGTAAAATTGCCATTCAGCCACAAACACAAACAAAACGAGGAAGTTTATATTTTCCTAAAAGGCGAAGGCTCAATGACTTTAGATAATAAAGTTGTTGAAGTTAAAGAGGGAACTTGCATAAAAGTTCTACCAAATTCCGCAAGAACAATGGAAGCAAAAACAGACTTGGAGTACATTTGTGTACAAGCAAAATCAAATAGTTTAGAACAATTCGGACTTGGAGATGCAGAATTGTGCTAAAATTGAAAGGGGTAAATCTTGTCCCTTTTTAATCAGAAATAAGAATATGCAATGATAATTAACACAGGTTCAAGGACAGATACGGTTCAATATTATTCAAATTGGCTTTTGAAAAGGTTTGAAGAGGGTTTTGTTTATTCAAGAAACCCTAGATTTCCTCAAATAGTTACAAAATTTGAACTCGACCCAAAAGTCCTTGATTGTGTTGTATTTTGTTCAAAAAATTATGAACCTATTTTAGATAGATTAACAGAAATTACCGATAGGTTTAATACATATTTCCACTATACAATTACGGCTTATGGCAAAGATGTTGAACCCAATGTACCAAGTGTAGATAAAAGTATTGAAACACTTATTAAATTATCTAAAATTGTCGGGAAACAGAGAATTGCTTGGCGATATGACCCAATTCTTTTGACTGAAAAATATACTAAACAAGTTCATTATGAAACTTTTGATTATATGACAGAAAGACTTTCACCTTATATTGATAGATGTATTTTTAGTTTTGTCGATATGTACAAAAAATTAAAAACAAATATGCCTGAAATTATTTTGTTGTCAGATATTGATAAAAACGAAATTGCAAAAAATATCGGAAGAATTGCACAAAAACATAATATGATAGTTCAAACTTGTGCAACAGGTGAAAATTATGAACAATATGGGATTTTGCAATCCGGTTGTATGACCTCTGATATTTTAGGCAACGCAAATAATATTACCTTCAAAAAAGTTCGACATTCAGGCAACAGGCAAAGCTGTCGTTGTATGGAGAATAGAAATATCGGAGACTATGACACTTGCCCAAATGGTTGTAAGTATTGTTATGCCAATCAAAACCCACAAATAGCACAAGAAAATTACAAAAAACATAATCCAAATGATTTGATGATTTTAGGAAACCTTAAACCTACAGATGAAATCCAACAAAGCAACCAAAAATCTTTTTTAGAAAATAATGTGCAACAGAAATTATTTTAAAATTATTTCTTATAAAGCTCTTTTACCATAGCAATATGCTCACAATATTCATCAAAATAAATTTCGCTAACCTCTTCGTAACCAAGTTTTTTATAAAATTCTTTTACTCTAACCTGAGCCGAAACCTCTATCTTTTTCCCGCCAGCCTTTTTAATTTCTTGTTCTGCAATATTCATAATTTCATTACCAAGATGTTTGCCCCTGTACTCTTTAACTATTGCAACTCTTCCAATATGGTAAATTCCGTTTTTGAAAAAATAGCGACAAGTTGCAATCGGTTTATCATTATCATAAAGAACTATATGCGAACAATTTTTGTCAATCTCATCAAATTCATCTTTAAAACCTTGTTCTTCAACAAAAATAGATGTTCTTATATTTATAATATCCTTATTTAAACCTATGTAATTTTTATATTGCATCTTTCATTGTTCCGTTAAAGAATTAACTTGTATTCTCAATTTTACAATAAATATGGTTTAAATTCAATAATAGTAAAGAATTTTGCCATTTTACTCAATTTCATCATCAAAAAATATAATTGAGTTTATGAATACATTTACAAACATTCCATAAATTTATTTTCATAATTAAACATTATATTTCATCGCATGTTCTAGAAAATCTTTTACAATTGCCCCTGTATTTCTAGGAATAAAACAGGTTTTACCGGTATCCAATTTTTTAATTTCATTCATTTCATCTTGTGTGATTTCGAAATCAAAAATATCTAAATTTTCCCTCATTCTAGTAGGATTTGAAGATTTTACAATAGGAACAATTCCTCGTTGTATCAACCAACGAAGTACGATTTGAGCAACCGTTTTGTTATGGTTTTGAGCAATTTGCAACAATGTTTCATTTTCAAAAAGTCTTGATTGCCCCGCAGCAAGTGGCGACCAAGCTTGCATTAAAATATTTTCACTATCTAAATATGTCTTTTCATCTTCTCGCTGGAAAAATGTGTTGCATTCAACTAGATTTACCATTGGTTTTATTTTATTAAAGAAAATAAAATCAGCAGTTCTATCTTGTGTAAAATTATCAATTCCAATTGCACGAATTTTTCCAGCTTCATAAAACTCTTCTAATGCTCTCCAAGCACCATAATAATCGTTGTATGGTTGGTGAATTAAATATAGATCCAAATAATCTAATCCTAATTTAGAAAGGGATTTTTCAAGCCCTCTTTTTGCACCCTCATAGGTTGTGTCTGTTATCCATAATTTTGTTGTTATAAATAATTCTTCTCGAGAAACTCCACAACTTTTGATAGCACACCCGACAGCTTCTTCATTTTTATAAGCAGCAGCGGTGTCAATTAATCTATAACCGGCTTTTATTGCCTCTATAGTTGCCTGTTTACATTCTTCAAAATTTTCCATACGGAACACTCCAAATCCAATTGGTGGAATTTCTACTCCGTTATTTAATCTAATTTTAGAGCTTAAGTTTTTTATCATATTAGAGCCTCCTTGTTTTTTAACCATTTAACTTTCATTGTATAAATAATCATTAAAATCATTCCTATTGTCCAAGATGCAGGATATAGAATATATAGACTTTCAATTGTTCCAAATATTGGATAAATAAATTTTACCCACAAGATTCTAAATAAACACATTGAAACAAGCAATATAACCATTGGAGGAATACTTTTCCCGACTCCTCGTACAGCACCTGCCAAACTATATAGAATTCCAATAGTTATGTAATATGGGCACAAATACAGTACAGCCAATTTTCCACTTGAAATAACAGCATTGTCATTAGTAAATAAACTTACAAAAAAATCTGCAAATCCAACAATGATAGAACCAATCACTATTGAATAAATTGAGGTCATTAAAATTGTAACCCACATACCTTTTTTTACTCTATCAAGATTTCTAGAACCAAAATTCTGACCTACAAAAGTTGTAGCAGCCATACTAAAACTGATTATTGGTAAAATGATAAATCCATCTAATTTCAAACAAATTCCAAAACCGGCCATTGTAATTGCCCCAAAACTATTTATAACAGTTTGAACAAATACATTTGATAATGATATTACCATATTTTGAATTCCTATTGGAAAACTTATTTTATTAATGTCTGATGTAAAACGTTTATAACAATTTATATCCCTTAACTTTACTCTATATGGTGCCGGCTTTTTTATTAAATAGTTAAGAGTTAGCGTTGCTGATACCAATTGACTTACAACTGTTGCAATTGCAGCTCCTTCAACTCCAAATTTAAAACCTACTACAAAAATCACGTCAAGAAAAATATTGATTAAGGAAGCATAACCAAGATAGATTAAAGAACGTTTTGAATTGCCTGAAGCATTTAATATACCTGTTGCCATATTATAAATTACATTAAAAACAAGTCCTCCAAAAAATATTCGCAAATATGTGATAGACTCAGGTAAAACTTCTGGCGGTACTTTCATTATGAGTAATAATGGTTTAGTTAAAAATATTCCACCTATTGTTAAAATCAAACCTAGAATTAATGCAAGTGCAAGTGATGTATGGACAGCGTTATGAGTTCCCTTTCTATCTTTTGCTCCAAGATGTTGAGAAATTATAACTCCTGCACCAACTGAAGCCCCTTGACTAAATGAAATTAAAAGATTAATTAATGGTGTACTTGATCCAACCGCAGCTAGTGCATTACTCCCAATAAAATTTCCTACGATAATTGAATCAGCAGTATTATAAAATTGTTGCAAAAAATTCCCAATTATCAAAGGTACAGCAAAAAGAAATATTTGTTGTGTAATATTCCCCTCTGTCATTAATTCATTTTTACGGCATAACTGTTTTATCATCTTATTTATATTATAAAATGTTTTCATAATAATAACCAATATAAATAATCTATCGTTTATTATAACTTGAAAGAATAGTTGTTTTTACTATAATTAATTATGTTAAAAGTTAGGTATATTATATGGATATTCGCTTATTAAAATATTTTTTAGCCGTAGCAAGAGAAGAAAATATCACACATGCAGCTGAAAAATTATATATTTCTCAACCATCACTATCAAAACAATTAATAGAACTTGAAAAAGAATTAGGTAAAAAACTTTTAGTTAGAGGGAAAAGAAAAATAACTCTAACAGAAGAAGGTGTTATTTTGCGAAAAAGAGCCGAAGAAATTGTTTCTTTACTTGAAAAAACAGAAAAAGAAATCGGTTCAAATTTAAGCAATATTGAGGGAGAAATTTCTATTGGTGGAAATCCCGCAAAAACAATACTAAAGACTGCATCAAACTTAGTAAAAAAATATAATGGTGTCAAGTTTAATTTTTATAGTGGTGATGCCGAAGATGTATGTGAAAGACTAGAACATGGGAGTTTAGATTTTGCGGTCTTACTAGAGCCTGTTGATAGCGTGAAATATGATTATATATCTTTACCTGACGGTTCAGAGTGGGGGATACTAGTACCATCTGGCTGCAATTTGGCAAAACAAAAATTTATAACAAAAGAAGAATTGGAATCTTTACCATTGATTTTGCATAGAAGAATAGGTTTGCAACGAGCTATTGCAAAGTGGGCGGATACGAATTTGGAAGACATGAACATTGTAGCATCTTATAATGTTGTACAAGGTAGTCCGATTTCATTTGTAGAAAGTGGCTTGGGATATTTTTTGACAACAAAAGATTTGGTTGAACATAGCCTAAATGAAGATGTATGTTTTGTTCCACTAAAACCAAAACTAGCTACGAAATATGCCCTAGTTTGGAAACGTTATCCAATATTTACAAAACCTGCAAATGCTTTCTTAGAAGAAATAAAAAATATAAAATAAAATGAAATATTTTTATCACACTAAAAAAGAGCCTCTTGACAAGGCTCTTAATTTAAATGGCGGGCTTTACGCTCACAGGCTCGAACTTTTTAGAAGTTATTACGAACATATAAACGAGTCTTCCGTTACTAACAAAATATGTTATCTCATATCTTTGCTTAGCAAAATTGCTTAAAATATTACAAGTTAAACAATTTGCATAAATTCTTTCTTGGTAAACAAAAGAGGATAAACCATGAAAGAAAATATCTATATCTCATTAGGAGCAAGTAACCATTCAAAACATGAAAGACAACCAGAAGATTATTATGCAACTGAACCAAAAGCAGGGGAGTTACTATTAGAGGTTGAACCAGATTTGGATAATATCTGGGAATGTGCGTGTGGTGAAGGTCATCTTGCCAAAGTATTTGATAATGCAGGGAAACTACATAAAGCAACAGACCTAATTGATAGAAGTTATGGAGGCGTTGAGGATTTTCTAGCACATCTAGAGTCGTATCACAATGGCGATATTGTAACTAATCCACCGTATAAGTATGCTCAAGAATTTGTCGAACAGGCACTACATAAGGTTGATATAGGAAGAAAAGTTTGCATGTTCTTAAAAGTCTTATTTCTTGAAACTCAAAAACGCAAACAACTTTTTACTAAATATCCACCCCAAACGATATACATCTCAAGTTCTCGCATAAACTGTGCTAAGAATGGTGATTTTGAAACTTATAATCAAAGTGCTATTGCCTATGCTTGGTATGTTTGGGTAAAAGGATATATAGGTGAAACTATTATAAAGTGGATTAACTAAGGATTGTAGTTCATAGTTTTAAAATATGTAAACTATAAACTATTAACTATTGAAAAATTATACCTCATGGTTTATAGTTTAAAAATATAACAACTATAAACTATGAGGTTAGTATGAACTCTATTTTAGATGAAATTAAAGCAAATCAACAAAAACTAAAGACATTATTAGAAAATCCTAATAACAAAAAAGAAATGTATAAGTGGCTAAAAACAGAGTTGGCATACACTTCAAACGCTATTGAGGGAAATACATTAACAAGAAAAGAAACGGAACTTGTTATTGATGATGGTATTACATCAACCTCTAAACCTTTACAGCATTATATTGAAGCAGTAAACCATGCAAAAGCTTTTGAAAAAATTATTGCATTTTTAGATGAAGATAAGAACATAAATGAAAACTTAATACTCAATATCCATAAAATAATTTTAACAGGCTTAGATGACGATAATGCTGGGTTCTATAGAAATTGTCGAGTAAGAATTTCAGGCTCAACGGTAATCATGCCAAATCCATTAAAAGTGCCTGATTTAATGACAGATTTTTATAATTGGCTTAGTGATAATATGGACAATGAACCTCTAACTGCCATTTTATCACACTTAAAATTCGTATCAATTCACCCATTTGTAGATGGAAACGGAAGATGTGCAAGACTTTTAATGAATACAATTCTTTTGAAATTTGGTTTTACACCTATAGTAATTCGACCAACAGACAGAAAAAAATATTTGTCTGTAGTTGAACATTACCAATTAAAAGGTGATGACAAACCATATATAAACTTTATGTTAAATCTTTTGAATAGGTCATTAAAAGTTCTTATTACAATGTTAGATACTAATATTGATATTGAACCAAACGAGTTATTAACAATTTCTAAATATGCAAAATTAAAAAATGTTCCTATTTCAACTATCAGATATTGGGTAAAAATTGGAAAGGTAAAACCTGCAAGTTATACAGATTCTGGTTATATGTTATTTAAGAAAGATTAACTAGGTAAACATAAAAAGACGTCGAGTTGAGCGAACTCAAACCTGCAAATTCGACGCAGTCTCGACGTATCTGTATTATAACATATATCTTTAAAGCGTTCAACCCTTGTATAAAGTTGGGTTACAATAATTTATTTATGCACACACAAACTCATTATGGTGCATAAGTTTATTGTTAGCAGGACACAATATATGTATCCTAGTTAGCCTTATTTAGAACTATTTTCATTCCCCTCTATCTGGGTTTTAGGTACAAATTTTAATTCATAACCAAATAACTCTGCTATATCCATTAGCTCTGCTGTTTTAAACGTTGCACGTGCAAATTTATTCATAAGATTTGAAACCGAACCAGAGCGACCATATTTTTCATTTAGCATTTTAGCAAGTTTATATATAGACGTGTTTTGTTCTTTTAAAAAGTCTTTAACAAGCCTTCTTATACGCTCTTTTTGTTCCTCTGATACTTTGTATATTTCTGTCATTTGTTCACCTCTATAAATATTATAGCACTATTTTGTAATATATCACTCTTTTGTAAATATTTGTGTTGACGATTTCTCAAAAGCGTTGACTTTTATAGAAATGTGATACATCATGAAAGAGTGATATATAAACAAAAGGAGGTCAAAATGACAAACGTAATTTACACTAACACAAATTTGGAAGACGAAATTAAAACTATCAAAGCTCTTGAAGCAAAATTACAAGAGTTAAAAGAATTAAAAGAAGAAAAAGAAAATCTTGTGAAAAAAGTCCTTGATGATGCTGGGATTGAAGAATTACAGGTTGGAACATTTACTGTAAGATTTACAAATGTTGTAAGGAATGGTTTCAATACATCCGCTTTCAAAAAGAAATATTTGGAACTATACAATACCTTTATTAAACAAAGTTCTTACAGAAAGTTCAATATTTCATAGGGGGTAAAATTACCCCCACCCCAGATAGGCAAAATTTTACTTACCTAATAGAGTATGAATTTAACAGAATATATATTTTGTTAAATTCAGTAAAAGCAGGATAAATCACGACTCCACAAGGGATCGGGGCAACATTAAAAGAGAAGTAACACTCTGAATTTATCATATTGTTGTCAAAAGATAAATTCAATTTAACAAAACATAGGAAATAAGGCTATCATGAAGTACGTTCAACCAATACGAGATACAAGAAAAATTGAAGAAATAAAATCTGTTCTTAAAGAAAACGGAACTAGAGATTTACTTTTATTTTGCATGGGAATTAATACAGGATTAAGAATATCTGACCTATTAAAACTAAGAATTGTAGATGTAAAGAATAAAACCCATGTGGAAGTCAAAGAACAGAAAACAGGCAAAGTTAAGAGATTCCCTATTTTCGGGAACTTACAAGTAATGTTAGACGATTATATTCGAAACAAACCTTTATCAGATTACTTATTCAAAAGCAGAAACGGAGAGAATAAACCTATAACAAGAGTTATGGCATATTTGATTATAAATAGGGCTTGTCGTAAGTGTGGAATACAAGACAACATTGGAACTCATACATTAAGAAAAACTTTTGGTTATCATCATTACCAAAATTTTCATGATGTAGCGATTCTTCAATATCTGCTGAATCATTCCAGTCCATCAATAACCTTGCGATATATTGGAATTACAGAGGATAATGTTGAAGAAACGTTGCAAAGGTTTGAATTGTAGAATTAGTTCAACTCATCAAGCATTAGAAATTTTGGCTCTCTTGATATTTCACTATTATTTTTATATGCATTACAGAAATCTTGAATAGTGCCTTTTAATGGGAAATTAGGATACTTTTGCATGAAGGTTTCCCAACTTGCTAACCAAGATTTTAGGTTTTCAGGCATATTTACGCCGTAATCTTTTCCTTGATATAATAATGTCTTATAATCTACCCCTTGTCTGTCTTTATCTTCCTTTATCTTAATCAATAGAAAATCCTTGATAGATTGACTTAGATACTTTGAATAATTGTCATAAAGGTACTTATGTTTAATTGCCAAAGAACTATAATCATCAAAGCCCCATTCCGTTTTAAATACTGGAGTCTTTGGAGATATTATTTCCATTGACATATTTTTACTCTCATAAGTTGCTTTATAGGTAATGCCACCAACAGAAACCGTTTGTTTTTGCTCTGCTTCGATTGCCGTATTTGGGGAAATTGCACCACTTGCAAGAGTATCTTCAATATAAAAGCCTAAATTACGGTAAAAAATCAAAAAAGTTTTATCTTTCTCTTGTTGTGTAGCATTACTATCCAAAACACTTTTTAATGTTGCTTCATCTGAATTTACTTTCTTTATTATGGCTAACTGTGAAGGTATTGGAGAAGTTTCAACTTGCGTAACCAATTCTATTTTAGGAGATTGTGTCTTTTGATTATCTTCTATATTTTGTTGTTCTTGTGTAGTTTGAACTTTTGAATCATTTTTATTTGCTTTTGTTATAGAGAATAAAACTATAACTAGAAATAAAAATATTGCGATGCAAAGAGCTATTAGGACAAAACCTTTACTAAAGTTTATGGTAATAAAGTCTTCTTTACCATAAAGTATTCGTTCTTTTTCTTTTCTATCTAGCATTTATACCTAATCTCCGACCATAATTATTACCGCTTGCAACTTTTGAAGATGTATTAACCTGTTCACTTAAACCAATAATATCGTCAAGATTAAGAACTTTAAAATTTGGTTTATTGCTTATAAAATCTGCTCCAGATTGAGTAATTCCGGATGATGCAACTAATATTACCTCATTAGCCCCAAAATCGTCTTTACAACCCCATAAAGCTCTTATAGGTTCAGGTGGAACTGGATTACGATAATGTTTGCATTGGACAATAGCTCTATAATCTTCTCTTTCAAGAATTATATCTACTCCACCGTCTCCAGAGCCTTTCGTTACCGTTGCCTTATAGCCTAGAAGAGTAAAGATTTTTGCAACTTCTTCTTCAAATCTCCAACCATCTAAATTCCACCACCAAGATTGTTGTCCCCAGTAGCCAGAATTACGTTTCAAATCTCTTTGAGAAAATTGACGTGGTGAATTAGCATTAAACAATCCACTCCAATACACACAAAAGACAATGAAAGAAATTAAACAACTCCAACCAAATACCTCAAATGGTAAAATATTACTATTTCCTAGTACATACAAACCATAGTTAAGTCCTCCGACAATAGCTATAGAAACAATACACTCTTTCCAAAGTCCACGTTTATTAACTTCAATCAAAAACTTTGTAGTAGCAACGATTGCAGCTATTACGAGGGTTACTAGTTCATAAAATGTTCTATAATCTGGTTTTCTGGACATATCGCCTCCTTAAGCTCCTAAATACTTATTGTGAGTAATATCGAATTATCTTCTAGAACTTCTTCTTGTTCTAATTTCAAAGAAGGATTTTTGGCAACTTTTAATTTAATGTTCTTACAAATATTAGACTGAACAATTCGTTCATATTCAGATTCAATTTTGGAAAAGTATCTGTGAATTTCTTTTAAATCAGCATATCCTGTAGCTTTAAATTCATAAGCACCATTTTTACTTGACTTTAATTCAATTAAACAATTGGGAATTTCAAAACTTAATTTTCCTCTTCCTTCTATTGCTGAAATTTTGAGGTTATTTAAAGTTTGTTTTAATACATCCTTATCTGTATAAATAGTAGGGAAATTATATACAGGAGTTTTTGTTTCAGAAATACTATCAAAAAAACAAGGTCTGCCTACTACCTGTGTAATATCCTTAGTAAATTTATTCAATACCCTTTTATCTATATCTACAGAAACAGAAGCTACCAATTTATTTTGTTCATAAATCCAATAAATAGGATATTTTTGTGTAATATGAGTTTTTACATATCTATATTGTATTGTATATGTTTCAGACCAATCATAACCAGCTTTTTTAATATATTTTTTTAATTCTGTTTCATTTTCAAAATTAGTATATTTTCTTATTTCTTGCGACCTCATCCATTCATCAAATTTTTTAGCTCCCATTTTTCTACGTTGTCGAGCCATCCATAATTCACCGTTCATTAAATCCTGTTTTATTGACATTATTTATCTCCTTTACCAATCAATTTTTCTACCCATTTTACTTTTTGGTTTTACAGTAAAAACAAGTTTTTCCATTGCATAAATCATCTGATGAGGTTGTAGTCCAAAGTCAGCAGAAAATGTTTCAATATCATAATACTTTTTACCTTCTGACCGTTCTTTTACAAATCTAGCTGCTTTTGTGCTATCAATCCCCTCTATTTCTAATAGTTCATTCGCAGAACATGATTCTAAGATTATTTTTGAGGTTTTAGTTCTTTGTTTTTTCTCCTTTTTCCCTTTTGAAACATTGGGCTCATCTTTTGGAGGTTCAGCTTGCTTTGGTGCTTCGTGAATTATTTTATAGTTTAAAATATCGTGTACTATTTGGATATATGAAAGTTTTTGAACTTGTCCCCCTTTCACCTTTTGAATATTGTCTTGAGCTTGTTGATATAACTCGCTATTTGTTGAAACTTTTTCATAATAGTTTTTAGCTTCGCTATACCAACCCCATTCCTGATAAATGTCTCCTAACAACAAATTACATTTACTTTCCTGTTTTGCCAGATAACTTTCAACTTCTATATAACTTAATGATTCAGATACATCTTTAACTCGACTTATTGCTTCATTTACAAGATTTACTGCTGATTGGAATTTTTTCCGTTTCAACTTTATAACTGCTTTTTCGTAATAAATCTCAGGAATATTTTTTATATCACCCAATTTATAACATGAAAGTCTTGCATCACAAGCAAACTCTGCATTAGAATAATCTTTGTCCTTAATTTCGTTTGCTATGTAACTCAATAACGATTCAAAGCTAAATTCATTTATAATTTTTTTAGACTTTGAAAAATATTCCATAGCTTCTTCTTTCATTGAAAGAAAGTTATAAATTTTAGCTATAGCTAAGGTTAAGTTTAAAAACTCAAAATCATCCCCATTGAATTTAATGTTTTGTTCAATAAGAGATTTCAGCTTGTCTATATCGTCTATAGAACCTTCTTGTGAGTAAAAATTATGACCAATGTAAGTGTCAAACCAGTTCTTTTCTTTTTTTTGAGTTGCTTGCTTTTCTGTCTCTTTTTTATTATTTGTAGTATTACCTCCAAATAAAGCTTTGGAAACAACATCAAAAACAAAACACAACAAGAGTCCAATAATTAAAATTACACCATATAAAAAATTAAGAATTCCCATTTATTTTTGTTTTCCTATACTTCTCTTTACCAGTCAATTTTTATAACATACATTATGCCATACTCACCAAATACCTAACTCTTCTCTAAAACTCAATAGTTCGCCCTGTTTTAAATGATTGTTTCAATGGAAATACAAGTTTGTTTTCGAGCTCTATTCTTTCGTGAGGTTGAAGATTAAAATCTTGTGCCATTGATTCAATATCGTAGTATAATTTTCCAGATTGCCTTGCCGATATAAAATCATTTGCCTTAGATTCATCAAATACTTTTAATTTCATAAGCTCGTCTTTCGTACAAGTAGAAAGGTCAATTTTAATATTTGCATCTAATTCATTATTTTCAGTCATTGTTTCTATAGTAGGTTCTAGAACACCGCTAGAAATAGAATTCTCTTCGGAAATTTTACTTAATGCGGTTTTTCTATTCTTTTTATATGTTTCATCTATTGGATTTATTTTCAGTGCTTTGTCAAAATCTGCCAATGCTTTTTCATACTGGTGTGTAGCTAAATAACACTCCCCTCTACTGTTAAAACATTCATCTTTTATATAACCACTTAAAATTAATGCACTAAATCTTTCAATCGCAATATTGTAAGCATCTTCATCCATATATGACATAAAAATTGTTGTTCTATAATACGCATACTCCATGTTAGAGGGTTCAATTAAAGTTATTTTAACAAAATCATCTGTTGCTTGTTCAATCTGTTTATTTTTATATCTAATTTTCCCTCGTTCAAAATATGCGTTTGTATCATAAGCATTCCAAGAAAGAATATCTGTAAGTTTTTGCTCCGCTGTTTTATAATCACTTGCTTTTAAAGCGTTATTAAAATCTGCATAATGATTTTCGTTTATTTTCTTTTTAATGAATTTAGGAGATAAACCAACTAAAACCCAGCCAACAATTCCCATTAACATAAAAAAGTCGTATGCAATATTATCAGAGCCAACAGATTCTGCTATCGTTTCAAATGGAATAAGTCCAAGTATAGGTGCACCAAATATCCACCAACAAATTACTTTCCAATTTACTCCACTTTCTTTACTCAAAATAACATTTACAGATTGACAATTAGGGCAAACTTCAGGAAGTTTAATTTTATCATTTACAATATCGCTATCGCTGATTTCTTTTGCGAATTGACAGTCTGTACAATAGTATATCATCTTTCACCTCATTAAATATTTATAAGTTAATAACACTGAATTATCTTCTAAAAATCTTGTTTTTCATACATCTAATTACCTCATTAAAACTCAATAGTTCGACCTCCTCTGGCACGTTTTACAGTTTCAGTTGCTTTTTTAGCTTTCTTTTTCTTTTCAATCTGTTCTTGAGTTTCTTCAGGAACATAATTGTAACGTTCATCGTGTGAAGTTGCGGCAACGGCTCTCTCATTTGCCCATTCTCGGATAGCAATTATTTGCTCTGACTGAGTAGTTGAGAGTGGTACGGTATTTTTTATAACTCTAAACAAGTCATCTTCTATTAAGGTTCTGTTTTCTGAGAAAGCTTCAAATAAAGCTGAAATTACTACCTGCTCTATCTCTGCACCAACAAACCCCTCTGTTGCTTCTGCTAACCTATTCAAAAGAGTGTCTGTTAATACAAAGTCATTAGAAATACTCCCTTTTAATTTCTTTTCTAAATGGAGCTTGAAAATAATTTTTCTCTCGTTTACTGTTGGCAAATCAACAAAGAAGATTTCATCAAATCGACCTTTTCTTAACATTTCTGACGGCAATCTGTTAATGTTATTGGCTGTTGCAATTACGAATACTGGCTTAGTTTTTTCACTCATCCAAGTAAGAAAAGTTCCAAAAACTCTTGTAGCAGTTCCTCCATCCATTTCTCCGCCACCGCCACCGAAGCCTTTTTCAATTTCATCAATCCATAATATTGATGGAGCTACTGCCTCTGCCGTTTGAATTGCTTTTCTCATATTTTCTTCCGAACTTCCGACAAGACCAGAAAATATTTTCCCAACATCCAAACGCAACAATGGTAATTGCCACATGGCACTCATAGCTTTTGCAGTTAAACTTTTACCACACCCCGGAACACCAGTTATTAAAATTCCTTTAGGAGCTGGTAAATTATAATCCTTTTGAGCTTTTCCAAGCCAAGAATTATTTCTTTTTATCAACCATTTTTTCATATTTTCAAGTCCTCCAACATCATTCATGTTGAAGTCTGTCTTAATAAATTCTAGTATTCCTGTTTTCTTGATAACTTGACATTTTTCATCCAAAATAACGTCTAACTCTTTTTCTGTTAATTGTCCTTTACTTACCATTGCTCTAGCAAAAGCATTTTCCGCTTCTTGTAAAGTTAATCCTTGTGCAGCTTTACATAAAACTTCCTTGCTATTTTCATCTAAATCTATGAGAATACCAGAACCCTCATTCATTTCAATCATTTCGTTTAACAAGGATTTTATTTCTTCCAAGGTTGGCAAATCAAAATCTACAACAGTAACATCTTTTTGCAACTCTACAGGAAGTACTAAAGTTGGGGCAATAATTACAACATTTTTAGACACTTCTGCATTCTTTAATGAACCTGCGACATCTCTTAATTTCCTTATGAAATTGTTATCAGCATTTCTGTTATTAACTCCCAAATACGTATGAACATCTTTTAATATCATAATAGCTGGCTTATTATAACTATCTATAAAGTTTAGGGCTTCTATCGGATTTTCAGCACCATTTACTTTTTCTTGAGAATCACCTAGATTTTTCTTAATTCCTTCTGTTGAACTCCAAATAAAAACTTCTCTTTTGGTTTTAATACTTCTTGTATTATTGGCAATTCTTGTTATTGCTTCCACAATACGGATTTCTTCCCAAGTCGGAATATAAATAACACTAAACCTTGCTTTAAACAAGTTTGTCAAATGTTGTTCTGTTTTCTTTAAGCCTTCCAATAATTGAGTTTTTGCCTTTGCCATATCTTACCTCATCATGCCTGCTAATTTTTTATAATTTCCCATTCCTGTAATTATAATTTTGTTATCAGGTGTTATTCGTACTTCAAATTTGTTTTTATAAGCAGTTATATCGGATTCATTATATCTATCACTTAGAAAGTAATATTTTTGATTAGAAGAACCAACCCAAGCTCTTGAGTAATCCGCTTTATCTTGCTCATATTGCCCATCAATAAGGATATCCACATATTTTATCAATTCTTGAAAATCAAGGTTATCTTTAAGTTGAGAATACTCATATCCAGTAAAGACCAAAACAGACAGTCCCATATTTTGAACTGCCTTTGATACTTCTGTAACAGCTTTTATCTGTTCTGTAGGTTCTCCTCCTAGCCATGTAATTCCATCTATTTTATCTTTATAGGTTTTTATAAGGTTTATAAGCTCCATAGTGTCATAAACAGTTCCACCTGTCTTATCCCACATTGTAGAATTAGCACAGCCTTTACAATGAATAGAACATCCTTGAACCCAAATGCAAAACCTTGTATTCGGACCCTCTACATTAGTCATAGGAATATATGAGTTAATCCTAATATCCACTCTGTTGTTGTTCCTCATTATATTCGTTGTTCATTACAGAACTTTGATAATATTCCTCTGTAAATTCAGAGTGAAACACTTGAGCATCTGTAAGCTGCTCGATTTCTTTAATGTAACCAAGGCAAGATTTTCCTTTTATACCTACAGTTTCAGATTCAATCCTGCCATCTGGATATACTCGTATTTTAATTTGTTTTTTCATTTACTTCTCTACCATTGTTTTCCTTTTACAATGTATCTATAATAATCACAAGCGGTATTAGCAAATAAGGCAAATCCAAGGAAACAAGTACAAAGACCAATGAATGTATAAACAATAGCTTTAAGCCACATTCCTTTGTTTAAATAATCAAATGGAGCTAATATATAACACCCAAGAGGGGCATCACAGCCAGCTATGGTACTACTAACCGCACTTTTTTCCATAAATTTTAGTTCCTTCCAAGCAGGGCTTTGTTTCCACCATTTCCCTTCAACATAATATCTTTCAACAAGGTCAAATAGAGGAATCCATTTTTCATCAACCCCTAATTCTAGTGCTTTTTGTTTAATCAGTTGCTCTTCAAGTTTAACCATCCCTTCTTCTGTTAGAAACTCTCCACAATGTTTACACTTTATTGCTGTTGCTAAGATTTCTTCTCCGCAAAAAGGACAGATTTTTGTTGCTGAATTTTCTGTTTGTTCCATACCTTTTCCCTTTCGTTATTTTGCCCCATTTTGTACCATATTGGGGCAAAGACTGAAATAGTTAATATAAAAGGGTTTAGAGGTTAATCAAAGAAACAAAAATATTATTTTGACTCAATATGAGAGATATATTTTCTTGACAATAGCCAGTATTTTATTATATATTGGCTACTGTAGAATATAATGTATCAATATGGTACAAACTGTTGCAGTTCATAATGGGGCAAAGTGTAGCATTGGGAAAAACTGTAACATTTACAGTTCAAAGTTTTTATAGCTTAAATCAATTTCATCTTGTTCAACACCAATATACATGAGTGTAATTCGTTGACTACTATGATTAAATATTTTTTGTAATACGATGGGATCTTTAAATTGTTGGTAGTGAAAATATCCAAATGACCGCCTAAGCGTATGTGTTGAAACATGTACTCTTATTCCATTTTCTCGACAAGCCTTTACAATAAATCTATAAACTTGGGAGCGGTCAAGTCGTTTGCCTTGTTTTCCTAAAAACAGAGGTTCTTCAAGATTTCTACCTTTAGTAAAATCTTTTAAAACTCTCTTTAATTTGTCATTGATGTAAAAAGTCTTTTCTTTTCCTGTTTTCTTCTCAATTATTTTAATGTGGGTTTTATCAACAACATCTGATACATTAAGTCGGACAATATCAGATACTCGTAACCCTGAATTCATTCCAAGAACCCAAATTACGTAATCTCTTTTATTGTGGACTTTTAAATATTGCTCAACCTTTGTAATATCTTTTCTACTTTTTATCGGTTCTGCTTTCATTCTCTACCTTCTTTCTGCAACTCTATATTCGATATTGTTGCAAATAAGAATGTAATAAGAGTATTCTAAATTTGAAACATGCCTGTAATATTAAATATTTATGCTATAATTTGGCTATGGCAATAACGATTGAAGAACTGGAACAATATAGAACAACCTTAAGTATTGAACGATTGAGTTCTTTTGTTCAATCTGAAAATGATACTTTAGACTGCATCTTAGAAAGGTATAAAAACAATATCAGAATTTCACAGGCTTTATACCCAGAACTTTCAATATTGGAAATTACTTTGAGAAATTCTATTAATTCAACTCTTTGTAATGAGATTTCAAAAACATGGCTAGAAGATGAAGTTAGGCAACAAAAAATTTTAGCAGACCAAGAATATACAAAGTTACTTAGAGCTTATAACGATACTAAAGCGGAATGCAAAAACAAAAATTTTACCATTGGAAAAGTTATTGCAAATCTTAATTTCGGTTTTTGGACGGGGTTATGTTCTAAAAGATACAGTACAAAGATATGGCATAAAAAAGAATGCTTTAGAGGTGTTTTTGTAAATTGCCCTAAAGGTGCACAGCAAATTAATGTATTATCTAAAAAACTAACTTCAATAAGAAAATTAAGAAACAGAATTTTCCACTATGAGCCCATTTTAACTAAGTCTCTTTTAAGTAAATATGATGAGATTTTGGAAGTTCTATCATACTTACCTCAAGGCAACACAAGTATATTAAAAGATACTTCAAATTTTTTAAGTGTTTATAATAAAATTTTAAAAGACCTTTATAAAGCTAAAACCTAGAGTTCTATAACAGGCTAACTGTAGGAAGAGGTCTCTAGGTTACACATATATATTATTTACTATAATAGTCCTTTTGTCAAGTGGAGAAACTTTGCAAAATTAGTTTTTGGTATAGTTCAGAGTATAATGAATTGTTTCCTGAATAAAATTTTGTAGCATTTCTTTTGAATATATGTCCTAATTCTAATGAATCATAAACGAGTTGCAAATCCACAATATCATTATTAGTTATTAAATTAGCAAAAGCTCTTTGGTAACTAGATAGATGAGTTTTTTCTTGCGTTGGAGCTTTGTAGAATATAACAGAAGTTAATTCCTGTGTAAAAAATTCGTTAAGTTTTGAATACAATTCTTGTTTTTTCAATAAGTTAAGCATAGTATCCATTGTTAGACTGTCTGATTGAGATTTTGGATTTAAGAAATGTTGCAAAGAAGCAATTTTATTTTTATATTTGTATTGTAATTCACTCCTAAGCAAATTTAATCCACCAATTCTGAGAAAATTGCTCTCTGGTTTGTACCAACCGCCATGTGTAGATATTGCTTTTATTTCAGGCTTTGTTAATGGAGATTTTAAATAAACTCCATTTTTGTTTGACTTATCCAATAATTCTTGAACCTTATCATAGAAAATAAAAGCTCTATCCCCAATGAAATCTCTTGTTTGAGTTTTTTGTTTAGGGGTTGCTATTCTCAAAGAAGTATTATGCCTATTAGAAGAAATTAAAGAATGAATAAAACCTTTCTTAAGTGGATAATTAGATAAAAATTTTATATAAATACTAGGAGATTTTTCTGTGAGAATGTTTTTAGTTAAATGAATCCAAACAATACTTACAGTCTTGTTTAACTCTTTTCTATCAAATTCTAAATCCTCAAAAATATTTAACAACCAAGATTCTGACGGCATTTCTAAATTAGTATCCGAATAATATCCGTTGTTATTAGGTTTAAACCTAGTAGGTGTTAGGGTTATTCTTATGTAATTATAAGCAGTTGTTACCGAATAAGCATTTTTATTAATAAAATACTTTTCAAGCGTATTTCTTATCTTTTTCTTATAATCTTCTGTTTTTAGACCAATTTTATCTAATTCTGCCAAAGATATATTTATTCTAAGTTTGTCAATTAAAATATTACCAGTTATAGACATGTTTTAACTCCTTTACTAATCTTGCTGTAAAACTAGGTTCTCCTTTTGGAATGTTAGCTTTAATTTTTGTTAACTCTCCTATACATTCTCGAATAAATGCTTTTTGCTTTGTATCAGTATCGGCAAAATATTTACTTATAATTTCTTCTTGTTCTTCTTGTGTTTTCGCAATTAGTATTATAGGAATTGCCGTTTTTACTATAATATTTCTATTGTTGGCAGAACTTAAGTTAGAAATAAATTTTCCCCAAACAGGTATT
The DNA here is from genome assembly GCA_002438405.1 of Cyanobacteria bacterium UBA6446. GTDB lineage: Bacteria > Cyanobacteriota > Vampirovibrionia > Gastranaerophilales > Gastranaerophilaceae > Zag111. Next base: position 516,667 of record DJOE01000023.1, read on the forward strand.
AAAGACCGATTTAATTCTTTAAAATTATCTCTTGCTTCTTCTGTGCAATTCAAAACTCCGTATAGTAAGAATGCAATCATATTAGCAGTATTCGGGATGTAATCAATAACTTTATGCGTTTTTACATTATTTCTTACATTGCTCAACCTATCAAGTAGGCGATTTACAATTCTTTGACCTGATACAGTAATCTCAACATGCATTTGATACTCATTAGCACCTTCTATAATTCTTATTTTTGAGAAGACATCTTTTACATTGTCAAGAAATTTATCTGAATTTATGTGAATAACATCACGTGATTTTAGTTGTTGCCTTTTATTGATAGTTGAATTAAAAATAATTTTGCCCACATCTTCTGTTGTTGGAATATTTCTAAAATTAGCAAACATTCTAGTAATCAAGGAGTATTCTTTTATTGATATTTCGAAACTTTTATTTTGGGGTGTTGCGAAAAATACGAGTTTATTCTGATATAGAGAAGTAAGTTTTCTTAATTCATCATACAAACAACAATATGGGTAACTTAACTTATATTCTGCAAAAGCCTTGAAACCAGTTAATACACTTGAACTTAAGGATTTGTTTAACACATTAAAAAATTTTACAAAAAATTTATGTTTAGTACTGTAACTTTCTGGATTTATATTCATAATTTCTAATAGATAGGCAATCATGAAATAATGGCAATAACAAGTTGGGTACAATAGGATATCTTCAATTCTTCCAGTATGTTCTGCAAAGAAACGACTATTAAAGTCCATTATAATATTTTTGGGTTTATTGTTTCCTATTTGTGCTCTTTGTCTTTTACTTCCAATGTATTTCACATTAAAATACCTATCTATACTATTGTTATTACAGTCAGTTATAAACTGTTCAACAGCTCCTATAGACTCATTAAGGAAACGTGAAGTGTAATCATTATAAATCTTTCTATATCTTTCAACATCAAATATACTGTAAGATGAAATATATCTAACTTGTTCTATTAGCAAGTTAATATCTCTTTTTTGTACTACCTTGTTTTTTATCATAATAGAAATAATTTGTTTTACTTTTGTTAACCAAATACATGAGGAAATATTAGTTAAGTATGCTAAATCATCCCATCTATTATTCTCATTTAATAAAGTTGTATCTTTTGCAGTTCTTATCATTATTTCTCCTTTCTTTGCCTAATACTGTATGTAAGAGCTACTTATTGATATATTATTCTTTGATAAATACTTGGGTACACCTATGAACTATCACATTCAGGGACATGAACTTCTATAAATTGATTAGACTGTAATTCCATTACTCCAAACAAGTTATGTTTTGTTTCAGTAACTCGTATGGTTGTAATTAGTTTAGTTTTGTATTGCTGAAATGCTTTTGAGAAATTTACAAGAAAGTTTAATTTGTTAATATTTCCCATTGGTTTGTTCCTCCGAAATAATATTCCAAATTCTATCTACTACGGCACAACGAACAAAAAGACTTTTATTAAAACGAATATTATTTCGTCTATATGAGGCACTGATAGTTTCAATCTCTTGTAATAATGTACCTGATAGAGTTACAGTATATCTCCTTGTCAATCGGGTCATTGACTTTTTATACCAATGTTCCTCAAATCTTTCTTGTCCAACTTCGTTATAGGAACGAGTAAAGTCTAAAAGTGCAGCTCTAAAAAAAGAGTTCCTATTGATATTTTGAACGTTTACAAGCCCTTCTATCTCGTTTTCAATAAAACTATCAACTCTAAAAGTTATTTTAGGCTGAAGCTGAAATACCCTTTGTTTGTTTTGTTGTTTTGAGCGATTGTTAAATAAGGATGTTAATAACTTAAACATCACGCTTCCTTTCTGCATTGTTCATGCGATTTCTTGTTACTGTAGTAACGCTTACCTAATCCGCAGATTGCATCAACATATACAGTAAGTCTTTTAGGCGAATCATCCTTTTCATTCGGTATTGAAGCCCTATGGAGTTTAATATTATAGTTATCAATTTGTATTAACATTTTTCTCCTGCTTACTTTTGTGCCAGTTGTGCATGGAGTTAAAATTTCCACACGAAATAAGCCACCTAAGAGTAGACAATCTCAAAATCGTCTATAGTCTCTTATGGCTATATTGCTTATGTGGAGCGGATTTCAACTCCGTTCTGCTTACTCTTATATTCTAAACAACCATGTTCTAAAAGTCAAGAAAACCCAGTCATAGCAAGGGTTTGCCATTTGGGGGGATGGCGATACTATTATAATTTGCACATCTTATTTGTCAATCCCACCTAAAAACTTTTTGTAGCAAGGGTTTTAAATTTCTGCTTGTTCTGCTAAAATTAGATTTACCTTAGCAAAATAAGTAAAACTATTGATATAACTGCTTTTGAACATAAAATACCAATTTGTTGAAAGGTGCTTTTATTAAAAATCCCCCTTAAAACCAATGCTCGTAACATTTTTAGCCCTTTTTTGTAAGAGCATGCCTAGATTTCTGGTTAAAATGGCTAAAACGCAATAGTACTCAATAATACAAGCTAAATTTAAACATTGTTACAAAACTTAATATTTTAACTTTATAAAAAAGCCCAAAACTATTACAGGTACTGGATTACAAGCCTATTATTACTAGAAAAATAGAGCAAAAATCGTCAAAAGCCAATCTGCGTCAAAGTTTTAGTCGTATTTTTGAGTATTATATTTAAAAATTAAGGATATAACCTTACTTGTTTTATGTAAGTTATTGAACTAGAATTAAGCCATGAAAAAAGCTGTATTATACGCAAGGGTATCGTCAAATAGACAAGAGAAAGATGGATTTTCTATTCCAGCTCAAAGAAAATTCTTACATGAATATGCAAATAACAATGATATTGAAATAGTAGAAGAGTTTGTTGAGGCAGAATCGGCAAAGAAAGCTGGTCGTGCAGAATTTAACAGAATGGTTGATTATCTTCAAGAGCATGAAGAGGAAAGAGTTATTTTAGTTGAAAAAGTTGATAGACTTTATAGAAATCTTTTGGACTATGGAACAATAGATAACATTAGTGGATTAGAAGTTCATTTTGTAAAAGAGAATGAAATACTATCTGAAACCTCACGTTCAAGTATCAAATTTATGATAGGCATACGTGTCCTTATGGCAAAGCAATATGTTGATAACCTAGCGGAAGAATCTGCAAAAGGTTTAAATGAACGTATTGAACAAGGATATGCACTTTATCCACCGCTAGGTTACATGTATGGAAATGATGGAACACATAAGCATGCAATTATAAAAGACCCAGAACGTGCCGAATATGCAATAAGGGCATTTAACCTGTTTGTATATGAAAATCTATCAGCCTCATCTATCAATAATATTCTTTATGAAGAAGGTTTAAGAAATCCAGATGGAAACAAATATGCAGTCTCAACAATTCAAAGAATTTTCAGAAATCCAATGTATGTTGGGGATTATGTATATCAAGGCAAATTATACCCAAATGGAAAACATGAACCTCTGATTAGTAGAGAATTATTTCAATTAGCACAAGATAAACTAAACAATGCAAATAGTACAACAAGGCAACATGATATTGAATTTCCTTATATTGGTTTGTTCAGATGTGGTATATGCGGATGTAGTTATACCGCAGAAAGAAAAGTTAAGCCAAGTGGAAAAGAATATATATACTACCATTGTACAGGTAAGGGCAAAATTAAAACTTGCAAAAAGGATTCTTATATAAGCGAGGGTAAAATAGATAAGTTTATAGTTGAAATCCTAAAGGGTTTAGAAAATATCCCACAAGAACTCATAGACGAAGTTAAGAATAGTTTAAAAGAAGTTCATGACTTGAAGAGCAATTATAGTAATACAACACAGGATAACATCTATAAACGTATTAAAGAAATAGATAAAATGATTCAGAATGGTTATAAACGCATGCTAAAAAGTTCTGATTCTGCTGAAAATGAGTTATGGAATCAAACTTATAGAGAGTTGAAAGCAGAGAAAGAACAATTACTTGAAAAATTGGAATGCATAAATAAAGCAGATGATGAATTTTACAAACAATCTGATTTAATATTGAAGTTCTGTAAAAATGCAAGCAAAATTTTTATGGAAGCAACTCCATCAGAAAAAAGAACTATTTGTGAAATAATTGGTTCGAACTTTATTGCATCAGGCAAAAATATAGATATAACCTTGTATCCTGTATTCTATGACATAATAGAGATGAATAGACTAGGTCGCTCTCAAAATGGTAGGTTCGAACTCGCTGAAAATCAATCAGACACTAAAAAAGAGCCTCTTAACAAGGCTCTTAATTTAAATGGCGGGAACGACGAGGCTCGAACTCGCGACCTCATGCGTGACAGGCATGCGCTCTAACCAAACTGAGCTACGCTCCCATTTGCTTCGGTTACTTTTTTATTATATGTGCTAAAAAAAAAATTGCAAGAACTTTTTAAAAAATTTTCATTAATATTTGTAAATATCATTGCAAATTCAATCAATTATTATTTTTAGCTTCCTTTATCAATCTATGGAACTTAGAAACACTACAAATCAAAGTTTTACTTCTCGCTGTTCTCAAATTAGAGATGCTCAATGGGTATCCCATATCGTCAATTCTACATTTCCACATTTTTCTACAACCAAACACCAAGAGGGCATTATTTCTTATTTAGAAAATAATAATTTATGCTCATCTCGACTAAATAACCTAGGGCAAGTTATGGATTTGCTTGAACAAACCCCTGCAATTAATAAGCGTCGTCCACCCAAAACGGCATTAGAAAAAGTTGATGATTTTGTCCGTTACTTATTTCTATCAAAAGAAAATAAAAAGAAATTCAAAATAAAAAAACATATCTACGACAAAATTTATCAATTAAAAGACCTTAGAAAAAAGAGTTTTAAAAAGGATTCCATTAAAAAAGATTCCACAACAATGAAAATAATCAAATATATAAAAAATGAAAAAATAGGTAATTGCCTAGAAGATGCAATGCTTTCCGAAATTGTCCTAAAATTGAATGGGGTTAAAAATGTCTCAAGAATTCACATGTACAATATAGTAAATGGAAAAGAAAAAGTAATCGACCATTCTGTTTGTCTTATAAATCCACCCGATGTTCCAGTTGAAAAAGGACATTTTCACCCAAAATCAATCATTGTTGATGCGTGGAGTGGGAAATGTGATTTCGCAGAAAATATGCTAAAGTATTATAGAAATACCAAAGGCAAGTTTTTTAGAGTAAAGGGGAATAAAAAAACAATTTATGAACCTGCAAAAGAAATTTCTATTAGCAATAGTGATTTAGAAAAAATTAAAAATGAATACCCCCAACTTATTTACCCAAACAAAAAACATAAATTTTTAGACCTAAAATAAAAAGCCTCAGCTTTTTGAACCGAGACTTGTAAAATGAATTGTAAAATATTATTTATGTTTAATCTTTGTACAAAGGTGCCAACTTTTTAGATTGTTGCGGAATTACACCCTCTTCAATTGATTGATATACTCGATAATCAATTACAGGGAAACAATTATCAATGCTTTCAATTTTTTCTAACTCAGCATTATCAATGTTACCGCTTTCAATCATGTCAGCAATCTCTTCAAATCTGTCAACATGTTCTCTAAATCTATCTGTTGCATAATCTTTAGCCTGCCATGTTGTAATTAAGAACGGCCAATCTGAACTTTGCAATAATAGATTTTCTCTAGCCAATTGATTCAATGCTCTATGCAATAGCTTATCATCTGGAATATTTGGATATTTATCCGCAATAGATGTAATACGCTTTTCACAAGAGTGAATAATTGGCCACATCCATTCAGTCAAGTGGTTGTTCCATACGTAGAAGTGTCCACCTTGTCCCCAAGAAGATTCTGGGATTTGGATTGCTTCTGTTGGAGGGTGAGCATGTAAATATTCACCAGCAGTCATTCTTTCAACTTGAGGAAGATATTGATTGAACTTTTTAATAACTTGTTTAATAAATTCAATACCTTCAAACCACCAGTGACCAAATAACTCAGTATCAAATGAGACCATAATCAATCCCTCTTTACCATTGTGAGAATTTTTGTAATCATTCAACAAGTGATAAAGCATTGTTGTATAGTGATCTGAATTTTCGTTAATTTTATTCAAAGCCAAAACCGGATCATAGAGCATTTTATCGCCTAAATCAGTTTTAGGTGAAGTAATTCTCCAATAATTCATACCAGATTTGTCATCTTTTTTGTGGAATTCTCTGAAACAACCATCTCCAGGGTATCCATCAGCAGCTGACCAAACTTGATAACCTGCTCTATCATTTCTACCCATAACAGCAACTTGTGCATCAGGTAACCAGTAAGCAGAATATGTATCATATCCGGTTGGTTCTCTATCTGGTAACGGAATATATTCAATGTTTCCGTAAACACCAACTACACGACGACAACCGATTGAATTTCCACCTTCAATAACATGAGATTCCGTAAAGAAATATTCAATATCATTGTTTTGAAGAGTAACTTCAATAGCTGGTCTCCAATGTTTTTGACCATCTTTGCCAATATATTCATAACCTTGGCGGTAAGCACATTCAGGCAACCAACAACCTTTTGCTTTTTTACCAAACAATCTTTTTGTTGTATCAGAACCAATTTTGAATTGAGCATTCAAATTGTTATCTGTTGCAAGTAATGGAGAAAAACCATGAGTAGCACCGGAAGTTGTGATTTCAATACAACCTAAATCTTGGAATTTTTTAAATGCCGAAATCAAATCCATGTGATATTTGTTAACAAAGGAATCTTTGATATTGTTAAACCAATCAAAGTAATATTTTGCTAAATATTTCAAATGTTGAGAGTGAGGAACTTTTGGATCAGGATATCTGTCCAAATCTTTAGAAACACTTTTAATTCTAGAATCTAAGTATTCAACAAAACCTTGTTTCAAGTGTTCATCATTCAACTGTTCAGCCAAAATAGGTGTAATACCTACAGTTAATTTCGCTTTTATGCCCTCATCATATAATTCTGAAATCGCATTTAGAAGCGGAACGTATGTTTCTGCCATACATTCATAAAGGTTTTCTTCACCGAACGGCCACATGCCTGCTTTTCTATAATAAGGTAGGTGACTGTGTAACATAAAAACGAATTGACCTACTGCCATTTTTTCCTCCAATCTACTGAACTATAATAAATATAATATAATTCATTTATGTACAATTTATATATACCACAAATGGGTAAAAAATATAATACTATTTAACTAGTTCTACTGAATAATTTTACAAATTTTAACAGAGCAAAAATAAAAAATTTTTAAGATTAATTTATCAAAATATTCTTGATAAAAGTATTGATAGCAGAGAGTTTAGACTTATTATTTTTTAATAAATTTATATTATTTATTATTTCTTTTTGATAATCCTCACAAGAATAATTTAAAGAAAATGTGAACAAGTCAGAAAGCGGAATTCTTAAAGATTCCGCAATTTTTACAAGATTATCTGGAGATGGGAAATATTTTCCACGTTCAATTGCACTAATACTATTAATATCTACATCAACCATTTCAGCGAGTTTTTCTTGCGTCATAGAATTGAGCTTTCGATATTTTTGAATATTTTTGCCTAATTGTTCTTTTAAGTTCATATTTTTCCCTCTTTAATCAATTTTATCTTGATTAAAAAAAGTAATAACAAACCATTACTTATATTTTTTACTTGAAATTACAAGCTATACATGTATAATATATGTGTTACACATAGAATAAATAATAAAAAATACAAATAACACTTCTAAAAAGGAGAACTAAATGGTAAAAATAAGTATTATAATTCCGATATATAATGTGGAAGACTACCTAGAACGATGTTTAAATAGTTTAATAAATCAAACCTTGAATGAAATTGAAATAATATGTATAAATGATGGTTCTATAGATAAATCTTTAAATATTATAAAAAAATATAAAGATATAGATAACAGAATTATATTAATAACGCATGAAAATAAAGGGATAGGCTATGTAAGAAATGAAGGAATTAAAATTGCACACGGAGAGTTTATTGGTTTTGTAGACCCAGATGATTGGGTTGATTTAAACTTTTTTGAAAAATTGTACAAAACTGCACAAAAATACAATGCAGATATTGCTGTTTCTGGTTTTATAAGACGTAGCAAAAAAAAGAAAAATATATTACTTGAATACAAAAACGAAATAGTAACATCAAATATTGATGAGAAACTAAAATTATGCGATATTCCTGACCAAAATTATGTTTGGAATAAAATATACAGATTAAAAAATCTCAAACAAAAAAATATTAATTTTCCATTATTAACTGCTTATGAAGATATTGTTACAACTCCCGAAATTATTTATAAACTAAAAAAACTTGTAACTGTCCCCAATATATATTATTACTATTGGAAAAGAAAAGGTTCACTTATAACTCTAAAAGATAAACGCAAAGACTATGTAATAGCCGAAAATATGACAAAAGTATTTTGTAACAAATATAATATTCAAATAGAAAAATACCGAACAAAAATAAAAAAAATTAAATTTTTGGGATTAACACTATTTAAAATAATAAGTAAAGGAAATCAACACAAAGTTATTATATTAAACTTTATAAAAATAAAATCAAAAAAATAGATGAGCCAATCGACTCATCTATTTTCAACATTCATAACCAAAAATTAAATTGCAACTGATTGAGATTTAAGTTCACCTTCCATAGGCATAGCTTTAATCATTTGAGCATTAACCTTTCTAGCTTCTTCAAATCTAGAAACTGGTAATGGAGCTGATTTTACTGGAGCTTTAGCAACCATCTTAGCTGCACCCGCCGGAACTTTTGGAGTTTGAGCTGCAACTACAGTACGGTTAGCAACCGGTGTTGGCTTTTTAACTGCAATCATTGCAGGATCTGGATGAGCTTTAAAATGATTGTAATCAGCCATAATACCAGCTACAAATCTTTTTGTTTCCTTATAAGGAGGAACTGCACGATATTTTTTAACATTTGCAGGACCTGCATTATAAGCTGCTAAAGCTAATTCCATTGATCCAAACATTTTGTACATCGACTTGTAATACATAATTCCACCTTTGATGTTATCATCAAGAGAATATGGATTTAATCCCATTCTTCTTGCAGTGGAAGGCATAAGTTGGAAGACACCTACAGCACCGTGAGAACTTCTTGCTTCGTGTCTAAAACCTGATTCTGTTTTTGCAATACTAAGAGTAATTGCTGGATCTACACCCATTTCGATAGAATGTTTTACTATCGCTGCCTTTACTGTACTTACATTGGCCGCTTGCACTTGTGTACAACACATGAACACTAATGCAATAGTGAATAGTAATAATTTTTTCAAAATGTAATCCTCTAGTTGTAAATTGAAAATTCTCAAAAACTACTTTTTAGCTCTTACGTTTTTATAAGATTTTCGTTTTTTCGAATGTTTTATACACCCATTATATTACAAAAATTTAAAATTTCAACCCCTAGGTTACTTTTTGACATTTTTGCAACCTGCAAAACACTTGCTATGAGTGGATTTGAGTTGCTTAACAATTAGTGTAAAAATTACGATAATTTTGTCAAGTTTTGATGTTTTTCTAATATCATTTTGAATAAAATTTTTCACGGAATTGATATTTTTTATCATGTGTATCATAAGAGTAAATTTTATATTCATTTCCATCAGTCATAATTTTTATAGAATTAAGCAAATCAGTTCTTAAAATATCCGTATTTCGCAAAATATCAAGAGTACCTTTATTAGGGTGCCCAAAATAATTAATACCGGTAGAAATCAGTGATACTCTACTCCCCAGATATTCAAGCATTTGAGTATCAACAACTCTTGGACCGCCGTGATGACCTACTTTTAGAATTTCAACATTATGTGGAATATCTTTTTGCAACTGATTGAAAGATACAACACCGGCATCACCCATAAATAACATATCAAATTTTCCATAACTTAATAAAGTGACAGTTGAACACTCATTACTCCGATTTTTCCCTCCAACTTTTGCCTTATACGTTTTTAACGTTAAATTTGGTTCAGAATAAATAACTTTTTTATTTTGAACAATTTTGACATTTTGGCGAGATGTTTTAACTTCATTAAAAATATCTTTTGCAGTTTGAGTTTCTTTTTCATTTGAATTCAAATATAGAGTTTTTATATGGGTATTTTTAATAAAATCAACAGTTCCACCAGAATGATCATTATCAAAATGAGTAACAATTACACCTTCTAAATTCTTGATGCCATGGTCTTTCAAATATTTAAGCATTATAATTTTTGCCTGAGAATTTCCACTTTTATATGGAGCTTTCCCTGTATCAATAAAGAAATACTTATTTTGCGGAGTTTTTATAAGAAAAGAATCCGCATTCTGGACATCAAAAGCAATAATTTCCAATTTATGTGAAACAGGTCGAATAGTTGTACCAAGAATTATTACCGCTCCAATTAACGTAACAAGCAAAGACTTTTTATACTTTTCATATTTAACAAGAAATGTTACAGTTAATAAAACGGAATAATAAAATAGTAATTGTAACAAATTCGGGTGTGTTGTCTGCAAAATACAATATGGAAGATTTGCAAAGAAATCTGAAATCCAAACCAAAATATTCAAAAGATAATTTAAGCCAAAATCAAAAATCTTACATGTAATATCAGCTAGTGGTGGAATTACTGAAATAACCGAACTAACAAAACCGCAAAAACTTATAACACTCAATAAACACACAGTTGAAATGTTTGCAAATATTGAATACAAACTAAATGTATTAAAATAAAACATCTGAATTGGAGCAATCCATATTTGAGCAACTAACGGTATAAGAATAGGTGCTTTCAACCAATCAGGAACTTTATCCAGTTTTTGAGAAAAAATTGTTGCCGTTGTAATCAAACCAAAAGTCACAAAAAATGACAACTGAAAGCTTACATTATTCAAATATGCAGGGTTATAAATAAGCATCAAGACTGCAACCAAAGACAAGAGTGAAACACTATGAGTATCTCTATCAAGTAATTTTCCTGCTAAAACAAACAACAACATCAATGCTGCACGAACAACAGATGGCCCAAGCCCTGTCATTAAAGTATATAGGATAATTAATAGCATGCCTGACAGGACTCTTGGTTTATATGGAACTCTTAAAAACCGTAATATTACAAACCAAAACGAGAAAATAAATGCCACATTCATGCCGGAAGCAGCTAAAATATGTAACAAACCAGAATTTATGAAAGATGTTTTAATATAATCCGGAGGTGCGACGGCATCATCACCAAAAACAATACCACCCAAAATTTCAAGATTTGGACTTTTTAAAAACTTTGAGTGAGTTTTTAAAATTTTATTCCTTGTATCATTTAGTCCCTGCAAAAATTTCCATTTCATAGAAGTCCTGTCATTTATAAACTTCAAGCCATCTCCATCAGAATATAAGACGGTAAAGGTATTAAAATTTCTAAGATAAATACTATAATCAAACTGAGAGGGATTTGAGGCTGAAAAAGGTTTTCTTAAATTTCCTTTTAGCGAAATTTTTTCACCAATATTCAAATGCTCAATAATTTTTGGATTTGCGGATATTGTAACAAAAGTTTTTCCCGCAACATCATTACCAGCAACTTTATCAACCTGCATAAAAAATCTTGCTTTATCTTTTTCTGGAGAATTAGGAATACTTACAATTTGTCCGGCAAAAGTTGTATTCAATGGAGCAAGCGGTAATAAATCATCATAATTTTTTATTTTAATAAAACTTATAAAAAAGCCAAAATAAAAAACAAATATTAAAAATAACACCCGTTTAAAACTAAATAAGTTTAAATACAAACAAGCAAGTAAACCGACTGTAATTAAAGCAGCGACAAGTATTGCAGCCCCATAAAAATATGAACTTACCCCTGCAATAAAAATTAACGACGTCAAAAACATCACAAAATTTTTATTTTGCAGCGTATCCCTAATATTTTCAATATCTATCATAATTCCAACATCTGAATGATACCATGCATAATAAACTTGTGCAAAATTAAAAAGAATGATATACTGTATTATGTTAAATTAAGAGGATTGTATGAGCGCAAATAACGATTTTTATATAGAAGATTTTTTAAGACAAGCAGTATCAGTTGGAGCTTCAGATGCTCACATCTGTGAGGGTGAAAGACCTGCTATTAGGGTTTCCGGACAAATTATGAGAATTAATCTTCCGCCATTAACAAGTGAAGATATGGAATTTGTTATCAGGACAGTTGCCCCTCAACACTTGAAAGACAGAATCACAAGATTCTTCGATATTGACTTTTCTTATGAAATTCCAGGGTGTTCTCGTTTCCGTATCAACATGAGCAGACAACTTGGGAAAACAGCAATGGTTATTCGTGCTATTCCTTACTATATCAAGACTTTTGAAGAGTTATATCTTCCTAAGACATTAGAAGAGTTCGCTAAATTTAACAATGGATTGGTTCTTGTAACCGGTCCTACAGGTTCAGGTAAATCAACAACAATTGCGTCTTTGATTGATTATATCAATGCATCATCATCAAAACACATTGTTACAATTGAAGACCCTGTCGAATTTATTTTTTCAAATAAAAAATCAATCGTTTCTCAAAGACAACTGCTTATTGATACTCCGTCATTCTCAGATGGTGTTAAATATGCATTAAGACAAGACCCAGATGTTATCTTCATCGGTGAAATTCGTGATAGAGAAACAGTTGAATCTGCACTTAAAGCAGCTGAAACAGGCCACCTTGTTGTATCAACAATCCACACAAACGACTCTGTACAAACAGTTGCCAGAATCATCAACTTATTTGACCCTAATGAAAGACCTTTCGTTAGAAGTCAAATCGCAAACACTTTAAGAGGTACAATCTCTCAAAAACTTGTACCGGCTGCAGAGGGAGGTTCAAGACTTCCGGCAACAGAAATTCTTGTTGTAACCCCTACGGTTAAAGACTTTATTCAAAAAGATGAACTTGAACAAATCTATGAACTTGTTAAAAATGGTTCATTTAATAATATGACAACAATGAATATGTCTTTGTATAAATTGTATAATGAAAACAAAATCACCAAAGAAGTTGCTCTTGAATATTCTGATAATAGATCAGAACTTGAACAACTTATGAGGGGTATTTACCGAGGAACCGGTATGAACAAAACAACTGCATAAGATTTTTGCAGTTATATAATATATTAATATAAAGGGACTATGCAAAATAATTTTGTAACAGACGCAATTAATTTAAAGTCCTACAATTTAAGTGAATCAGACAAAATTATTGTTATGTATTCAAAAGATAAAGGACTAATCAGGGGAGTAGCTAAGGGGGTAAAAAAGCCCAAAAGTAAATTAGGTGCTCGCATGGATTTACTTGTTGCAAACACTTTGATGCTACACAAAGGAAAAAACCTTGATACAATTTGCCAAGCAGAAGTTCTAAATACCTTCAACAAAACAAGACAAGATATTGATAAGATATTTTACTCTATGTATGTGACAGAAGTTGTTAATAATTTTGGACTTGAAGAAGATCCAAGTTCTGAAATTATTTATAATCTTTTATATAAAGCTCTAAATACAATTTCAACTTCAGAGTCAAAAGTTGAAATAATGATTGCAGTTATTAAATTTCAACTAAAAATGATGATTGAATCAGGTTTTTCGATTGAGCTTGAGTCTTGCCTATGTTGTCATGACAAAATTGGAGAAGAAACAATGTATTTCGTGCCTAATTTAGGTGGAATTATTTGCAAAAACTGTGCTGAAAAAGTTCACTATTTAAAAAAACAAATGCCCCATAAATTGAGAGATTTTTTCAAACAAATGGCAATTAATGATTTTGATGAAAAAGGTGAATTTGAAACAAAAGCAAATGAAAAAGTTTGTACTGTAACTTTTGAAGCATTGAAAGAATACATTGCTCTAAAATCACCAAAGAAATTCAAGTCAACAGATATCTTACAAGAAATGCCTATTGCCTAAAAAGCTAATCTTCCAAGGGATACCTTTTTAATGGTTTTATTATATAATTATTTCAAAAGAGAGGTTTTATAATGAAAAAATTTATACTGGTTGCTGCAATAATGATTTGTGGAAATATTGTTTGGGCGGCAAGCGCTCAAACATACAAACTTGATAACGGACAAACAGTAGTTATCCAACAAGTTAAAAGCAATCCAATTGTAACAATTGATACTTGGATTAAAACAGGTTCTATTGATGAAGATGATTCTAATAACGGTGTTGCGCACTTTTTAGAACATTTATTCTTCAAAGGGACATCAAATCACGCCCCCGGAGAATTTGACAAAATCCTCGAAACAAAAGGAGCTATAACAAATGCCGCTACAAGTAAAGATTTTACCCATTACTATGTAACAATTCCATCTAAAGACTTTGATTTAGCAATGGATTTACATGCTGATATGATGATGCACCCACTTATTCCTCGAAATGAAATGGAAAAAGAAAGAAAAGTTGTATTAGAAGAAATTAGCAAAGACTTAAATGCACCATCAAAAATTCTCCAAGATAACCTTAATGACATGATGTACACAAATCACCCATACAAAAGAAGAGTTATTGGCAGAAGTGATGTAATTGAAACAATTACACGTGATCAAGTTCTTAGTTTTTATAATGCTCACTACTCACCATCAAATATGATTACAATAGTAATCGGCGATGTTGACCCAGAACACGCAATTTCAAAAATCAAAGAAGATTTTAATGCTGAATATAAAAAACAGACAAAAAATATTTATCCAAAAGAAGAACAATTAACAAAACAAGCAAAAAAAGTTGAGTATCTACCAAACACAGAATCAGGTTACATGCTTGTAGGTTTTAGAGGAACACCTATTGAAGATAAAGACTCTTATGCTCTAGATGTTCTTGCAACAATTTTAGGTGACGGAAGATCATCTGTCTTAAATCAAGTAATGAAAGAAAAGAAAAGAATTGCTTTCTCAGTAGATGCAGGAAACTCTACATACAAAGATGACGGAATTTTTTATATTTCAGCAAACTTTGAACCTGAGAAATGCAAAGTAGTTCAAGATACAATATTTGACGAAATCAAAAAAATTCAAGCAAACGGCATCACAGATGAACAACTTAACCTTGCAAAAAATATAATTGAAAGAAGCACATTTTATTCTAGAGAATCAATTACAAACATTGCAACAGAAATCGGTTATACAATGGCTTTAACCAATGATATAAAATTCTATGATAACTATCTCGCAAATATCAAAGCAGTAACAAAAGAAGAGGTAAAAAAAGTTGCTGATAAATATTTAGGGGAAAACAAAAGTGCAATTTCAATAGTACTTCCTGAAAGTGCTAAAAATATTCCTGTTGCAAATGTAAAAAAAGATACAGGAAGTGCAGAATTAGTTAGCGAAAATTCTCAATCTCAAAAATACAAATTATCAGATGGAGCAACTTTTCTTTACACTCCAAATTCTTCAAATGATATTATTGCAATAAGTATATATGCAAAAGGTGGGCAACTGTTAGAAAAAACTCACGGAACAGCAAACCTTGTCGCATCATTAATGATGAAAGGAACTAAAAACTATTCTTCATTAGAACTTTCTCAAATATTAGAAGATAATGGAATAAAAATTACACCTGTTGCAAGTGCTGATGCCTTTGCAATTTCAGTCCTAACAACAAAAGATGAATATGACAAAACTTTAGAGCTTTTAAATGAAGTTGTTAATAATGCAACTTTTGATAACTTTGAAATAGAAAAAGTCAAATCCGATAAATTGAGTTCTATAAAAAGGAATAAAGATATCCCAATCCAAAGAGCTATTGAAGAATACAGAGATTTAATCTATAAAAACACACCATATTCAATTTCATCTAAAGTTTTAGAAAAAAATATTCCAAACATCACAAAAGAAGAAATGGTTGAATACTATAACAATATATTTAACCCTGAAAATATGGTAATTTCTATAAACGGAAATGGCGATAAAGATAAAACAATTCAAGAATTGAACAAAATTTTCCCTAAAAAAGAGAATGGCAAAAAATTTGATTATCAAGCATATTCTTCAAAAATTCCAACAGTTACAGCTCCTCGCAAAACTGTTCAAAATATACCACAAACTCAAACCGCATGGATTATGCTTGGCTGGCAAACAAACGGGGTTTTGAATGAAAAAGATTATGCTACATTGCAAGTTATTGATTCAATTTTAGGAACAGGAATGAGTTCAAGACTATTCAAAGACTTAAGAGAACAGGAGGGATTGGCTTACCAATTAGGTACAAGTTACTCTCCAAATATTCTTAAAGGAAGTTTCTTGTTATATATTGGAACAAATCCTGAAACACTTGAAAAATCTAAACAAGGATTATTTGAAGAAATTAAACGTCTAAAAACCGAATATGTAGGCGATAAGGAATTAAAAGATGCTAAAGAAAAGCTTTTAGGAAACTACGTAATCGGTCTTGAAACAAATCTTGATAAAGCATCAAACCTTGGTTGGTACGAAGCATCTACAAGAGGCTATGAATTCAAAGACAAATACGAACAACTTATTAACAGTGTGACAGATTCAGATATCATTGAAGTTGCAAATAAATACTTTAATGACAATTATATCTTATCTATCGTTACAAAATAAATTAGGAAAGGTCGAAATTATTTTTGACCTTTTTTATTATTAATAATAGGCAAATATGAAAATTAAAAAAGCAACAGAAAAAGATTTAAATGAAATTATAAATATCTATAACAAAGCTCGTGATTTTATGAAAGAATCAGGCAATGGCGGACAATGGCAAAACGGTTACCCTCAAAAAGAACTGCTTGAAAATGACATAAAAAACGGAGTACTTTATATTTGCTTAGACCGAAATAAAATTGTTGGAGTATTTTGCTATTTTATAGGAATTGAGCCTACTTATAAAAAGATTTATGGTGGTAAATGGCTAAATAATGAACCTTATGGAGTGATTCATAGAATTGCTGTTGGGGAACACTATAAAGGTGTCGCATCATTTTGTATTCAATGGTGTATAAATAATGCCCACAACATCAAAATAGATACGCACGAAAATAATATTCCAATGCAAAAAACTATCCTCAAAAATGGGTTTACATTCTGCGGAACAATCAAAAAAGAAGATGGTACTTCTAGACTTGCATATCAAATCGTGAAGTAAAAAATTTAAGATTATATTTTACCTAAACTTTTTAAAAATTTATAAACTAAAATAGTAGATTCTTTATCATTCTGCAATTTGTTAATCAATGATGCCAAGATTTCTTCATAATTATCAATATGCTTGAATTGAAATAATTCGGGCAATTCAACATTTAACGCAATTGCAATTTTTGTTATATTATCAGGTTTCGGGAAAGACACGCCATTTTCAATTCGTGAGTAATTTTCAGGCTGAATACCTATGATTTCAGACATTTTTTCTTGAGTTAGTTCTTTTTGAATTCTCAACTCTCTTAATCTTGCACCAAAATTTTTCTTTATATCCATATAGTATATTAAACCTTTATCCATTATTCGCATAAAGAATGTCATACATCATAATATTGATGTATTGCATTAATATTGTTAATGTAATAAGATAATATTTGTACAATATATTGATGTAATACATAGAGGCATTGAATGAAAATTTTCAAATTTCAATCTGCTTTTACTTTAGCAGAAACTTTAATTACTTTAGGCATAATCGGAGTAGTCGCAGCAATGACTATTCCAAATTTGATTGCTAAATACCAAAAAGAACAAACCGTTATAAAATTAAAAAAGGCTATTTCTGTTTTGAATCAGGCATATAAATTATCTTACGACGACGTTGGAGAACCTGGAGCAGACCAATTACAAATCTCTTCAACTGAATATTTCAATACATATTGGGCACCATATATAAAAGTTTCTCATTTTTGCAGTTATTCAGATCTTTGTGGTTATGACAAGATAACACCATGGACAAATGCAAATGGCTCTAAAAATGGCTGGTATGTTGTAGAACAAAGACTTAGAACTTCTTTTGTTACACTTGATGGAGTAACTGTTGTATCATTATTTTCAACTTGGGCAGATGATGATAATAACAAAGGTGAAAAGAAAAAAATGTTTATGAAATCATTGTTGATATAAATGGGAGAGAAAAACCTAATAAACTTGGGCATGACGTTTTCTTTTTAACTCGTGTAACTGAAAATGGCGGAGGCATCAGACCTTACGGATTTGAAAAATCTAATGACGAGATTAACAAAAATTGCTCAAAAACCGGCACTGGTGAATGCTGTGCCGAAAAAATACATCGTACAGGTTGGAAAATTGAAAAAGATTATCCTTGGTAATCCTACCAATTTGTGCGGGTTAAAACTTGTTTGCCATTTTTGTCATACATTTTGTCTTTGTACCAAATACCTTGAAATTCTTTATCCGGTCCGAACATGTATTGCAAATCTTTTGACACAAAATAAATTGCACTCTTTAATTGTCCCTTTTGGTCATATTGCATTGATGTGTATGGGAAATTCGGATACTCATCAGACATCAAATCTGTATATCTCAAACCGCCAAACGCAGTGTAATAAAAGGCTTTATTAGGAGTATTTTTGTATTGAATTGCATATAAAACTAGAGTTTTTTTCTTGTAAAAAAATGCACAATATTTTGCATCTTCATCTTCTGTAACTCCGTTATTTGTTAGCATATAATGAAGTTTAAAATCTTTGTCTTTATAATATTTTGCAAATTCTTTTTTGAATTCATCTTTTGTAAAATAGATATGACTAGAATTATTTGTAAATAACAAATCCTTGTAATGTTGAATTTGATTTTCTCTTTGAGCTAAATCAATATTTAACCAATCAAAAGAAACAGCAGCTTCTAATGGGGCATTAACACTTGTTGTTTGCACCTCTTCATTTTGAATTGGTGCAACATCATCAAGACTATAAATATTTTCTACCGCATTAACTTTTGCACCAAAAAACATTAAACCTATTAACATCAAAGAAACTAAAATATTTTTCATAAGAATTTTATCCTCTAACTAACTATTCAACATTTTGTAAGCAACTCGTAGCTTCACAGAAAACAAATTATCTTCTGCATCAAACAAATTGTTCTCACTAACAGCATACTCTTCCGGTGTAATAAGTCCATTAATTTCAAAACCAACAAATTTATTGTTAGAATCTCTTTTTGATTTTGTTGAAAGAGCATAAATAAACGCAGCCATATCGTGCTTATCTATCAAATTATCTCCTTGTTGTTCTCCATGAGCAGAAATTTTTTTAAAAGCATTTTTTATTTGAGCCTTAACCTTTGAAAGGTATTCTGGCTTATTCATAATATCGTATCTCCCAAATCGATATTTGAGCATATACATTTCATACTGTGCATAATCAAGTTTTCCGGTAAGGTTTCTTGTTTCTCGAGCCATAAATAAAAGATAAGATTCTGCAAGCGATTGAACTTCTTCTTTAAAAGATGAATCTAATTTTTTGATATCATCTGGTGTTTTGTCAGGCTTTGCTGCGAGAGTTCTCCAAGAATCAGGAACAACATCAAAAGGTTCAGACTCGGGATTTGTAATACCACTTTGTACAACCATATCATTAAGAATAAGGGCAAAAGCCTCTCCCAGTTCAACGTTCCCGTTGGACAATTCTGTAAGAATTGACGTCCTTGATAATTTTTTTTGAGGATTTTGCCCAAAATTCTGCATATATATTTTTTATCCTAGCTTATATCCCAACGGCCACAAGTACCGCCCCATCTTGCAATAATATTACCTTTAACATCTTTAATTTTCTCAACGTGTTGAACTTCATTTACACCCTCAACAATAGTAATAACCTCACAATTGTTTGAGCAACCAGTACAACCGCAAGTAATTGATGTAAAGTGCATATCAGCAACATTCCAACCTTTGAATTTTGTTGGAGTTTCTGTATATTGATGATTTTCCATTGCAAGTAATGCTGCACCAATTGCACCCATTGTTTGGTGATTTTCAGGAACAACAATTTTTGTATTCAAAGCTTCTTCAAAAGCTTTAACCATGCCCGTATTTGTAGCAACACCACCTTGGAATGAAACAGTTGGTAAAAGTTCTTTACCCAAAGCAAGGTTACTCAAATAGTTACGGACCAAAGCTTGGCAAAGACCATATAACAAATCTTCAACCGGATAACCTAATTGTTGTTTGTGAATCAAGTCACTTTCAGCAAATACACCGCAACGACCTGCAATTCTAGCAGGATTAGTTGAACGAAGAGCTGTTTCACCAAATTCTTCAATTGGTACATTCAATCTTTGTGCTTGGTGGTCTAAGAAACTACCTGTACCAGCAGCACAAACAGTATTCATAGCAAAATCCGTTACAATACCATCACGTAAAATAATAATTTTACTATCTTGTCCGCCAATTTCCAAAATGGTTTGAACTCCAGGAACATTAGTACTTGCGGCAACTGCGTGAGCTGTAATTTCATTTTTTACAATATCAGCACCAACAAGAGAACCTGCTAAAGCACGTCCAGAACCTGTTGTACCAACACCCATAACATCATACTCTGTTAATCGTTTTTCATATAATCTGTTTAAACCTGTTTGAACAGCGACAACAGGTTTACCTGCTGTTTTTAACATAACGCTGTCAACATATTTGCCTGTTTCATCAACTAAAGCTAATTTAGTCGTAACAGAACCAACATCTATCCCTAAATATACTGTTAAACTCATGTCTTTTTCCTTTTCTATAACAGTATAATGATAGCATGAAAAATCAATTAATAGAACTTTTTAAATAAAAATACTTAACACTAAAATCAGTGCATAATATCAGCCCTATTCAAATCGCCAATATAATTAACAGGATTAGTATTAGGCATATCTTCCAATGCATCAGATAACATTTTTTCAATCTTTGAAAATTTCAATACTTCAATCACTGATTTTATTTTATTATCCATAAAATTTAATGAAATACTGTTTTGATTTAATGCTATATCCATAATCTTAAATATCCTCCGGCTAATCTTGATACTCTTTATATACCCATTTTTAGGGTAAAAGTTACACTATTTTAAGAAATGTTAATACGTTTTAATCTCCATTATTTATACTATTAAATTTTCCCGATTTTTCAACTATACTGTAATGTATGAAAAAGATAGTATTAACATTATTATTAACAGCTTTAATCATACCTGCAGTAAATTCTCAGGCAGAAGCATCTCTAATATCAAACAAAAGTTACAGAATTGAACAAAATAAAGAAAATAAACAAGCAATTAAACAAATCAAAAGTTTGTTTGAAGTCCATAACACTTTTGCAAACAAACATGACTTAACTCAGTTAAAAAATTTGTATGCAGATAATTATATAAACAATGACGGTTTTAATAAAGATGCATACTTCAAAAGTATTGAAGAAACATGGAAAGCTTGCGAAGATTTAACTTATTCTACAAAAATAGAATCAATAAGTGTAAATGGTGACAACGCAAGTGTTCAAGTAATTGAAACCGCAACTGGAACAATCCATGACACAATGGACTTCATGCCTGTATCTGGAGAAATTCATTCAACATCAACCGGAATTTACCATTTGGTAAAAGTTAACGACAGATGGCTAATTTCAGGAGAAACATCATTGACTGATGAATCATCTCTTCTTTATGGAGATGCAAGATTTATGAATATTGAAATTCAAGCACCGGCTCAAGTTAGCTCTGGAGAAACTTATACAACAACAGTAAAAATTGAAGGCGAAAATAATGATAATACATTTATTGTCGGTTCAATTGACCATGACCCTGTGTCATACCCAGCATCAACCCCCAAAACAGAATTAAGAGCATTACCGCAAACACAAGTTCTTGAAAGACTTATAAAAGCTAATACTGATAATGTAAATGAATATGCAATCGCATCTTTAGCAATATCAAAAGCGAGAAATGTTGATAGCGGACATTTTCAAGTTTATATGTCCGGACTAGCTTGCGTAATGAAAAGAGTTAATGTTGTACCTAAAAACAACTTGATTAAAATAGAGGATTAATATGAAAAATTCAATTGGTAAATACATATTTTTTATAGGCTGTTTTATTTTTTGGTTATTCTTAGCATTGTTTTCTTCAAAGCTAATTGTTGACAATCTTACATCTGGACACCATTATTCAAATGCAGTTTTCCAATTGCATTACTTAAAAAATTCAGGAGCCGCATTCAGCCTATTGCAAAATGCAAGAGAATTTTTGATAATTGTATCAATTGTTGCAATTACAATGCTATTTATGTATGTGCATAATCATATTAAAAACATTCATTTTATTTCCGTATCATTCATTGCTTTGTTATGTTCAGGAATTGCAAGTAATTGTCACGAAAGAATTGTTTTAGGTTATGTAAGAGATTATATTCAATTGAATTTCGTAAACTTCCCCATTTTCAATGTTGCAGATATCTTCATAACTATTGGGGTTGTTGCTCTTGTTGTAATATTACTTTGCTACAAGGGAAAATAAGATGATTTTAACAATTGACGAAAACTCAGAAGATTTAAGACTGGATTCATATTTATCAGAATTATATGAGGGTATTTCTCGCTCAAAAATTCAAACCACAATTAAAAAAGGAAAAGTTCTTGTTAATGGAGAAGAGAAAAAACCATCTTATACCTTAAAAGAGGGGGATAAAATTGAATTTGAAAACCTAGTTGAAGAAAGCATTTTGAAAGTCGAACCGGAAAACATTCCACTAGAAGTTGTCTGGGAAGATGAAAATATGGCTGTTATAAACAAACCGTCCGGAATGCTTTCTCATCCAACATTTATTGAAACTTCCGGAACATTAGTAAATGCCTTATTATATAAATACGGACAGAATTTATCAGATGTTAATGGAGAATTCAGGAGAGGAATTGTTCACAGATTGGATAGAAACACTTCCGGACTTTTGATGATTGCAAAGAACAATAAAACCCACGAATATCTTGCAAATATTATTAAAGAACATAACCTTACAAAAAAATATCATGCCGTTTTGGTTGGGAATTATCCTAGGGATAATGACGTAATTACAGATCCAATAGGCAGAAACAACCTTAATCCAAAGAAAATGGCAGTAAGGCCTGACGGAAGACCAAGTGTTACAAAGTTAAAAGTCATTGAACGATTTGGAAATGAAGCAACTTATGTAGAATTAACCCTTGTTACGGGAAGAACTCATCAAATTAGAGTTCACACAAGTAATAAGCGACACCCTGTGTATAACGATACATTATATGGCGCAGGACAAGGAAAAGTTAAAACACAAGAACAAGTTTTGCAATCATTCTACCTAAAATTTGCAAAACCGTTTTCAGCACAGATAATTGAACTTGAACTAGAACCGGACGAAAAATTAAAAAAAGTTCTAAACTATTTTAGAAACAGGAGAGTTTAATAATGAAAAAAGTATTCTTAATTTTAAGCGTAATAATTTTACTTTGTTTTATATATTTAGCAATAATAAATTTTGGAAACTATTCAAGCATCAATTTTCTAAACGGAAATTTGACAGATGTACAAATTCAAAATGGTTGGGTTGCACAAGGTGATTATATAGCAAAAGCAGTTAGAGTTTCAACATTTCTTGTATTAACTCTTATTGCAGGGATTTTTGTTGGAGCTGGAACTGTTTATATGTTCTTAGAAGCTACAAAAATCAAAGTTAAAGCCTATGAAAGAGAATTAGAAAAAACATCAATTTCCGGTACAAACAATGCCTCAAAAGTGGAAGTTTTAGAAGCAAAAATTAAAACACTGGAAAAGGCTTTCAATACAGTAATTGATGAAAGAACAAAACTAGAAGTTCAAATCAAAACTTTGAATGCTGAAATTGATAATTTGAACAAAAAGAATTAATCATAAAATTTATCATATTCAAATAAAGAATCAAGATAATCATTTGCAAGTTTTACTCGTTGTTCTTTATTTGGATTTTGAGAGATTTTTTCAAGATTGGACAACACTTCACTATAAGGGGTATCAATTCCACAAAGTTCATTCACAACATTTTTCCAACTGGAAATATTTTCTGTGGAATACTTACTGCGCATTGGCAAACTCGCTTTCATACCAGCAAGAACAATCTTTTTGAATAAATTTCTTCTTGTTATTTCACTATACATAGAATACTGAACAGGTGTATTTAGGAAAGAATTTTCAAGAAAAACATTGAACAAATTTGCAACACTATTGTCTTCTGAAGAATTTAAAATATTTATATCATCAATAATCCTAATTTTGTCATCAACAATCACAAAATTATTGGGATTTATGTAATCAAAAGCATAATGAGTTTTATTTTTTGCTCCAAGGTCATTTAAACGTTGACAATCTTCTGCCACCGCATCAAAACTTTTCTGAGGTATATCACTCAATCTTGGAAGTGCAATACATTGATAATATACAGAATTTTCATCTGAAGAATTATTTATAGCAAATTTTTGAGGAATTCCAACAGGAATATGTTCTCCATCAGATGAAACATTTTTCAAAATTACAACATCATCAAAATCTGCAACCTTACTACCATAATAAGTCTTTAACCCTTTAAATCCATTTTCAGGGAATTTCCCCATTTTTTTTGCTCTCGGTTGTGTTCCGATATCAAATTTCATACAAAAATCATCATCTATTTTATAAACTGAACCATGAGCACCTTCTCCAAGTAATCTATCAGGGGATAATTTTTCTCTAATGAATTTTTGGATTTCACCTAAAAGACTTTTCTTTTCAATTTCTGTCGGATAACCTCTATCAATTGCACTATGCAAAGTTTTTCCAAAACGAGAAGTATAGCCATTGAATACGGGCGTTCTTAATTGTGCTTGCTTTTGGTAATTATAATTTGAATATGTTGAGACTTGCATACCCAAAATAAGAACCGTGAAAATTTAAATTGCCCTAAACTCGAAAAATCTTTGCAATTCTTAAAAGTTTTTCTTTATCTATCTGATCTAAAGAATCAAAAACTCTTATCAAATCAGCCTTTAAATCATCTTCACAAACTTTATGGTCATAATAAAAAAAGTCTTCTAATTCAATACCCAATTTAACCGCAATTTTATCAAGATTTGATAGTAACGGAAAATTTTTACCGGATTCAATTTTACTTATTGATTGAGGTTCAATTCCCGCAATTTCCGCCATTTTATCTTGTGTATAACCAAACTTTTTTCTAATCGCCTTAAATCGTTTCCCAAAGAGTTGTTTTTTGTTCATATATTCCTTTATTTAAACGAAAATTTTAGATATTTTTCAACAATAATAATACTAATTCTTTAAATTTTGATTTTACCTTGTCTGTGGTTTCAATTACTTCCTCATGACTTAATTTCTTTGTAGAAACACCGGTTGCATAATTTGAAATACAGCTAATACCGATTACATCAATACCACAATAATTAGCAACAATTGCCTCTGGAACTGTTGACATACCAATAGCATCAGCACCCAGAAATCTTGCCATTTTAATTTCGGCAGGAGTTTCATAACTTGGTCCTGTTGTTGCCATATAAACACCATGTTTTAAATCTAATTTTAACAATCGGCCCGCAGCATCAACTATCTTAATTAAGTTTTTATTATAAACTTCTGACATGTCAGGAAATCTTGCTCCAAAATCCTCATCATTAGGTCCAATCAATGGATTTGTCCCCATAAAATTGATATGGTCAGTTATAACCATCAAATCAGCAGGTCTGAAACTTTTATTAACAGCTCCAGCCGCATTTGTAAGGATAAGAGTTTTAACTCCTAATTTTTTCATCACTTTTATTGGATAAGTAACATCACTCATCGAATGACCTTCATAAAAATGATTTCTACCTTGCATCATAACAACTTTTCTTCCGTTGATATCTGCAAATACTAATTGACCTTTATGACCTTGAACAGTAGATTTTGTAAAGTGAGGGATATTTGAATATGGAATAGCAATATCACAATATTTATCTGCTAAATCTCCAAGTCCGGAACCTAAAACAATACCTATTTCCGGTTCAAAATTGTCTGTGTATTCGTTAATATAATCCAAAGTTTCTTCTATCATAATATACCCCAAATAATTATTACTCATAAAAATGCACAAAAACCTTAAAGTCTTTGTGCATTTCCTAAACTTTATTAACCAACTAATCTGTTGTCATCAGCTTCAGAAGCTTTAACCATCAAAGCATGTTCAACAGGATTTTCTTTAGAATAACTAGTTTCATGAGATTCATCAAAACCGAAATCTTCACGAGCTTTTCTTGCTTGATTTTCATCTACGATTTTTTTAGCAAGTTCAGCGATTTCATAAACTAATTTATATCTATTATCGGTATTTTCATTCAAATCCCATGCTACTTTAATAATTTGTTCCATCAATAAACCTCACTTTTTTAAGTATATTTTAATAATATAATACAAATGATTTTTTCGCAAGTAGGAAAAGAAATTAAAAAAGAACCTACTTACCAGTTATTTCATGATACATATTCATATATTCTTTAGCACTACGTTTCCAAGAGAAATCAGCCTCCATTGCAGATTTTCTCATTGCATTGAATACATACTTATCACCATAAACATACAATGCACATTTAATAGCATTAAGCATATCCCAACCATTGTAATTCCAGAATTTAAAGCCATTTGAATTGTCTAAAGGATAACCTGTAACAGTATCTTCCAAACCACCTGTTGCTCTAACAATTGGCAAACTACCATACCTCATTGCAATAAGTTGACTTAATCCACAAGGTTCAAATTTTGATGGCATCAAGAAGAAATCTGAACCTGCATATACTAAATTAGCAAGTTTTGAATCATATCCAACATAAGTTCTTATATTGTTTGTATTATTAGATAGCCAAATAAATAAATTTTCATAATTCTTATCACCGCTGCCCATAAATACAAAATCCGCATTCAGATTTTGTAATTCATATTGCATATCACGGATTAAATTAATACCTTTTTGTCCTACTAGTCTTGAAATCAAAACAATCAAAGGTCTATCAGGATTATATTTCAATCCAAAATATTCACAAACTGCTTTTTTATTTTCTTCTTTTTTCTTCAAAGATTTT
Organism: Cyanobacteria bacterium UBA6446; assembly: GCA_002438405.1. Classification (GTDB taxonomy): domain Bacteria; phylum Cyanobacteriota; class Vampirovibrionia; order Gastranaerophilales; family Gastranaerophilaceae; genus Zag111. The sequence continues at coordinate 543,849 of DJOE01000023.1, forward strand.
ACATCATAATTTTTTACTAAAGCTTTATCTTTTTTAGGATTAAATACCGTATAATCAATACCATTCAAAATTCCACGGAGTTTGTATTGAACACCTCTGAGAGTGTAATCCATATTTTCGCCATATTCGGGTGTAAGAATTTCTTTTGCATAAGTTGGAGAAACAGCAACTACTCTATCAGAATAATTTATTGCACCTTTCATCCAATTTACACGGTTGTAATGCTCACAACCCCATTGGTTATATACAATATCTTTTCTCATATTGGCAAAATCTAACACATCTTCAAACCAAATTCCCTGGTATGCAAGGTTATGAATTTCGAATACACATTTTGTATTTTTCCAAAATTCATCAAATTTATAATTTGAATGAAGATAAAGAGGAAGCATTGCAGTATGCCAATCATTTGCATGAATTACATCTGCTCTAAAATTCAATGCCTTTGCGTATTCCATAACGGCAAGAGAAAATGAAATATATCTTTCGTGTTCATAACGAGGATCTAAATATTTTGGATAAACTTCTTTAAAGCAAGAAAAATACCAATCATTTTTGATAAAGAACACATTGATTTTTGTATCAGGAAGTTTTGTCATATAAAGATTAAATTTGTGCGGTTGATTTCCGAAAGTTAACCACATTTCTGAATTTTCAACTTCTTTAATCTTGTATTTTTCTTTGTCAATACAACCATGAAGAGGAGTAAAAATTGCAATTTCAGCATCTTTTTCAAGTTCTTTAGGCAAACTACCAACAACATCGGCTAATCCACCAGCCTTTGAAAATGGTGCTACTTCAGCTGATGCAAATAAAATTTTCATTATCCCTCTCTTTCTGAACCTAGTTAATTATCTGAGAAGAAATCTTCAGGATTAACGACTTCACCGTCAACATCAGAAATATTCTCTCTTGGCTCTCTCGTTTCTTCATCTTTTTCAACCGGACTATGTAACGGATTATTCACCGGTTGAATCTCACTATTTGAATTTTCGGACATAAGTTCTCTGATGTCAACATTTAAGTTAAAATTAAGTTCATATTTTTGTACAATATCAGTTACTTGATTCAAGCAAATCTCGGCTTTATCTTTAGCTTGGGTACACATCAAAACTTTGTACATATTAAATTTATTTAACATTGTTAAATATTCACTAATACCACCAATTTTTTCCATTTGAATATTTGAATTGTTCAAAATGCCATAAGCAATATCATATTTACCTTGTTTAATATTCAAAATACTCAAAATGTACCAAGCTAAATGTACAATAGAAACCATACCTTTTTCTTCTGCAGTTTTAATAATTTTGTAACACATAGTATTAGCTTTTCTGAATGAATTCAATTGAATATAAGAATATGCAATCAATAAATCTGCAAACAATTCAAACTTAAACAAGTACATTGCTTTAGCTAAAAGTTTTGCTTTATAAACTTCTTGAGCAAACGCAACCGCATCATTTTTATGTGAAACAAATGCATTTATCAAATGGTATATGATATTTGGAAAAACATTATCACCTTTTAAATTAGGTGTAAGTAAAACTTTTTGTCCCTTTATAAGGTTTTGTAATTGTGAAAATATCGCAAATTCTTTTGGAATAAAATTAAACAATTTATTCGCAATATCCAAAAATTCATTTACATCTTCTTTTAATGAAATCACATCAACAAGAGCAATATCTGCAATACATTCAATAAGCATCATTTTAAATTCTTCTTTTGAAATTCCAACATAACGAATATTATCAATTTTTGAAGAATCCAAAACATTCAAAACATTATATCCAATATCTAAACAATCATCATACGCTCCAGTATTAAATAGAATTTTGACATGAATCATTGACATAACTAAATAGTTCAAATCAAAATTTTCAGCCACTGGATCAATAGAAACCCCGTCCATTGCAGATAGGACTTTGTGTGTCAACCCTAGTGCGTACATATAATCACCATGCAACAAAGAACCTTGTACCATTTTTGTACACAATGACACAAAACCTGCAACATTCCCTGTTTTTTGAAGACTTATTAATGTTTTTTCAGCAATATCACGAGTTTTTTCAGGGTCATACTCAAACATATTATTTGAAATATTGTCATAAATTGAAGCTTTATATTGCTCTAAATCAGCAGCAGACCAAGTGTCAGAATATTTGTCGAGGGAATTAATTATCTCTTCAGAGCAATTCAAGTATGCAGAAAAATCGCCCATTGAAAGATTTATATTTGCCAATTTTTCCCATTCAAAAATAACTTTTTCCTTGTCTTCAAAATACCCATACAAAAAAGCTTTAACAGGACTTGGCATACCTTCAACAAACACTAAGTTAAACAAATCTTTAGCTAATATTTGAATTTTTTCTTCTGATAAAACTTCCAAAATATTTTTTCTCAACAAATTGTAATTTGAGAAATACATACAATCATTATAAAAATACAAATATCCCATGCCAGCAAGTTTGTCAGCAATTGGGCGCCAATTTGCAAAACCAAGAGCCTCTAGAGTTTTAATATCAATTCTTGTACCTAATAGAACAGCCATTGCAAGGAATTTTATTGCTCGTTCATCATCTTTCAACAAATTCAATCTACGTTTAATCAACTGAGATAAACTTGATGGAATAATGATTGTTTTTGGGTTAACCATTACAATCGAATATTCAGTATATGAATAAACTCCAGACTCAATAAGGTATTGAATAGCAAAATCAAGAAACAACGTACTTCCACAAGCATATTTTGCAATTCTTTGGAAGTAGAAATCGTCCATAATATTTTTATAAAATGTCATATCAGCTGCAATAATATCTTCAAATGGAGTAGGTTTAAGAGTTATTTCTGTATAATAAGGTCTTGATAGCAAGAAGTGACAATTTTTGTGTAATGAATATTCTTTGCCATAAGAAATCAAATAGCTAATATTCAACTCATCAAAATTATCAAATAATTGTTCCAAAATATACATTGAACTTGAATCAATTTTTTCAAAGTTTTCAATATAAATTAAACTTTCAGGAATAGATTGCAACAGTTCAAGAAAGACTTGGAAGTACTTATCTCTTGTATCTTCAAGATTTTCCATTGGTCTTTGAGTAAGGCTAACCAAATCTTTTACCATATCAGAAGAATTTATGCCATCAAAAGCTGAAAAATTATTTGAACTAAACAATTGCTGAGAAACTGTATAATGAAAAACAGATGATATCAATTCTCTAAAAAATGCATAAGGAGAATATTTCATATCATCACTACAAGTAATCGGAATAATATTTTGGTAAATTCCAGCTTCATCAACAACAGATAACAATTTCAATGTATATGGTTGATAAATTTCAGAAGCTTTTATTGCTATAATTCCTTTAGGTACATCTTGCAAAACAGTTGCAATATTATCAAGAACAGCCGCACTTTCTGTTTTATAGAATACACAATTAATTTCTTCAAAATTAATCATTTCACCATCATACAATTCATCGTCAGAAATCAAATTTTCATCATCTAACGTTTTCTTTGTAATTTCTTCCTGCTCTGTCATCATTGATTGTACAAAATTCGGAACTTCAATTTCTTCTGCATCTCTATCTTTTGCAGCTTCACATTGAAGAATTTCGCCCATTTTAACAAGTTGTCTTACATCAATCTCGTAAAATCTTTTCATCTTACCATCAACTAATGCAGAATTAAGAGCCTCTAATTTGTAATTATCCTTGTATAAATCATACAAATCTTCATCTGTTATTACTTGAAACAAATCAAGAGCTTTCATCTCTTTTAGAGCTGAACCTTGCGAAACCATATTTGCTTGAAATCCGGAATCAATATCATAAGGATTTTCATCAGCATCACGTTTCATTATAGTAAAATTACATTTTAAACCTATATTTTTTTTCTTTAATAATCTTACATTTATTTTTGTAATAAGATTTACAAGTTCAACAACAGCTTTCATAGCTGATGCAGAAGAAGAGGATAACGTATAATCTTTATTAAATCTTATTATATAAATATCATTATTTATAATTTGTCGTCTAACTTTGAATTCTTTCAAAGTATTTAAAATCATATTGTCAAAATTCGAACGGAATTTTGTAAATAATTTATTTGAACCTAAAGCAGTTTTTACTATATCACTATTAGGAAAATCTATTCTAACTAAAGCAAAAGTATCTAAATTAGACTCGGATTGAACAGCACTTATCTCTGTAGGGAAGCCACATTTAACACATTTTTTATTTTTAGTTTGATTAATTTTTCCACATCTGGAACATTTTGTAACAAGAATTTCTCCACATTTACGGCAAACATTTTTGGTGTTAACCGTTCTACAAACAGGGCAAACGATTTTTAGCACCTTTTTACAATTATGGCACACCATCGCATTTTTATCAATTTCTGCTCCGCATTTTGGACATTCCATACTAAGGATTATAGCATAGCAAGGTTATTTTAAACTAATTCAAACAGATGATATTCCCATTTTTCAAAAGGTGGAATTTGTGATATTATTTATACAAGAGGAATTTTTTGAAATGAGTATTATCGCAGACGATAACGATTTTGAATATAAAAAAGAACAAAAAAAGAATCCGGTAGTGAAACCGGAAGCAATCGATTGCGATAAAAATTTTGAAAATTGTATAAGACCAAAATCTTTTGACACATATATTGGGCAATCAGCATTAAAAGATACCCTAAAAATTACAATTCAAGCAGCAAAGAAAAGAGAACAACCGCTTGACCATTTGCTATTTTACGGACCTCCTGGACTTGGTAAAACAACACTTGCAGGAGTAATTGCCCAAGAAATGGGTGTTGATATAAAAATTACGTCAGCTCCGGCTCTTGAAAGACCTCGTGATATCATTGGAATTTTAATGTCACTTCAAGGTGGAGAAATCTTATTTATTGATGAAATCCATAGACTCAACAAAGTTGCAGAAGAAATTTTGTATCCTGCAATGGAGGACTTTTATCTTGATATGACAACAGGAAAAAGCCAGACTGTAAAAACTTTACGAGTTCCATTGCCGAAATTTACACTAATTGGTGCAACAACAAAAGCCGGGGAACTTTCTGGACCTTTGAGAGATAGATTTGGAATTATTCATCGTTTAGAATTTTATACAAATGAAGAACTTGCACAAGTAATCAAAAGAACTGCAGGGATTTTAAATATAGAAATTGACGACAATGGTGCAACTGCAATTGCAAGACGTTCTCGCGGAACACCTCGTATTGCAAATAGACTTATTAAAAGGGTAAGTGACTATGCACTAGTTAAACATGACGGAAAAATTACAGAAGATATCGCAAATAAATCCCTAGATATTTTAAAAATTGATGAATACGGACTAGATACAACCGATAGAAATCTTTTAAAACTTATCATAGAAAAATATGATGGAGGACCTGTCGGAATTGAAACAATTGCAGCTGCAATTGGAGAAGATGTTCGAACAATTGAAGATGTTTGCGAACCATTTTTACTACAAGCAGGATTACTCCAAAGGACACCTAGAGGGAGAAAAGTTTCTCCGGCAACATATAGACATTTAGGCTATATGACAAAACGAAATAACTCCATTCAACAAAATTTATTTTAATAAATATTAAAATAAATTAACATTTTCTCTAAATTAATCAATTTTTTCTTCCCCAAAATCTTTAATAAAGTACGGGGAAAATTTAGAATATTAATTGGAGGATTTTATGGTTTCACCTATTTCAAAAGATAGCAAAACTACTAGTTATGTTACTGCACAATACAAAGCTGCAAAACCAAACGAAAAAGGGAAAACAAAATACGTTGTAGCAAAAGGCGATAATCTTTGGAATATTGCAAAAACTCATATTCAAAAAAATAATGCGAAAAAATCTGAAATTTCAAGCTTTATGTATGACATTGCAAAATTAAACAACAAATCAACACCAAAGGCAATGAATAATTTAAAAATCAATGAAGTTTTATATATTCCTACAGAAAATTCTAAGGTTTCAAAAACTAACAATAAAAGTAAAGCAACAAAAACTTTAAAAAAAGTAACAACTCAACAAAAGGTTCTTGTACCTAAACAGACTGTAAAAACTGTAAAAAATAAGCAAACAAAATCTATCCCATATTATCAACAAACATCTAAAGCAATAAATAAAATTTTGACTCACCCAAATGCTAATGTTAACTTTACAGAAAAAATGATTTACAAACAAAACCAAGTCAAGAAAATTCCGCAAAAACTATACCTTGCGCATGGTAAAGCAGGAATAGACTACTGGACAAAAACAACAGCAGGGAAAAATGCAGAAAACAAATTTTTCTATGAAAAAAATTACTCTTATGATGGCAAACCATCAGCATTAATCATTACCAAAAGAGAAGGAAACCAACGTTTAGGAGCAGTTCAAGCTGAAATCTACGTCAATGTAAATAACAAAGGTAAAATTACATCATTTTCTTACAATACCCCAGGGGCTAATATAAACGACATTGCATTCGATTATAAAGTTAGTACAAATGGGAAAATGGAAAAACCAACAGATTACGGCTATTATAATACAATTACAACTTTGCCAAAAACTACTGTTGCAAAACTAACAAACAATCTTCAACACATCGTTGATAAAAAGTTATAAATCATATAAATAAAGAGGAACAAGGTAATTTAATCAATAATAAACAAGAAAGAAATTATTGCCCTGTTCCTTATTATTAAAATTGTATTCAACATATTCTTGATGTAAAATCAGAACTATGGTTGAAAATCTTGAAAAAATTAAAGCCGCTATTGATATTGAGGTAAAGTATCGTTACATCGATATTCACGGTAAAACACAAAAATTTTCAAGTTTCATAAAAAAAGAAGCTCAAAAAAATTACAAACTATCAAAAAAAAATCCTCGTTGGGAAGTAGTAATTGAATCTTTTGAGCATTATCCTTATGCTTCAATCACAGAACGAAGAAAATCAATTGAACATTTAATCCGAGTGATAAAAGCAGATATTCAAACACAAGCTCAAGAACAACAAGAAGAAAAAGAACGACAAATTCAAAGAACTAAACACCCATCAGAAGTCGATGTTATGTACATCAAAGGTGTTGGGCCAAAAGTTGCATATAAATTAAACAAATTAGGGATTTTTACAGCACAAGATTTAATGATGTATTTTCCGAAAAAACACATCGATTATTCCTCTAGAACCCTAATTAGAGATTTGAAAGAGGGTCAAACAACAACTGTTTTTGGCTATATCAAATCAGTTTCATCATTTAATACAAGGAATAATTTATCTGTCACAAGAGTTGTTATTGGAGATGAAAGCGGAAGATTTGAATTAAATTTTTTCAATGCAAAGGGAAATCGCTATTTGCTCCAAAGAATGAAAACTCAATTTCCGCAAAATGCAGGCATAATGGTGTCCGGAGTTGTAAAAATGAACAACTATTCCGGTCAACTCACAATGGATAAACCAACATACTCAATTATGACTGGCGAATTCAAAGAAGATACCAATTCAAATCTAAATATTGCAAGAATTGTTCCGATTTATACCGTTTGCGAAGATTTGAGCATAAAAACATTACGTAAAGCAATCTTTAATGCCATTGAACTTTACAAGAATGATATTAAAAATATCGTGCCAGACTTTATTAGAGAAAGACTCGGCATTATGGATAAAAAAGATGCTGTTAAACAAATTCACTTTCCGGAAACGATGAATGACCTAGAACATGCCAGATTTTCGCTAATCTTTGAAGAACTGTTTTTAATCCAATTAAAACTTATCAGACTTAGAGAAAATACCGCTAAAACGACTTCTGCATACAACTTACAAGTTCATAAAGACGGATTGGTTCAGAAATTCATTGCAGGATTACCTTTTGAATTAACCTCTGGTCAAAAGCAAGCAGTTAATGAAATTTTGCAAGATATGAATTCTGATACTCCAATGCAAAGGCTTTTACAAGGTGATGTAGGTAGTGGAAAAACCGTAGTTGCGACAATTATGTTACTAGCAGCAGTTGAAAACGGATATCAAGGAGCTTTGATGGCTCCTACTGAAATTTTGGCACAACAACACTACAACAATCTTGTTCAATGGCTAACACCACTAGGTTTGAGCGTAGGGCTGTTTTTAGGGAGCCACGGAAAAAGAGTTAGACAAAAATTCGAAACAGATTTGAAAAACGGTCAAATGAATATTGCAGTTGGAACTCATGCTCTTATTCAAGAGAATGTAGAATTCAACAACCTTGGTGCAATTGTTGTCGATGAGCAACACAGATTCGGAGTTAAACAAAGAAATATCTTAAAAAAGAAATCACAAAATCCGCAAATGCTTACAATGACAGCAACTCCAATTCCAAGAACATTAGCTCTTACTGTTCACGGGGATTTGGATTTGACAGTAATAAACGAACTGCCAAAAGGAAGAAAACCAATTAAAACACTACTTACAGGTTCACACAAACAAGTTTGGGATTTGATTAAACGAGAAGTTGAATCAGGCAGACAAGCTTATGTCGTTTACCCATTGATTGATGAAAGTGAAACTCTTTCAGCTAAAGCAGCCACTATCGAAGCGGAAAAACTTCAACAAGAAGTGTTTCCTCAATTCAAAATCGGATTACTTCACGGCAAACTTAAAAATGACGAAAAAGAAGAGGTAATGAAAGATTATAAAGAAGGCAAATATGACATTTTAGTATCAACAACAGTTGTTGAAGTTGGTGTTGATGTTCCGAATGCAACCGTTATGGTTATTGAAAATGCCGAACGATTTGGACTTTCACAACTTCATCAATTGCGTGGACGTGTCGGTCGGAGTTCTTTGCAATCATACTGCGTGTTAATTACATCTTCTCGCTCACAAGAGACACGAGAACGACTAGGAATTATGACTGAAACAAATGACGGTTTTGTCATAGCTGAAAAAGACTTGCAGCTCAGAGGCCCTGGGGAATTCTTAGGGACAAGACAATCTGGTTTACCGGATTTGATAATTTCTGATATAGTAAGAGATGCAAAAATTCTTGAAATTGCTCGAAATGAAGCAATAGATTTTGTAAAAAACTATAATATTGATGATTTCCCAATGCTCAAAAATGTAACTTCTCTTGAAATGTTCACAGGACTTGATATTTAAAACTTTGTCAGTTCTGAAACAGTTGTATCCATTTTGTCGGCGATATCAATTAAGGTGTCAAGAGATGGTTTTGAAAATGCAACTTCAATTTTACCCATAAAATTCAAAGAAATACCTAATTTATCTGCAAGTTCTTGTTGGGTCAAACCAAGTAATTTTCGACGAATTTTGATATTTTTACCAAGATTTTTATAGAAAGCCTCATTCATATACGTACAGTTTATACGTAAATTTTTGTAAATTATACGTACTGTTAGTACGTAAACATGATATATTGTATAGGTTGGAACAGGAGAAAAACAATGATTCAAAATAGCAATGTAAATACGAAGAATAATTATTCCCTCGCCCATTTATGGGAGAGGGCTGGGGTAAAGTGCGCTACGCACGTAGACATACCACCAACAAAGGTGAAACTTGCATTTACTTTGGCGGAAGTATTAATCACCCTCGGTATAATTGGAATTGTTGCAGCCCTGACAATTCCAACACTTATGACAAACTACAAAGCCAAAAAACTTAGAACCCAGTTTTTAAAATCTTATTCTACTATCCAACAAGCGATTAAGTTGATGCAGAATGATGATGTTTCTCTTGATCCCACAATGTATCATGGTCGAAAGTTTCCTTTTTATAAAGTTTTTATAAATTATTTACAAGCGCCTTTGGACTGTGGCGATTCCAGTGTAGTTGGAGGAAGATTAGCTCCATGCTATGGTCGTACAAAAGGAAAACCTTATATCTCTTTTGATGGAAAGAATGAAATTTCAGGAGATTATTTAGATGATGGGCAAATTGTATTGCAAGACGGTTCATTAATATTATTTGAAAACTATTATAGTTCTGGTATTATATGGATTTCAGTAGATTTGAATGGTTATAACAATCCGCCAAACCGTTGGGGATATGATTTATTTACTTTTCAGCTAATAGATGAAGAAATAAAAACAATGGGTGACACAGGAACCCAATATACTGATTTTGATAAATATTGCAATCCAAAAGTCTCAAATAATTTAAACGGAATTGCCTGCGCTCAAAAAGCTAAAGAAGATACCGACTATTTTAAAAAATTAGTAAAAGATTTCAAATAGAATAAATTTACACCTTGCTATGTTCTTTGAGCCACTGAACATGAGATAACAAATCTTTTATTTTAAAATCTTGTCTATCTTTTTTATTAAAAATTTTCTCAGCCATCAAAATATCACGCTCGGTCAAAGAAAGAAAAACAGAAAAAATATTGTTTTTCTTATTTCTTTTAACAAGTCTTGAACCTCCAACATTCGGATCAATGTGTTTTAAAACTAGCAAATCTTTACCAGTTTCAACATCTTTATCAACAGAAAGCATAAATTCATCACTTCCGAATTGCAAAATATCATCAATTTTTTTAATAAGCCCAACTTTTAACTCTCTACGAGTAGCTTTGCTATTCAAACAATCAGTAAGTTTTTCTTGTAAAACAGGCGATAACTTTGTCCCAAAATTTATATTCGAATTATTATTTATTAAATCAGAAAAAAATAATTTTTGCTATTTGAATTCTTTGACTATCTTTTTAAAATAGTCGGTATCTTCTTTAGCTTTTTGAGCACAGGCAAAACCATTACCCCTATCTGTTGAATTGACCGAACAATATGTTTCTAAATCTGACCAATGGGATTTTTTATCCCCAACAGTAACAATTTCGCCATCAACAATCTCAAATGCAAAAACATCATATCCCCAACAATTTGGGGGATTTTTAAATCCATTTAAATCGACAGCAATAACTTGAGCAACAATATGAACATTTTCATCATTAACATAGTTAGGCCCGTCAAACATTATAAGTGTTCCATCTTGCATTGCAAACTAACCAGCATCATTATAAAAAAAACGTGAAGGAATACGTCCATCTAATGTTTTATACATATTAGTTCCGGCTTGGCTATATGGATAACAAGGAAGAGTTGTTTTACCAGAACAATCCAATGGAGCTTGCAAATATTTTGCAAAAGTTTTAGCGAATTCTTGCACACTAGTAGTACTAGGATCAATTGTAACATCATCATTCTGCATCAACTTAACCGCTTGTTGGATAATAGAATAAGATTTTAAAAACTGAGTTCTAAGCTTTTTGGCTTTGTAGTTTGTCATAAGTGTTGGAATTGTGAGGGCTGCAACAACACCTATTATACCTAAAGTTATTAATACCTCTGCTAATGTAAAACCAAATCTCTCTTTTTCTTCCATTTTACCTCTTTTTAAATATAAGTTATAAATTATATATTATAATCTATAACATAATACAAGTTATAAGTCAAACTTTATAAAATTATAACTATGGATAAAAAAGAGTTATTGAAACGTTTCGGGAAAAATGTAAAAATTGAACGTATAAAAAAAGACTTAACACAAGAACAACTTGCAGAAAAAATGGACGTAAGTCAAAACTACATTGCTTGCATTGAAACAGGGAAACAAAATATGTCACTCGGAAAAGTTTTAGAACTCGCTAATCACTTGAACACAAATATCGACAATTTACTTAATTTCAATTAGTACACAATTTGTACATTAACTTTTCTTGCTCGAGCTTTGTTATCAAAATCAATCAACACAACTTGTTGCCATTGTCCAAGTTGCAAAACCCCATCAATCAAAGGAATATGAGTAGAATTTCCAACAATTGATGCTCTTACATGGGCATATCCATTACCATCATGCCACATTTCATCATGATGATAAGTTGCATCAACAGGGGCAATTCTCTCTAATGCTTCAGGCAAATCAACCAGTAACCCCGGCTCAAATTCAATATTTGTAATAGAAACCGTACTACCTTGTGCATAAACATACACAACCGCATTTTGCAAAACATGATTATAAACCACATTTCTAATCTGCGGTGTAATATCAATTATATCAGTATGCCCTTTTGTGTGAACAGTAAAAACATCATTCAAAATAGTCATAATTAAAACATATACCCCTTTGTTGAGTATATCGTACTAAGAACACACTTCGTTTTCAATGAAAAATAAATGAATATTACAAGTGTTTAATAACTATTAGATTACGTGTAATTTTCTCACCAAGCGGTAAATCATATTCAATAATATCAACAATTTTTGAATTATATTTCTTCAAAATATTTTTTGCCTCTTCAATTTCTTCCGGAGCTTTACGAGATTTGTATGCTACAAAATATCCACCTTTATAAAGTTTTGGAAGAGCATATCCACAAATATTTTTCAATGAAGATACCGCACGAGAAGTTACTAAATTAAATTTTCCGTCTGTATTTTCAACCCTATCACATACTGCTACAAGATTCTTCAAACCTAACTTGTCTTTCATTGATTGTACAGCTCGAATTTTCTTTGCAATACTATCAATTGCAGTAACCTCAATATCAGGATTAGCCAACGCAATAGGTATAGCAGGAAAACCTCCACCCGTCCCAATATCAAGCATTATTTTTGGCTTTTCATATTTATCAAAAAATTTTTCCAAAGCCAGGGAGTCAAAAATATGTTTTTCCCACAAATATTTTTCATCATTTTTTGATATCAAATTCACTTTAGAATTTTCTTCCAAAAATATTTTCATATAATCATTATAAAATTCTTTATTTTCCATACTTTTCCTGTAATTTTTTAAAATCTTGTTCTGACAAACGATGTTTGATATCGTCAATCCTTGCTTGAATCTTATTTAAATTATCCTTGGTAAATGATTTTTTTGCAACATTATATGCTGAAATAAAATACTTATAAGCACCATCGACGTCACGTCTTAGCATATAATAATCACCAAGTTCTAGAGAAGCTCCGGCAATATAGAATGGTTCATTCAATTGTTTTGCATAAGAAAGAGCTTGTGTCATAAAATCCAACGATTTATTCGTATCTTGAGCGGAGTAAATTTCAGCCAAGTGTATCGCAGAATAATACAAACCATTATAATTTTTAGTTATATTATCAATTTTCATACTCTGATTATAATATTTTATAGCAAGAGTAGAACTTCCGGCTTCGTCAAACAATTCCGCCAAATTTGCCAAGGCTCTTGATAAAAACTTATTCGTATTAGGGTTTGAATCCAACTCAATACATTTTTTATAATATTCAACAGCAGTTCTAGTATTATTGCGTTCATCACTCATGCCTGCGAATTTGTAATACAATTCAGCAATCAAAGATTTCTTTGTTTCATAATTAATTAAAGGAAGAGATTTTTTGTAATATTCATATTCTTCCTGCGGATTGTCACACAATTTTGCAAGACCCAAATTTACACGAATTTTAATATCATTCGGCAAATCTGAACTGTTATTCAATTCATTCAGAATAAATTTTGCATTATCATGCTTGTACATAATGTAATAAATATTTGCAATTTCAAGTTTGATTTCTGCAACTTTATCCAAATTTGAAGCATTATAATAAAAATCTTGAGCTTGTGTATAATACTCCAAAGCTTCATACCAATCAGATATATTCTTATAAGCTTCCGCTAATTTCACATAAATTGTCGGTAAGAATTTCAAGAAATTATCATCATCTTTTTTGGTCAAAGCATTCTGATAAAGCGAAATTACAGCTTTATAATTATAATTTTGTTCTTCTTGTCTTGCAGAATTTAACAACTGAGTAAGTGAAAGTTTACTGTTTTGTTCTTCAATTTTAGTATTTTCAACCTTTTCTGAAACAAAATCTTTAATTGAATCTGCAATATTATCTAAAATTGCATTATCTTCAATTATAAAGCTAATTTTATCAAGTTTTTCTTCTTTAGTTTCAACATGTTGCTCTTCTTTAGGTTGTTCAAGTTCTTTATGCTCAACTTGTTTTTCGATAGCTTGAACTGTTTCCGGTACCATTTCAACAGCGGGATTAACATCAATTACTTGAACATTCTGAGGATTTATTTCCGGCTTTCTTGGGATAAACATTGAATGGTATTCAATTTCATTACGCATAGTTTGACGAGATAATCTCAAATCTCTTTCCAATGGCTTTAGCGGTAATTGAGTATTATACAAATCGACACAAGCACTATGAAGTTTTATCATAACGTTTTCAGGTATTTGATGTTCAATAATTTCTCTAAAAGAATCTTTTAAATACAAACTCTCTCCATCAACTGACAACAAAGAATTCATTACAAAAAACATTACTCGTTCTTCATTATACAAATGTAATGATTTTATCAAATTGATATGAATAGGAATTCTCATAACAGTGAGCAACCTAAACAAATGCGCACTTACTGGATCAACCAGTGAAAGAGCTTCCCTCAACACAAATTCTGAAAAAGGCATGTAACTTTTTGAAAATGCTTCTAAAAACTTCACCAATGAAAGCTGGCGCAAATTCATAATTTTTACAGACAAATTCAAATACCCATAGTAACCTTTTGATTGTTTATATAGTTCTGTTGATAATACACCAATATTTTTTATTCCGTTTGCTTTTAAATATTTTTCAAAAATCGGTTGTGACATTGCAAGTAATGTCGTTGAAGAATATTCAATATCTTCAAAATCATCAAAAGTTGCACCTCTTGATGTAATTATAATTTTCACATTCGAAAACTTATTCAAATGCTTTAAGAAGTTTAAAATATCTGCCTTATTTGTTTTTAAAACAGCTTCAAAAGAATTCAAAATAATACATACAGGACGACCGATTGAATTAAAATAAGAATTAATCTTTTGTGAAAAATTTTCAGTTTTAATCCTAGGCGGAATAATTTTACCTTGAAGAGTATAAGTTCTAAAATTATCAAAAAAGCCTAAAAGTAAATCGTCTAAAATTGTTGTTTCTAAAAAATTATATTTTAAAACTAAAACATCACTATTCAAATACATAGAAACGAAATCAACTATTGAAGTTTTTCCTGTACCTTTAAACCCACTAACAAGCATCAAATGGTTCTTGTCTTCCATTAGAAAATCGCAAATTTGTCCAATTTGCTTTTCATTGTTTTCAATCAGAAAAGTATCAATTGGACAATCTTTAGAAATTTCTTTAATATTTATAGGTTTTTCAAGAAAATCTGTTATCATGTGGTTTTAGTTAACTCTATTTCTTCCATTCTCTTTTGCGTGATACAATCTTTTGTCAGCAGATGCAATAAGTTCAGTTGGTGTCAATCCGTCTTCTTCCCCATAAGTAGAAACTCCTAAACTAATTGTTACATTGCTTTCTTTTCCATTAGCAAGCTTACATTTTTTAGTTCCAATTATGGTACACAATTTATTTGCAATTGCAACGGCTTCTTCATTTTTTGTATTCGGGAGAATAATACTCATTTCTTCTCCACCATATCTACAAACTATATCGGTTGCTCTGACATTTTTCTTTAATGTAAATGCAACTTGTCTTAACACAGCATCACCTGATTGATGACCAAAATTGTCATTAAATTTTTTAAAAAAGTCAATATCAATAATAATCAAAGAAAATACTGTATCATATCTATCAGAATGAGATGTAAATCTTTGCATTTGTTCTTGGAAGTATCTGTGATTATAAAGTTCAGTCAAACCGTCTGTTGTCGCAAGTTTGTATTGAGTATCAAAGTCACGAGATTTAATCAAATATTTAACAATTACAGCAAGAATAAATGCAAATAACGCAATAGATAAAGGTGAAACAATTTTTATCCAATAATACTTATATCTCATAAGCTCATACGCAAACATAACATAAAATGCAGAAATTGTTACAGAAAGCCCAAAAGCCGTAGGCATTGATTGAATTTTCATAACAAAAATAACAGTCAATAATGCCAATAACAACCCTACTAAAATATTTACATATTCAGGACATTGTTTGATTAAACTACCATCTAAAAGATTATTTACATAAGTTGTTTGAACTTCTACCCCTGGGTAAACTTTATCTACCGGAACTGTTTTAATATCAAACAAACTAGCTGCCGTAGCACCGAAATAAACAATTTTATTATGGAAATCAAAAGCTTTAGGATCATTGTTTTCAACAGCTTTTAATAATTTATACATTGAAATATTTTCAAAAGTTCCTGCTGGACCGTACCAATTCAAGATAACACTAGCATCTTCATTTGGTTGGACATTTTTAACCTTGCCAGATGCTAAAGCTACACGATACCCTAATTGTGGATAATATTTACCATTATATTTTAAATATAATGGCATTTCACGAAGAACACCATCATCTGAACGTGAAACATTTATCATTCCAATATTAGAAGTAGCATCTAAAATTCCTTGCAAAATTATACGGCAATTTGAATACTCAATTGCATCTTTTGCATTCTCATAAGGTTTAACCGCTAACTTTTCTGGAAGTTGAGGCGGAATTCTCAAATCCTCAGGCTGATTGTCTAAATTCATTGAAGTATAAACATTATCATATTTTTTAAATACGTTAATTAATGCATTATCAGATGCTACATCACTTTTCATTGATTTTACAAACATCAAATCAAAAGCAACAGTCTTTGGTTGTTGAGCTTCAATATAATCAACCATTTTAGCATACATATCACGTCTTAATGGCCATTCTCCATATTTATCCAAAATATATTCATAACTTCCGTCATCAATCGCAACAATCACAATATCTTTATTGTGATGACGAACTCCGGAATTCGCACTCAAACTTTGACGAATATCAAAAGTTCTATTCTCCATTGAGCCTATAAACGAGAAAAAACTTCCATTTTTGACACTGAAAAATAACAGTACAGCAAAAATAGAAATCCATAAAATATATAAAAACTTTTTCAACATAACCTAAAAAACCTTGTTACTTAACGTTTTCTGTATAATTTAACACGGAAATATTCGCAAGGATATTTTTTACAACAAATTTTTGCTCTAAAATTTTGTTATTTAATTTTAAAACCTCTGTAGCATAAGACAACTCATCTGGGTGCTTTAAATATCTAAGTAAACATTGCTCGTGTAAATTCATCATAATCTTCCTATAACGGGTGATAACATTATCATTATGTCAAATTTTTGACTAAATTAAATCAACCTTTTATAGAATTTGAACAATGATTTCTAATACAGTTAAAGGATATTAATAAAGAAAGGCGGCAGATTTTAATAAAAATCTGCCGCCTTTCAAACCTTATAACAAAGCTTATTACAATTATTTAGATACTACGTAATTTCCACTTGCCAAACTTTGAGCAACTTCAATTGCTTTTTTCAATTGAGCATCATCTTTGTTTTTGATATTTTCTTCTGTCAAATCAACAACGATATCTGGAGTAATACCTTTTTTGTGAATATCTGTACCGTTTGGAGTCAAATATTTTTGAATTGTGATATTGATACCTGAATTATTCGGGAGTTTGTTGATTTCTTGAACAAGACCTTTACCAAAAGATTGAGTACCAACTAAAACAGCTCTTTTGTTGTCTTTCATAGCTCCTGAGAAGATTTCACTAGCTGAAGCTGAACCCTTGTTCAACAAAATTACAACCGGTTTTGTTGTTAAAACACCACGAGTAGCTTTTTGAGTTTCTTTGTAACCATCACGGTCAACAGTACTAACAATTGCACCACCATCTAAGAACATATCTGAGATATAAATTGCGTTGCTCAACAATCCACCAGGATTTGAGCGTAAATCCACAATGAATGCTTTTTTATTTTGGGAATTATTCAAAATGTCTGCAAATTCTTTAGATGCATTTCTGCTGATAAAAGAACTCAATCTGATATAAGAAATGTCAGACGGCATTTTGATATTATCAGGAACTTTTTGAGATACAGATTTAATCTCGATTTCTGCACGAGTAATTGTGTATTCTTTTGGTTCCATATCTTTACGTTTGATTAAAAGTGTAACTTGCGTACCCTCTTCACCTCGAATTTGGTCAGCAGCTTTATCAACAGTTATACCTTTTGTGCTTTTACCATCTATTGAAAGGATTTCATCATCAGCCATCAAACCTGCTTTTTCAGCCGGAGTATCTTCAATTGGTGCAATAACCATCAATTTACCGTCTTTTACTCCGATTTGAATTCCAATACCTTTTAATGAACCTTTGATTGAACCTGTTTCATCTGCAAACTCTTTTGGGTTTAAAAACTTTGTATAAGGGTCATTTAAACTTGCAACCATTGTGTCTATTGCAACATAAGCATCATCTTCTGATTTAATAACGTTGTCATATTTGTGACGCCATTTACCCCAATCTTGTTCATTGTTTGTTTGGTCAACATATTTTGTATTAATTAATCTCCAAACATTATCATACAACTCAATAGGAGTCGAAGCCTGAACATTGGATTTAATCACCCAGCCAAACATCACAAGGAATAATCCAAGGAATATTATACTTTTCTTAATTATTTTTCTCATTCTTATTTAAACCTCCAATAATTCCCTTTTTTAACTATGACGAAAATAAAGTCAAAATGTTTCCGCCTAAAAGGGTTATTACTGAGGATATTCTAACACATATAAAAAAAAATGTGAAT
The DNA here is from genome assembly GCA_002438405.1 of Cyanobacteria bacterium UBA6446. Lineage (GTDB taxonomy): Bacteria > Cyanobacteriota > Vampirovibrionia > Gastranaerophilales > Gastranaerophilaceae > Zag111. The sequence goes on from DJOE01000023.1 coordinate 562,478, forward strand.
AATCTACTTATTTATGCTCAAATTGCAAAAGTTTGAAACCTGCCATTTTTGATTTTTTCTTAACATCTGGAAGCTCGTAACATTTTATACATCTTGCTTCATAAGTTTCATCGCCACCAATCATAATTAGAGGGGAATTTTTGTCTGCAGGTTTTCCGTCAATTAAACGTTGAGTACGAGTAGCATGTTCACAACCACACTTCATACAAACGGCATGCAATTTATCAACTTGAGTTGCAATACACATCAATTCCGGCATACAACCAAAAGGTTCTGCTTTAAAATCCAATTCCAAGCCTGTACCAATAACTTTTTTACCCTCGTTCATCAATTGAGTAATTACTTTTACAATATTTGAATCAAAGAACTGTAATTCATCAATAGCAACGACTTCAGCATCTTTTACCAAGCTCAAAATTTGAATAGAATGTTTTACCTTAACTGCATCAAGCCATAAGCCGTTTCTTGATTCAATATAGTCGCCTTTTGCTCTTGTATCAACATCAGGGGAAATTACTTTGACCTTCTTTTTAGCAATAATACAACGTCTGATACGACGTAAAAGCTCTTCTGTTTTTCCACAACTCATAGGTCCAGTAATTAATTCAAAACTATATCCTTCCATTTTCCCCTTTTCTTCTCCCAAAATATTTGTTCAAACTATACGCATAATTATAGAACTTAAAAAACTAATTTAAAAGTAAATAATTATTAAAAAATAAGCATGCCTGACGCTATTTTTTAGGCAAAATCTTTTCACGAAGTTTCTTAAAACCTGTGCCATAGAAGTATTTAAGCTGTTCTGGGAATTGCTTATTAATATCTAATAAATACATATCATGCACAATAAAACTTCTTAACAAATACGCAATATCAAAATTTTTAGTCCAAACTACTTTAGATTCCACATGCCCGAAAACACTCTCACTTTCATCAGCCAAGAGATAAATCAAACGGGCAGAAGCTGAATGATCAAACCCCTCATGACTATACATCATGCCAAATGGAGATGTAATTACATCATAACCGGCAACTTTTATATCAATTCCTTTATCATAAGCAACTTCTAAAACAGGTTCAATTTGTTTAAAATCAACATTCCAAATCTGCAAATATATTGATTTTTTAGCATTTTGAATAACTTCCTTAACCTTTTTTATAATATTGTCATATCCATAAATATTATGAATAGGCTCATTATAATCTTCTTTAACATTCGGGAGTTTCTTTTCTAAATAATCAATAGTTGAAGACATTTTTCTCTTAAAACGTTGAGTCAATTCCTTTGGAGCAATGGGAGAATACTTTTGAGGCTTGTCATCACTAGAAAAAACGACCTTTTCAACAACAAGAGATTTCAAGGTGTCATAAGCTCTTGATTGCGGAATATCGGCAATTTGCGACACTTCGTAGCCTGTTGCAGGGTATTTTTTCAAAAGAGCGACATAAACCTTAGCTTCATAAGAATTAAACCCCAAATCTTTTAACTTTTCTATAACATCTTCCATAACTGGAATTTTAGCAAATTTGCCCCGTTGTTGCAAGTATTTGCAAGATATTTTATAGCATAAAACATTTAATTATTACAAATTGTAAACAACCTAAAACCTAATAATAGCAAGCGTTTCCGATATTAAAGAGCTAAAAAACTTCGAAAGTATTAAAGTTCAAACGCATGAATGTCGACAATAAAAGTATGTAAAAGGTTACGAGTAAATTTTGAAAGGTAGAAAATGAGACATTCAAACATTAGAAGTAAACCATCAATCTAAAAAATTTGTAGGTAAAGTCCAGTATATTAATATTTCTTTACAATCTAAAACATACGTTATATTTGGGTTTTATCTACTTAGTATATAAAAAGTGTATATTTTGAGTAAATTTTTGAACTCAAAAAACGTTTATAAAGACATAGTGAAACATAATACCAATTTTCGATAAGAAAGAAAGGACTAGAAAAATGGGTACAAATGGTGTGAATGGTGCAAAACCTCCAGTTACCGAAGCATTGCTTCTACAAAGATTGCAAGAAGCAAAAAATTCTGGAGATCCAAACAAAGTTAATGAAGCAAAAGTAGCTCTTTTCGATTTTAGAGAGGCTCACTCGAAAGGTGGGGCAGAAGTAGAGCACGCAGAAGCTAAACCTTTGACAGCTGAACAACAAGCAGCTAAAGCAACTGCTCAACAAAAAGCAAATGAAGAAATTGCTCAAATGAAGGCAGCTGCAGTTATTGACAAACACGAATCAAAAGCTGATGGCAAAATGGCTACCGATACAACAGCTTTAAAAGGTCAGGAAAGATATGCAAGTAAAGAAGGCGCAAAAGCAGAATTTAATGTTTCTGGACGTAAAGCAGGAAAGATTGCTAAAGCAGCAAGAAAAAACCTTGAAGCTATGAAATCCTATGATGCAGTTGAAAAAATCTATACTGATAAAAAGCAATATGAAGCTGCAGTGAAAGCTGCAAAAGCAGAGGGCAAATGGGATAAAGAACACCCTAAATATACTCTACTTGAGGGCAAAGCTTTAGAAGGTGCTAAAACCTTAGCTGCAAAATCAAAAGAAAGTGTAAATAATGCATTAGCATCATACAAAAAATATGCTGCAATGTATGAAAATCCTAATACGTCAGCAAAAGATAAAGACAAAGCTTTTGAAGTAATGAAAAAAGCTGCAACATATATTGCAAGAGATTACAATGCTTCTCAAATGGTAAAAGAAGACGGCTCAATTGATGCTGAAGCTTATAAGAAAACAATGCTTCAATACACAGGTTCAGATTTCAAAGCAGGCTTAGATGAAAGAAAAGTTCTTAAAGGCAGTGCAGAAGTTAAAAACCACACAACAAAAGCAATGTTTGAAGCTGCAGGTTTAGATGTAAGATTGAATTACACAGGTGTTAAAAAAGCAGCAGCAGGTTTAGGAACTCTTGGTGCAGGAGCTCTAGCAGGAGTCTTAGGCGGAGGATTAACAGCCAAAGCAATAGCAAGTGCAACAGCAACAGCAACAGCGACTGCAACTGCTACAGCAACAGCAACTAATCATTGGACAGCATCAAACGGAGAAGAATTCTTTAACCAAGCAGAAGCATCAGATATTAAAACATCTACTGCAACAGCTTCCAAAGTAGCCGAAGCAACTGATAGAATATCCAAAGGAGAACAAGCATTAAGAGGTCTTTTAGGAGCAGTTGTTCCAGGGGTAATTGCAGCAATTGTAACAAAAGATAATGGCGAAAAAGACATCTTCAAAGGTGCTTCCGTTGATGAAGTTTTAAGTAATAAAGTAAAAGTTTCAGGCAAAACAAACCAAGCAATTATGGATAAAATCATGAAAACTTCAATCACAGGTGATGCTGAAAGAGATAAAATGATTAAAGCCGCAATCCTAACTAATGCAATTGGTGAAAGAACAGGCAAGAGTGCAAATAGACGTGAATTAGTAGCAGCTTATGAAGCAACTAAGTTCTTAAGCAATAATAAAGACCTAGTTGAACCGGAAGAGAAACCACAACCAACAACTCCGACAACTACACCACCGACGACAACTCCACCGACTACAACTCCGCCAACGACAGTTCCACCGGAAGAGGAAGAACCATGTACTAAAAAAGATGAACGTTCTTCTCACGGACCAACTATCGCATCAGGCAAAGTTAGAGGTCACGGTCAATCTCCATACTGGATTGCACAAGCTTATATAACTCCAGAAGGCAAAGAGTTAACAGCAGCTCAACGTAAAGACTTGACAAGACAATTAGGCAAAGCCGAAAATAAACAAGTTCAAGTTCGTGAAAACGGACACATCGGATACAAATACAAAAATGAAATTACTCTATCTGATGGAACAGTAGTAAATCTTGCCGATAATGCAGCTGAACGTATCGGAACCGGTCAAATGAAGAAAACCAGAATAGTTATCAAAAATGGTAAAGAAGTAAGACAAATTAGAAAAGTTCTTTGTGAACCAGACAAAAATGGTAATCCGGTACCAGTTGATGGTCCAGACGGTCAATGGCGCGATGTAAAATAAAAACTAAATAGTTATTTTGACAGGGTGAAATCAAATGATTTCACCCTGTTTTTTGTTGGTTAAAATTCACATGTCATTACGAGGAAACAAGCCGAGCAAAGCGCAAAGCAGCCAGTACAAAGTGACGTCGTAATCTTGAATACCGAAGAATAAACCCTCACCCCTACCCTCTCCCATAAATGGGCGAGGGAAAAAATTAAGGAGATTCTGAATCTAGTTCAGAATAACAATAGAACAATGACTAAAAAGGGCAATAACATGAAATCACTTATAGACTTATCCACCTATCAACCTATAGACCATAACGAACTATTCACCCTTCACTAATTCCACCATTGTTGTTAGTAAGCACTCTAACTCCAAATGGAATGGCCTTTAGACCGTTTTGAACCCAATAACCATCTTCCTGCTTAAACTCTTCGGTCAAAGAAAAATATGTCGAACCGGAACCAGTCATCATTGATTTAGGATATTTATTTTTTATAAACTGCAATTGAGGGTAATCTCCAAGGACTGCCCACTCTAAATCATTTTCAAAATTATCTCTCGTTTTTAGTACGTGATTATTATTTTTAAGTTCTGCAAACTTTGTATAGGCCTCTTTAGCCGAAATTCCAAGGTTTATAGGTTTAATCAAATTAACATTAAACTCTTCAAACTCTAAAGGTTCTGTAATTTCACCACGCCCTTTTGCAAGAATTCGACCGCCATTCAAACATACATTCAAATCAGAACCTAACTCTGCACACAAATTGTTCAACTCATCACAAGTCAAAATATCGTTAAAAATTTTATTTAATCCATAAAGAGTTCCTGCAGCATTCGTACTTCCACCGGCAAGCCCAGCAGATACAGGGATAGACTTATCAATATATATTGAAATTTTCTTGTTCTGCAAATTCGTTTTATCTAAAAATAACTTTGCAGCCTTATAGACAAGATTTTTTTCATTATACGGAATTTCTTTATTATTTCCATCTAGAAGAATTTCAGAAGCTGAAGAATTTTCAATATCTATTGTTAAATAATCAAATAAATTAATAGTTTGCATAATACTTTCGATATTATGAAACCCATCATCTCTTCTATTCAAAACTTTCAACGTCAAATTGATTTTTGCAGGACATTGAACTTTTACACATTGCATAATATTAAAATTTATCCTTTTTGCAACTCTTCAGACAATTTACCAAACATTTCAATTGACAACTTTTCACCTCTGGTATTTTCGTCAATTCCAAGATTTGACAAAGCTTTCAAAACTGTTTCTTTAGGAAATGCAGCATTCATCAAACAGTTTTTGATATTTTTACGACGCTGAGCAAAAGCTGCTTTAATTACTCGTCTAAAATACGAATAATCAGTCAATTGAAGTTTTGGAGTTTGTTTTACATCTAGTTTTACTAGTGCAGAATTCACTTTTGGCGCCGGATAAAAACATTTTCGACCTACAAGACGAAGAATTTTAACATCAGCCCAAAACTGAGAAAGAATAGTTAACAAGCCATACTGTTTTGATGGAGAATCCGGAGTCGCAACCATTCTACGAGCAACTTCTTCTTGCACCATAAGAATAATATCTTTGATTTGACATCTATTTTTATTAGTCAAATCATCGATTTCACCCAACAAATGAGCAATAATCGGACTTGTTATATAGTATGGAATATTTGCAACAACTTTAAACTTTTCATCTGTCAAAGTTGATAAATCTGTTTTCAAAACATCATTATGAATAATTTCCAAATTCGGAGCATCAAGCTTTTTAAGTTCTGCAATTGCTTCTTCATCAAGTTCAATTGCAATAACCTTTTTAGCATGCTTAACAAGTTGTTCCGTCACAAAACCAACCCCAGGACCGATTTCAACAACAGTATCTTCAGGAGTTATTTTTGCGAAGTCAATGATATCTTGAATAACTTCACCATCTACAAGGAAGTTTTGCCCAAGACGTTTTTTAGTTCTAAAGTATCTTGCTCTATCGAAGTAGTTCATCTTACTAATTATAATACCACACATGGATAAATGTTTACAAAGTTTTATTTGATATTTTAAAGAATGTTATAATATTATGGGGACGAGGATAATAACATGATTAAACTTGGACAAAGAAACGAACTACTAAAAGAAGACATCTTAAAGCTTTACACAAAAGGATTTACAAGACCGGAAGATTTCACAATAGGTATTGAATATGAAAGATTGCCTATCTCGGCAACATCATATAAATCAGTTGACTATTGGACAGAATACGGGATTAAAAATCTTTTAGAAGAATTTGCAAAAGAGAACACTTGGGATTACATACTAGATGAAAAGAATATAATAGGACTTCAAAAAAATCATGACACTATTACTCTTGAACCTGGGTGTCAAATTGAAATTAGCGCCAAACCGGAAAAGACAATTATTCAACTAAAAAACAAAATTGATGCTATAAATTCAAAACTTGATTCAATTTTAGAAAGCATGAATATAAATTTGCTAAACTATGGAGTTTCACCGTATTCAACTCACAAATCAATAAATTTGATACCAAAACAAAGATACAAAATCATGGCTCGATACTTGTGGGGAATTTTGTCTGATGTAATGATGAGAGAAACAGCAGGAATTCAATGCTGTATCGACTTCAAATCAGAAGAAGACGCAATGAGAAAATTTAAACTTGCAAACAAACTAAGTCCTTTTATGACTGCAATGTTTGCAAATTCTCCAATCAGAGGCGGAGTTGACACCGGTTATAAAACCTTTAGAGGGCTTAGTTGGCTTAATACCGACAACGACAGATGTGGATTTTCCGGAAAAATTAGCGAAGAATTTTCATTTGATGATTACATTGATTGTGTTATGAAAACTCCGATGATATTTATACAACGAGATGATTTAAATATTGAACTAAATGGAGATATGACTTTTGAAGAGTTTATGAAACATGGATTTCATGGAGAATCTGCAACACTTAGAGATTACGAACTTCAAGCAAATCTTTATTTTCCGGAAGTTCGATTGAGAAACTTTATTGAAATCAGAAACCACGACTGTGTTGGTGGAAATTTGAAATACGCAATCCTTGCAATCTACAAAGGAATAATGTATGACAATTGTGCAATGGACGAATGCGAAGAACTGTTCAAACATCTTCAATACAAAGATTTTTCAGAATTAAGATACAATGTTCCAAAACTTGCACTTCAAGCAAATATCAAACGAACAAAAGCAGCAGATTACGCAAAAGAAATTATCAAAATTGCTGAAAAATCTCTCCGCAGAAATCAAACAGGAGATACTCTATTTCTTGATGAAATCAAGGAATACACAGAAAAAGGCTTATCCCCTGCTGATGTAATCCAAAAGAACTGGAATGGTTCTTGGAATAGAGATTTGAGAAAACTTATCAAGTACTTAAATTCAAAAAACTAAGATTTATCAGGTTCTAAGTGGATACTTGATGTTACATCACCCAAGCGATTTTTTAATTCTTTTTCAACAGAATCGCAAATTGTATGACAATTACAAATTGTCATATCTTTAGGAAAAATAAGAGTCAAAGTTATACTTTTTTGAGGTCCTAATCTTCTTGCTCTCAAATCTTTATAACCAACAATTCCCTTAGCTTTGAACTTATCTAAAATATCATCAATAGCTCTTAAATCAGATTCAGGCAATGAACAATCTAACAAATTGTTCATTGTACTTTTTGAAATTGAAAAACCTGCTCTAAAAATTATTAATGCAACAATTATTGCTATAATAGGGTCTAGCAAATGTATTCCGGTCAACTTTATGAGTAACAAACCAAGAAACACACCAACAGATGATAAAATATCTGTTCTTAAATGTTCTGCATCAGCATATAATGAAACAGATTCAGACTCTTTTGCAACTTTGAATAATACAGTACTTACAACAAAATTTGCAACAACAGAAATACCCATTACGTATAAACCTATTGTCGTATCAACAGTAGCTGTTGCAGGACTGAATATCTTTTTTAATGCTTCATAAACAATAAAACCTGCGGCAAAAATAATCAAACCACCTTCGATAAATCCGGACATATCTTCATATTTTCCATGCCCAAATGGGTGAGTTTTGTCTGCAGGTTCAGAAGACTTCATAACAGAAAAGAACGTTAAAACAGAAGCTAAAAAGTCACTCAATGAGTGAATAGCTTCTGAAATAATACTTATACTGCCAGAAATATGACCGGCAATAAGTTTCAAAATAATTATTACAGAATTAGAAAAAATAGATAATCCTGCTGCGAATTTTTTCTCTGTTTCAATCTTCATAACAGTTTCATTATACACTTTGGCAAGAAAAATGCAAATTATTAGACTAAAGATTTCCTCTAACAAGATATTTTCATAAATTACAAAAACTGATACAATTAAGGAAACCGAAAAAGGGTAAATTCAAATGAAAAAATTTCTTTTATTTTTATGTTTAATATTAGTTTCAGCAACTATTGTAATTTCTGAAAACGGATTTTATTCACCAAATTATATTAATAATCTAAAGGATTGTTCAATATTTATGAGCAAATCTGATATAGAAATTCCGCAAACAGATATTGCACCTCTCCACATGCAAATAACAGAAAGTATTTCCGGTTGGAAAAATGGCAAATGTATAACTAATGGCAAAATATATAGCAAAGAATTAAAACAAGATATTCTAACTACACATTGCGAATTTGATGAAAAACAACTTGAACAAATAGTAAAAGAAATGGAAAAGGCAAACAAAGGAACTTTTGAAGATTATAAAAAAGTTCAAGAAGGAATGTATGCAAAGAAGAACACCATTTGCACAGCAACAGATTTAATCAAAGAAAAATAATTTTTATTACACTCTAAAATGCATCAAAAGAATCATCTTTAATTGGGTTTTTGAATTTCGTAATATTGCCTTGGAATAACAATTTGATTGTACCAACAGGACCGTTTCTGTGTTTTGCAATAATTACTTCTGACAACCCTTTAGATGAAGCTTTAATATTTTCTTCTTCTTCTGATTCACCTTTGTTATAGTAATCTTCACGATAAATAAACATTACAATATCGGCATCTTGTTCGATTGAACCAGATTCACGCAAATCTGATAACATAGGACGTTTATCATTACGACCTTCAACTGCACGTGACAACTGAGATAATGTAATAATTGGAACATCAAGTTCTTTTGCAAGGATTTTCAACCCTCTTGAAATTGCAGAAATTTGTTGTAAACGATCGTCTTTTCCGCCGCCTTCCATCAATTGCAAATAGTCGATTACAATCAAACCTAAATCTTTTTGTTGGGTTTTCAATCTTCGACATTTTGTTCTAATATCAGTTAAAGTACAACCACTTGTATCATCAATATAAATAGGGGCTTGGCTAAAATCATTCATTGCCATAGCCAATTTATCCAAATCTTGTTGCAACATATTACCTGTTTTTAATCTTTGAGAATCCACCTCAGCATAAGAACATAACATTCTCTGTACCAACTGAGAGGCTGACATTTCAAGGGAAAATATACAAACAGGAACTTTTTCATTTATGGCAACATTCTGTGCGATATTCAGTGCAAATGCAGTTTTTCCCATCGCAGGACGAGCTGCAAGAATTATCAAATCCGATTTGTGCAACCCGCTCATCATCGTATCCATTTCATAAAAACCGGTACTCAATCCAGACAGTTCATCTTTATGGTTAAATCTATATTCAATACTATCCCAAGTGTCTAATACCAAATCTTTAACGTGTTTCAAATCAGCAGTTGCTTTACTTGAACCAATATCGAAAATTAATTTTTCCGCCTGCTCTAAAGATCTGTCACTAGGTTCCAAATCATAACCATGGCTTACAATTTCTGATCCGGCATTAATTAATGCTCTTTTTACAGATTTTTCTTGGATAATTTTTGCATAATATGAAATATTTGTTGTGGTAATTGTATTTTCAGCCAAATCATTGATATAAGCTCTACCACCAACAGCATCAAGTTTCCCGTTATAATTCAAAACTTCTGAAACAGTTACGATGTCAATATTATCATTGTTATTGAACAATTGAAGCATGGCTTCGTAAATATATCTGTGAGCCGGTTTATAAAAACTTTTAGGGAGCAAAGTATCAGAAACTTTAGCTAAAGTTTCCGGATTAACTAAAATTGCACCAAGAACAGCTTCTTCTGCTTCTATATTCTGTGGAATTAATGATTCATCAACTTTTCGTCTTGTTTCTTTTGAAGTTACAGGCATATATTTTATTTCCTCTTTTATAATAATTTTATTACATAAAAGATTTCATTACCTGTTTGATTACATAATTTTTACAAAAATTTTAAGCAAAATTTTCAAAACGAGGTTGAGCTTTAATTCTACACATAAAAAGTGTAATATATTCTTTGTTTCCTTTTTCACCGGTTCGCCTAAATATATCTTGTGCCGATTTCAATTTTTTCAAAGCTAAATCAGGTTCTTTTTTCCAGATTAACTTACTCAATTCAGTTTGAATATAAGCAAGCATTGTTTCGTAATCTTTTCTCGGAGCAGGAGGTCGAGAAATGGTATGGAATTGGGCTATAACTTTATCATAGGAAGATGTAATCGTTTTCAAACATCGTTCTTGCTCAAATAAAATATTCACATAATCATGTAATCTTGCCGGCTGGCAATAAATAAGACGTCTGATATCATTCAACCTTGCAAGCATGTGTATTGGGTCATTATTGCGTTGAGCGGCTTTATAACCTTTATAAGCATAGTATTCTAATTCTTTAGGAAACGGTTCAGTAATTTTTGCAAGCAAACTATAAACAATCCCTGCGAAGTTTCTATTTTTCCCATATTCCAATTGTTCAGCCAATCTATCGGCTCTTTGGCAAAACAATTGACGTTCATTTGCGCGCACATATTCATTCTTGATTGCTCGAAGTTCTGATGAAAAAATATGTGGTTCTATTTTTTTCTGATTTGAGAATATGAATTTTGAAAATTCTCTAAAATCAGGTAACTTTTTAACTATCCCTGTAGGAATTCTTACCATGTGTTTATATTTTCCCCTGTATTATAATAAAGTATTTTTACAAGGAAAAATTGCCTAATTTTTAATGATAAAAGAAAGGCGAAGTTTTAAAAACTCCGCCTTCTTGAATTTTTACTTAATTGCTTCAACACAATCTGGACAAATACCGTCAGAATTTAGTTCTCTATATTTCCAACATCTTGTACACTTTTCACCGTGAGCTTTTGTAACCCAAACAGTATAACCATCTTCAACATATTCATTCAATACATCTGTTGGTTTTTCTTTTGCAAGGTTAGCTTGAGAAACAATATAAATATCAGCCAAATCTTTTTCATTCGCTTTTAATATTGCATCATCTTCGGCTTTAATCCATACAGCCACTTCTAAAGAACTGCCAACTTTTTTATCAGCTCTTAAAGGTTCAATTGCACGAGAAACAACCTCTCTAGATTTCAAGATTTTTGTAAAATCTTCTTCTAACTGAGGATTATTCCATTTTTCGTTAACAACAGGCCAATCTGAAAGTAAAATACTAATCAATCCACCACGCTGAACCTCTGGAACATTTTGCCAAATATCTTCCGCTTGGTGAGGCATTACAGGAGCCAAAATCTTAACCAATGCCATCAAGTTTTCAAATAAAACAGTTTGACAAGCACGACGAGATAATGATTTCTTACCTGCGGTGTATAATCTATCTTTTACAATATCCAAATAGAATGAACTTAAATCAACCGCTGCAAAATTTTGCAAGGATTGGAAATATTTGTAAAATTCATAATTTTCAAAAGATACTGTAACTTCTTCAATCAATTTGTTTAATTTATGAAGTGCAAATTTATCAATATTTTTAAGTTCGTCATATTCAACGTAATCAGTTTCAGGATTGAAATCAAACAAATTACCAATCAAAAATCTTGCAGTATTTCTTGTTTTTTTGAAGATTTCAACCAATTGTCCAACAATGTTATTTCCAATTTTAATATCATTTCTATAATCAACTGATGCTGCCCACAATCTCAAAATATCTGCACCATATTTTTTGATAATATCATCTGGACGAATAAAGTTACCTAAAGATTTAGACATCTTACGTCCGTCTTCTCCGAATACAAATCCGTGAGTAAGAACTTGTTTATAAGGTGCTTTACCTTGAGTTGCAACAGATGTCAATAATGAAGATTGGAACCAACCTCTATGTTGATCAGAACCCTCAAGATACATATCAACAGGGGTATGACCTAATTCATCACTTCTTTTTTCAACAACTGCTCTCCAAGAAACACCTGAATCAAACCATACGTCCATAATATCTTTTTCTTTTCTAAAATGTTTTTTGCCACATTTAGGACATACAAAACCATCTGGTAAAAGTTCTTCTGCTGAATATTTAACCCACGCATCAGAGCTTTCTTTTTCAAACATTTTAGCAACATTTTCAATAGTTTCATCTGTACAAATTACTTCTCCACAATCTTCACAATAGAAGATTGGAATTGGAACACCCCAAGCACGTTGTCTTGAAATACACCAATCTGTACGACTTTCAACCATATTACCAATACGATTTTCGCCACTTGCAGGAATCCATTTTACACTATGAACTGCTTCAAGTGCTTTATCTCTGAATTTATCAACTTTAACAAACCATTGAGGAGTTGCTCTATAAATTACAGGCTTTTTACATCTCCAACAATGAGGATAACTGTGTTGAATATCTTGTTGTTTTAATAATGCTCCACAATTTTGAAGCATTTCAATAACAATTGAATTACCTTTGTAATAAGGAACTCCAACAAGTTCTTCAATACCAACAGAATCTGTCCAAACTCCACGACCGTCTAATGGAGAAAATACATCAATTCCATATTTACAACCAACTTCATAGTCTTCTAAACCATGTCCAGGAGCCGTATGAACAGAACCTGTACCAGCTTCAAGAGTAACGTGTTCACCCAAAATAATTGGTGATTTTCTGTTTAATAATGGGTGTTTTGTATTCAACAATTCTAAATCTTGACCAGAACATGTACCTAAAACTTTAATATCAGATTCGTCCCACTCAACATCTTTCAAGAATGAATTCAATAATTCTTCTGCAACGACATAAATGTCATTTTTATATTCAAAGAATGTATAAACAAATCTTGGGTGCATTGAAATCGCCATATTTGACGGAATTGTCCAAGGAGTTGTTGTCCAAATAATTGCATAAATATCTTTATCAGTTTTTGAGCCCAAAATGTTTTCAATTTTTTGAACCGCATCATCATCAAACTTAAATCTTACATAAATAGAAGTAGACGTATGATCAGCATATTCAACTTCGGCTTCTGCTAGGGCAGTTTCGCAAGCTGCACACCAATATACGGGTTTTAAACCTTTTTCAATGTAACCCTTTTTGTACATTTCGCCAAAAACTCTAACTTGTTCAGCTTCATATTCTGGATTAATTGTCAAATACGGGTGTTCCCAATTACCTAAAACCCCTAAACGTTTGAATTCGCTTTCTTGACCTTTCAAGTTTTTATGAGCGAATTCTCTACATTTTGCACGTAATTCAGCTTCTGAAATAGAGTGACGTCCACCTTTAAGTGTTTTAACAACGGCATTTTCAATAGGCAAACCGTGTCCGTCATACCCCGGAACATACGGAGCATAAAAACCTCTTTGAGATTTATATTTGATTAAAATATCTTTTAAAATTTTATTCAAAGCAGTACCAACGTGAATTTTTTCAGAACTCAAATACGGAGGTCCGTCATGAAGTACGAAGGAATTAGTTTTATCACGTTCACCAATCATTTTTTCATAAATATTATTTTCTTCCCAAAATTTTTGGATTTCTAATTCTCTAACAGTTGCATTTGCTCTCATTGGTAAAGTTGTTTGAGGCAAATTCAGTGTGTCTTTAAATTCAGTTTTAGTACTTTCTGCCATTTTTATTTATCCTCTGTTTCACTGTTTGTAACTTTTTCACAAATAACTTTTTTCGGTGCAGAAAATCTCCAATCTTGTTTTTCTGCATCACATTGTTTTATAAATAAATCCATTTTGTTATAATCAAAAGCATTTTCCCATCTTGCAATAACAACAGTAGCAACACAATTACCAACAAGGTTAACTGTTGTTCTACCCATATCTAAAATTTGGTCAATACCAAGAAGAATTGCAACCCCAATTAACGGGATATTGAAACTTGCTAAAGTTCCGGCAAGAACAACAAGTGAAACCCTTGGAACACCTGCAACACCTTTACTTGTAAGCATAAGTGCTAGCATCATCAAAATTTGTTGATTCAAACCTAAACTAATACCACAAATTTGAGATGAAAAAATTACCGCCATTGCAAGGTATAATGTACTTCCATCAAGATTGAATGTATAACCTGTTGGCATTACAAAACTAACAATGTTTTGCGGAACACCAAATCTTTCCATAATTTCTAATGCTTTTGGAAAAGCGGCTTCAGAACTTGCAGTAGTGAACGCTAAAATTGCAGGTTCTTGAATTGCTTTTAACAAATTACGAAGAGATATTCTTGCATATTTACAAGCAATAAATAAAACCAACAAAACAAAAACTGCAAGAGCTGTATATAATGAGAAAATTATTTTTGCATAGTTTTTAAGAATTGAAAGACCATTCATACCGACAGTAGAGGCAATTGCACCAAAAATACCTAAAGGGGCAAAATACATTACATATTCAGTAAATTTGAACATAATTTGAGAAACAGAATGTAATAAATCCATAACCGGCTTAGCTTTTTTACCTACTGTACAACAGGCAACTGCCATAAAGATTGAAAAAACAACAATCTGCAACAAATTTCCCTCAGCCATAGACTGAACAATACTTGTCGGGAAAATATTCATAACCATTTCTGAAATTGAGGTATGAGGAGTTGTAACAGCCATCAAACCAGCTTCTTTTAGAAGTTCCGGATTAGCTACAGTACCGGAAATAAAACCTCTTCCAGGATTGAAAATATTTCCCATTGTTAAACCGATAACCAAAGCTAATGTCGTAACAACTTCAAAATAAACAATTGTCTTAACACCGATTTTACCGAGTTGCTTAACATCACCATGCCCTGCAATACCAGTCACTAAAGTTGCGAACAACAATGGAGCAATAATCATTTTTACCATACGTAAAAATATAACGGCAAATGTTCTCATTTTAACCGCAATATGGGGGCAAAAATGACCAAATAACACACCCAAAACAAGGGCAATAAATATCAATAATGTAAGTCGTGAATGTTTCAATTCTAACCTCTTGATTTTGATTATAAAACAAACATGTCAGACATTGCACAGTTGGGTAATATTTTGTAAAATTTCTTGAAGTTTATTTGTCCGAGATAGAAAAAGAAAGAAAATTAAAGTTTTATTAGAAACTTTTGCTTGAAAAAATCATTTTTATAACATATAATCTTCGTGTAAAAATGGTTGTAGAATGAAAGGAGAGTTTATTATGTGGGAAAAAGATATTAATATCCACGACGTAAAAGAAATTCGTACAAGAACTAGTGTATTCTTTGGTGTTGGAGCAATTCAAAAAATTCATGATATTGCAAAAGATATCAAATCAAAAGGAATAGACAAAGTTATCGTTATGTCCGGAAGACATGCTTATAAATCAACAGGTGCTTGGGACGTTGTTGAAGCAGCTTTGAAAGAAAACGGAATTGGTTACATCAATTTTGACCAAGTTACACCAAACCCTAACACTCACCACGTTGATGATGCAACAAAAATGGCTAGAGAATTTGGAGCTAAAGCAGTTATCTCTATCGGTGGAGGTTCTCCAACTGATGCAGGTAAATCTGTTGCTATCTTGCTTGAATATCCTGACAAAAACGCAGATGATATTTATGAATTCAAATTCACACCAACAAAAGCTGCTCCGGTTATTTCAATCAACTTGACTCACGGTACTGGTTCTGAAACTAACAGATTTGCAGTTGTAACAAACCTTGAAAAGAATTTCAAACCTGCAATTGCTTACGATTGTATTTATCCAACTTATGCAATTGATGACCCTCAATTGATGACAAAATTATCACCAAAACAAACAAGATATGTATCAATTGATGCTGTCAACCACGTTGTAGAAGCTGCAACTTCAACAGTTGCTTCTCCATATTCAATTTCTTTAGCTAAAGAAGTTATTGAATTAGTTGCAAAATACTTACCAAAAGCTATTGCAAACCCAGAAGATTTGGAAGCTAGATATTTCTTATGCTACGCAGCTATGATGGGTGGTGTAAGCTTTGATAATGGCTTATTACACTATACTCACGCACTTGAACACCCATTGAGTGCCGTAAAACCTGACTTATCTCACGGTTTTGGTTTAGCAATCTTATTGCCATCTGTAATCAAAACAATTTACAAAGACAGAGCAGCAACTTTGGCTGATATTTTAGCTCCAATCGTTCCTGATTTGAAAGGTGAAGCTTCTGAAGCTGAAAAAGCAGCTGATGGAGTTTATGCTTGGTTAAAATCAGTTGATGTTCCGGAAAAACTCACAGATATCGGATTTACAGAAGCTGATGTTGATAAATTGACTGATTTGGTATTCACAACACCATCTCTAGCAGGTTTGATTGACATTGGACCAAGCGGAAATTCAAGAGAAGTTGTTCGTGCAATCTACGAAGATTCTCTAAAAGCTTAAGTAAAAATAAAATGTTGGCATCGCAGTGCCAACTTACCGTAAAATTATAGAGGGGCGGGTTCTATTAGAACCCGCCCCCCTCATATTAATATGATATTAAAATAATATAAAGTTATCCCAATAAACATTCCTTTGTACTATAATTGATATAACGGACAGTTAAGAAGAGGGAAAAACATGATTGATAAAACAGCGATTATTCATCCATCGGCAAAAATTGCAGAAGATGCAATTATCGGACCTTTTGTCGTAATCGGTGAGGGTGTAACAATTGGAAGCGGAACTAGAGTAATTTCTAATGCTCACATTGAACACGCAGAAATTGGTAAAAATTGTACAATTTCACCATTTGCAACAATTGGTTCTGAACCACAAGACTTAGGTTACAAAGGCGAAGATACTAAAGTTGTTATCGGTGACGAAACAATTATTAAAGAAAATGTAACTATCCACAGAGGAGCAGCTTGTGGAGATTATACAACAAGAATCGGTAACAAATGTTTGTTAATGGTTGGTTCACACGTTGCACACAACTGTGTTCTAGCTGATCAAGTAATTTTGGCAAACCTTGTAACTTTAGGCGGACACGTTCACGTTGGATTTGGTGCTTTCGTAGGCGGAATGAGTGTATTCCACCAAAATATAAGAATCGGCGATATGGCAATTATCAGTGGTTTTTCAGCATCACGTCAAGACATCTTACCTTACTCTAAAGGTGAGGGCAGACCTCCAGTTCCACGTGGAATTAACGTTATCGCAATGAAAAGACGTGGAGTACCTTTGGAAATCAGAACAGCAACAAATGAAGCATTCAAGTTGTTAATTTCTGAAGAATACAACACTTCCCAAGCAATTGAAAAGATTAAAGCAGAAATCCCAATGAATGAATACATTGAAAAAATGATTGAATTCATTCAAACTTCAAAAAGAGGTGTTCTTCTAAAATCCCACAAAAAAGGACATGAATGCTTGGAATAACTCAGAATTAATATAAATTTTTCTAAGAGCGAGAATATTTCTCGCTCTTTTTATTGAATATAAACACATTGTAAAAGGACAAGGCATTGAACGGTGATTCAATGCCTATTAATTGTAAAGTGTATCAAGTGATTCGGTATCACCTGACATTTTAAAAGAAAGTCCTTTTATACTTTTATGTTACCCTCAGAATGACGTTGTTTTTACCCTCTCTCCCTGTGAGAGGGTTGAATTTCTTAATGAACGGAGTGAGTTTAGAAATTCGGGTGAGGGTTTCTCCAGTGTTTAAGATTACGACGTCACTCTGTTTTAATCTTTGTTCCCTGCGCCTCGCATTAAACGTGACTCCGAGCCTGCCGACTAGTCCTGCAGACAGCCAATCAATTCGGCGGCTGCTCCGCACTCTGCTCGCCTTGCGTAATGACATGTAAAAAAATCATGTCATTGTGAGGAAAATTATTGTTGTCAGTGTTCAATTTTTTTACGAAGTGACGTAACAATCCGTTTCACTTGGATATTATAATGACAAACCTTGTACCACATAAAGAGTACAAGGTTATGTCATTTCACCAACTATTTAGAAGTTGTCAATACGTATTTAGCTGCGTTAGAAGCAGGTTCAACAGTCGCATCATGGAATACGATTGGGAATACGTCTGTCATGTGGTTAGCATCATTTTTAACAGCGCATGGCTTTTCAACCTCTTGACTTGTTGCACCATCAGAACATGTAACTTCTTTGTTAGGTAATGTTGCACCGTTTACATCAATAAAACCTAAACAATTAGCCAATGCACCTGCTTTTTTATCCTCTGTTGCACCCCCTTCTCCTTTCTTTTGTGCAGCAGCAAAAGAATCCTTAGTTAATTGAGTCCCGACAGGAAGTTCACAACCTTGAGCAGCTGCATTAAATGCAACAATTGAACCATCAGCTAAAGTATATGCGTGATAGTTCGTATAAGCAGCAGGAATTGTAGGGTTACCTTTTAAAGCATAAGCTACATTGCTACCATTATTATTACGTTTGATATCTGTAACGGCATTATAATAAGTTTGACCCGTCAATGTTCCATTCAAGATTGCACAGAATGACATTGTGTCATCGGGGTGTTGTTTTGCCCCTGCATCTTGAGAATCTCCACAATTTGTTGTTGTCCCTGCATAATCAAAATCATATTGAGCTTGTGACATCAAACCTGCTTGGTTCAATGTTGATAAAGTCTTTTTAAATTGAGAACGGAATTTTGCACCGTTAGTGTTTGAAATCAATGTTGGGATAGTCATAGCAGCAACTACACCAATGATACCTAAAGTAATCAATACTTCAGCCAAAGTAAAACCGAATCTTTTTGTCATAACTTCATAATCCTTTCTTTTTTCATTAGTTACAACTTCCATCAAAATGCAGAAAAATTCTGCTTATTATATAGAAATATATTATAATTATATCTTATGGATAGAATTTTGTCAATCCATGACGTCCTATTTTGATAAAAAATACATCTATTAGATGGTTATAAAAGCCATATTTACAAGTAATCATGTTTAAAAAGGGGATATGGATAAATGACATTGAAGCAAGACTTAGGGCAGAGAATACAAAAATTGCGTAAAGATAAAAAAATTACGCAAGAACAGTTGGCTGAAATGGTTGGCATTGACCCTAAAAATATTAGCCGTATAGAAAAAGGAAACAATTACCCTACGGCAGAAAATCTTACTTCTATTGCAAAAGCCCTAAATGTAGATATTTATGAGTTGTTTGTTTTTAATGATATCCCTTTAGACAAGATGAAAGACGAGATTATTGCCTCTTTAACCAATGAAAAAACTATTTTGCACCTTTACCAATGTTTGAAATTTGAAAAATAATCAAAAATATTATAAAATCAAACTAAAAGAAGAGAGGTAAATTATGAATAGAACTATATGGGATAAGTACGCACAAGTGCTTGTTGATTATTCAACAGATGTGCAAAAAGGTGATTTGGTTGTAATTCGAGCTGAATCAACAGAAGCAAAAGAGCTTGTAAAAGCCGTTTATAAAAGAGTTATTGAACGAGGTGGAAATCCACTTGTACGAATGGCAACCGGTGATTTGGCAGAAGTATTTTTGAAAAATGCATCTGATGAACAACTTGATTTTGTTGACCCTATTACAAAAATGGAATATGAACTTGTAGACAAATATATTTCAATCGGAGCGCCATTGAACACAAAACACTTGGCTCGTGTGGATTTGAACAAACTTGCACGTCGTGGCAAAGCAACCAAGCAATTGTCAGAAAAACTTATGCAACGTTCAGCAGACGGTTCTGCAAAATGGGTTATTGCTGATGTTCCGACACAAGCACTTGCACAAGAAGCTAAAATGTCTTTTGATGAGTATTCTGAATTCTTATTCAAGTCTTGCTACCTTGACTTAGACGACCCAGTTACAAAATTAAAAGAGCTTGACGAAAAACAAACCAAATGGGCAAATTATTTGAACAATGTGAAAAAACTCCACATTACAGGCGAAAAAACAGATATTACATTTAATGTTGATGGCAGAAAATGGATTAGCTGTTCAGGTTTGAACAATTACCCTGATGGCGAAGTTTTCACTTCCCCTGTAGAAGACGGAATTAATGGAGAAATTTATTTTGATTATCCACAAAATTACCGTGGAAATTCAGCACAAGGGGTTCATTTGTGGATTGAAAACGGTAAAATCGTGAAAGCACAAGCCGAACGAGGAGAAGAATTCCTTAATGCAATGATTAATATGGACGAGGGTTCACACGGAATTGGCGAAATCGCAATCGGCACAAATGACGAAATCCAAGAAATCACAGGAAACATTCTATTTGATGAAAAAATTGGCGGTGCAATCCACATGGCAATGGGAGCTTCTTACCCTGAAACAGGTGGAAAAAACGTATCCGGACTTCACTGGGATTTAATCAAAAATATGAAAAACGGTGGCAAAATCTATGCCGATGGCAAGTTGATATACGAAAACGGCAAGATGATTATATAGGGAGAAGTGAATGGTGAAAGGTGAATAGTTCATTAAGGTCTATAGGTCTTTAAGTGGATAAGTCTATAGGAGGTTACATTTTATTCTCCTTTTCGCCATTTGAACTGTTATTAATTGTCATTCCGAACTTGTTTCGGAATCTCCTTAACTTTTGAGCCCCTGAAACACCGAGTAGGAACAGAAAATTACGTTTCGATTTCATCTCAACTTATTTTCTAGTCAGTTCAGGGTGACAGTGGTGTACCGTGTTCAAGATTACGACGTCACTCTGTACTAGTTACCTTGCATTTTACTTGGCTTTGTTCCTCGTAATGACATGTAACTTTTTTCCCTCTCCCTTACCCTCTCCCACAAAGGGGCGAGGGTACAAACCAAAATTATTGTTGTCAGTGTACAATTTCTTATACGGAGTGACGTAACAATCCATTACACTTGGAGATTCTAAATTATGACATTTCTCAAGTCATAAATCTTAACACTACTAGCAAAAAAAATTTTTAGAGTTTTTCATGCGAAATAAAAAACTAACTTAGGAGTACTTATGCAAGTTTCAAGAATTCAAGCTAATTATTTTACTAATAGTAATAATATTTCACTTCCCGCGAAAGCCCGAGTGGCTAGACAGGAGAGATTGAGCCGAGGCGAAAGCCCAAAATTATACAGTTCAGTTCCTGCTGGATTTAGATATGGTGCGAATATCCATTTCGGAGAATATATCGACCCAAATAGAACTGTTCCTCACGTCGATTATGAAGAATATTTAGCACTAAAACCTGCAGCAAAAGAAAGATTAAAAAGAAGATACAAGTCTTTTTTATCTAAAAAAACAAATATTAAAGGATTATTTGACAATAAATACACTACAAATCCTCTTTCAAATGAATCTACAGTACAATCCTTTTTTGATGTTGCAAAAATGTACAGCAAATATAAAGGACAACCAATTGTCTGCTTAGGCAGAAGCCCAAAATGGTTTTTAAATACTTCTCTTTGGATGAAAGATGGTATTGATGGGTACAACTTTGTAGCGTTTTCAAAATATTGGTACCGTCCGGATCCAGTTGAAGGAGTTAAATTAATCCCTAGCATGACCCCTACGGAAAAAGAAATAAAATCATACAGAAAATATTTAGATAGAGTTCAAGCTGATCCAAAATCTATAGTTGCATATCATGAAGCAACCGGCAAGAAAACAATCATCACAGACTTTATCGCAACAGGTAAAGGAGCTGCTTCATTCCTAGATATTATGGGACATTATGCTCAAGATCAAGGGCTTTTAGAAAAATTTGTAAAATCTATTGAAATTGTAGGAATTGGCTCTATTGATTACTTGGAAAGCTTAAATCCATACGCATACGCAGAAGAATATTCAGATCCAAGTGTCCCTATGCCTCCAATCTTACAAAAATACGAAAGAGATATTAAACAACACTTCTATAACATCAAAAATTACGATATGTTTAAAGATATGTTGATGAATCAAAACGTAAATGAATGCCGTTCAACTTATTACCCACACCAAGCTTGGACTGTTTATCAACCAGATAAGTTCAAAACAGGTTTGATTAAAGATATGAGTAAGGTTAAAGAAATTAGAGAATCAATTCCAACTACAAAAGGGGATAGTATGTCACACTTTAGCCCTGCAATGTTCGATTTTAGAAACTTGTTGAGTTTCCACATTTTTGACGAATTAGACAAAGCAAATCTTCTAATCGGAAAAGAAGATAGAGAAAAAGCTAAAATAAGATTTAAAGCAACGAAAAAATTCATTAGAGAAATAAGAAAAACATTGTAATATAATAAAAAACCCATTGAAAATATTTTCAATGGGTTTTTATCAATTTTTAAATTGTGAGTTACAAAAAAAGAACCGATTTGAATAAATCGGTTCTTTTGAATTTCTGTATGGTTTGTAAAGATTAACGTTTTGAAAATTGGAATCTTTTACGAGCTCTTTTTCTACCATATTTTTTACGTTCTTTAACACGTGGGTCTCTTGTTAACAAGCCTTCAAGTTTAAGAACATTTTTGAATTCTTCATTAGCTTTAACCAAAGCTCTTGAAATACCGTGTCTGATAGCACCACATTGTGATACAACACCGCCACCAACAGCTTTAACTCTAACGTCATATCTGTCTTGAGTTTCAGTCAAAACAAGTGGTCTATAAACTAACATTTCGATAGCTGGTCTGTTACCGATATAATCAGTTAATTTTTTACCGTTAACAAAGATTCTGCCGCTACCTTTAACCAATTTTACAACTGCGATAGAGGTTTTTCTACGGCCGGTTGCCATAATATCTTTATCTGCCATTATTTAGCCTCCTTTTCAAGTACAACTGGTTTTTGAGCTGCATGTGGGTGCTCAGGACCAACGTAAACTTTTAATTTGTTGAATTGTTCAGCACCCAAAGTGTTGTGTTGCAACATACCACGAACGGCATGTTCAATAACGATTCTTGGGTCTTTTTCCATCAACTCTTTGAAGCTAGCTGATTTCAATCCACCTGGGTAACCAGTGTGGTGTAAATAAATTTTGTCAGTTTCTTTCTTACCTGTAACTTTCACTTTTTCAGCGTTGATTACGATAACGAAATCGCCTGTATCAACGTTTGGAGTGTATTCAGGTTTGTTTTTACCTCTCAAAATGTTAGCAATTCTAACTGCCAAGCGACCTAATGTTTCGCCATCAGCATCAATTACATACCATTTTCTTTCAACTTCTAGAGGTTTTGCTGAATATGTTTTCATTGCATTTCTCCGTTTATTATTTTAATACATTACTTTCATTAAAGTTAATCCGTAAGGACTAACAGTCATTCCCGCTTTTGTGCGGTCTTTAGCTTCCAAAACATTTAACATGTGTTCTGGTGCTAAATTATGCCCCTCTATTTCTAAAAGGGTTCCGACAATCGTTCTGACCATATTGTACAAAAATCTGTTTCCGACAATATCAATCGTAACCTTGTCGCCGACCTTTGAAACTTTCGCTTCATATATAGTGCAAATTTTGCTCGGGTTAAGCGTTCCGGAACTTTTGAAACTAGAAAAATCGTGTTCACCTAACAAATAGTTCAAAGATTTTTGCATTCTTTCAACATCTGTTTGGTATTTCACTCTCAATAAATCCCCATCAAATGCATTTTTACAACGTCTGTTTATAAATTCAAACCTATAAAAACGTTTCTTTGCAGACTTTTGAGCATGAAAATTTTCATCAACTTTTTTAATCTCGCTGACAGATATATCATCTGGTAAAATTTCATTTATTGAATAGAGAAACTTTGAAGCAACAATCGTTTCGTCTGTATCAAAATGAACAACCTGACCAAGAGAATTTACACCCTTGTCTGTTCTGCCGGAAAATATTGCCCTAATCGGCCGTTTATTTCTGGAAGCTTCGCCCATTTGGACATATCGCTTGCCTAATATCAATGTACAAAGTGCTTTTTCAAGTTCTCCTTGTATTGTCGGAGAGTCTATCGGTTTGCCATTTTCGAGTTGAATTTGGCTCCCCGAATAGTTCTTTCCGATATATTGAACTGAAATTGCATATCGCATTCTGTAATTACACCAATTGGATTAGTGCCATTTCAGAAGCATCTCCACGTCTTGGTGGCAAGTGGTAAATTCTTGTGTATCCACCATTTTTTTCTGAGTATTGTTTGCTGATTACAACAAATAATTTTCTCAAAACTGTTTGTGAAGCTAATTTTTTATCTTTTTGTGGTGCATCAAATATTTCGCCTGAAGTTAAGTCCATATATTTACCAGTTTCTTTGTTGTAAATATATTTTGCAGCTTGACGAATTGAGTTCAAATCACCTTTTTTTGCAAGAGAAATAACTTTTTCTGCGTATGGTTTCAATGCTTTAGCACGAGCCAATGTTGTAGTTATTTCACCGTGTACAAAAAGTTCAGTAGCTAAAGAACGCAACAAAGCCTTTCTTTGGTCTTGTGCTTTTCCTAGCGTATGTTTTTTACACATATGTCTCATTGTTTTCGTATCCTTTACTTATTTTTATTTGTATTATCTGTTTAATTTAATTATCCAACTAAATCTTCATCTTCAACAGGACTTGGAGCCAAATCTAAACCGAAGTGGTGAAGTCTTTCAATAACTTCATCTGAAGATTTTTTGCCGAAGTTTTTAATGTTCAATAAATCATGTTCTGATTTTTTCAACAATTCAGCCATTGAATTGATGCTTGCTCTTTTCAAGCAATTATAAGCTCTTACAGACAATTCCAATTCTTCAATTGTCATTTTTGGAGCTTCTTCTTCTTCTTTAGCATTTTCTTCAACTTGTGGAAGAGGTGCAATTGCAGGTTGACCTGTGATTGCAGCAATTTGCATAAAGTGTTCAATAAGAAGATTTGATGCTTGGCTCAAAGCATTTTGAACATCAATTGATCCGTTAGACCAAATTTCAAGAGTCAACTTGTCGAAGTCTAAAGCATCACCAACACGAGCACTTTCAACATTGTAGCTTACACGTTTGATAGGCATGAATGTTGCATCGATTGGTAATACATCAATTGATGCATCTTTAGCATCTCTTGGAACATCATGTGGAACATATCCTTTTCCGGTGTCAACAATAACATCTGCGTGGAATGAACCACCGTCAGCTACTGTACAAATTAACCAATCAGGGTTAACAACTTTAACACCTGCCGGTAATTGGATATCACTTGCCAATACAGGACCAGGTTTATCTACATCAATTCTTAAGTGTTGAGATTCTTTAGAGTCAGTTTTAACAACCAATCCTTTAAGATTTAACATAACATCAATTACGTCTTCTAAAACACCCGGAATTGCTGTATATTCGTGAGTAATACCTTCGATTCTTGCACTGGTAACAGCTGTACCTTCAAGACTTGATAACAATACACGTCTTAAAGAGTTACCGATTGTTGTACCGAATCCTCTTTCTAACGGTTCAATAACGAATTTTCCATATTGGGATCCGTCAGAACTTGTCGCTGTATCAACACATTTAATTTTTAATTCCATTATTTTATTCTCCTAGTTAAAATCTACTTAATTGCTAGTCATTTAAGCTAATGCTTACTACTTACAATTCCTACTTAGAATAATATTCGATTACAAGTTGTTCCTTGATTTCCGGATCTAATTCTTCTCTTTCAGGAATTCTGTCAAATGTAATTTTTAACGCTTCGCTATCGATTGTCATCCAAGCTGGAGCACAAGCCATATCGATCATTTCCATTACATCTTTTACATATTTTGCACTTTTTGATTTAACTGTGATAACATCACCAGGTTTTACCAAGTATGATGGAATATCAACTTTTTTATCATTTACAAGAACGTGACCGTGGTTAACGATTTGTCTTGTTTGTTTACGAGTAATACCAAAACCTGCTCTGAATAAGATGTTGTCTAGTCTTGATTCTAATAATTGAAGTAAGATTGTACCTGTAACACCTTTTCTTCTTGCAGCTTCGTTATAATATCTAACAAATTGTTTTTCACTTACTAAGTAAGTCAATCTGATTTTTTGTTTTTCGTTTAAGTGGATTGCATATTCAGAAAGTTTTTTTCTTACAGCGCCGTGTTGACCTGAAGCATGTTGTCTCATTGAAGATGTTAACTTTCTGTTTGATAAATCCTTAACTCCGTAGTTACGGAATAATTTATTAGTAGGTCCTGTATATCTTGACATTTTTTAATTTTCTCCTTTTCTTTTGCGGGGCATCTATGGTTTGCGTTTGGACTATTAACGCAAGCCCCCGCGATATTGTTACATTATTAATTAATATGTAGATTATACTCTACGTTTTTTAGGAGGACGGCAACCGTTATGAGGGATTGGTGTAACGTCCTTGATTAAAGTGATTTCCAAACCAGCAGCTTGAATAGCTCTGATAGCTGTTTCTCTACCTGATCCAGGTCCTTTAATATGAACTTCAACTTTTTTCATTCCTTGGTCGATTGATTTTTTAGCAACCATTTCAGCTGCTGATTGTGCTGCAAACGGAGTACCTTTTCTAGCACCTTTAAATCCTGAAGCACCAGCTGTTGCCCAAGCAATAGCATTACCTTGTGTATCAGTTGAAGTTACAATTGTATTGTTGAAAGTAGATTGAATATGTACAACCCCTTGCAATACATTTTTCTTTTCTTTTTTCTTAGTTTTTTGTGGTCTTGCCATTTCTTTATCCTTTATCTTTTTACTTTTTTATTTTCTTTTTATTTTTTCTGTCTTATTACAGAAACATAATGTTAAGTTCGCTATTTAACGACTATTTTTTCTTAGAAACTGGTCCAGTTTTCTTACCGCGTTGAGTTCTAGCATTAGTCTTAGTTCTTTGTCCACGGCATGGAAGCTTACGTTTATGACGCATTCCTCTGAATGAACCGATTTCTTGTAAACGTTTAATATTCATAGTAACTTCACGTCTTAAATCACCTTCAATGTGGTAATTAGACAATTCGTTACGTAACAATTTAATATCTTCATCTGTTAAATCGTCTGTTCTCAAGTCTGGCGAAATACCAGTTGCTGCTAAAATTTTCTTACTTCTAGTTGGTCCGATACCGTAGATGTAAGTTAAGGCTATTTCCATTCTTTTGTTACGAGGTAAATCTACCCCTACTAATCTTGCCATTTAATTTTTCTCCTTTTCTTGTTGTTAGATTTTTTTGATATGAGGCATAAATACTTCCTCACCACTCACTGATTGCGTGCGTGAGTTTCACGATTTAATCGTTAAAGGTGATTAACCTTGTCTTTGTTTGTGTTTTGGATTTTCACAAATTACGGCAATTCTGCCTTTTCTTTTGATACATTTGCATTTTTCGCAAATTTTCTTTACTGATGATCTTACTTTCATTTTCTTTTTCCTTTATGTTGTATTTTTACGTGAGATTAAAACTTGTTATTACTTCAATCTAAATGTAATACGACCTTTTGATAAATCGTAAGGGGTCATTTCGACCTTTACTCTATCTCCAGGTAAGATTCTGATGAAGTTTTTTCTGATTTTGCCTGAAATATGAGCCAAAATTTCATGGTCATTTTCAAGCTTAACTTTAAACATTGCATTAGGCATTGATTCAATAATAGTGCCTTCTAGTTCTATAACGTCTTTTGCCATTGTTTCCTCTTTTTCGGCTTGGTAAACTACGCACTCTACATGCGCATATTTTAATAATACTTGCAAAAGATTTGTTTGCAAGCGATTTTCATAGGGTTTTAAGGTATCTTAATAAAAGATTCATATGTTTGTTTATATAAACATGGCACACAACTAGTAACTAAAGGATTTGAGTAAAAACCTTTAAAATAAAAGCTTTTTACATGTTTGTAAATTTTTATTAAGATTTTTAATGTGTAAATTTTTAATTAAACAAAAGCAGAGCCAAAGCGAACAAATCGAAGTTATGAAATCTTTCACCTTACCCAGAATAACTTATAAATACAATAAAGAGCATTTAAATTCTTATTAACCTATCCTTTTCCAAAATTTCATAGACTTTATTATTTTCTCGTGATAATATAAAGTTATGCAATCCGAGTTAGAAACAATTACAATCAGAAGAATGGAGCCGCAAGACATCGATGGAATTATCGCAATTGAAGAAAAAGCCTACGGCGATCATCATTGGTCAAAAGAATCATTCTTGAATGAATTGAAAAATGAACTTGCATTTTACTATGTACTGTTTAATAGCAATGGGATTTTAGCCGGTTATGCCGGAAGTTGGCACATTCTAGATGAAGCTCATATAACGAATATTGCAATTTCTGCGGATTTTAGACGTCGAAAATATGGGGAAGCTCTTTTAAAACGCATAATTGACGATTGCTACAAAGAAAAAATTAAATACATAACATTAGAAGTTCGAATAAGTAATACCCCTGCGATAAATTTATATTCTAAATATGGATTTACATCTTTCGGGACTAGAAAAGGGTATTACCAAGACAACAACGAAGATGCAATAATAATGTGGACAAAAAATATTTTCTTTGATGAATTCAAAATTCCTTATGAAAAGATTGTTAAAAATTTGGAGGAAAAAATAATTATAAAATGACACAAGAAATCCTAATCCCAAAAATGAAAAGGATTGACAAAAAGCAAAGAAAATTAAGAATACCTTTGCTAAATTTTGCTGTCATAATTTTTTGCACAATGTTACTTGTTGGTGCAACTTTTGTAAATATAAATATCAGACATTATTATTTGCCTTTAGAATTTTTCTCAGGCAAAACTTTGACTCCAGATGATTATATAAAAAGTTTCTGCATAATTCCGCAAATTCCGATTGTAATGTTCATTTGTTCATTTTTAGGACGAAGAATGGCATTGACAAGTATTATTTTATATATTTTAGGCGGATTGTTTATTGCCCCAATATTTGCACTCGGTGGGGGAATTCATTATGCAACAGAGTATAGCTTTGGGTATATTTTAGGATTTGTTCCGGCGGTTATGATTGCAGGTGGAGCATTGAGAAAAATATATTCCTTTAAAAATATGTTTTTGGCAGCATTTTCAGGGGTGCTAACAATTCATCTTTGTGGAATTTTATATATGATTTTAATTGCGCTTATCAAACGTGATGGAAGTTCATTTATTGAGGGTTGGATTTCAGCACAAAGCGGATTGAAAATTGTTTATGATTTTGTTGGAAGTTTTGTGTTGATACTTATTGGCAAATATTTGCACTCTGCGAGTAAGTTTATTATGGAATAATCTTGCCTGAATGCTCAAAATGTGGTATAATAACCACTAAGGACGGTGAAGTTATGAAATTTATTGCAGATATACCTATTTTAATCGTTATTTTGGTTTTTATCATTTCTACGGTTTATTGTTTTACAAAATACCTTGCAACCTGCAAAAACCTTAGTATCTTAATTAACTTTATGGCACCATTCAAAAAAAATGATTTGAATTTTAGATTCAAAGAAATTGATAACTGGATGAAATCAAATCCATATGTATCTGCAATTTGGACAGAATTCAAGAATACTCTAGTTTTTTCAGAATCCGTTGCGTTAAAAACAAATGATACCAATTTGACATATCAAGACATCTCTTCAACCGTTCAAAATATACAAACTACAATGGATCCGTTATACTTTTTCAATGAAGAAACTTTGATTACTTCAAAATTTAACTTCAAAATGGTGCAAACAATTCCGACAGTTTTGACCGGTTTTGGTCCACTATTCACATTTTTAAATATCGCAATTGCTTTTGGTAAAATTGATTTCACAACACAAGAAAAAACAATTGCATCTGTGTCAAATTTTATGACAAGTATGCAAACAGCAGCATTAGTTTCCGTTATTGCAGTTGGTTCTTCTCTAATTTATCTTCTGATTGAAAGAATTTTATATAATAAAATGTGTAAAACTCCTTTAACTCAAGTACAAGAAATTATGGGATCATTATTTGCAAGTATTTCATCTGAAAAATTCTTGTATGAATTACTTAGAGAAACAAAAATTCAAAATAATTCGGCAGCAAATTTAATGACTAATATGCCTACACAATTTAAAACAGCATTTAATTCAAGTATGGCAAGTAATTTAGTTCCATATTTGGAAAATCTGATATTTGGCTTAAACCAATTAAATAAACAATTAAAAGAAGCAGCAAAAGCAAATAAATCATCTGATGTTGTAGATGATTTGTTCTAAAAATATAAGGGTAAAATGGCAATACAATTTAGAGGAAAAAAGAATAACGATGAGGATAGCGGTAATATCTTCTGGGTAACAATGGCAGACTTATTATTAGGTTTGGCAATTATCTTTATTACCTTATTTGTACTTGCGATGACAGGCTTTTCTCAACAAAACATTCAACAACAAAAAGTTCAAATGGACGTGTCTGAAAAAATTAGTGACGGATTAAAGAAATCAAACATTGATGCCGATATTGATAAAATGACGGGTGATTTAAAAATTTCTGACGGAGAGTTGTTTGAACTTAACAGTTATGTTTTAACCTCAGAGGGAAAAAAATTGTTAGATAAACTTGCCCCTATATATATTAATACAATTTTTGCGGATAAAGAATTAGCCGGACAAATTGATAATATTGTTATTCAAGGACATACGGATTCGCAAATGTTTGCAGGTGTAAATTCTAAAGACCAACAATTTATGAGAAATATGGATTTGAGTTTGAAAAGAGCAAATGCGGTTGCCAAATACATATTTAGTACAAGTTATGACAAAAAATATGCAGATGCATTTAGAAAAAAACTTGTTGTTGAAGGAATGAGTTTTAATGAACCTGTTCTTGTGAATGGAAAAGAAGATTACAACAAAAGCAGACGTGTTGAATTGAAATTAAAAATAAAAGATTGGAATGTATCAACAGCATTAGGTTTGAGGAAAAATTAAAAATGATTGATGAAAATAATATATTAGAAACCATAAACATGATTAGATTGTACAATCTGGATATCAGAACAGTGACATTGGCATTGAGTTTGAGAGATTGTATTTCAGAAGATATTGATAAAGTTTGCGATAATATTTATAACAAAATAAAAAAATACGCAAAGAATTTGGTTGCTTACGCTGATGAGTTAGCTGATGAGTATTCAATTCCTATTATTAATAAAAGAATTGCGGTAACTCCGATTTCTTTGATTGGTGAAGCTTGTAAAGAACCTGATTATGTTAGAATTGCGCAAGTTTTGGATAAAGCAGCAAAAGAAGTTGGCGTCAATTTTGTCGGAGGTTTTTCCGCACTTGTAGAAAAAGGTTTTACAAAAGGAGATAAACTCTTAATTGACAGTATTCCAGAAGCTTTAGCTAAAACTGAAAGAGTTTGTTCCTCTGTGAATGTTGCATCTTCAAAAGCCGGTATAAATATGGACGCCGTATTGAAGATGTCTGAAACAATAAAAAAAGCTGCCGAGTTGACAAAAGACTCTGACGGAATTGGTGCAGCGAAACTTGTTGTCTTTTGTAATGTACCAGGGGATAATCCCTTTATGGCAGGAGCTTTCTGTGGAATTGGAGAGCCGGAATGCGCATTGAATGTTGGCGTTTCTGGACCTGGGGTTGTTAGAGCAGCCGTTGAGGCATTACCAGACAATGCTGATATGAGTGAACTTGCAAACAAGATTAAGGAAATTGCCTATAAAATCACTTCAACCGGAGAACTTGTAGGAAGAAAACTTGCAAAAAAATTAGATATACCGTTTGGGGTAATTGATTTATCTTTAGCCCCAACACCGGCAGCCGGTGATAGTGTTGCAGGAATTTTCCAAGCAATGGGTTTAGAACATGCCGGAGCTCACGGAACAACAGCTGCTCTTGCTATGCTGAATGATGCAGTTAAAAAAGGTGGAATTATGGCAAGTTCTCATGTTGGAGGATTGTCAGGAGCTTTTATTCCGGTATCAGAAGATGCAGGAATGATTGAAGCAGCAACAAAAGGTTATTTAACATTTAACAAACTTGAAGCAATGACATCAGTTTGCTCTGTTGGACTTGATATGATTGCAATCCCAGGAAAAACTCCTGCAGATACAATCGCAGGAATTATTGCAGATGAAATGGCAATTGGTATGATAAATAAAAAAACAACAGCAGTTAGAATTATTCCGGCTGCAGGAAAAGATGTTGGAGATAGAATTTCTTATGGCGGACTTTTAGGAGAAGCTCCTATCATGCCGGTAAAAGAGTTATCTTCAACAAAATTTGTTAAAAGAGGCGGTAGAATTCCTGCCCCAATTCATAGTTTGAACAATTAAGGAGAATCAAAAACAATGGCTGCATCAAGCGGACAATCAATCTCAAAATTTGCAAACAGTTTAATGGATTACCTTGTTGATGCAATGATCGACAAATATGGTGATGCTCAATCTTTCAGATATAGATACAACAATTTGAAAGTCTATATGAATCCGAGTAGAATTTCTGACCCTCATTTCATTGTTATGATTGGGATTTCAGAAGCTGTTTTTGCTATTGAAGATGGTAAAAAAATTGAGGGTGGGCTTGGAAACGAAGAAACTTACGTAAAAAGATGGGCTGAACGTGTAAACATCAATAAAGAATTAAAAAATCACTGGAAACTTGTAAAAGAAGCATATATTACAGAAATGGGCGAAGAAGATGCTCAAAGACGTGCGATGGCTGTTATTAGAATGCGTAGAGCCTCAAATGAAGACCTTAATGTCGATATGACAGGTACAGGTTTAAATAGAGGTAAGAGAAAAGAAATCGAAAAGAAAAAACAACGATTTGCACAATTCAAAAAAGCTTTGGAAGAAAAGAAAAATAGAAGTAAGAACAATAATAATAAGGATTAATCACAATGAGAACGCTAAATGAAATGGCTGCAAAACTTCAAGAATCCATTATTAAACAACAAGATGATGCTCATAACTCTACAACATTAAACGTTAACAAATATAACAATTTGAAGATAAGAATGAGCACAAAATACCACTATCCACACATCATTGTATCTATCGGAATTTCTGAAGCAATTTTCAATATTGAAGATTGCACAAAAACAGATGGTGGACTAGGTCCTGACGAAAAATATGTAAGAAAATGGATGGGTACAAGCACTGTAGCAGCAGATTTAAAAGAAATTTATGTCGCTTTAAGTGAACTCATTAAAGCTGAAGATGTTGCAAAAGAAATTTCTCAAGAGGGAGAAGCTGACGAGGTAAAAAGAGAAGCACCTCGAAAGAAACATGCTTTTAAAAGTATTCTAGAGGGCGGTCTTCCAATGATAAATGAGAATGCTCAAATTGAAGAAATTCCAGAATCTGAGCAGATGATTTCTTTATCCGAAGAAGTTAATAATAAAACAACTAATTCTTACGAAGAAAAAACAAATGATACAGGTATGGAATCCGTTGATAATATAAAGAAAGACTTGAAAGATTTCTTAAAATCAATGTTTCGCAAAAAGTAATCTATTTTTTGTCAATCAAACTGTTTTTTGAACGTAACTTTCTATGATAAGTTATGGCAAATCGGTGTGCTTCATCTCTTATTCTTTGTATTAAAAATAATGCGCTGGATTCTCGAGGAAGAAGAATAGATTTTGAACAATGTGGCAAAAAGACTTCTTCTTGTCGTTTTGCAAGGCTGACAAAATCTATTCCAGTTATGCCCATTTCTTCAACAATTTGCATAACACTTGATAATTGTCCTTTACCGCCATCAATAATAATCAAATCCGGCTTATCCCAACCTTTTTCACCTAATCTTGAAAGTCGTCTTGTCAAAACTTCTTTCATTGATAAAAAGTCATCAGGTTTCCCTTCTGTTGATTTAACCTTAAATTTTCGGTATTCAGATTTTTTGCTCAATCCGTTTATAAATGTAACCATAGAAGCAACGGTATTCGTTCCTTGAATGTGCGAAATATCATAGCATTCCATTCGGTATGGAAAATTATTAAGCTTCAATTTTTCTTTCAAGTATGAGCCAATTTGATTAAAATCATCTCGAATTTTAGACATTTTAGAAAGTTTTGCATTATCTAAAATTACTCGAGCATTTTTATCTGCTAAACTTTGAAGTTCTTTTCCTTGAACTGATTTTCCGTAACTGATTTTAACTTTTTTACCAGAAATTATTTCAAGCCATTCTTCATATAAAGCTTTATCTCCAACGGCTTCTAGTTCATTTGAAACGATTCTATCAGGAAATTCCAAAGACAAAGTGTTGTAGTATTCTTTGAAAAATGTTGCAAAAAACTCTGTCTTGTCTTCTTCTTCAACTTCATAAGTAAAGTCTTTTTTATCAATCAAACGCCCTTCTCTAATCATCATTATGACAATAGCCAAGATTCCATCTTCGTGTTGAAGAGAAATAACATCTTCGTTGAGTTTTGTATTTTCATAGACAACTTTTTGTTTCTCTAGAGTTTTTTGCAAATCAAAATAACTATCTCTTAACCTTGCAGCTTTTTCAAATTGTTCAGTATCAGAATATTTTTGAATTTGTTCCATCAATTGTTTCATAAGTTCGGACTGTTTGCCTGATAAAAATAACTCTGCTTGCTGAACAATTGCTTTGTATTCTTTACTTGTAACCATATTTTGACAAGGTGCAAGACATTTTCCTATATGGTAATAAAGGCAAGGTCGATTTTTAAATTTTGGTGTTTTGCACTGCCTTAATGGAAAGATTTTTTTTAGAAAATCTAAAGTCGAATGCATTGCTCGAATATCAGTATAAGGTCCATAGTATTTTCCTTTTTCTGGATTGATATTTCGTTTTCTAACAATTTGAATTCGTGGAAAATCTTCATCTGTAGTAAGAAAATACGGATATTTTTTATCATCTTTCAATAAAATATTATAGCGAGGTTTATGCTTTTTTATCAAATGACTCTCTAAAATTAAGGCTTCAACCTCAGTATTTGTAATAATATATTCCAAATGGTCAATTTGAGAAACCAAAATATTAACTTTTACACTATCGTGATGTTTTCTGTTGAAATACGACTTTACACGACGTTTAAGGATTTTTGCCTTTCCGACATAAATGATTTCATTATCCGAATTGTAATAAATATAACACCCCGGTAATGACGGTAAAAGTTTTAAACTTTCTTTCAATTTCTCATTCATAACACAGATTATAGCATGTTAAAATTACGAATGGTATTCAGATAAAATATTGACAACTTGTGAGAAAACTGTTGTCCAATCATCTTGAACACTAGTTTGTAGAGGTTTTACATTATTGTACCAACCAACATTTTCACCATTTGTTTTAAACCATCTAAAGTTGATTTGTTTATTGAATAATCCTAATGTTTTTACACCTAATGCCCCAGCTAAATTCAGAATTACATTGTCAGTAGATATGATAATATCCATATTTTTTATTGCACAGGCTGTATCTGTGAAGTTGTTAAATGTCTTGCCTAAATCAACAATTTTAGGATTATCAACCTCCAAACCGACTTGAAGAGAATACACATCAATGTTTTCCAAACCTGTTATTATGTTGAATTTTTTCAAGTCAATATCACGACCGGAATAGTTTGCATTTTTATCCCCACTATAAGCAATACCTATTTTCAAGTTAGATGTATTTTTTAAATATTTCAAGGCATAATTTTCTATATTTTGCTCATTTACTGTCAAATAACCTTGTGGATAAGGAATTGAATTTATGGTAGTTTTTAACACAAAAGGAGCATCTAATAGTGCCATATCATAGTCGTAATAAATGTTTCTTACAGAAGTTTTATCTGATAGCACTTCAATTCCATCTGAAATTATTGGGGAATTTTTGATTAAGTCAAACAAATTATCCTGAACTACAAAAATAATTTTCCGTGCAAAATTTTTCAACAATGGAATAAATCTGCAATACATAAAAGTATCCCCAAAACCCTGTTCATAATGAACAAGAAGAGTTTTGTCTGAAATATCTGATACCAAATCCCATTTTTTAGAAATTGAATTATCTATCGGATATTTCAAATTTTCATCATCAATCAAAAATCGATAGCGAAAATATTTGTGTCCTTGTACAAAATCTCCACAACTGATTAAGAATGCTCCATAGTTATAATAATCGATTTCTGTCGGGTTGTTATTTAAGATTTCTTTGTAGAATTTGTCTGCTTTATCTTTATTTCCGATTTTTTCGTAGGCAAATGCTAGTGCATGTAACACTAATCTGCTTGTTGGATTTAGTGCATAAGCCTTTTCAAAGTAGAAAATTTGTTCTAAAATTGAGGAATCTCCATAAACTTTTGAATAAAGATTTCCTATGATTGAATAAATTACGGCTTTTGTTTTGTCAATTTCAACATATTTTTCATAATATTTGATTGCTTTTTTGTAATCCCCAATTTGCAAGTTATAAAAATTTGCCAAAGTAAGAAACATCAAGACTTTATTTTGCTCTTTTGAAGCATAAATTGTCATAAAATTTTGGGCAAGTTCTTTTGCATCAAGTTTTACCAAATTCTCTGCAATGGTTGAATAATCATCTGGAATAAGCTCAGATTTGACAATCAAAAATCTATATAATACAAAAGCTTCAATAAAAATCTTGTTTGAAATTAAGTCTTTTGCAAAATTTCGAATAGTTGTGAATAAATTCACTTTCATTGAATCTGGGGCTTCTTGTTTCATCACAACAAATTTTTTATAAACATCTAAAACTTCAGATGAAAAATTGTCTTCATTAACCAAATTCAATATCAAATTATCAAATTCATTTAAAACTGATGCCGGAATTTCGTTTTTTTCTAGAGGTCGAATATCTACATCAAATAACTTCTTTAACTCTTCTTTAATCATAATAAATTTATCATAGCATAGATTATAATTATTTCTGTACTATAAAAATAGTAAAATATTACAAGTTTGTAAAATTTTTACTAAAAGAATAGCAAAAAAAGATATTTACGATTATTATAATTACAACTTCTAAAAACTCTTATTTAAACTACTTGATTTTGAAAGGAATAATTTGTAATGGCAATACAAAATGATGAAATAAGACTACTTAATTCTTTGTTCAAAAGTTTACCTAAAAACTCTAGACAAGCATTGAAACATTATGATGGACACAAAAGAATCACAGTATATAGGGGAGATACATATATTAATAAAACAACTCAAAATATTGATCCTGATTATCCATATACATTTATTAGGAATTTAACTAATTTAGGTACTAAAAAAAATCCTGATTTGAAAGATGCAGTAAATGTTTTATATGGTGGAAGAAATGAGATTAAAATAAAATATAATGAACCCGGGAATTCTGCAAGCGGTTTGAGGGTTCTTGTTTATGGAGAACATACATCAGGTGAACTTCCTGTTATGAATCAAGTTTTTCCAAGTTTTGCAGAAATTAGAAAAAATCCTTATTTACAAAAATTGTTCGAAAAAATTACTGGTAAAAAAATCATATAAAATAAAAAAGATAAGCATGAAAGCTTATCTTTTTTTATGCTAAAATTCAAGTTGAAAAGGCTTAGATAAATATGTATGATGATATTTTGGAAAGACTTTCTAAATCAACTTTTAGGAGCCGTTTTAAATTAAGAGATAAAGAAAAACAATATATTGAGCAAAAAGGTTTAGACAAAATAAAATCTCATGCCATAGATTTTATTAGATATAGAATTTCTCCGGCGATTATTCCAAATGACGGGAAACAAACACCTATGAAAGGACACCCAGTTTTTATCGCTCAGCATGCGACTGCGACTTGTTGCAGGGGATGTATTAATAAATGGCATAAGTATCCTAAAGATACTGTCCTAACTCAAGCTCAACAAGACTATATTGTAGGTTTAATAATGGAATGGATAAAAAGGCAAATAGGGTAATTTATGGAATATAAAACAAATGTTATGCGCATGCTTGACAAACATAAAATAAATTATAAACACTATTCTTATGCTGATACTGAGGCTATTAGCGGCCTTGAAGTGGCAACTGTTTTAAACCAAAATCCAAAACAGGTTTTTAAAACTCTCGTTACAGAGGGCAAATCAAAAAAGTATTATGTTTTTATGCTTCCTGTTGAACATGAATTGGATTTGAAAAAAGCAGCGCATGCCGTTGGAGAAAAATCTGTCGAAATGATTAAATCAAAAGAGCTTTTGCCACTTACTGGGTATATCCATGGTGGTTGTTCTCCTTTAGGTATGAAAAAATTCTTCACAACAACAATAGATGAGTCTGCCACAGATTTTGATACAATAATTTTTAGTGCAGGAAAAATTGGCTATCAAGTTGAAATGAGTCTGGACGAATTGTCTAAGCTCATCAAATTTCAGTTAAATGATATTACTGTTTAATCTATTCACATACGTGATCTAATGCTTTTTCTAAAATATCTTTGACATGCGCATCATTCAGTGAATAATAAACATTCTTTCCTTTCTTTTGTGAACGCACAAGTTTTGCAGTTCTAAGAACTTTCAATTGATGTGATACTGCAGATTTTGTCATGTTTAATAGCACTGCTAAATCTCCAACACACATTTCACTTTCTTCTAAAGCCCATAGTAGTTGAATTCTTGTACTATCACCCATAACTTTAAAAAAGTCTGAAAGTTCATATAAAAGATTCATGTCTGGCATATTCGGTTTCACTTGATTAACAATATCAATATTTATTGCATCACAATCAGAATGCTTATTTTCCATTTGCGAGAACTCCTTTATGTAGATAGAATAGCATAAATTGAACAGTTGTTCAACCGTGTAAATTTTGTAAAGAATTAGAGTTTTTAGACTTGACAATTGAACAGTTGTTCAATTATAATAGTAATATACTTGAACAATCATTCAAGTAAGGTTATAGATTATGTGCGAACACGAACATCTCCATGAGCAGGAAGAAAAAAAAGAAAAACAAAGACTATTAAAGATTGCTATCGGGCTTTGTATTTTGTTATGTGGATTATTTTGTAATTTACAAGGATTAGCTGAGTTTTTAATCTTTTTCATTGCATATATCATTGCAGGAGGCGACATAATCCTAACCGCAATCAAAAATATCATAAAAGGTGAAGTTTTTGATGAAAATTTCCTTATGAGTTTGGCTACAATCGGAGCTTTTTCAATCAAAGAATATCCGGAAGCCGTAATGGTTATGGTTTTGTATCAAATTGGAGAATATTTCCAAGATAAAGCCGTTGAAAAATCCAAAAAATCAATTTCTGATTTGATGGATATTCGACCGGATTATGCGAATGTCGAAATAAATGGTGAAATTATCAAAAAATCTCCCCAAAAAATAAATATTGGTGAAACAATTATTGTAAAAGCCGGTGAAAAAATTCCACTAGATGGGGTTATAACAGACGGAAACGCAATTATTGATACTTCTGCCTTAACAGGAGAATCTGTTCCTCAAAATTTGTCTGTTGGCGATTCTGCTATCAGTGGTTGCATTAATACAAACGGACTTATTAAAATCAAAGTTAATAAGATTTATTCCCAATCAACAGTATCTAAAATTTTGAAATTGGTAGAACACGCAAGTTCTAAAAAAGCAAAAACAGAAAACTTTATAACAAAATTTGCTAAAATTTACACCCCTGCTGTTGTAATTTTAGCAATCCTACTTGCAATTATTCCGCCAATTATTTTTAATGGAGGTTTTAGTATTTGGTTTAGTAGAGCATTAACATTCCTAGTAATTTCTTGCCCATGCGCAATTGTTATTTCTGTTCCACTGGGATTTTTTGCAGGAATTGGTGGCGCTTCTCGTCAAGGAATCTTAATCAAAGGAAGTGCTTATCTTGAAGCATTATCAAAACCTTATGCTATCGTATTTGATAAGACCGGAACACTAACAAAAGGGGAATTTCAAGTTGTAAAAATCGTTTCTCAATCCGGAATTAACGAAGATGAACTATTGAAACTTACGGCTTATGCAGAAAATTATTCAAATCACCCAATTGCAAC
Organism: Cyanobacteria bacterium UBA6446; assembly: GCA_002438405.1. Lineage (GTDB taxonomy): Bacteria > Cyanobacteriota > Vampirovibrionia > Gastranaerophilales > Gastranaerophilaceae > Zag111. The sequence continues at coordinate 602,659 of DJOE01000023.1, forward strand.
TTCAATCAAAGAAAAATATTCAAATACAATTGTTCAATCAGAAATAACAGATGTTGAAGAAATTGCAGGAAATGGTGTAAAGGCAAATATTTCTGGGAATACAATTCTTGCAGGGAATGAAAAACTTATGAAAAAATTTGGAATTGATTTCACTCCTGCAAATGAGTCAGGAACAATAATTTATACTTCTCGAAACGGTGAGTATCTTGGTTATATAGTAATTTCAGATACAATAAAAGATAATGCGCAAGAAACAATTTCTTCTCTTAATAAAAACAAAATCAAAACCGTTATGCTAACTGGTGATAACTCAAAAACAGCTAATGCAGTTGCGGAAAATTTAGGGATTACCGAGGTTTATTATCAATTGTTACCTAAAGATAAAGTTGAAAAATTAGAAGAAATAATTACCCAAAAAGACAAGAATAAAACGGTAATTTTTGTTGGTGACGGAATTAATGATGCTCCGGTTTTGACAAGAGCAGATATCGGGATTGCGATGGGTGGAATTGGTTCTGATGCTGCAATCGAAGCTGCTGATGTTGTCATTATGGACGATAAACTTCCAAAAATTCAATCAGGAATAACGATTGCAAAACGAACAATGGCAATTGTTAAACAAAACATTGTTTTTGCAATTGGGATTAAAATTTTGTTCTTAATTTTCGGAGCTTTTGGCTTTGTTTCAATGTGGGGTGCTGTATTTGCAGATGTTGGGGTAACTTTGCTTGCCGTATTGAATTCTCTAAGAGCAATCAGAAAAGTTTAGGATAAAATATTCACTTTGTCTAAAATATTAGAAATAGTTATTGACAATAATTTTTCAGCAAATAGAATATAGATATAGACAAGTGAATATTGGGACGTCGCCAAGTGGTAAGGCAGCTGGTTTTGGTCCAGCCATCTCGGAGGTTCGAATCCTTCCGTCCCAGCCATTTAAAAGCAGTTGAAAGGCTGCTTTTTTAGTATGTTTATTAAAATATTCATTCAATAATTAATTTTTCCTTAACTTTTCCAAAGATTTGCAAAATCCGTTATATAAATGTAATGTGGAAGATTTTAGCTTGAAATTATTTCAGAAGCTTTAATCTCAGAGAATCTGAAATAATTTCAGAGATACCAGTAAAGGAAAAGGAGAGTTATTATGATTAAACCGTTAGGCGACAGAATTGTTATTAAAGTTGTAGAAGAAACTGAACAAACTTCAGGCGGAATCTTTATTCCGGATAGCGCTAAAGAAAAACCTCAAAGAGGTGAAGTTGTTGCGGTTGGTCTTGGTAAGATGAACGAAAAAGGTGAAAGAGAACCAATGGACGTTAAAGTTGGTGATACTATCCTTTATGCTAAATATTCAGGTACAGATGTTAAAGTTGATGGCGTTGAATACAAAATTCTTTCTATCAAGGACGCTTTAGCAATTGTTGAATAATTAATTTAAATTATAAATTTTGATTGTAAAAAGGAGAAAAATAAAATGGCAAAACGTATTATTTTTGATGAAGAAGCTAGAAAAGCTCTTCTTAAAGGTATTGATGCAGTAGCTGATGCCGTTAAAGTTACACTTGGACCAAAAGGCAGAAACGTAATTTTGACTAAGAAATTCGGTGCTCCTCAAATCGTTAACGATGGTGTTACTATTGCAAAAGAAATTGAATTAAAAGATGCATTGGAAAATTCAGGTGCTCAATTGTTGAAAGAAGTATCATCTAAAACAAACGATATCGCAGGTGATGGTACAACAACAGCATCAGTATTAGCTCAAGCAATTGTTCGTGAAGGTTTGAAAAACTTGACTGCAGGTGCTAACCCAATGTCTATGAAACGTGGTATTGATAGAGCTGTTGAAGCTGCTGTAGAAAAAATCAAATCTATGTCAAGACCTGTTAATACAAAAGAAGAAATTGCACAAGTTGCAGCTATTTCTGCAGGTAATAACAAAGAAATCGGTGAACTTATTGCAGAAGCAATGGAAAAAGTTGGTCACGATGGTGTTATCACTGTTGAAGAATCAAAATCTTTCGGTACTAACTTGAAAGTTGTTGAAGGTATGCAATTTGATAAAGGATATATTTCACCATACTTCGTTACAGATCCAGAAAGAATGGAAGCTGTATTGGAAGATGCTTATGTATTCTGTTGCAACAAGAAAATCAATTTGATTTCTGACTTAGTTCCATTACTAGAACAAGTTGCTCGTGATGGTAAATCATTATTGTTGATTGCAGAAGATGTTGAGGGTGAAGCTCTTGCAACATTAGTAGTTAACACAATGAGAAAAGTTTTGAGAGCAGTAGCAGTTAAAGCTCCTGGATTTGGTGATAGAAGAAAAGCAATGCTTGAAGATATCGCTATTTTAACCGGTGGTGAAATGTTCACTGAGGAACTTGGTATCAAACTTGAAAACGTTACAACTCAAATGCTTGGTAAAGCAAAACGTGTAACTGTTTCTAAAGATGAAACAACAATCGTTGTTGGTGATGAAACAAAAGCAGCTGTTCAAGAAAGAATTCACTTGATTAAAAATCAAATTGCAGCTTCTGATTCAGAATATGATAAAGAAAAATTGCAAGAAAGAGCAGCTAAATTATCAGGCGGTGTTGCAGTAATCGAAGTTGGTGCGGCTTCTGAAGTTGAATTGAAAGAAAGAAAACTTAGAATTGAAGATGCATTGAACGCAACAAGAGCTGCAAATGAAGAAGGTATCGTTCCTGGTGGTGGTGTTGCATTGTTAAGAGTTCAACAAGAATTGAATTCTAAATTAGACACTATCGACTTTGAATCAGATGATGAAAAAGTTGGTTTCAAAATTTTGACAGCAGCATTAGATGTACCTCTTAGATCAATTGCTCGTAACGCAGGTGCTAAAGCTGATGTAGTTGTAGATTGTGTTCTTGAAAAAGACGGAGCTTATGGCTACGATGCATTGAATAGCAAATATGTTGATATGTTCCAATCTGGTATTGTTGACCCTGCTAAAGTTACAAGATCAGCATTGATTAACGCAGCATCTGTTGGTTCAATGTTATTGACAACAGAAGCAGCTGTAGTTGAAATTCCAGAAGAAAAACCTGCAGCTCCTGATATGTCAGCAATGGCTGGTATGGGCGGCATGGGAGGTATGATGTAATAATCATTTCGTGATTATTATTGATTACTTTTTAAATTGTAAGGGCTGTGAAAATATTTATTTTCACAGCCCTTTTGTATATTTAATGGTTTTCTCTTTTTATTTAATTAGTTTTTTGCAATTAGGTTTCTGATTGGTTCGTAAGTATATTTACCGATAAATTCTCCTGCTTTTGCTAAGTAGTGAGCAGCTTTATCCATAATGCCTGCATTTGCTAATTCTTCTGTTGGTAATGCTTTAATTACATTTGGTAATACTTTTGGCAACGCAACTAAAGCTCCTGCGATTAATGCTAAACCTACAACTGTTTTAGCGAAAGTTTTACCAGCGCTTCCTGATTTCTTTTCTTCATTTACCGGTGCTTCTGGTGGAGTTTCGGGTTTTGCATATTTACCCGGTCTTTCTAACGGATTAATTGTTGCAGCTTGTTCTGCACCACGAAATCTAACACCTGAGATTGCATTGACCATCATGAGAAAACCTCCTTATAAACACTTATCTACACTCTTTTTATAAAACACTTTATAGGCTAATTTTGACTTATTAGTTTGATTTTGAAAATATTTGTTACAAAAATTTACAAAATTTTTGGAATATTTTAAATTCCTGTGTCATCTATAGCTGTGTAGGAGGAGAGAATTAAAAATGGCAGGAAAACAAGAAACATTAATATATATTGAACAGGAAAACAAAACAGAAGCGGAATTTATGTCTAGAAGTTTTGTAACCGGAAGTGTTAAAAATAGAGCATATATCAATGCTTTAGGTGCAGAACTTGTTATGAAGTATTTATCATCTGAGGGTGTTAATGTTGATAATGTTCATAATTTGCATTCTATTTCTAAAATCTTAGAAAAGATTGATATTTCTGATATTCAACTTCCAAATATACATATTGATGTTCGTGTTGTATTTGATGAAAATCAAATATTTATCCCTAAGAGTCATTTTGAATTAAATATTGTTCCTGATATTTATGCGGTTTTAAAATTGTCTAAAGATTTTACTTATGTTGAATTTTTAGGCTATTTTGCACCAAAACTTATCAATAAGAAAAACCAAAACAGTGATTATTATTTTATTGAAAAAGAAAAATTATCAACTCCTGAAACATTCACAAAATTTGTAAAAGATTATGCAGGTATGACTTCTCGTAATATGTCACAAGACGATATGTTGAGAGGTCGTGAACTTTCAATTTCAATGGCTGACCATAATATAACAGATGAGGAACAAAAAGAATTATTAGATCTACTTTTGCACAGTGATGAACTAAGAGATAGCGTTTTAGAATTCGACAATTTTGAAACATTATCTTATAGTGTAGGTTCTAATATGGAATCACAATCTTCTGATAATACCATTGACGCAGAAATTGTTAAGCCTGAAGACCATACGGAAGAAACCATAGAAGAAACAACGGAAGAAAAACCTGTTGATACTGAACAAGAAGAAGTACAATCAGAAGATGAAGAAGAAACTTCTAACAATGAAATTGAATTATCAACAGATGACACAGAAGATATTATTTTAGATGAATCATTTTTCAATATGGAAGATGATGAAGAACCGGCAATTGAACAAGAAGAAACGGTTGAAGAAACTAAACCAGAAACTGTTGAAAATGATATTAAAGATGTTGAAGTTCCACAAGTTGAAACAGAAGAAAAAGAAACACCTAAAGAAGAAGCAACTCCAGAACTTGATGCAAGTGATTATTTATTGAGCTTGGAAGACGATGATGAACCAACAAAACCAAATGAAGAGAATCCAAAAGCAGAAGAAAAGAGTGAGAATACTCTAGAAAATACCGTTGGTTCAGCTATCAAAAAGACAATAGAAAAAACAACAGAGGCAGCAGCAACAGCAGGAACTATTGCTGCGGGAGCTCAAGTTACAAATGCCGCTGAAACGGTTTCAAACGTAACTGCAGCATCAAAAGATGCAATTAAATTAGCTGGTGTTTCTGGTGATATCGTAAAAGATTTGATTAACAAAAATCTTGAAAGCCAACAACAACATTTAGATAGAATTGATTATGCTAAAAACAAAACAAATACAGCTGATGTTCCTGAAAATATCGCTGCTTATGATTTATCTACTGCAAAATTAGAGGCAAATATTGAAGCTGAACAGTCTGGACAATTTGATTCTCCGACAGATTTAGATTCTCTTCAAAAGGTTAATACAACACCAAAAGGTTATAACGAAAATATTGAACAAGAAGTTGTTGACCTTGGACAAATGAAATCTGTCGAATTAGACCATATTGAAGAAAATACAGATGGAATTGTTGACTTGAACAATTTATCTCAAGTTGAATCTCCAACAAAACCAATTAAAAATCTTGAAGAAAAATTGAGCGAAAATAAAGAAGATAAAGGTATGGATTTACCTGATTTGACAAGTTTTACAATCAATGATGATGGAACTTCTTCTATTGATAATTTAGATATTAATTTTTCAAATGAACAACCACACGAAGAAAATTTAGTTGATTTTAAAATGAATACAGGAAATTTTGTTATTGAAAATAACAATGTTCCTACTGATATAAATGACCTTTCAGCTCCTACTGAAAATGAATTAACATTAGATGATGACTTCGCAGAAGATTTGATGTCTAACGATTCAGATAGTCAATCGCAAGAAAATGCAACTCAAAGTGAAGAAGAAGATAAAAAAGATGAACCAAAAGATAATACTGAAAAGACTGAACAAATAGAAGAACTTCCACTAGATAATAGCTCTTTGCCGGATTTAGATATGGGAGAAGATTTAACTCTTGATGAAGATTTGACTTTGGATACTGATATTACACCTACTGAACCAGTTTTAGAAGATATTTCAGATTCTACGGAAAATATTGTTGAAGAAGAAAAACAAAGTGTTGAACCGATAGTTGAAGAAAATAATACTTCAGATGTTGAAGATTTAACAATTGACGAAGCAACTCTAAGTGAAGATGAACCTTTAACATTAAATGAAGATTTGACTTTGGATACTGATATTACATCTGCTGAACCCGTATTAGAAAATACTTCAGATACTGAAAATATTGTTGAAGAAGAAAAAACAAATGTTGAGCCGGAAGTTGAAGAAAATAATACTTCAGATGTTGAAGATTTAACAATTGACGAAGCTACTCCAAATGAAGATGAAACTTTAACATTAGATGATAATTTTGACTTTGGAGATAATACAACAGAAACGAATGAACAACAGGATGAAGAAATGATTTCAGAACCTGAATCACAAACAGAAGACAATACTGATATTACAGATTTAAATTCTGTTTTAGATGATTTAGAGGAAAATTCGTCAACCGAAGAAACACCAACAGAAGATGAAATAACAGAAATTCAAGAAGATTTTCCTGCGGTAGAAACTCCTATTGATGAAGAAATTCAAACAATTGAAGATAATGAAAATACAGAAGAGAGTAATGCTCAAAACCAAGATTGGTTAGAAGAACCAAATTATGATGATTTACAAGATGTTGAACCTACTCAACAAAATGATGATGAAATCATAAGTGAAGCTCCTCAAGAAGATGTTGAAAATCAACCTACATCAATTGAAGATATCCCAGACGAAGAGTTTATACAAGAACCTCAACCGGAACAAAAGAAATTCAATGTTGCTGAAAATTCAACAGTAATAAGTGACATGGATTTTACACCTCGTGAAATCGAAATTGACATCAACAATCCAGAAATTCAATTGCAACCGGAAGGACCTGAACAGTTAGGAGATTTATATAACGAGGATTCTGAAAATTCTACTATGTTGCAAAACCCTGGAAGATTGACTCGAGGAAATCAACAAGGTGGCAAAGTTGGATTAGGTATGGGGTTAGGTATTGTTGGCGTTTTAATTTCAATTATTATTGTTGGTATAATTGGTTTCTCAATTTCAAAAATGGTTAAGAAACCAAGCGATGAAGCTCCAGAACCAATTACAGATGATGCAGTTCCAACAAGTTCTGATAATGGAGTGAATGATGCTAACACGTTGAATGTTGACCAAAATAATGTTGTAAATATGGATAATATAACAACCCCAGTTGCAACACCTGTCAAAAAGCAACAACAAGCCGCACTTCCAAAGGCAATTACTCAAGCACCAACTCAATCTAAAAAATCAATTCCTGCAACATCATATATTGATGTTCGTAAAGTATCTTGGGAAGTTCCTGATTACATTTCATATAATGCGAATTTCAGACAATATTTCCAATCTGCAGGTAAGAGTTTGAAATTGTCATTGACAAGTGATTTGTTACTTGCTACAGATTATGCTTATTCTGATCAAGTTAGAGTTAGTATCTTATTTGATAAAGACGGTAAATTTAAAGATTCAAAAATTCTTTTATCAAGTGGCTCAGCTCAGATAGATAACATTGTGTTACAAACTGTTAACCAAACTCTAAGAGTGCTCAAAGCTCCTCATAGCATAGGAAACGACGAAAGTACCACAGTAATACTTAAAATTTATTTCTAATTATGCTATAATGATTTTGGACAGACTTGAGGAAGAGTAGTGTGGATTTAACACAGGATAAGATAGATTTAATTAGCAAGATTATTAAAAATGATCGGAAATATCCTAACAACGAGGATTTGTTTGATGATTTCTTTAATGAAACATGCAAACGTTCTGTTGCTATTCTTAATGCAATAGATTCAGAAGCTACATTAGAAGCTTATCTTAAACGTGTTGCTACAACCTCCATAGTCAATGTTTTAAAAGATTCAGGAAGATTAAGAAGAACAAGAGCCGGTTATATGTCAACAAGAGAAGTTCTTGCTCCTCAAAATGACATTGATTATTCAGATGTTTATATCAGCTATTCAAATGTTAAATTGCCGGAAACTCCGGAAGAAATTGTTATCCAAAAAGAAATCCTTGATTTCGTTGCAAAAACAATTAAAGACATTGATAGCGAACACCCTGACAAAAACTACTTACAGATATATACTTTGCGATATGATAAAGGCATGACACAGAAAGAAATTTCTGAAGAACTTGGTCTTTCTCAGTCTGAAATCTCGAAAAGATTATACAGATTGATGGAAAAAGTAAAAGATATTCTTGGTTAAAAGTTTTTGATATGAAATGTCCTGTTTGTAAAAAAAATATCTCAGAATCTTCCCTAAAGTGTCCATATTGCAAGACTCGTGTTGGTCTGTTGTGTAGCCATTGCAATACAGTAAATCCTGTTGGGAATTTTGTTTGCAATAAATGTGGTCAAGAATTATTGAAAGTTTGTCAACACTGTAATAGTGTAAACTTTCCAAGTGCAGTTAAATGTAGAAAATGCGGACTACCATTTGGTCAGCCGGCAAAAAAGACTACTACCCCCAAAAAGAAAAAAGAGGAAAATAAAGCAATTAATTTGGAATTCAAACCTAAATTCTATTCTAGAAAACAAGCTTTTGAGATTCTAGTTGATGGTATTCGTTCAAAAGACGAAAAGATTTTTTCAATAACTGGGGATAAAGGAATTGGAAAAAGTACTCTTTTATTCAAATTAATTGAAGAATTTGAAAAAGATAAACTTCAATGGTGTATTGGCAAATGTACTCAACTCACACAACTGACCCCTGGGGGAGTAATTCAAGATATGCTATTGAACCTTTTCAGACTTCCCAATTTCTGCGTGAATAATGAAGAAATGCAGTCTGATGCGGTTAAATTTTTTAGCAAAGAATTTCAATTTTTGAATAGCAGTGAAATTTTATTGTTTATAAATTTCTTGTACAATTCGCAAGATGGCAATTATGAAGATATTATTATCAATAAAAAAATGACTTATAGTGTTTTGATGAAAGTCTTTGATGCTTTTGCTCAAACCGGTAGATTTATTTTCGTTATTGATAATTTCGATTTTATTGATGGTTTTTCAATTGAATTTTTAACTCATTTCATGCAAAAAAATGAAAATTGGAAAAACTTGAAATTTATTGCAATTTATAATGAACACCGCCCGATTAGCGGATTTTTCGGATTTGATGACAAAGATATAAAATCCTATGTAGATGTTCATATCGCACCACTCACTCCCGCAGAACTTTCTAAAACTATTGATTTTAAAGGCGAAGCAGGGAAATATGTTACCCCACGAGAAAAAGAAGTTATTTTCAATAAAAGTAACGGAAATCCGGCTTTTGTTGAACAAGCAATAAATTATTCTTTTGATTGTCAAATTTCAGACAAAGCATTTATCTTGCCGAATAGTTTTTCTGAGCTAATCAAGGCAAGACTAGCAATTCTCAACAAAAATAATAATGAAGCTTTTAAACTTTTGTGTGGTGCTGCAATTTTAGGTGACAGAATTAATCTTGCTCTTTTAAAAGAGATTTTTGGATATAAAACACAAGAATTTAATGACATAATGTTATATCTTGTCAAGTCAAATTTTGTTAGACCATACAATGATGTATGTTATGAATTCAATAATCTTTTGTTGTGGGAAACAGTTTTAAAAAGTATCACATTTGATATTTCTTTTGAAGATTTGAATGTAAAAATAGGCAAAGCAATCAGTGTATTTAACCTAAACACCAATGCAACAATGGCAATGATTGCACATAACCTTAAAGAAAATCGAATGGCTTTCGATATTTGGACAAAAACAACACGATTAGCATCTTACGTTGGGGACGTGAATTTGTACGTAATTGCGCAAAAACAATGCTTGGCTCTTCTTAATGAATTCAATGAGAATGAAACTCTGAACATTCGTTACAATATCAGTGAACGCTTAGGAAAACTTTTGACCGAATACGACCCCGAAGAAGCTTTGGACTTTTTACCAGATGCAATATCTAATGCAAAAGCAAAAAACGATGAAGTTAAAGAAATTGAACTTTTAGGCTATCTTGCTTTGTGTTGCAAAAAAACAGGCAATTATTTTGGTGATGTTGAATGTGTTGATAATGTTTTGAAAAAAATGAAAGCAGGTCAAGAAATTGAAACTGCAATTTTGAAAACAACAAAATTATCATCTCTTATTGATATCGGGAATTGTGGAGAAGTTATAAACCTAATTGACAATGACATTATGCCAATTATCACCTCATATCTTGCTAAACCGAAATTAAGCAAATCTATTCCGTTGGGATTTTTATATGATACTTGGTTGAGGGTTTATTTGGAACTTGCTACCGCTTTGACTTTGCAAGGTAATGACCGCTCTTTTGAAGTTTTGACAACTCTTTTTGAAATTATTGAAAAACACAAAATTAATGACCCATTGTTGATGTGCAAAGCAAAATTAGTTTTGGCTTATGCAAACACAATGAAAGGCGATATTTCAACATCTAACGAAATTTTGGAAGGTATAAATAGCAATTACCGAGCAGATGTTATGGATAGTGAAACAATTTCCCGTTGGAATCTTGTTGTAATTATTAATAAATTTATTCAAAAAGATTATGAAGATTTGAGAAAACAATTGTTTGAAGCCGTAACTTTTGCAAATAATACTGGTGATAATTTTACTAAAAATATATTGAAAGCACTTCTTGGTAAGATATTCAAAGATGAACAACAAGCAAGACACGCAATTGATATTTATAACCAACAAATCACTTACTTTGCAAACGAAAAAATGGCACTTGGGGCATTACTTTCTTGGTATTTGATTTCAGAAGCAACAATTGTTACCGAAAATCCTAGAAATGCTCTTGATATTGCAAATCAAGCACTTGAAATTGCTCAAAATCCACGAATAAATAACACTTATTTCATTGTGTTGTTGAAGAAAATTATTGCAATTGCTTATATCACAATTTCAGATTTTGAAAGTGCAAAAATTCATATTGAATCAGCAATAATTTTGTCAAAAAAATACAGTTTGAATGAATTGTTATCTCAATTATACTTGCTGTATGGCAGATATTATCAAGATATTGGTTCAGTCCAAGCGCAAAACCAATTGGAATTGCTAAAAGGTTCTTCCAAAATGTATGATAAAGCACTTGATATTGTTATGACAAAAACGAAAAACGCTTATATGAAAGAAAGTATTGATAAACAGAAATCTACACTTCTTGCATATTGCGAAGAAAATGGACTAAAAATTTAAAAAAAAGCCCCGCTTGTTGCGGGGTAAATTTTTCTAGGAATTAGGAATAGGAATTAGAATTTTCTCTCTTTTATCTAAACGGAATTTAATCTTTGCTCTCTTCTTAATATCTCTCGTGTTTATTTAATGTTTTCATATATATAAAGTATATAAATAATATCTAATTTCAAAACTTATTTTATTTGTTACAAAAGTTAATAATATAAGATATTTAAGCGCTATATAATAACAGTATGCAAAGGAATGAAAGAGAACTTATAAGATATTTCCGAAGTTTAGGGATTGAAGTCCATACCTCAACTAAAGCTCGTGGACATCAAGGTTTTTACATGAAAAAACGGATTGATATATCTAAAAATATTCCGCAAGAAAGGATTATTCCAACTCTTTTGCACGAATTTGCTCATTATGTTCACTCACAAATTGAACCTTTTATGGAAAAGACCGGTGGAACATTAGAAGTACTGTTTGATGATAATGAGGTTTCAACATACGAAAAAGAGTTATTGAAAGTTACTAATTTTGTTGATTATCATTCAAAGTGCGAAAAACTTTTAGCACATAAAAATATTATCAAATCTAAAATTTTGGAATATGAAAAAATTATAAAAGATAGATATCCAAAATTTATGCGTTCTAAAAAGTTCAAAGAATTTGATAGGTATATAAAAAAATCCAATGCAAGGTATTTGTTGAAATATGATAGGGTTAAACTTGTAACTGGAGTGTTTTTTAAAAAGGTTGAAGTTTATTCTATTGATAATATTGAACGAGATTTTTGTGACATGCCAAAAGAATTTGCAGCATATATTCGTTTGAAATCTATGCAAAAAAGACAATCCCGTATTTCTGCAAAAATAAATAAACTCCAAAAGTATTATAAAAAACCGACAGAATTATTTGCAAGACTAGTTGAGGGGCTGTATCTTTCACCTATTACGGTTCAAAATTTAGCCCCACAAACCTGTAAACGTTTTTATGAACTTCTGCAATCCGGCTATTACCAAGAGTTAGCAGATTTATCAGATTATTTTAGTATGTCATCTCCAATGCCCTTAAAATAAGGAAGAGGGTTGGGGGTGAGGGTTCATACTTCACTATTACAAAACTTACAATCCTAATAACTTATAAAAAATTGATTGGATTTTTGTTCTGTCAGTAATTGTTTTAGCATATCTTTGATCAACGTCAGCCAATTCTCTACCAACTTCTTTATAAACGAATTGTAAAATATCTTCATCTCGTTGTTCCGCAGTGTCGTATTCTTCTCTGATTTTTTGAAGTTCGTTGTTGTCTAGAAATTTTCCACCACAAGAATAACAGTCATCAACTTCAATCTTGTTATGAATACTTGAACTATTTTTAACCATCTTAGCACCACAATTAGGGCAAATTCTTGTTTGAGATTGGTCAACTTGTGCAAATTTTTTACCAGAAATTTTTTCTAGAATTTTAGAAATATCTTCATTTTTTTCATCAAATTGTTCAAATTCTCTGTTATCAAAATAAATTCCACCACAACCATCAGTGCAGATATCAAGATTTATACCAAGATTAGGGATAAAAACTTTTTCCATATCTTTACCACAAGCCGGACATTTTAATATTTTAAGAGTATCAGCCATTTTAAAACCTTTCATATATAGTTCTACAGTTTCAATGTAGCATTTTATACGATTTTTTCATCATTCAAATAATGTAAAAGTGCTTTTCTAATTCTTTTTGGTATAATAAAAGTATGGATAAGAAAAAAAGAATACTTGCAATAAATTTTGGCGGAATCGGAGATGAAATATTTTTTCTTCCGACACTCATTTCGCTAAAAAAAGAATTTCCGAATTCTGAAATAACTTTGGCTCTAGAACCAAGAAGTAAAAGTGTTAAAGATTTAACTAACATTATTGATGATTTATTTTTAATTGATGTAAAAAGCAAAAATAAATATTCCGAACTTCTTAAGCTGATAATAAAAGCAAGAAAAGGAAACTTTGACCTTGTTGTTTCTTCTGGAGGAAATAAATTTATTAGTATTCTTTTATTTTTGACAGGCATTAAAGAACGTTGTGGCTATGATACAGGGAAACTAAGCCATATTTTACTAACCCACCCAATGAAGTTAAACAAAAATCAATACGCCTGCAAAATGTACCACGATTTAATCAGAGAAATCACAGCTTACAACACTGAACTACCGGAAATTGACATTGAGCGAAGAGAAAAAATTGCGAACTCTGTACTTATTCACCCTGGAGTTAGCAAATTAAGTGTTCAAAAAGGCTGTATCAAAACAATTCCGGCTGAAACTTGGGCTAAAGTTATTGACTTGTTGGTCGCTGAGGGTAAAAAAGTTATGCTTGTCGGTGGACCTGATGATAAAGATTGTATTGATACAATTTTGAATAATGTAAGAACTCAAAACTTTGAAAATCTATATGGAACAACCAAAAGTTTAAAAGATTTAGCAGAATTAATTTCATCAGCAGATAAATTTTTATGTTCTGACTCAGCACCGCTACATGTTGCAGTTGCTTTGCACACAAAAACATACGTAATTTTCGGACCAACAGATGACAAGGTACTTATCCCACAGAGTGACAATGTAGTTGCTATAAAAGCAAATGACAATTGTGAATTAAAACCTTGTTTATGGGCTAGACGCCAAACAACTTGCGAAAAACTAAGCTGCCTAAAAATTACTGCATCTCAAATTGCGACCCAAGTTTTGAAATAATTATGCAACATAATAAATTTTTCTAGGAACAGGATTATCAATATGGTTTGCGACTTTTTCGCCAATACCTTGACCTATATTAGAAGAAGTAATTGAACCTATAACAAATGTAACACCTTTAACAATTGGGGTCCATTTTTTAGAAATTGGAAGTTTTGCTAAAACACCGTCAAGATGTTTTTTCATCCAACCTTCACCGATAAACATACCCGCTAAAGAACCGCTTTCAGCAATTAATGTTTTCTTTCGGTCTTCTTTTTTAGCAGTTAAAACATTCAAACCACTTGAAACAACAATAAAATGGTTAACATGGTTAGCTGCGAATTTAACAGCTTTTGTAAGACCGCCAAAAACTTTATCTGTTTTGGCAACTTCATCAATAGTGTTTAAAACAACTTTAGCTTGCTTTGAAACAGCATTATTATATTGTGCACCGGCTTTGATTACTGCAGCACCTTGTCCTACAGTTACAGGGAGTCTGCCAATGTTTTCATTTGCAGTTTTATTAGCATTTCTAAATGCAAATATACCTGTTGCTACACCACTGTACATAATAATGCATACCTTTCACACTATAACCTACATTTATATAAAGTATTTTTATTTAGTGAAATTGCAGAAGAGTTAAAATATTTTACATTTGTTAATATAATTTTTAAACAGGGTAAATTGCAGATTGCTATTAGAATTCAGTTGATTTATAATCTACAAAAAAGGAGAATTATGAATACAATTAAGGTAACAAAAATGCAAGGTTGCGGAAATGATTTCGTAATTTTGGACTATTCAGAATACGAAAAAACCGGGCTTTCAATGTCTGAACTTGCGAAAAAACTTTGTGACAGACACTTTGGAATTGGTGCAGATGGAATGATTATCCCTGACACTAAACCAAATGGAGAAACAGACATTGCATGGTATTTTTACAATTCTGACGGAACAACCGCTCAAATGTGCGGAAACGGAATGAGATGTTTCGCAAAATATGTTTTCGATAACAAATTAGTAGATAAAAAAACTTTCAGCGTTAAAACTTTAGCTGGAATAATCAAGCCAGAAATTTTAGCTGACGGAAAAATTAAAGTTAACATGGGCACGCCAATTCTTAAAGATGAAAAAATTCCATTCAATGGAGAAAGAATTGTTCATGTAAAAGATAGAGAATTCCATATAACACCTGTTTCTATGGGAAATCCACACTGCATAATTTTTACAGAAGAAGACCCAATGGTTCTTGCCAAAACTTATGGACCGGATATGGAAGTTCACCCTTATTTTCCAGAAAAAACCAACACTGAATTTGTAAAAATAATATCAAGAAATGAAATTGAGATGCGAGTTTACGAAAGAGGTTGCGGAATAACTTTAGCTTGTGGAACAGGAGCTTGTGCTAGCACAGTAGCTTGTGTTTTAAATAACTTAACAGAAAATAATGTTAAAGTTAACCTACTAGGTGGGGCTGTAAATGTTGAATGGAGCGGAACAAAAGAAAATCCGAACAAAGATATTTTCTTAATCGGACCTGCTGAATACAGTTTTAAAGTAGAGTGCATGTTGTAAAAAAATCTATTTTCATGGTACTATTTAAACATACATCATAGGAAAATAGTAAAAGGAGACACAATAAAATGAGAAATTATGAATTAATGACTATATTCAAGCCTAACTTAGATGCTGAAGAAGTTGATAAGTTAATCGAAAAAATCGATTCAATCATCGTTGATTTCGGTGGTAAAATTGAATCTACTGACAAAGTTGGAAGAAAAAAATTAGCTTATGAAATCCAAAATTTCAGAGATGGTTTCTTCGCAACAACAGTTTTAGCTCTTCCTGCTGACAAAGTAGCTGAATTCAAAAGACAATTAAGATTAAATGACAACATCTTGAGAACAATGTTCATGGAAGTAGCTGAAAAAGCTTCTGTATAGTTAGATTTATAGGAATTAAAAAATGGCATTAGCAAAAGCAGTAGTAACAGGTATAGTTTATAAAGCACCAAAAACAGGGTTTACATCAAACAATGTCGCTGTTTCTTCTTTTGTATTGAATATTGGTACAAATGATGAGCTTTTGGTGAGAGTTATATCTAAAAGACAATCATTAGAAGAAGTTGTAAATTCGCTTTCTAAAAATCAAAAAGTTTTAGTTGAGGGAAGATTACAAAATGGTATCAGCAAAATGGACGACGGAACTGAAAAAAGAGTTTTCGAAATTGAGGCTGCTACAATTGAACTTATGGGTGGAGCATCTGCAAGTTCAAATTCTTCAAATGATGAGGGTGACATCTTAACATTTGGTGATATGGAGTCATCTTCACCTGATGCTAATACAGATGTTTTGATGGACGATGAAGAAGTTCCATTCTAAACAATAAAATAACAAATTAGTAGAAATAAATAATAAGGCTAGAAAGGCAAATTAGAAAAAATGGCAAGACAAGACGATAAGAAAAAACGTAAGAATTGTAGTTTATGTGCTGATAAAGTTACATCAATTGACTACAAAGATGCTGCAAAATTGAAAAGATATTTAACTGAAGCAGGTAAAATTATTCCTAGAAGAATCACAGGCAACTGTGCTGCTCACCAAAGAATGATTGCTAAAGCTATCAAAAAAGCTAGAGAAGCAGCAATTATTAGTTACGTTTTTGACTAATAATTAAAAACAAATTATTTATGAGTGGTGGATTAGAATTTTTAATCCACCACTCGTTTTTATATATTATTATTAATCTTCTGAAATCAAAACATTATTGGAAACGATATTTTTATACTCTTCGTAATCTAAATACTTGTTTTTGTCTTTGTCATAATAATCAAATTCGCTAGACAACTCTTGAATACGTTTCATTATAGAATCCGGTCCATCTTTTTCTAGGGATTCCATATCATTTGCCAACATTTTTACAAATGTTATAATCCATTCGTTTTTAGAAATTGAATAATCTTCATTAGAATCAAAACTCAAAAAATCTTTTATAAGTTCATCATCATTTAACTTTCTAAAACCTTTAGGTGCATTGTCATTTTCTTTTGAAATAATAAACATAGTCAACTTCCTTATATTGCCATAATTACACTTTTTATATCTTCACTCGTTACAGATGATAGAGCCACATTTTTATCTTCATTTGTCAGCGAGTTCATTTTTTTTAACGTTTCTAAAGCCTTTAATACAACAGTTTGATTTGACGAACTCAACAAACTGCGAACCGCAGAACCATCATTCGCAAATTCTAGCGCTGTAAATACAAATAAACTTTCAGGTTTTAATTCAACAGCAATCAATGCCTGATTTGCTTTAAATGAAGATAACAATTGTTTAATATCCATAACCTCTTGTTTTACATCTTTTGTCTCATCAAACAAATATTCATCATTTTCGGTCAAAGTATTAAATTTATCTTTTGCATTTGCCAAAACAACAGTAATTTCTGAATTTGTCTGTTCTTTCATAAGCATTTCAATAAATTCATACAATCTAAAATCAAAAATTTGAGCAAGTCCTAAGATTTCACCCAACCCATTGATAACAGAATTAAAAACAAACAAAGCATCTGTTTTATTTGTTTTGTATAACGAGAATAAATCTGTTAAATATAAAAGTTCACCTGCAATATTTTCCGCCAAAGAAGAAGTTTTCATAACTTCAACTATTGCAGGAATTACAGACTTATCTCCATAAGATACTAAAAATCTTACGCCATCTAATTTTTCAAATTCATCATCTGATTTTAATTTTGTAAGGGCATCTTTTTTAGATTTCTCATCTCCGAACAAAGCTAATGCCATA
This sequence comes from Cyanobacteria bacterium UBA6446, assembly GCA_002438405.1. Classification (GTDB taxonomy): domain Bacteria; phylum Cyanobacteriota; class Vampirovibrionia; order Gastranaerophilales; family Gastranaerophilaceae; genus Zag111. The sequence continues at coordinate 620,401 of DJOE01000023.1, forward strand.
GCACAATTTGCACTTAATGCAGAATTTTCACTATATGCATTCTCTTTCAAAAAATCTACAGCTAAGGAATCTTGAACCATAGAAAAATATTTTGCACAGTATGTTTTTTCATCATCTGTTCCATCTTCAAAAATAGCAAGCATTCTATCGGTCAAATCTTCATCAGAAAATTTTACGAGGTTAGAAACAATTACATCTTCGTACGACGGAGAATAATACTTCAAAAATTGAAGTAAATTTAAATAATTTGAAGAATTACAAACTTTAGACAAGTGATTTGATACATTTTGTTTAACAAAATCAAACAAAAAATCTTCACTTTCTACAAGTTCCTTAAATAATTCAATATCAGGAATATTTATAACGTCAAAGGCAACAGGTTCAAAATCTTTAGGATTTTTACCTGTCAATTTTTTCAATTTATCACTCATATAGAAACTACCTTATTAATCTAAGTAGAATACAGTGATAACTTTGTGACCTTCTTCAGCATATTGAACAGCATTATGAAGAGTCTTACTTGTATGTGACAAGAAACAAATCAATTGATTACATTCATCAATAATTTCTCTGTTACAAATTCTTGACGCATCAGCAAGAGTCATCATAGCTCTGTCAGCATGTTCAATAATATTAGGAACACCAATCAATTGATCTTGAACATCACTTGGTTGTTGTCCAATAGTTTGAGGCAATACAACACTCAATTTTTGAGGATTTGCTTTCATTGCACCACGAATAGCGGCAGCATTTGTACCTGAAGACCCTCCTGAGGTGATAATTGTATTACCTTGCATAACCAAAGCAGTTGCAAGTGTTTCAATCATTTGTTGGTGTGTGATAGGGAGATTACGGCTCCCAATAATAGCAATCTTTTTAGCTGATTGTTTAATTGTTGCAAGTTCCATAGCCAACTCATCAACAGTATTTGGAGCATCAGACTTTACAGTATCCATATCATCATCAATAGGTACAACTATTGATTTCTGAGCATCATCGCTTTTGTCATCTGAACTTAATAAAATTTCCTTATCACTTTCTGTCATTTTTTCGTTTACCTTCTAATTGCATTAATTACATTTTTCGATTATGCTTAATTATAGCATATTTTTTTTTATTTGGGAAGAGGTCATGGAAAATCTATTAGAAAATCTTAATAAGGAGCAGGTCGAAGCAGTTAAAACAACTAAAGGACCATTATTAATACTAGCCGGAGCAGGTTCAGGAAAAACAAAAGTCCTTACAACTCGCATTGCGTATATGATTCAAAATGGTGTAAGACCAAGAAATATTTTAGCAGTTACATTTACCAACAAAGCCGCTAAAGAAATGAAAGAACGTATAGGAAAAATTATCGGAGAAGATACCGTTAAATATATGTGGGTTGGTACATTCCACGGAATTTGCGGAAGAATTTTGAGAGAAAATATTGATAAATACAATACTGCAACAGGCAAACATTTAGATAAAAATTTTACAATTTATGACGATTCTGATACAAATCAAATTATCACAAGAGCAATAAAGAAGTTAAACTTAGACGATAAAGTTTATCAAACAAAACTTGTTAAGTCAGTAATTTCTAATGCTAAAAACAAAATGCAAGATGCAACAACTTTTGCAACTTATGCAAGAGATTTCAAATCACAAAAAATTGCATCTGTTTATGAAGAATACGAAAAAACATTGAACGCAAATAATGCAATCGATTTTGACGATATGTTGATGCTAACAGTTAAACTTTTAGAACAAAATGAAGATGTCCGAAAGTTATACTATGAAAGATTTCAACATATTATGGTTGACGAGTATCAAGATACAAACCTTGCTCAATATCGACTTGTTAATATGCTTTACACGAATATGAAAGATGAAATTTCCCCTGAACGTTCATTATGTGTTGTTGGTGATGTTGACCAATCAATTTATTCTTGGCGTGGTGCCGATTTCACTATCATTATGAATTTTCAAAAAGATTACAAAAATACAAAACTCATCAAACTGGAACAAAATTACCGCTCAACAGCTCACATCTTGAATGCCGCAAACTCTGTTATTGAAAATAACGATGAACGTTTAGACAAAGTCTTGTATTCAAATAAAGGCGATGGAGAAAAACTAAGTTACTACATTGCAAGCGATGAAGCCGACGAAGCAAATTACATCATAAGCAACATCAAACGCACAGCAAACGGCAATTATAACAAATTTGCAATTTTATATAGAACAAACAACCAATCACGTGCATTAGAAGAAGCGTGCATGGCAACAGGTCTTCCTTATCGAATTTACGGTGGTACAAAGTTCTATGACAGAGCCGAAGTTAAAACCGTTTTATGTTATTTGAAACTAATTAATAACACTGATGATTCTCAAAGTTTGCGCCGTGTAATTAATATTCCAAAACGTGGAATTGGCGATACTACAATGCAAAATCTTACAAAATTCGCAAACGAACGAGATATCAGCCTTTACGAAGCAATCAAAATTTGTGAACAATCAGAACTAAATACAAAAACGCAATCAAAATTAAAAGATTTTGCAAACCTTATTTATAAATTTCAACAAGCAAAAGATTCTTATACACTAAAAGAATTTGTAACACTTGTTATTGAAAAATCCGGATATTTAGCTGAATTACAAGCAAAAGCAGCTAATGACCCAGAATATCAAGACGATATAAACAACTTACAAGAACTTGTAAACGTTGCAGAAGAATTTGTTCCAGAAGAGGAAGATAATATTCTCGGAGAATTTTTGCAACAAGTTGCACTGGTATCAGACCTTGATTCAATGGACGAAGAAACAAATAATATTACAATGATGACACTTCATGCTGCTAAAGGTTTGGAATTTCCGATAGTGTTTATCGCCGGTATGGACGAGGGAATTTTCCCAAGCCAAAGAACACTTCAAGTGCCATCAGAAGTCGAAGAAGAAAGACGTTTGATGTACGTAGGAATTACAAGAGCAGAAGAGAAGTTGTATCTTGTTTCTGCAAAACGTCGTCAAACATGGGGTGAATACAAATACTACAACCCATCAAGATTTATTGAAGAAATCCCACAAAACTTGATTGAATCAATGGAATCAGATGATTTTGACAGAAGTTCATCTTCTACGTTCAGAAGCGCAGTTTCTAAAGCGAAAGAAAGAACTGCAACTTCTGACAGTTATGGATACGTAAAACCATCAACAGGTTTTGGAGCTAACTTCGTAGCTCCGCAAAGAAAAGGACTTGCAAGCGGAGGAAGAACACACTCAACAACATCTTCTTCAAATAGCTATAAATCAAGTTCATCTTCAAGCTATTCAAAACCAACTTACTCTCAACCAACACGAACTCCTCGAAGAGCAATGATTGTAAAATCTGCAATCAACAAAAAGAGAGAAGAAGAAGCAAGAAGGGCAGCCGGTACAAATGCAATCAATGCACTTCGACAGATGTCTGCTCAACGACAAAATGAACGAAAGCTAGCAGAAGAGAAAAAAGCTCAAAAAAATGCAACTCCTATCCTAGATGAAGTTTTTGAAGTTGGTCAAAGAGTTTTCCACGGACAAATGGGTATAGGGCACGTTACAGATGTTATGAATATCGGAGATAGCATAATGTACACCGTTGATTTTGGTGCTAAAGGCAAAAAAGCAATGGACGCATCTTATGCAAAATTAAAGAAATTCTAGATTTGTTTTATTTATTAATTATATTAGAAAAGGCGGTTTGATTTTCAATCAAACCGCCTTTAAAATACTTTATAATATTGAAGAAAGAATTAACCCTCAACAGCCATGTGTTTTGGTTGACCTTTCTTTTCTTCCCAGAAATCAACAAGCATTGAACAGAAGAAAATACTTGAATAAGTACCAACTACAACACCTATCATCATTGCCAAAACGAAATCTTTAGTAGTTACACCACCAAAGAAATACAATGCAGCAAGTGTAATAAATGCTGTCAATGAAGTATTAACACTTCTTGCTAATGTTTGATTAACAGAAGCATCAACAATTTCACCATAAGTCATTTTCTTACCATAATATCTCAAGTTTTCTCTAATTCTGTCGAAAGTTACAATTGTATCGTTGATTGAGAAACCAATCAATGTCAAAATCGCAGTCAAGAACAAACCGTCAACCTGAACATCACAGAACAGACCCAAGATTGAAAATACTCCAACTACGAACAATGTATCATGAACCAATCCTAAAATTGCAGCAATTGCATATTCCAATTTGAATCGGAATGAAATATACATAATCATACCAATAATAGCCAATGCCAAAGCCAAAATTGACATCTTAAATAATTCTTTACCCAAAGTTGGACCAACTGATGAAACTTGGATAAGTTCAGCATTTTTGTATTCTTTTTTCATTACTGATGTAATTTTTGCAGCCATATCAGAACCCTCATCAATAAAGCTTGTTCTGATAGAAATAATTGATTTAATATTATTATTTTCAGCCGTAGGTGTAACATTCAAAACTTGAATATACGGATTTTTAACATCAATTTTATCTAAGTCACTTCTTGTTTTTGCAAGTTCATCACTAGAAGTTGCTTCAGGTGTTCCATATTGCAAAATAGTACCACCTGTATAATCAATACCTACCTTTACCGGAGTATGTGTAGGATATGTAACCATAGAATACACCATTGCAATAATTCCTGGGATTAATAGAAGAGCTGACAAGCACATCCATACGACCCTATATTTTACAACGTGTACTGCGTTTTTTCCAAAATTAAACATTTTATAATTACCTCATAATTTCTTAGTCTAAAATACCAAAACGAGCTTTTTCACGTTTAGTTTCTGTAACTTCATAACCTTGACCGATTTCATTTTTAGAAAGTCCGAACAATGCAGGATATTTCAATTCTCCTGTACCGAAGATTAAGTGCATGAAGTTTTTAGTAACTGTAATTGCTGTAAACATTGAAACAAGTACACCAATTGCAAGTGTTAAAGCGAAACCTTTAACAACACTTGTACCTAAGAAGTACAAGATAACACAAGTTAAAATTGTTGTCATATTTGAATCAAAGATACTTGTAAATGCCCTATCAAAACCTGAATTAATTGCAGTAAATAAGTTTCTACCAGCTTTTAACTCTTCTTTTGTTCTTTCGAAAATAAGAATGTTCGCATCTACCGCCATACCAACTGATAAGATGAAACCTGCAATACCTGCCAATGTAAGAGTTACAGGGATTGCTTTGAATAATGCAAACAAGATTAAACCGTAAACAATCAATGCAACATCGGCAATTACACCAGGTAATCTGTATGCAAATATCATAAAGAACATTACAAATCCAATACCGATTAAGCCGGCAAATTTAGATTTTTCAATACTATCTGCACCCAAAGTAGGTCCAACAGTATTTTCTTGAATAATATCTGATGGAACAGGCAATGCACCTGCATTCAACAAGTTAACCATTTTTTCAGCTTCTTCATATTTAAATCCGCTGCTACCACCAGAAATTTCAGCTCTTCCACCAAAAATTGCTTCTCTAATAACTGGAGCAGAAATTTCTTCATTATCAAAGAAAATAGCCATTTGTTGACCAACTAATTTTTGAGTTAATTCAGCAAACTTAGTTGCGCCATTTCCATTGAATTCCAAAGAAACAGTCCATTGACCCGTTTGGTCTGAACCAATTGATGCTGATTTTAAATCTTCACCAGTCAATCCAGTAGATTCCCACATCAATTGACCTTGAGCATCTCTTTTAGGTTGATGATTTGCATCAAATACAGGTTGTTTGAACTCTAATTGAGCTGTTTTACCCAAGAAAGCTTCAGCTTCTTTTAAATCTGTTACGTTAGGAATCTCAACCAAAAGCCTTTTGTCACCAACTTGGGCAACACTTGTTTCAGAAACACCGAGTTTATTTACACGGCTTTCAATTGCATATTGCAAACGGCTCATTACTTCAGGAGTAATTTTTGTTACTGAATCAGTAGTTTTTGCTTCAAGCATAATTCTTGAACCACCGACAAGGTCAAGTCCTAGTTTTGTAGGTTTTTTGTAGATTGTGATAATTGAAGCAATCACAATTGCTACGATAACCCAAAACATAATAATCTTGTTTTTCAATTTTTTACCCTCTTATATGTGTACTACTAGTTATTTACATGTTGTTTATATTTATAACATCAAACTAAACGAAAAGAACTAGCCCTCCTCGCTTAATTCTTTCTTCACATTATCAATCACTCTGAACAATTCGATTTTTTCATCTTCTGTCAAAGTAACTAATGGTTTTCTAACATATTCATCAATTATTCCTTTATAAGCTAAAGCAGCTTTTACAGGAGTTGGATTTGGCGCCATAAATAAAGACTTAAATACAGGATAAAGTTTTTTGTGCATATTTCTTGCTGCTACAACTTCACCTGTTTTGAAGTTTCTAATCATTGATTTAATTTCAGAGCCGAATAAGTGAGAAGCAACTGAAATTACACCTCTTACACCTAAAGACAACATAGGAAGAGTTAAACTATCATCGCCGGAATATATTGAAAAATCATCAGGACAAAGAATTCTCATCTCTGTAACTTTATCCATATCCGGACAACTTTGTTTAACCGCAACAATATTGTCAAAAGTTGAAGCTAAATAAGCAACTGTTTTAGGCTCCATTATAACACCTGTTCTTGATGGAATATTATATAAAATAATTGGCAAAGTAGTTGATTTCGCAATAGCAGAGAAATGTTCAATAATACCCCTCTGATTTGGCTTGTTGTAATATGGAACAACAGACAAAATTGCATCAACTTCTTCTTTTTGAGCAAATTTTGAATACTCAATAGCTGTTGCAGTTGAGTTTGAACCTGCACCTAGAATAATTTTTGCTTTATTTGCAGCTGCCCTTTTAACAGTACTAACAAGTTCAATTTCTTCTTCGTTAGTCAAAGTTGGAGATTCTCCAGAAGTGCCTGCAACAAGCAAAGCATCACTTCCTGTTGAAATCAAATGTTTAGTTAAAGTTTCAACCTTGTCATAATCAATTGCACCTGTTTTATCCATAGGTGTAACCATTGCTGTAATAACTTCGCCGCAATCGTATCTCAATGTCATATAAAATACCCTCTATTTCCCTAGTCTATCAAACATAATTATATTACAAAATAAAAGAACATGCCTAATTATTAAGTAAAGTGAATAAAGACTTGCCAATAAATAAATTTAAAGGAATTTTCAAACTACAATTAAAAAAATAGGAGTTAATACAATAGAGGGAACAGGGATTGCAAGAAATTATAAAATGCTTTCAAAGAGTACATCTTTTTATGGACTTACAACACTTGGGAGCTTATTTGCAGGGGCAAAAGAACCCGTATTTATCCCTATTTTGCAAGCGCTATTACACTTGCAAAACATTGTGATGACCTTATGACAAAATTGAAACCTGATTACCTTGCAATCCTAAAACGTGCAATAAAAATTAAAGAAGCTAAAACTCCACGTGCATAGAGTAAAGCTTTTATTGTTATTTTTTGTATTGGCAAACAATTCCAATATATTCGTCATTTGTAAAGAAAGATGGTTGTATTATTTAACTCTCACAACCACAACCGTAGTCAGAACAGCAATATTCATAATCATAATCTGGAGCAGAACAATTACAATTTTTAGAACCTCCAGC
>DJOE01000013.1 GCA_002438405.1 Cyanobacteria bacterium UBA6446
GTGCTAATGATGATATAAATACCACTAATGCAAATGGTAAAATGATTTCAAGAATATTAACAAGTGTATCACAACAAGAAACAGAAATAACAAGTGAAAGAACTAAAATAGGTTTAGCAGGAGCTATTAAAGTTGGTCATATACCACATCAAACCCATTTAGGTTATAAAAGAAAAATTAGTTACTAGATTAAATAATTTAATTCAAGAAAGTATATCATATAATAAAAATCAAAATGGTCCAAAACTAATAAAAACTAGAAATCCTAAAAAATAACTTTTTGACAATTTAAATAATTTATGCTATTATTAGTATGTAAGCGAGAAAATTTGCGTAAAATAAAAAAGAGGAACATTCGATTCTGCAAGTGAATGTCGCCTCTAAAAAACTTAGTATTGACACTCTATCAATGCTGAAGAGTGTCTATTTTTTATTGCTAACACCAGTAAGGTAGAAAGTAACAAAATGATAGCAATGAGCTTTAGAACTTTTATTATAAAAGTCTTAGTTTTCATCTTTATCTACCTCCTTTCTTTCTCAAGATTGGAGGACGACACTCACATCAAATGTTCCTGTTAAAATTATATAATAAGTAAATTTATAAAACAAGCGAACAGATGAAAGTTTTTGTTAAAATTTGAAGAATGTGTGTTATAATTGATTTATAGATTGATTCTTATATTAATCGCCTTTGATGGAAAGTTGTAGATTACTACGACACTCGCACCAAATTTGATTGATACTCGAACTTTTCGAGATAAATATAAAAGAGGCTATCAGGAAATTAGGTAAGTAATTTTCTAACAGTCTTTTTTATTAGTTAAAAAGATCTTTAACAAAAGGCTTTTATTATAAAGGTTCTTTTCTTAATTGTATTCTCTTTTTTCAAAATTGGAAAACGACACTCACATCAAATGACCATGCCTAATTAAATTCACAAATAATCATTATAAGAAAAGATGCTAACATGTCTAAACTAACTATTGTAATAGACAACTTAGGGCATAACGAATTAAGAAATTATTTAATGTCACCAAATGGAATATTTGATGTTAAAATTAAAAATATGAAATATCTAGAAGTACATTTAAAATATGATTCTAATTTAATAACACCAAACATAATATAAATGGAAATTTTATTATGTTTAGATATTTTTAAAACTCCCTCTATTCTTTCTTTTAATAAGTATTCAAAATTCAAAACATTCAATTATACAATAATTAGAGATGATCTATGCTGCGAGTACTGTTTAAAAGGTGCAATAAATGACCTATTTGAAATTGAAGGAATAGAATCGGCTAAAAGTAACTTTGATAAAGCTTACTTTAATATTCCTAGAAAGAAAATTATAGTGAATATAAAATGAAATCCCAATCTTATAGATAATAATAAAATAAAGCAAATCGAATCAGAATTGAATATTTAATAAAAATGCACAATGACTGTGCAAAAAGCATACTAGAAAAGCATAAAATGCACAGTATTTTGAAAATACTGTGCATTTTTTATATATTTGTTAAAATTTTCACTTATTGTAAAAAATTGCTATAATAAATACATGTTTTATTTTGAAAAAATTGACGGAAAAAGAGTTTTAAAATCTGATTTTATTAAAAATATGGAAGCATTTTTTACAACACGAGATATATGCATTTGTTGTAAAGATATTGAAATTTCGCAAAAAGATACAACCATTGAATTAAACAAAAAAATTATTTGTAAACATTTAAATATTAAAGAAGAGAACCTTTTATCACCAACCCAAACACATACCTCAAACATTCATATAGCAACGGGAACAAAGAAATCATACCCTGATACAGATGCTTTAATTTTAAAAGATAAAAATCTTGGAATTTTCCTAAATTTTGCCGATTGCACTCCGGTAATATTGTATGATGAAGATCAAAATATTGGGGCTGTAGCTCATGCCGGTTGGAGAGGAACAGCAGAAAAAATTGGGCAAAAAACAATAGAAAAAATGATTGAATTATACCATTCAAAACCAGAAAATATTGTTGCCGTAATTGGCCCCGCTATTGGTTTTTGTTGTTATAATGTAGGAGAAGAAGTTTATAAAAAACTATATGAAACTGTGAACGATTTTAGTGGTCTTTATGAAATCAGACAGGGGAATATTTATGTCGATTTAAAAAATATAAACAGAAAACAACTTGAAGAAATCGGAGTTAAGAAAATCGATGTTTGTTCATATTGTACGGTGTGCAACAACGATTTATTTTTCTCATATAGAAAAGAAAATGCAACACCTTATCGACACAGTGCAGTAATAAAGTTGAGGTAAATTATGCAAAAAATTATTATTGGAAAAACTTACAGACACTTTAAAGGGAATTTATACAGGGTTATGGCTTTAGGTAAAAACTCTGAAAATATGGAAGAAATGGTCGTATATAAATCTCTTTCAAACAATCATGTATGGATTAGACCTCGCAAAATGTGGAACGAAGTCGTTGATGATAAAGGAACATTAAGGTTTACTTTGGTTGAGTAATCTTTATTAAGAACAGTAAAATTTTCCTCTTGAAACTAGCAAAAAATTTTATTCAGTTGTATTTTGAATAAAAACGAAAAACAAAAGGAAAAGGATTTGTATATGAAAAAAGTTTTAGTAATGTTGGTAATAGTTTTATTTAGCTGTGTTCCGGCAAATGCAACATACCAAGTATTTTTTAATGCCGGAGGTGTTCCAACTTCAAGAGCATACGGAGGCGGAATGCGTCATTCCATTAACAATTTTGGTTCTAATGCAGGTTTCACCCCTAGAAATATTAGACGAGAACAAGCAAGACGTAGAGCCGTTGCAAGAGAAGAAGCTTTTACAAAAGCAATCAGCTCAATGGGAAATAATGGTTACAATAATGGAATGAATCCAAGAATGTATGCAAACTATTCCCAAAGATCAGTAAGCAGAACAGCTGTTGTTGATCAACAATCAAGATTTGACAGAAATTATACTCCTGCAAGATCAACAAAAAGTTACACAAGAAACGGTGTTACTTATTATAACTAAGAAAAAAAATTAAAATTTATTTTATAAAGAAGAACAGAAATTTTTGAACTTTCTGTTCTTTTTTTCGTATTAATTATATAGGAGGAATTAAAAACATTTGTACAATACACAAAAAATTATAATTATGATTTAATATTGGAGAACAAAAGGAAATGAAGATGCAAAAAATTTTTCTAACAATTTTAATTATTGGATTTACAAGTCTAAATGCAAATGCTATGACAAGTGTTATATATAATAATGCAGGTCAACCAATTGCAGTAAATGATTTTTCATCAAATTCATATCCAAATATTTACAACAGGCAAATGCTACCACCTCCAAAATTTAACAATGGATATCCTCCACCTCCACCACCTCAACAAAGATATAGATACCCGAGAGTATATTCATACTATCCGGCATATAATTCTTGTATTGATGCATATTCATATTATCCATATCAATGCTATCCAAGAAATCGTCAAAAAAATACAACCGCAACAAAAACTACAACTGCAACACCTATTTCAAGATTTGATAAAAAATACCAAACATCTTCTTCTAACAAAATTGTAACTTGTAACGGAATAACTTATTACGGCGCAACAAATGCCTGTCAATAACAAATAATTAATAATTAAATAATAAAAAGATAGAGGCTCAAAATTTTTGAACCTCTATCTTTTCGACTGTCAATCAAGCCTTTTTAATTGTGTTTAATAATTAAACTGCAACTTTCATAGTTTTTTCAATAATATCGTTGAAGCTATCAGCTTTCAATGAAGCGCCACCGATTAAAGCACCATCGATATCTGATTTTGACATTTGTTCTTCAATTGTAGCAGGTTTTACAGAACCTCCATAAAGGATTCTGATAGAATCAGCTGCTTGAGAACCAGCAACTTCTGCAACAACTCCACGAATCATTTTGATAACTCTGTTAGCTTCATCAGAATCACAAGATTTTCCTGTTCCGATAGCCCAGATTGGTTCGTAAGCGATAACTGATTTAGCGATATCTTCAGAAGAAATACCGTCTAAAGCTGCTCTGATTTGAGAAGCGATATGAGAATCTGTAACACCTGATTCTCTTTGTTCTAAAGTTTCACCACAGCAGATGATTGGAATCAAACCACCAGCTAAGATAGCTTTAGCTTTTTTGTTAATCATTTCATCAGTTTCAGAGAAGTATTGTCTTCTTTCAGAGTGTCCGATAATTACATAAGAACAACCTGCATCTTTCAACATTTCAACAGAAAGTTCACCAGTGAAAGCACCAGATTTTTCCCAGTGACAGTTTTGAGCTGCAACATATAATTTAGATTCTCCACAACCACAGTTACAAGGAATTTCTGCAACTTGGTTTAAAGATGTAAATACAGGAGCAATGATAACTGTAGGTAATTGAGGTGCATCAAATTTATCTACAAAAGATTTAATACCTTCATATAAAGCTTTAGAATCAGCTTGAAGTAAATTCATTTTCCAGTTTCCTGCGATAATTGGTTTTCTTGACATAGTCTAATCTCCTTTTTAGTACCACTTTTACACAAGGTATCTTATATTAAACAAAAACTTTACGCAAGTTAAACCGAAGGGGAATAAATTTATACATATAAACGGGAACCCCTCCTCGAAGATTGATAGAATGACGTAATTTCCTCGTACTTCAAGAAAGGGTTCAAACTTTGTTATTTATGGGAATTATCCCAATTTTTCTTTGTAATCTTTACCGCCAACAATTCTCAAGTGACGATTTTCACCCTCGCCAATTGATGTACTTGCCAAGTTGTGCTGCTCAACAAGTTCATGTTGAAGTTTTCTAATTTGTTGATTTTGTGGGGTTAATTCAATATCTTTAGCACCTGCCAAAACTTTTTCAATTGCAGCTTTTGCTTCATCAAGAGCTTTTTCCGTAATATCGTAGAATGTTTGTTTTTCGTTCAATTCTGCAATATCGAGAGCTTCTTTGATTACTTTTTGAATTTGAGCCATTGAATTTGTTTTTACATAGAAGATTTGAAGTCTGTTTTCTTCTGCCGTACTCAAAACTTTTGCGCCACCTTTGACAAAGTTTTTGTGAGCAATTACGATATCTGCATCATCAAGATTTCTTGTAATTTCTGCATTTAAGTCTAATCGTTCAATTACTTTTTCTGCAATACTTCTAGATACGGCGTACAAGTAGATTTTTTTAAACTTTTTAACTTCATCAACATATTTTTGTCTTGAAAAACTAAATTTCAAACTCTCAGGGTGTTCAATTTTGTTATCAAGAGCATTGATTTTGTCGATTACATTTGGAACTCTGGCAGGCACAGGTTCAACCGGAGCAGGATTAGAGAAGTTATAAACTTTGTCAACTTTTCTGATTTCCGGACGAATTGGCCAACCTCTAAGAATGTAATCAACTGCTTCTGCAGTATCCTTGTAAACTGCAAGAGTATTTCTATCAAGGATTTCAATTACGATATCAAAGGTCGGCTGTTTCTCTCTTTCTAAAACAGTTTTTTGTGAAGAGCGGCGTTTTGCTTCATCATCACCTAAAGTAACTGATTGAATACCGCCGACCAAATCTGATAATGTTGGGTTTTTAATCAAACTTTCCAAGCTGTTACCATGAGCAGTAGCAATAAGCATAACACCACGTTCTGCAATAGTTCTTGCAGCTTGCGCTTCTGCTTCTGTACCAATTTCATCAACCACGATAACTTCCGGAGTATGATTTTCAACCGCTTCAATCATAACATCTTTTTGATATTCCGGTTGTCGAACTTGCATTCTTCTTGCGTGTCCTACTGCAGGGTGAGGAGTGTCACCATCACCGGCAATTTCATTTGATGTATCTACAATTACAACACGTTTGCCTAAATCATCGGCCATAAGTCTTGCAATTTCTCTTAATTTTGTAGTTTTACCAACCCCAGGGCGACCTAGGAATAAAATGCTTTTATTTTGCAAACAAATATCTCTTATACAAGAAATTGTACCTGTTACAACTCTACCTATTCTGCAAGTAAGACCTACTATTTTACCTTGTCTGTTACGAATTGCACTGATTCTGTGCAACGTTCCGGGGATACCTGAACGGTTATCGGAGGTGAATTCTTGAACTCGAGATGTGATATATGAAATATCATCATAATCAACATTCGAAACATCAATATATTCTATCTTACCGTTAGAATGTCTTATTTCAGGCTGACGACCAATATCTAAAACAATTTCAATAACATCTTGCATGTTTTCATAAGATATGTGTTGTCTGATTCTGTTGGGGAGAATTTCTGTTAACTTCTCTAAATCATTTTGGAATTGTAGGTTGCTCATATATTCGCCGCCTTTCTATTTTGATTATAACAAAATATTTAATGGCTATTAAATGCGATTTGGTGGTATGTATATCTTCTATATATATTATACTACATGTATCGGAGTTTTTGTTGGATTTCTTTAAACATGTGCTTACAATTTTTACAAAACTTTACATTTTAAAATAGGCTCAAACCCTTTTGTCGCAAGAGTTTTCATTTTAAAAAATAGAAAAAAAATAAAAAGTTCAATCCAAAGATTGATATTTAGAAACTAAATTTACAATACTAAATACCTCAGTTTTTATATTACGGTTTGTTTACAAAACATGTTCTTAAACAAATTCAAGCTTACTCTTACACTTGAAAAGAGGTGGAAAAAGTTGTATAATTTATGTATAATATATATTTAAGGACAGGAAATTTTAAGAGTATGAGAAAAGCCCTTACTATTGGTGAACTACTAATTACAATGGCAATTATCGGAGTTATTGCCATGTTAGTGTTACCTGGATTTTTGAAAGATTATCATAACAGATTATACACAACAAGATTAAAAAAATCTTATGAACAAATTTCAGATGCATTAGAAAGGGCAAGTATTGATAGTAATGTTTCATACTTTGGTCAAACAAGATATGTAACAAACACACAAGAGTTTCTACAAAACTACTTCAAAGTTTCAAAAAAAATTGCAGGAGCGGCATTTGCAGATTCTTATAGAACTCTTTCAAATGTTGACACCAATGACGGAGAATCAATTGCAGATAATATAAAAGGAGCGACAATCAAACTTCAAGGCGGAGAAACAATCTCTATGGAATGTGAATCTATATCAGTTTGTACAGTTCTTTTAGATATCAATGCTGCAGACGGTCCAAATGTTGGAGGTCGAGATTTATTCACATTCAAAATCAATGCAGCAACGAATGAAATTTATGACGGAAGTACTGCTGCATCTTGCGGTTCGGATAAATTGGGTACCGGTTGTTTACAAAAAATTATTAATGACAACTGGAAAATGACATACTAATAAATTAAAAAAGGATAATTATGAAAAAGGGTTTTACTCTATCAGAAATTTTAATAACATTAACCATTGTTGGGGTTGTAGCAGCATTAACAGTTCCTGCTGTTATGAGAAACTATAGAAACAAGATGTTCACAGCAGCATTGCAAAAAACATACAACCAACTTTCTGATGCAACGATTGCTATCATGAATGATGAACACGTAGATGATTTTTATGAAACAAAAGCTAGATCTTGTATTAAAGGTGGCGATGGGAATGTTAATGGTAACTGTGCAGAGGGTTTTGCATATTTTTTAGATAATTATCTTGAACCGATTAGAAAAGATTGTGGAAAAGGTGGAAATTTATGCGTTGGAGGATTGGCACCTGATTCATACAAAACACTAAGTGGTAACAATGCCGGAACAATTGGTGGTTACTATTGTATTCAAACAACAAGAGGCGCAACTATTTGTGGATTTTTTAACGGAAATAATACTTGTATGAGTCTTGCCGTAGATGTAAATGGTGCAGAGGGACCAAATGTAACAGGAAGAGATTTATTCACAATGGACGTTCAAAATGACGGTACAATTTCAGATTATGCAAGTGGTTGCGGTCACTTGGCAGATAAACCGTTCGTAACCAATAATAGTTTTGGTTGTCCTGCATCAAATTGCAGCAATGATAATGCTGAGGGAATATACAATAAAGCATGTGGTTGTTTAACTCGTGTTATTGAAGCCGGTTGGAAAATGGAATACTAATAAAGGACTTTTATGAAAAAAGATTTGAATAAAAAATTTGGTTTTACATTATCAGAAGTTTTGATTACATTGGGAATTATCGGAATTGTTGCCGTTTTGACAATTCCTGCTGTTATGAAAAACTACAGAAATAGACTTTATGTAGCCCAATTGCAAAAAACTTATGCTCAAATTTCAGATGCCGTTCAAGCAATCATGACAGATGAACATACAGGAAGTTTTTACGAAACAAAAGCGGCATCAGAAAATACTTGTACAAACGCAGATAGTGGCGACTGCAGTGCAGGAGCTGGTTACTTTTTGAACAAGTATTTTAAAGTAGTAAAAAGAAATTGCGCCTCTGGTGCAAATGCCTGTGCAGCCTCTTCATACAAATCAATCAGTGGCGCCGATGCAGGGCAATTAGCCGGAGATTACTGTATTCAAACAACAAATGGAGCAGCTATTTGTATGAAAAGAAATGCTGTTGGTACAGAAGGCTTTCTTATTGATTTGAATATTGATGTCAATGGACCAGCCGACCCTAATATCACAGGTCGAGATGTTTTTTATTTAACAATTCAGCCAAATGGAGCAGTAACTGATTACAGAGACTCATCAGAATCTGCCTGCAGCAACCCTACGTCTGCAGGTTGTTTCAACAAGGTTCGAAATGCCGGCTGGAAAATGGAGTACTAATAAAAGGATATTTATGAAAGAAGATTTGAATAAAAAATTCGGTTTTACGTTATCAGAAGTTTTGATTACTCTTGGAATTGTCGGAATTGTTGCAGCTTTGACAATTCCAGCTGTTATGAAAAATTACAAAAACAGATTATATGTTTCTGAATTGAAAAAAGTTTATTCTCAACTTACAAATGCCACAAATTCAATTATGTCTGATGAACATGCTCAAAACTTCTATGAAACAACCGGCGGAGTAAAGGATTCTTGCACCAGTACTGATTCCGAAGATTGCAAGGGTTCTGCATACTTTTTGACTCGATACTTCAAAAACATGAAACAAAATTGTATCAATGGTGATGGACAATGTGTTGCCGCTGCTTATCACTCAACAAAAGGTAAAAGCGCAAATGCATTTAATTCATCTTATTGTGTACAAACCGTAAATGGTGCAGCAATTTGTATGTTTTTTGACACAACAAGTAATACATCAAAAATCATAGTAGATGTTAACGGAACGTCAGAACCAAATATCACCGGTCGTGATGTTTATGTAATGCAAGTAGCAGGCGATGGCTCAATAACAGACATCTCTTCTAATGAAGATGATTGTAATGCTCCAAATAATGATGATTCAATTATTAACCTTGCAAAAGGTTGCTTAACAAAGGTTATGAATGCCGGCTGGAAAATAGAAGACGACGAATAATAAAAAAAACTTATTTATACAAAAACCGGAATTTTTGTCATTCTGAACTTAATTCAGAATCTAAATTCCGGTTTTTAGTAATTTATGTTATCACTTCAATTAAACAGAAGCTAATTGTTTAGCTCTTTCTAATTGTAAAGTAACTGTTGTAATATCACAAACTGAGCTTGGTCCGAAGTATTGAATTGCTCCTGGGAACAAGTATCTGTCGTTCATAGCCCAATCTTCTCTATTGTCTTGTAATTGTTTGAATACAGGACCGTCAAGTCTAACTAGAGCTTTTTGAATAACAGGTTTCATTTCGCCGTGACGTTTTTCCATGTTCATCATCATTGTAAGAGGAACACCGCCTGCAATCCATTTGTCAGCACTTTCAGTCAAGTTTCTAACTGATGATAAGTAACCAGTCATTCCGAAACTAATCAATGCAAATGCGTTGTAACCTAATGAATAGCAATAATCTGCATCAAAGTTAGATGGGAATGCACAACGACCTTCATAACCGAAGAAGTGAGATTGTGCTGAGAATTTACCAATGAATGTACCTTCTTCTTTCAATTCATCAAGTTTTGTTGAAATCATTTCAATCAACAATTTTTCAGTTTCGATTTTTGAAACTTGAACATTACCGTGTGGATCACGGTCTGCTAATAATTGACCTTTAATCAAAGCTGGTAATGATTTGTAGACTTTAGCATTTTCAGCATCTAATCTGTTTTCAACAATATCAAATTTATCTCTGATTGTAGTTGCGTTAACAAATTCAGAATCACTTTCTAATGAAGCCATAATATCATTCAAGTTAGAAATCATTGAACCCATTTCTGGAATAAATTCGATTAAACCTTCAGGAATTACTGCAATACCAAAGTTTTTACCAGCATTTGCACGTCTAACAATGATATCTGTCATGTAATCAATGATTGAAGATAATGACATTTTCTTTTCTTGAACTTCTTCAGAAATCAAAGTAATATTTGGTTGAGTTTGCAAAGCAGCTTCCAAAGCTACGTGAGAAGCACTTCTACCCATAATTTTTACAAAGTGCCAATATTTCTTAGCTGAATTTGCATCTCTTTCAATGTTTCCAATAAGTTCAGCATAAGTTTTTGTAGCTGTATCAAAACCGAAAGAAATTTCGATTTGTTCGTTTTTCAAGTCCCCATCAATTGTTTTTGGACAACCAATAACTTGAATACCTGCATTATGTTTTACGAACCATTCAGCAAGTAAAGCTGCATTTGTATTAGAGTCATCTCCACCAATAATTACAACTGCGGAAATGTTTAATTTTCTACAAACTGCTAATGATTTTTCGAATTGTTCTTCTGTTTCTAATTTAGTTCTACCTGAACCAATAATATCAAAACCACCTGTGTTTCTGTAAGCATTAATGAATTCGTCATCAAATTCAACATATTTTCCTTCAATAATACCAGATGGGCCACCTAAAAATCCATATAATTTATTTGAAGAATTAGCATTTTTCAATGCATCATACAAACCTGCAATAACATTGTGTCCACCAGGAGCTTGACCACCTGAAAGAATAACACCAACGTTTCTAACTTCAGATTCTTTTGAAACTGGAGAAGATTCAAAAGTTACTGTAGGTTTTCCATAAGTGTTAGAAAATAAAGCTTTAATTTGTTCTTGATCTCTAACTGATTCAGTATTAGCACCCTCTACCATAGCTAGTGAATTAACACCGTTTTGCAAACTTGCAGGAAGTTTTGGCTGATACTTAAGTCTTTCAATTTGTAATGGTGAAAGTTTAGTCATTTAATAAGTCCTTTCCTTTTGTAATACGTGGTTTACATGCTACATTGTACTACAAAAAAGAAAATCGTGCCGTATTATCTTCCTAGGCTACAAGACTATATTTCACCAAGACTTTCAATTTTATAATTGCAACCAATTTCTTCCGGCGCCAATACCGTAATATTATTTATGTACAAAGACAAAAGTGTGAAAAAGATTTGTCTGTATTCCATAGGAACTATTAATTTTGGAGCATAAATATTTAATTTTTTTGTTTGTTTCTTCAATTTATTAGCAAGTTTTTCTGCCAAAGCTCCATCAATTTTTATCAAACTATCTTCTGTTTCATCACAGCTCATGACTAAATCTGAATATGTTTTTTCGGAAATTTCAAATGCACTGATAGTTTCACCGTCTTCATTTACATAAGATTTGCAAATTTGTCTTGATAAAGATAATCTGATTTTGTTTAGAATATCTACTTTACTACCCTCATCTGCAAAATCATTAATCTTTTCAAAAATATAAGTAATATTTTTGATTGAAACCTTTTCTTTAATCAAGCTTGTCATCAAGTATTTCAAATCAGAATATGTCAAAATATCCGGAACAATGTTTTCTACAAGGAATTCATTTTCTTTTTCAACAACATCTAAATACTTGTCAATATCATCATAATCTAACAAATCATCAACATATTTAACTGCAACATACTCTAATGCTTTTGCGATATATTCAGATGGAGTAATCCCTTTTTGCCAAAAATCTTTTGTCTTATCTTTTTCAACCCAAATAATTTTTCGTCCAGTAATTTCATCTTCACCGGTAATTGAATTTTTAATCTTGTGTTCTGTATGTAATTCATCAGCATAAAACATTAGATAATTAGGACAAACACCAGCTCTAAATACTTCCATTCCTCGAATTTTTATACTGAATTCACAAGTATTTAAGTTTTCATCATCTTTAAAAACAACTTTAGGAATTACATAACCAATAGTTTCTGTTAATTTCAATCTGGATTTTACAGTTTCTGCAACTAACTCTTCGCCGGAATAATCTCTATCAGTATCAATGTAGCTCAAAAGTTCTTCACTCAAATAAATCGCCAATTTTTCTTCGTGAAGTTTTGCATACATCAAATCTGGAGAAGTTGCCTTATTCAACTGAAGTCTTAATTCGTCTAATTCTTTCAATCCAGCAGAAATTCTATCATTCAACTTCTTTCTTGAAACAGACGCAGGAGCTTCACCCTCGAGTTCAGCTTTAATTTTATTTATCTGCTCTTTTTCGTGTCTGATTTTTGATTGAATTTCAAGACAATTTTCATATTCGGTCAATTTTGGAGAAAGCATTTTTTCCATTTGGCTTTTAAAATCGGAAATGTTAATAATATCACTGTCAGAATTACTACTTGGTTTAGCTTCTCTCATAAAAATGCAATTCAATTGAGCAGATTCTTCCTCATCACCAACTTCATGCATACTGTAAAGTTCCCAACCGTTCATAGACATCTCATTCAAAAGATTTTGCAATGCTTGAGCATCTTCTGCTGAACAAGATTTTATAACATATTCCATTCTATTTTTGCCGAACATAAATTTATCCTTTTAAAATTCTAATAGCCTCAATTGCTGTTTTAATCGCTTTTTCTGTATCATGTACAACCGGATTTTCTAAATTAGCTTTTTCACGTTCTTGATTTGCAACTGTTAAAAATACAGAACCGACTCTTACTCTCAAATAACTGGCAACAGTAAATAATGCAGCAGATTCCATTTCAGAAGCCAAGCAGCCTAAACGTTTCCAAGCTTCCCATTTGTTTTGCAACTCATAAGAAACAGGCATAATTTCCGGACTATGTTGCCCATAAAATGAATCTTTACACTCAACAACACCTGTATGGTGAGGAAAATCTAATTTCTTAGCAGCTCCAACAATTGCATTCACAACGTCCAAATTTGCAACCGCAGGAAATTCAATCGGAGCATACTCTTTACTAGTTCCCTCCATACGAATTGCACCGGTTGCAATTACCAAATCGCCACTTTTTACATCTAATTGCATACCACCACAAGTACCAACACGAATAAATGTATCAGCACCGACTTTTACAAGTTCTTCCAATGCAATAGCTGCTGATGGTCCACCAATACCGGTAGAAGTTACACTAACCTTTTCACCATCAAGATAACCTGTATATGTAACAAACTCTCTTCTGTCTGCTACGAGTTGAGGATTGTCAAAATATTGAGCAATTTTTTGACATCTTTTCGGATCCCCAGGTAAAATCACATATTTACCAACATCACCCTCTTTTAACCCGATATGATATTGTGTTCCGTCATCTGAATATTTCATAATACCACCTTTTTAAGATACTTAGAAGTAAAGGTTCTGAGGCATTAAGATTATCTTAGAGCCTTAGAACCTTTTGTCTTAGTCAATCTATTGTCCCTTTAATTTTTGAATTACTAAATCAGTGATATCAACACCACCAACAAATACAACTTGGTCAGAAAGAACTGCATCAAGTCTTTGAGATACCATAATAGATTTAGCAGCAGCTTGAATTTGAGTCATAATTTGATTTTCTTTGTCATTTCTCATTTTCATCAACGCATCTTGTTTTGCATTGAATTCTGTTGCTGTTTGAGTTTCAAAGTTTTGTTTCTTTAATGGTGTGTCTAAAGATTTGTATTGTTTTTCTTTTTCAAGCATATATTGTTGCAATTCAAGACCTTTAGCATCTAAATCTTTAACAGCTTGTTGTGCAGCAGGATAATTATCTAAAACTTTTTGATAATTAATAAATCCAACTTCTGCATTTGCGCTATTACCAAAAGAAAGAGCCAAACCGGCAGCCATTAATATTGCCATTAATTTTAATTTTTTCATAGTTCCTCCTATTTTATATATTAATATAATAAGTCACCTACACCAAATGTAAAGTATCCGTTTTTAGAACCGTTATGTCCAGGGTTTGTAAGTGGAATACCATAATCAACTGACAACGGTCCCATTCCAGGAATAAATACTTTTAAACCAATACCGGCAGATACCGCATACCCAGGTCTATCATACAATTTGTTTGAAATTGTCCCGTCAAACACTTTACCGGCATCAGCCCAAACAGTGAAACGCAAGTTATTCAAGAAAGCAATTCTTGTTCTATCCAAGAACGGGATTGGGGTTGCAAATTCTGCTGAACCCATAATAAATGCGTTACCTGTACCAACACCACTCATCTTGAAACCTCTAACAGTATAAGGTCCACCTAAACGATATGCCATAACTTCAGGTATATCTCCGTGAATTGCACCTCCACCTTTAACAGTGAAAGATAAAGATGATTTCTTCGCAACAGGAATATATTGCTTAATCATACCTGTTAACTTGCCATTAGTTTTATCAAATCCGTTAAGTCCAAGGTTTTCATCAAATCTCAAACTTGCCATTGTACCGTGTCTTGTTACAGTAGCAGAATCTCTTGTGTCATACAATAATGCTGGACTCAAAGATAAGAACAAACCGCCCTCTAACTGTTTAGCACGTTCTGAAATCGGAATATTATATCTGTTATACAAGGCTGAAATTCCGTTGAAATCACCCTCTTTAACACTAATATTTTCAGCTCCAACACTGAAAGTAGCATTTGCGTGTCTGTTTATTTTCAATTTATGAGCAACAGTAACTTCTCCACCATATCTTCTTTCAACGGCCAACGGAACTTGGTAAGAACCAAAATCTCTAAAGAATAATCTTGTATTCAATGAAGTATCAGCATTGTAGAAATATGGTTTGAAGTAACTCAATTCAGCTTGAATATTCATGTGATCTTTTACAGATGAATCGTTAAGAATTACGCCTGTACCAACCAAGCCTGTCAAAGAAAGTCTTTCACATCTTCCTCGGAAGTTATTTTCAGAAATACCCATTGACCCAAACAAGCCGGTAACAGTATCTAAACCACCACCAACAGAAATACTTGCAGTTCTTTGTTCTTGAATTTTTATCGTAATATCATAAGCATCAGGAACATCTTCACTAGGTTCGATTTCTCTTGTTACATCTTTAAATGCTTGAGTTGCATACAATCTAACCAAATCTTCTTTAATTAAATTTTCGTTATAAATCATTCCCGGTTCAGTAAGGATATTTCTTGCAACGATATAATCTTTGGTTTTTTCATTACCCTCAATCATAATCTTGTCAATGATACCCTCTTTAATGCTAACATTGATTGTACCATCTGGATCATCTGTTACAGAATCAACTCTTGCAAGTATATAACCTTTAGAACTGTACAAATCTTGAATTTGAGCAATAGCTTGATTGATTAAAGAAATATTTTGAGGTTTACCTTTCATTCCGTTAAATGTTGCCAAAATATCTTCTGTCGGAATAACAGTATTGCCCTCAATAGTGAAATCTTTTACCGGAATATTTTCTTCTACGACAATCTTTATAGAAACAGTTCCATCACCGTTTACAGACGGAATAGCCTTCATTTTTTCAGTAAAATAACCGGTTTCATAAATCGTTTTTAAGTCAGACTGCATCTTACTTCTGGTATATTCACTACCTTGTTTCATCTGCATTTTTTCTAACAATTCTTGTGGAGAAATAGAATTCAAGCCATAAAATTCAATGTCTTTAATTTTTTTATTTTCTTTATCTAAAGACGTATTACTAAAAGAATTTTGACTTGACAAATCCGTAGGATACTTGCCCTGCGTATAATCCGGAGTGTTAGAGTTTTGATTTTCGGTGTAACTTGTATATTTGTCAAAAATAGTGTTTGCGTAATCGGTATTACTCTTTACAGCATCGTCCATCAAGCCCATACCACCCCAAACATCATCTGCTGAAAAGCTGGAAGTTTGAGTCAATAAGACCAAGATTATTGCCGATAAAAGTTTTTTTGATATATGAAATTTCAAGAATATATTCCTTACAAACTCTCTCACTATTCTCCAACAAAATTGTAGCATAAATCACTAAAAAAGTACAAATTGTTTACAACTATTTACCAATTGCAATTTTGTAAATTTTATTTTTGTTAAAAGAATACAATTCAGACAAAATTACAGAAATATCCTTTGCACTAAAACCCTTATCCTGCAATACTTTTACCTTGTTCAAAATTTCAGATTCATCAAAATTATCAGCACTGCGGAAAATCATTACAACGAATTCCCCTTTGACAATATTATTCTCAAAATGTTCAATAACTTTTTCAATATCATCAACAACAACTTCTTCAAAAACTTTTGTCAATTCTCTACCAACAGCAACCTTTGAATCAGGTCGAACGGACTGAATAATTTTTAACGTATTCATAATTCGATTTGGCGATTCATAAAAAACAGTGTCTTGAAATTCATGTTTTTTGATAACATCTTCAATCTGAGCCGTGGTTTTTGGTAAAAAACCGATAAATGTAAATTGCTCATCAACTCTGGAAACTTGCGATAAAAATGTCACTACGGCATTTGCCCCCGCAAGTGAAGTAATTGAAAAACCTCTTTTGCGCAATTCTTTAACAATAACTGACCCAGGGTCACAAATCAATGGAGTTCCGGCATCAGAAACCAATGCCATTTTCTTACCACTTTCTAAAAATTCAACAATCTGTGAAATACGTTCTTTCTCATTGTATTTGTGATAAGAAAGACATTTTGTTTTGATATTGAAATGGTTTAACAAATTTTGAGTAACCCTACTATCTTCACAAGCAATCAAATCGACAGAATTCAAAACATCAATAGCTCGAAGTGTTATATCTCCTAAATTTCCGATAGGTGTCGGAACTACATAAAAATCATATTCTTTCATAATCAGATTGTATTTTAAAAATAAATGGAAGTCTAGGTAGTTTTTGACGTTAGGTGACGTGTAGGCGTAGCAATGCCGACCTACATAACTGATACAAGTTCAGGGGTTCAATGTTATTCCGTGTTAAAGATTACGACGTCACTCCGTATAGACTGCTCTGAGATTTGCTCGGCTTTGTTCCTCGTAATGACATGCTTTTAAGAAAGCTTATTACATTTCCTCCCTCGCCCATTTATGGGAGAGGGCTGGGGTGAGGGTTTAAAAATCATGTCATTACGAACGTGTATGAAGTCATTTGTTGTTGAAAATTCAAAATATCTGCTAGTGTCGTAATCCATAACACAGGGATAATTACAAATGCAGGTTGGCATAGCAATGCCAACCCGTTATAAGTTCTGAATTTTATTATTTAGCGACACATATAGCTTCATCATCCCTAGACTTACGAGCACCATATATAGAACCATCATGAAAGCGTAAACCATAAGCTTTTACATCTTTAGAGCCATAATCTTCAGAAGCCCAAAACCACCCATAAGTAGGTAAATCTAAATTTGGATTATTCCTACTCTTTGAATATAAAAATTTTAGATTTGTTTTCGTAGGTAAACTCATATCCAATTCATCACATGCTTTCTTCGCTCCTGCCCAATAATTATCATCATTTGCCAAAGAACCAAGTTTTTCTGATGTCCAATTAGGATCCCATTTTTTCATCTCTTCACTTCCTCCTTTTATTGGGTCATATGAAGGAAGTACATAAACACAACCTATACCAGATATGTCTTTACCTGCACAACCTTTAGAGAATCTTGCTACTTTGAAACTACGAATATCATATTGCTTACCGTTACGTGCTTCACTATTTGGACCTTTAAATCCGTTCACGTCCATTACAAAGTCAATTGGCGCAGTTACACTTGTTGTATATGCAAATTTCTTTGTTCTTCCAAAACCTATTGGTAAATCTGCAAAGCTTGGTGTTACTGTATCTCCATCACCGATTATCCCTGCATTTGGATTGTAAGTCATAATTAGTGTTGCTCCATCAGCTAGAATAATACCAACGTTATTACTTTTGTTATCTTTTAAGTTTAAATTTTTACCAGTTTTGGCTTTTGATACGTCATAAGTTTCACCATCTGTTGTTGTAACTGTCTTAGTCGGCCAACAGTTTGCAATATGCGCAGCATCACATCTGGTGGTTATTTTTATATATTTTGAGAATTCGTCTACAAATTCATCGGTACTTGCATAAGTTCTTTCTAGTCCTCCATCAGCTCTCATTAAGTCCATTGATTTTGTAATCTTTTGTGCAATATTTGCTTGTGCTTCTGAATTTTCACGTTCTGCTACATTCTTTAGTAATGTCGGCATTGTTAGAGCTGCTACTACTCCAATTACTCCAAGAGTGATTAGGACTTCTGCTAACGTAAATGCAAATTTCGCCTTTGTTGGTGGCATGTCTACGTGCGTAGCAACCCTCACCCTTGCCCTCTCCCTTATTTTAAGGGCGAGGGAACAATTTTTTAAATCAATAAGTGATTTCATGTTATTCTCCTTTTCGCCACCATTTGCACTATTATTAATCGTCATTCCTATACTCCCTCGCCCTTTGTAAAGAGTGAGGGGTGGGGTGAGGGTTGTTCCAGTGTTCAAGATTACGACGTCACTCTGTATAAACTGTTTCATACTTTGCTCGGCTTGTTTCCTCGTAATGACATGTAAAAAAATCATGTCATTGTGAGGAACATTTACTCCCAAGTGTGAAGTTTGCGTTACAAAGTGACGTAACAATCCATAACACGAGGAGATGTTATAATGTTCTTTTTTATAACCGTGTAAAGTATT
>DJOE01000009.1 GCA_002438405.1 Cyanobacteria bacterium UBA6446
TCAAAATATATAAAAATAACCATCAGATGTGATGCAGCCCATATTGCAAACTGTTGGCCGACTAAGACAGTTACAACAACAGATGGTGAAACTTATGACGTATCAAAAGCCAAAACAGGTAAAAATTTAAACTTAAAAGATAACAAAAGTAATAACGTTGGTATTATTCTAGCTGATGGAGCAACACTAATTATGACTTACAATCCAAATGCAGGGATAATCGGTGATGGAGATACAGTAACCCCAAGCTTTGCAGATTTACCAATAGGTTTTGGAAGAACAAAGAAATTTGCATACACAACAAGTGTAACCGCGCCAATTGACTTTGTAATGGACGTGAACGGTTTCAAAGGTCCAAATAGCGAAGCACGAAACGGTAAGCAATATGATATTCGGAGTTTCAAAGTAGCAAGATTCTCTAAAGGTTGTGCGGGTGTTGAAGTCCCAAATATAGGTTGTGTTTATCAATTGCCATCTTATGATCCTATTAAATCTGGAAGTGATGAAATGGATAAGTATGACCCAGACTGGAATAGTGAAGACTGTAAACTAAGAAAGGGAGCATGTCAAGGTTTTGATAACTATTGGGCTGGCGCAAAGAAAGCATGTAACAATTTAGGAATGGATTTACCAACTGAAAGTCAATTACAAACTATATTTCAAAAACGTCATAATAATCAAATAGAATCGATTCCGAGAATGGGAACTTTTTGGTCTACAAGAGCTGGAAGTAAAGCTGTCAGATATGCAGTAATTTTTTATGCACAAACAACAGATATCGTTTCTAGTTATAAAAGTGTAGATTCATATAGTGCATTATGCGTAGGTGATTAGGTTTTTTTAAAAATCGATAGTTCTATAAGTGATTTATAGAATGCGGGGTAAAATCCCCACTATTTACAATTATTAGTAATCCCCGTGATGTGGATTACTACTCTAGCAAATGCTTTTTAATTTTAACAATAAATGACTCTATATCCATTCGTAATGACAAAGAATATGTCTCCTAATAACTATTTTTTTTAGCTCTGTCCATTTCTCGTTTTTGGTCTTTTTTTGCGATGTCATCTCGCTTGTCGTGAAGTTTTTTACCTTTAGCTAATCCTATTTCAACTTTTGCAAAACCTTTTGTTATAAACACTTCCAGCGGTACAATTGTGTAGCCGTCTTTTTTGATTTTAGAATGCATTTTTAAAATTTCTTTTTTTGTTAAAAGAAGTTTCCTTGTTCTTTCTGCTTCATGGTTATATCTATTGCCTTGTTCGTATGGCGAAATATGGCAATTGTATAGGAAAATTTCGTTATCTTCAATTTTGCAGAAGCTATCTTTCAAATTTATTGCATTTTTTCTAATTGATTTAATTTCTGTTCCGGTCAAAACAATTCCGGCTACAAATTTTTCAAAAATAGTGTAGTCGTGGAATGCTTTTCTGTTTGTTGTGATAACTTTTTTGTCCATAACTGAATTATATCACAGAAAATTATGAATTTGCCATTCTCGTTCGTTCGTTTTTAATGATTTGTGCAAGTTTATTTTCAATAAGTTCAATTTTATCAGGAAGATTAAAACTTGTGTGTGGTTTATGTATTATTGTTGTTCGTTTTAATTTTGTAATTTTTCCATCTTTAAATTGATACTTTGCGTTATTTTCCAATGTATAGAATTTTTGTTTTAAAAGATTTCTAAGAGCTTGAAGTAAGTCAATTTTTTCTTGAACTTCTTTACCTACAAGAAGTTTATCAATATCAATTTTTTCCATTTTCTTTGGAGAAAGAGCTTTTTCTTTGGCTAGTGATGTTAATTCTTTTAAATCGTATCTTTTATTTAGAAGAGTAATTTCTCTTTGAATAACTTTTGGATTTGTTACTTTATAAAAAATTCCAAAAGCTTCCTTCATAATGAGTTTAATTGAACTTTTTTCAACATGTTTTCGCTCGGATCCAGTTGGTAAAAAGACATTGTATCCAATTGTTTCTGAGTTTATTCCATGGATATCTAAATTTGTAGAGCTTTTATTTATTGCTCTCGGAAGCTCAAAGACATTGACTTCAATTTCTGAATTAAGGCTTTTTTTGAAAATATTTGTCATAATTCCTGTTGAAATATTTTGATAGTCAAAACAACCTTTTACATTTTCAAAAAAGTTGTCACTCATTTTAATTGCTTTATTTAAGCGAGCTTGTGGAGTTCCTTTAATTTTACTTAGAGGTAAATGAGTTTTTGCGTGATTGATTCTTATTGCCATAGTACTATGTATAAAAACTGTGAAAATTTTTTTTGTTAGTTATATAAAAAACATTTACAATTGTGTGTTTTAGAAAACTCTTTTACTTGAGGAGTAGAGATTTTGCAAATATTCATAACGTAAGGGCATCTTGTATGAAATTTACAACCTGTTGGGAGGTTTTCTGGAGATGGAAGTTCTCCTTGTAAGTGAATTCTTTTCTTTTCGTCTTGTGGATTAAGTTCTGGAACCGAACTCAATAATGCTTTTGTGTATGGGTGTTTCGGGTCTCTGAAAATTTCTTCTGTATTCCCGATTTCTACGACTTCACCAAGATACATTATCGCAATCCTGTCTGATAGATATTTAATAACGCTCAAATCGTGAGAAATGAATAAAAATGTCAGGTTAAAATCTTCTTTAAGCTGTTTTAGTAGGTTTATAATTTGTGCTTGAATACTTACATCTAGTGCGCTAACGGGTTCATCAGCAATGATAAATTCAGGATTAAGAATAAGAGAACGAGCTATTGCAATTCTTTGTCTTTGTCCTCCTGAAAATTCGTGAGGATAAAGATTTAGAACACTTTTGTCCAGTCCGACTTTTTCTATTTTTTCTTTTACTATTTTATTTATTTCTTCTTGTTTTAAGTTTGTATTTATAATTAATGGCTCTTTTAAAATTTCTCCAATTTTCATTTTAGGGTTCAAGCTTGAATATGGGTTTTGAAAAATCATTTGAACATTTTGGTAAAACTTTTTCAAATCTTTGTTGTGGTTAAGGTTAAGGATATTTTCTCCGTTTAAAAGAATTTCTCCACTATCAGATGGGACAAGTTTCATAATTGCTTTTGCAAGTGTTGATTTTCCACAACCTGATTCTCCTGCGATTGCGAGAATTTCTCCTTTGTGGATATTTAAAGATACATTATTCACTGCATGAACTGTTTGAATTTTGCCGATTAGTCCTTTTTTAGTTTTATATGTTACATTAAGATTTTTTATTTCCAGTAAATTCATAAAAGAATTTTAGCTTAATCTTTAGCCAAAATCAATTATACAAATGGTTGTAATAATTTTATAAATGCAGAAGTTTGTTATTTTATTTCTCTTCTACCCTCAATTGCTTTGGCAATTGTGATTTCGTCAGCATATTCCAAATCGGCTCCAACAGGAAGTCCGAATGCAATTCTTGAAACTTTTATTCCAAAAGGTTTTACTAATTTCGTTAGGTAAAGACTCGTTGCTTCACCCTCAACAGATGGGCTTAATGCCAAAATGACTTCTTTAACTTCGTCATCTGTTAATCTGTTTAATAATTCTTTTATTCTAATATCATCTGCTCCGATTCCGTCCATTGGGGAAATCAAGCCTTGTAATACATGATATAATCCTTTGAATTCGTTTGTTTTTTCAATAGCAATAAGGTCTTTGGTTTCTGCTACAACACAGATTGTTGACCTATCTCTTTGAGTTGACGAACAAATTTCACAAGGGCTTGTTGCAGACAAATTGAAACAAATTTCACAAGTGTGAGTGTTTTGTTTTGCATCAATAATTGCTTTTGCAAATTTTTCAATTTCTTCCATCGGCATTCTCAACAAATGAAAAGCCATTCTTTGAGCTGATTTTGGACCTACTGACGGAAATTTTTGAAACTGTTCTATTAATGTTGCTATTGATTTTGGATATATCATTGTTTTCTCTTTTAATTAGCTTTTTTATTTGATGAAATACTTCTCCCAAGATTGAGAGAAGTATTTATCAAGTTTTTCTTATTTGAATAACCCAGGGATTTTAATTCCGCCTGTTAATTGAGTCATTCTTGATTGCATTTCTGCAGAAGCTTTGTCGCTTGCTTCTTTCATTGCAGAAGAAATTACATCTTCTAACATTTCAACTGTTTCAGAATCAACTGATGATGGATTTTCTGGGTTGATTGCTTCAGGTTTAATAGAAATTGATTTGAATTTTCCTTGTCCGTCGCAAACTACTTTTACAGCTCCACCAGCTGCTTCTCCAGTGATTTCAAGGTTAGCAAGTTCTTCTTGCATTACGTTAGCTTTTTTTTGAACGTTCTGAACTTGTTTCATAATGTTCATTAAATCCATACCCATAATTTTTTCTCCTTAGTCTGTTAATATCATTACTTTTTTTCTCGTACCTTTTATTATACAATAAAAATATGGAGAAGAAAACATATTTACAAGAATCAATAAAAAACGGACGGTTGATGCGTTGGAATATGATGCCTCTAAAGGTTTATATTGCCCCGATGAAATTTTACTCAAAACAGGGACAGGATTTGAAATACCGCCAATATGTAAAACGAGCTTTAGATGAATGGCACAAGGTTTCTAATGGTAAGGTTTCTTTTATTGTTGTAGATAATTTACTTTCTTCAAATATTAATATTGATTGGAAAAGAGTTGAACGTCAAGCTTTAGGACATTGTTATTTCCAATACGATAAATCAAATCGTTTGTATAGTGCAGAAGTTGCGATTGGGCTTACTGAGGGACTTGTTCATGCTGATTATATGGACGAAGAAGAAGTTTATCATACTATTTTACACGAAATCGGGCATGCTGTAGGTTTAGGACATAGTCCTTTTAAAAGAGATATTATGTACACACCACACCAAAAAGGAATTATGCATGTTGGAGATGGGGATAGGCTTTCAATAAATTGGCTATATACTTTCCCTCAAGGTCAATCTGTTGCTGAAATCGCTTCTAAATATGGAGTTGGAGGAAGCGATATTGATGAGGTTGTTGCAAAAATTATTTCAAAACAAGCAAAAACAGAGTTCGAAAAAGTTAAGGATAATGTTGCACCAACACCGCAAAGGAATTTGTTAGAAGAATCAGAAGCAATTGCAAATTTGCGGAAATATCACATGTCACTTCAAAATATTAAAATATCAAACGATTTAACAGAACAAATTCGTAAAAATTATCGAGATATGAACCAGTAAATTTGATTTTTTGTAAACAATATTTACCCTTTTTGCCAATAAATATTTTTTATGTATAATAAAATTGGTAGATAGATTCGTTTCTATCTTTAGGGATATAAGAAGGTATATAAAATATGACAGTTCAAGATTGGTTTGAAAAGCGTAAAGAGGCACAAATTCAACGTAGAGCTTTAGAAGCTAGAGTTGAAATTGAAGCAAATCCGGATTTGTGGACAAAATGTGTTCATTGTAACGCTCAATTGTTGAAAAAAGATATAGAAGATAATCAAATGGTTTGTCCTGTTTGTGATTATCATTTTAGAATAAATGCAAGAAAAAGAATTAAGTTATTGTTTGATGAGGGTTCATTTGAAGAAATGTTTACTCATATCAAACCTACTGATCCTTTGGAATTTGTAGATACTGAAAGTTACAAAGACAGAATCTCTGCAGCTCAAAAGAAAACCGGTCTTGATGATGCTGTAATTACCGGTGTTGGTTCAATTGATGGACATAGAGTTGCAACTGCCGTTATGGATTTTGATTTTATGGGTGGTTCAATGGGTAGTGTCGTTGGTGAAAAAGTTACACGCATTATGGAAAAAGCAATTGAATTAAGACTTCCTGTTTTAGTTGTAACTTCTTCTGGTGGAGCTAGAATGCAGGAAAGCGCTTTGAGTTTGATGCAAATGGCTAAAACTTCTTGTGCTTGTGCAAGATTAGATGAAGCCGGTTTGTTATATATGAATTTAATTACCGACCCAACATTTGGCGGTGTAACTGCAAGTTTCGGAACTCTTGGTGATATTATTATTGCTGAACAAGGTGCAAGAGTTGGATTTGCCGGTAGAAGAGTTATTGAACAGACAATCAGACAAAAGTTGCCTGCTGATTTCCAAACTGCTGAATATTTGATGAAATACGGTCAGGTCGATGTCGTTTCATCTCGTAAAGATTTAAAAGCCACTATTGCTAATATTTTGGCTATGCATGAATAAGGAGTATGATTGATGGCAACAGCTATGGATTTTGAAAAACCTATATTGGAAATTCAAGAAAAAATTGAGGAACTAAAAAAAATGAGTTTGGAGTCCGGCATGGATTTGAATAAAGATATTGAAACATTAGAACAAGAAGCGGAAGATTTCAAAAAAGAATTGTTTGCAAATCTTGATCCGACACAGAAAATACAAATTGCAAGACACCCAGAAAGACCAAAGTTCTTGGATTATGTAAATCTTATGTGTACTGATTTTGTTGAACTTCACGGAGATCACGTTGGTATAGATGATAGAGCAATCGTTGGTGGTTTGGCTAAATTAGATGGTAAACCTGTTATGATTATCGGAACAATGAAAGGCAAATCAACTAAAGAAAACCTTGAATACAATTTCGGTATGCCACAACCTGAGGGTTACAGAAAAGCATTAAGACTATTCAAACATGCTGACAAATTCAACATTCCGATTGTAACAATTATTGATACTCCGGGGGCTTACCCAGGAATTAGTGCTGAAGAACACGCACAAGGTGCTGCAATTGCTATGAATTTAAGAGAAATGGCAAAATT
This sequence comes from Cyanobacteria bacterium UBA6446, assembly GCA_002438405.1. Lineage (GTDB taxonomy): Bacteria > Cyanobacteriota > Vampirovibrionia > Gastranaerophilales > Gastranaerophilaceae > Zag111. The sequence goes on from DJOE01000009.1 coordinate 6,754, forward strand.
GAGAGTTCCTGTTATTGCAATTATTTCTGGTGAGGGTTGCTCCGGTGGTGCTTTAGGTTTAGCAGTTGCAAATAAAGTTTATATGCTTGAACATGCATACTATACCGTAATTTCACCAGAGGGTTGTGCTTCTATCTTGTGGAGAGATGCAGCTAAAAATCTTGAAGCAGCTACTGCATTAAAAATTACAGCTCCACACTTGTTGAAGTTTGGTATTATTGATGGTGCAATTAAAGAACCAACAAGAGGTGCTCATACTGATTATGAATTTATGGCAGCTGAGATGAAAAAGACAATTCTTGAAGCTCTTAGTGAAATGTCTGGCATGAGTGGTGAAGAATTGAGAACTCAACGCTATGACAAATTTAGAAAAATGGGTGCTTTCTTAGAAGGCTAATCAGATATAAAAATTAAACAGTAAATTGAACGTCGGGACTCAAATCCCGACACAATTTTATAAGGGAAGTATATGGATAAAAATTATTTTGAATTAAGGCTAAAAATTAACCCTAATATGGAAGATTTAATTTCTGAAATCTTCTTTGATAATTTTGATTGTGATGGGGTTGTTTTAGCAGAAGAAACATACAAAGATTTGGAAATGGTTTCAACAACAGAGGGAACATTGAAAATATTTCTAAAAGATGATGATTCAACAACTTTTGAAGATATGAAATATGATGTTGAAAATGTTCTGGATTTGTATAGAGAAGAATTTTTATCCAGAGGTTTAACAGATGAAGAACTCGGTAGTTGGGATTTTGAACTAGAAGAAAAAAAATCTGAAGACTGGTCACAAAAATGGAAAGAAAAATGGGACGTAACACATGTTACTGACAAAATTGCCGTTGTTCCGGATTGGATTGATTATGAGCCAAAGAAAGATGAGGTTATAATTAAACTTGAACCTGGGTGTGCTTTTGGTACGGGCACTCACCAAACTACTCAGCTTTGTATGAAAGCTTTAGAAAAGTATATGAAGTTGAATGACAGAGTTGCTGATATTGGAATGGGTTCTGGAATTTTATCTATTTTAGCTAAGAAACTTGGTGCTTCTTACGTTTATGGCTGTGATACAGATGATACTGTTATTGAAGTAGCTAAAGAAAACGCAAAGAAAAACGGTGTTGAAGCAACTTTTGAACTTGGAACAGCTGATAAAGTAAATGAAAGATTCGATTTTGTTTGTGCAAATATTCTACATTTTGTTTTAGCTGAAATTATGGGTGACCTTAAAAAATTGATGAAAAAAGGTGCGATAATGTCTTTGAGCGGAATTTTGGACGAGAAAAAACAAATGGTAATAGACGCTTACGAAAAAGAGAATTTAGAATTGATAGAAGAAATTCATCAGGATCAATGGACTTCATTTGTAGTAAAGAGAATTGACTAATAGGAGAATATAAAATGACAAAAACAGCAATAATTATACCTGCAAGATATGGTTCTTCAAGATTAGAAGGCAAGCCATTATTAAAAGTCGCCGGAAAATCTGTTATTCATTGGGTTTATGAAAAAGCTCAACAGTCAAAATTGGCGGATATGATTATTGTTGCAACTGATGATAAACGTATTTTTGATGAGGTTAAATCGTTTGGCGGTGAAGTTGAAATGACTTCTGTTAACCATAAATGTGGTTCGGATAGAATTATGGAAGTTGTTTCCAGACACCCAGAAATCAGTTATATTTGTAATCTTCAAGGAGATGAACCTTTAATCAAGCCTGAAAGTATTGATGAAGTAATCAAAAATGTTAAAGAAGATGATAATGCTGATATTTCTACTCTTGTAAGAGTTTTGACAGATGTTGAAGAGATTAATAATTCAAATCTTGTCAAGTGTGTTAGAGATATTAATGGCTTTGCATTGTATTTTTCTCGTTCAAAAATTCCTTTTGAACGAAATACTGGTATCGCAACTTTCTACGGTCATTTAGGTATTTATGGCTATAAAAGAAAGGCTCTTGAAGCTATGACAACACTTGCTCAAACTCCATTAGAAAAGACCGAAAGCCTAGAACAATTGCGAGCTTTGGAAAATGGTATGAAGATTAAAACTTCTGTTGTTGATTTTGTTCCTGTCGGTATTGATACGAGAGAAGATTTGGAAAAATTTAAACAAATAGTCGAGAAAAAGTTGTCAAAAATCTAAAATACATGCTTGCAATTTTTCGTAACTTAGTGTAACATAATGTTATAAAAATATAGAAAAATAAACAAATCGTAATATTTCTATTTTTCGTATTATTTTGTGTAATATTTTTTTAAGTAAGTAAGGAAAAGACTATGTCAGAAAATGTTGAAATGCCTAATGAAACAGAAGATCGTCAAAGAATCCTTTTGGCAGATGACGAATCTAGTATAAGACGTATTTTGGAAACTCGTTTGAAAATGGCTGGTTATGATGTTTATACAGCACAAGACGGTGAAGAAGCTGTTGCCGCTTTTAATAAATATAATCCAGATTTAGTTGTCTTAGATGTAATGATGCCAAAAATGGACGGTTATGGTGTAACTAGAGAAATCAGAAGATCTTCAGACGTTCCAATTATTATTTTGACAGCATTAGGAGATGTTTCAGAAAGAATTACCGGTTTAGAATTAGGAGCTGATGATTATGTAATCAAACCTTTTAGCCCTAAAGAACTTGAAGCAAGAGTTAAAGCTGTTCTAAGACGTACAAATAATCGTGAAATGGTTACTCCATCAGGAAAAGTGACCAAGAACGTTATTACCACTGGTAATATTAAAATTGATACAGCCCGTCGTCAAGTTTATAGAAAGAATGAAAGAATTAGACTTACAGGAATGGAATTTAGCTTGTTAGAATTGTTGGTTAATAATTCTGGTCAAGCTTTCTCAAGAAATGAAATTCTTCAGCACGTATGGGCTTATCCGCCAGATCATCGCATTGATACACGTGTTGTTGATGTTCACATTTCAAGATTGCGTTCTAAACTTGAAACTGATCCAGCAAATCCTGAGTTAATCTTAACAGCTCGTGGAATTGGTTATATGTTCCAAAGAATTAATTAGTTTTGTTTTATAAAAAGGCTCTTAATTGAGCCTTTTTTAGTATAAGGAGAGATTTTTGAATTTATATAGCGGTTTTTTTTCTGGCTCATCACGAAGATATTATGGAGATGATTTAATTCCAATACCATGGGGTACTCGTTTTTTTATTATATTTATTGCTCTTTTAATCTTGGGTGGCTCTTTGCAATTGGACAAAACTTTTGTTTGTACAGGAACATATAGTTATTGTACATTAGAAAGTCATAATTATTTTAATATCAAAAAATCTAAAAAAATCTTTATTCCGAAAAATGTTTCTCTTTGTGATATAGAGTCTTACAAAGTACGGTCTACATCAAAATATCGCTGGACAGAAACTCGATATTTGATCAAACTTCTTGATAAAAAAGGTAAATCCGTTACCCTTTTCAAGGATTATTATTATTATGCTAATGCAAATGATGCAAAACAAAGAATAATGAAATGTATTAAACATGGACCTTATCCTTGTAAAGTAAAAAGATAAAAATACTACTTGATTTTTAGACTGTTTTTGCTAAGATATATTTATACGAAATGGCGGAAGTCGTCAAGCGGTTAAGACCTCGGATTGTGGTTCCGATATGCGTGGGTTCGAATCCCATCTTCCGCCCCATTTAAAATTATTGGCTCTACGGAGCCATTTTTTGTGTCTATACTTGGATTTGACGGGGTTCTAACTTGCTCATTTCTACCCGCATTTTTGTAGGTTCTCTTAACATCTTGTAATACTTTAAATGTGTCTTTTAGCTCAACAATTACATTTTCACCGTCAAATTTAATAGATTTGGTAAGAGTTGTAACAATTAGCTTCTTTTCTTCTGTTGTTGCTTTTAAAAACAATTTTGGCAACATTTCACTAAATTTAAGCAACTGTGAAATTCTGTCATATATAAATTTTGTACTAATATTTGTATTGCTCAATTTGACAATTAATCTGTCTTTTTCTTCTTGCCATTCTTTGTGCATAGCATTTATATCATCTTCTGTCATACCAACAGATAAATTGCCTTCTAATTGTGCAATATAACTCTTTTTAATGCGTTTTGTAAGTGTATCTATTTGTTTTGTAATTTCATTTCTTGCATTCTTCTCATACTCACCAAATTCTTTGATGTAATCTTTAGCAAGAATTTTTAATTTTTCTACTTCCTCATGTCCTAAACAAATAGTATCTAAAATATTTGCAAAAGTATTGTCAAAATATTCTTCTCTGTAATTTTTTAGTTTTTTGTGTTTACCCTTGGCATTTGAACAATGATAATAAATGTAGTGTCCTTTTTTATTTCTTCCACGTTTAAATTCCGCAGTTAAATAACAACCACATTCAGCACATTTAATTAAACCGGTATAAGCAAAATCTACATTATGTTTTTTAGATTTGTCCACATCTTTGAGCATATCTTGAACTTTGTAAAACAATTCTTTTGAGATTATTGGTGTATGACTTCCCTCATATTCTTTACCGCCCCAGTCAAATTTACCAATGTAGAATTTGTTGTGTAATATGTGTTCAAATTTTCTTGCAGGAAATTTTTCTCCTGTTTTTGGGTGTACAAATCCCTCTCTTTTTAGTTCATCACCTAATGTTTTATATGAGTACATTCCTGTTGTGTACAATTCAAATGCTCTTTTTATATATGGTGCAGTGGTTTCGTCAACTTCAATAGTTCCTTTATTTGCCGAATTTCTAACATTTTTGTAGCCTATTGGTGCTTTACATGGCATTGTCCCATTTTGAGCAATAGTTTTCATATTTTCTTTTGTCCTAAATCTAATTAAAGACAACTCATATTCAGCATTACACATCATTAAATTACGCATGTAATCGCCCTCAATGGTGTTTACATTAGATTCAGTAGCAGATAATAAAAGTATTTGATTTTTTGTTAATAATGGTCGAATAGTGCCATGGTAATCTACGTTAAATCTTGATAACCTGTCTAATCTCCATACAATAATTGCTTTAATGCCATTTTTAGGATTATCACAGTATTTTATTAATTTTTGTACCTCTTCCCTGTTTAAGTTTTTGGCACTTTTTCCCTCATCAATGTATGTGTGAATTACACAATAACCATTTTGCTCTGCAAAATTTTGGCAAGTTTTTAATTGTGTTTCTATGCTAAAACCATGTTTTGCTTGTTCTTCTGTTGATACCCTTAGATAAATAACTGCTTTTTTCATATTTATATATTACCTCAAATACTTGGTTGTTTCACGCTGTAAACATTGTTATTATTGAGTTCCCTTGCTCTTATCTTAATAAATGCCATACCAAAAGTTAATAAATCTGTATCATCAATTTCAGGAATTGTAATATTACTGTCTTCATAAATTACATTGAAACATTTACCTGATTTTTTGTTTAAATTGCTCAAAATTAAACCTCCTGTTCTTTTCTTTGGGGAGGTTTAAGCAAACAAAAAGCCCCCAATAAGTTATACTGAGTTTTTTACAGAATATTTTATTGAGGGCAATTAATATGTTATTTTTATATGTTATGTAAAAATCTGTGCAAATTTGCAACAGATGTATTATATTGTCTGGCAATAATTGTTTTAGGAACTTTTAAATCTACTAATTTTAGTATTTCTTCTTTGTGTTCATCAAGTTTTGATTTACCTCTGCCGTTTGGTCTGCCTAATTTTGCACCATTTGCTTTTTTAGCGTGTAATGCTTCAATTGTTCTCAAACTAATCAAATCCCTTTCAATTTGTGCAACCAAAGCAAAAATTGTTGTTGTAACGGTAGATGTAATGCTTTTGTCATTGTTTGAAAAATCTTCTTTAATTGAGTAAAGTGTAATGCCTTTTTGTTTTTGTAATGTCAATTACCTCAAATATTTGTGTAATTGAGCGTGCAATTCTTGAAAGTTCAGGAACAATTAAAATATCGTCCTTTTGCATTTTTTCTAATAATGCACCAAGTTGACGATTTTTAAAGTTTGATTTACCGCTAATTTGTTCTTCCACAAATTCTACGTTGCCTAATTTTCTTTCATTTGCAAACTTTAAAACATCAAGTTTGTTCTTCTCTGTGTTTTGTTCCAATGTACTTACTCTAAGGTATGAATAGGTGGTCATTTTTTGCTCCTTTCTAGGCTAAAATTTCTGCCATATCGTGAAAACCTATCTTTTATATTTTTATTATCCAACCCCATATCGTAAAATTCACCCGTTTTTACTTTACTGATGACGAAAGTTTAAACGGTCGTTATTAAGATATTGCAACGCATTGAGCAAACAACTGTTTTTATTAAAACAAAGGGGTAAATATGAATACAGAAGAAATCAATAAAAAAATGCAAACAGAAAAAGACAGTTTTAATCGAAATTTAAACCGCCTGCAAAAACAAATCTTAGAACTAAAACAACGCCACCAACGCACCATGGAGTATTGACAAAGACAAAAAGCACAAACTAAAATACAGGAAATGATTGAAGTTTTTGAATATTATAATAACAATTAGTATCAGCTCTTGTTTATAATAGATTCAACTTGCTAAACAGTATTTTGTTTCTGGCTTTCGCATCTTGTATCATTTTTTTGTACGAAAGTATTTCAAAATAAATTCTGTGTGTTCGGTGAAAACCAAAATAGCCTAACTTATCTGGCGATGGTGTTAAATATCCACTATCCTCCGCTATTTCAATTAGTTTAGGTGTTAATGTTGAAACAATATATGCATATATTGGTACATTGTCAGGTAATGTTATAGTTTCTCCATCTTTATCTTGTATTTGCGATTTTCGAAGTTCCTTTACATAATTAATAATTTGATCTATAGGATTTTCTTCTTCGGTATAATCATCTCTTTCTGGTCGTTTAAATTCAATAATTGTTGCTGTTGTTATTTTTTCATTATCTGTAAAAAAGAAAGGATTGTTATATATTAATATATCAGGTCTATCTGATGATTGAGAATTTAAAATTTCTACTTTATTTAGTTTCTTATCAGAAGCTAAATAATAATGATAGGCAAGACGTTCATCAATTGTCCACAAATTATGTTTTTCATAGTCAACTTCATCACTTGTAGAGTTCATCGGGAATATAATTTCATGTATTGCTTTTTCTAGTGGGTATTTACCAGTATTATTCTTTTTTTGGAGCTTAGATAAAAGTTCTAGAATTGCTTTTCTATATGCAACATAATCTGCTAATTTAGATTTTCCTACATCATTAATTTGTTCTACGTAATTTTTAAAATTTTCCTTGAATTCACTTAATTCATTAATATTTTCTAAATTTTTAGATAATAATTCATGAGAATTTTGTTTCGCTTTTCGATTTATTTTGTAATACTGATCATACAATGCAAGCTCTAACTTAGTTCCAGTCGCAGTAGGACTAATTTCTTGTAACGAATTCTTATATTTATCATTCATCAGAATTCTGTATTGTGGACTATTTCTTTTTATATGATTTCGTATTTTCTTTAATTTTTCTTGTTCAACTTTGTCTAATTCTTCTGCTAAATCTAGTTTTATTTTATTTATTGCACTTTCAATAATTGTTTCTGTATTTAATAATAAGTTACTGTTGTCAATATAAAAACTCGTTCTATCTCCATTTATTGATTTATCTAAATAATCCCCAGCAAGCATTATTTGATAATAATAATTTTCGTCACTATTTTTTAAGGCACTTGATAGATTTGAAATGTAATCTTTTAAATTAATAATTTTTACAGACCTATTATCTGCACAAACATGCATTTGATGTACATTTTTCATTGTGTTTTTTAACTTTAAGTAACATAACTGAAAGGTTTCATCTTTTACGGTTAATTCAGTTTTTACAACATTATCATCTACCAAGAGTTCTTTAAAATAATTATTTACATTTAAACTGTCAAATTCATCCTCTACTATAATTTGTGGACAAATATCTGAATTTAAAAAATAACAAATAAAATGATTTATAATTTTACGAGCATAAGTTTCTAATGTAATACTATAATTATCTGCATATTTGTTTTTTAAATTACATAATTTAATAGTAGTATTGCTTTCATGTGAATCAGTATTAGATATCGTATGATGTTCATCATCTACACCATTATCTTCAAGTGAAAAATTAAATATTCTTTTATACCATAAATTATTTTTATTAAATGTACTTGTAATAGTTGCTTTATCAAATTCTTTAAGCCAGAATAGGCGACCTTCTCCTTTACCTCCACGAGCTTTTTTAAATGGAGAATCATATGTGAGAAAAGATTCAAAATTTTCATCAGTAAATCCAATACCATTATCAAAAATTGTTACACATCTTATATTAAGAGTTTTATAATCATCAGGTTTCATATCAAGAGGTAATGTAGCAAGTTCATCATTTTTTCTACTTAGAGTTATCTTGATTTTCCCTTTGTATGAATTGTCTGCAATTTGTCGTTTATCTTCAATTGCTTGAATAGAATTGCTTATAGCCTCAAATAATGGCATAAAAGCATTAAAAGAATCCAAATGTATTTTTTCTACACGTCTGTTTATGTGTGATTTCATTAAAGATGACATAATTGAACTCCTTTGTAATCATATACTAGCATAAATAATATTTATAAGGGATTATTTTTGATTGCTCCGACTACGTAAACCTAATTTGTAAATTTAGTTTTATATAATTTTTCCCATTTTCCGTATAGATACTGCCAAATTCATATCTGCTTGAACTTGCAGTCTCAAATCTGGTATTTTTAAATAAATACTCTTGAAATTCATTATGATTATAAACATGGTAACATAAGACTTCGCCATCTTCTCTTACTATAATATAACCGCCTGTAGCCTGATAAGTTCCATTCCAAGCTGTTGCAGGAGTCATTCCTAAAGCTACATCTGTTAAAAAATTTTTAATCTTATGTTCATAATATAAGTGTGGTAAGTTGGTATCTAATTTACATGGATTTATTGTTCTAATTTTTGGTGTTAATTCTCTTAAAGTTTTTCCATTCCCTGAATAATATTGAATTAAATAATGTGATAATATCAGAGGAAATAAACTATCAATCATTTGTAAATTTGCATTAAAATTCGCATTTTCAACACCTCTAAATACCAAATTACAATCTAAAGTTTCAATAGAGTTTAATCTATCCTGAATCTTAGATTTTGTTTTTATTGTGTTTATTCGAGATATTTGTTCTTGAGAAAGTTTACCTTGTATTTCATATATAAAATTTGTTGATTTGCCTGCGTTTAGTAATGTTGAAGAACCACCCAGCATTGATTTAATACTAAATCCAAAAGTTTCATTTCTATAAGTTTTGCAATCGTGTAAAACGATGGTTATATCACTTTTATCCATTGAGTCAGCTTTAACTTTTAAACATTTAATTTTGTGCATAAAATCTTGAATCGCTACTACAGAAAAAGTTCCATCTGAAGTTTTTATTGCATCAAGTAACAGCTTTGATTTATTGATAAATTCAGTCATAGGTAATACTAATAATAAATTATTATTATCGTCTGTTATCTTAATATTTATATTATCTTTTTTATAGTGCTTTATTTGTTCATTCTCTTTCCTTAAAATTTCAATTAAAGGATAATATAAATCATCAATCCTATTCAGATTTGAATCAGCAGCATATAATACTCCATCTCCTAACAATTTAAGGAAAACATAAAGCTCACTCCATTCACCTTTATTTTGTTTAATTATATTATTCATGTAGAACCTTTTCTATAAGATTTTTTGCTGTTGCCTGAATAGCAGGAATAGCAACAGAATTACCAAATTGTTTATATGCACTTACATCTGCAACTTCAATTTTAAAAGAGTCTGGAAATCCTTGTAATCTTGCCCATTCTCTAGGTGTCATTCTTCGAATACCGTCTCTATTAACTTCTCCTTTAATATGTGTTACGGGGGTAAAATCTTTTAATCGTTTATCAATTATAAGGTTCCGTTCTCTTCCCATACCTCCTGTTACTATTGTATTAGAAATTCCGTCTAAATCTTTAATTTCATATCCAAAACCATTCCCTTTGGCTTCATTTCTGGCTTTATGATTTTTAAGACAATCAATATATTTAGTAGATAAATAATACTTTGCAGATACAGGTTCTTTTTCCATAATATCCCTAATTGTTTTTGTTGTATCAGTTGGCTCCGGATACGAAAAATCTTCTTCTGTAATTCCTAAGTCTGCTCTAAACCCTACGATAAAAATTCTTTCTCTATTTTGGGGTACACCAAAGTTCTTTGCATTCATAATCTTTGGTTCCGGAACAATATACCCCAAGTCTTCTCTGAGTACATTTAATATTGTGGCAAGAGTTCTACCCCCTCTATGATTTGTTAAACCTTTTACGTTTTCTAAGAAAAATGCTTTTGGTTTTTTAGCTTTAATAATTCTTGCGACATCAAAAAATAATGTTCCTCTGGTATCATTAAAGCCACCTCTCTTTCCTGCAATAGAAAAAGCTTGACAAGGAAACCCTCCAACCAAAATATCATGGTCTGGGATTTCATACTCATTAATTTTAGTAATATCTCCGTCGGGGATATCTCCAAAATTAATAGCATAAGTCTTTTGTGCTCGTTCATCAATTTCAGAACTAAATACACATTTACCACCCAAATTTTGGAACGCAATTCGCATTCCTCCAATACCCGCAAACAAATCTATAAAAGTAAATTTTGTATTTTTCTGAGCAGGAAAAGGAATGTCTTCATTTCTAAAAAATTTTTTGAATAACAAAATTTGACCCGAGCTCAAATCTTTTTCATTAATATTTTCTTTTTCTATAGTATTTGTACTCATAGAACACCTATCTCTTTTTCGATTTTTCTAACACATTCTTCTAAATTCTTTTGTATATCTTTACCCCAAAATCTAAGAACTTTCCAGCCTTGATTTTTTAAAATTTTATTAACTTGTCTATCTCTTTGAATGTTATTTTCAATTTTTTTTATCCAAAAATCCCTATTAGATTTAATGTCATTCTTTCTACAAGACCAATTATAACCATGCCAAAACTCACTATCACAAAAAATCACAGTTTTATATTTTGTTAAAACAATATCAGGTTTTCCCTCAATTTTTGTATAATTTTTTCTGTAACGATACCCTTTATTCCATAAAGCATGTCTTAACAAAAGTTCAATTTTACTGTCTTTATTTTTGACAGCTTGCATATTTTTATGCCGTTGTTCCTTTGTAAGTCTGTCCATAAGGTAATTATATATCAAAAATGTGTAAAGATGATTAATTTTAAATTTTTGTAATAAAAAGACAAACATGCCTGTTTTTACAATTTGTGTTAGATGTAGAATTTTGGGAATCCCAAATTACATGTCATGGCAAGGTTCTTCAATTAGGTTTGTATCTCAAATGCCAAGCGTATTTGCGGTTATTTCATGCGTTTTGTATTGAGTGTATGTATTTCTATGATTTGGTAATTTACCGCAAAAAAACTCGCTGTAAATTGCGTTACAGCGAGATATATTAATGGGCGAAAGGTCTATTCAAAATATTCTGCGTTATTATATACATCTAAATCGTTTTCCTGATGGAGTGCCACCATTTCAAGATTTTGGTATAGTTCATTTATCCAATTAAATTCTTTATCAATGTATGTATCTAAAATAATTCTCGCCATGTATCCTTTTAGTTGATTGTTTTGGTCATACACTTTTTCCATAACATCATAATTAATAATTTCTAAATGCCTTTGTCCTAACATAATTTGCCTTTCTGCCTATTAGGCTACTAATTTATTAATATCGTTTTTTTGTATTTTTTTTAACATTTTTATCGCCTTGCTTTGAGTTGTTTTAAATTTATTTGGTTGTAATAGTCGTATATATGCAATTTTAGCGATAAGTTTCTGTAATTCTTTCTTGCTCATTTGTGAGAGTTCTTTTGCTTTCAGTGTTTCAATAACGGAATAACACATTTTAAATGGAGTAGACAAAGTCCCATCTTGAGCAATATATACCCCTGTAACGACTGCATACTTATAACCAAACCTTTTAATTTTCGACTTTTTTAAATGCAGTCCATGTGATTTGAGCAAATTATTAATATAACTAATCACCCAGTTGCCTATATGTTTGTTTGTGGATAATGTAATATCATCTACAAAAGTCGTCATATCTGTTTCGCAGGTTTTCATTTTTGTATAAATTTGGTCAAAAATATCCTTATGTGCAAAACATGCTAAAAGAGTGCTTGTCGGTAAGCCAGTTGGTAGATATCCGTTCAAAGTAGTTAATTTAACAATCAAATCTAAAACTTTTTCCTGTGTCTCAAAAGTTTTTTCAAAAAACTGTTTTATGTATTCTGCTTTGGTGCTTGGGAAATAATGTGAAATGTCCATGGTGATTACTTCCCTTTTGTTTTTGTGTCGCAAAGCATTTTGTATATTATTCTGACTTTTAAATCCAGCCATGCAGCAAGGCGGACAATCTAAATTATTCTGTAAAAACTTTAATAATTTTTGAGATATTGTTTTCAATTTGTCATTGGGTTGTTCAATGTATCGGAATTTGCCATTTTTAAGCACTTTGTATCTTCTATATCCAAGTGCAATTGCAGTTTGTAATTCATCTTGTGTAACACCAAGCATTTCTAAAAACTTTGCAACACTACAAAAACAGTTAATATCTGTTTCTTTTTTGTTCATAATCTTAATCCTTTATCTGTTATGAAAAATTTTTAAAAGAGAGGGATTTAAACAGCAAGAGAAATTTGCTCAAGGTGGTTCTGTTTTTTTTTTGCAGTTGATTTGTCCTCTCTGTTTGGCCGAGCGACCGTCAAACTAAAAATATTTACGTTAGTTGTGATTGTCGCGAGGTTGAAAAAAAATAAAAATCCCCGTTGTTAATATTTATATATATAACAATACAAAATTTATATTTAATTCAATCTATTAATAACTAAATCCATCAACACAATTTTTGTTGTCGATTCTTTTATACCACTTTTATAATCAATTGCCTGTATTTCATACTTATTCTTTTTTTTGAAGTGTTTTTAGTTGTTTTTTCAATTCTTTGTTTTCTGTTCGCAATTTTTCAAGCCTTTTATTGTATCTTCTTGCGACAAATTTATTTTGCTTCCATTCATCATGGACAACATTGTATATGTTATTCAGGGCTTTAAATCTTCTGTGTAAAGTTTTATATTTTTTTTGCCAATATAGATTAGTTTTAATCTCTTCCCTTTTTGCTTTTGCTTCTTGTTTTACTTGTTCCAAGGCAACATCAAGTGGTAGATTAACATCTTCTTGTAGTAGTTTAATTATGTTTTTTAGATGATTTTTCCCAACCTTATTTTCTCGCACAAATTTTTCAATCTTTTCGTACATTTCAGGTGAATCCAGTTTATAAATTTCATGTATAACATCTGGTTCAAAGTCAACAATTTCATTAATTGAACGCCCCAGGTTTTCAATTTCTCTAACATATAAGAAGTAACTTTGGCAAATACTAATATCCTTGTCAGTAAGATTGTGAAAAATATTTTCTGTTTTACAAGCTGCTGAATCAAGAATACGAAATATACATTTTTCAGCAATTACTAATAATTTTCCCTGCAAAAAATAATTTTTTCTGATTTCAAGCAGGACAGAATTAAATTCTTCACTTGCAATTCTTGCTATATCAAAAGATGTATAGCCCTAGACTTTTTTGTCTTGTAGCCATTTCCCCAAAATTTCCTTGTTAGAGAGTTTTTGCTCTGTGTCAATGATTTTTTTATTCATTTGTCTTTGCAGAGTGTAATTGCAAAACAGAACTTGAACACCTTTTGAACAGTAATACTTTGAACAAGGATTGTATAAGTATAAAGAAAATACGTCGATAAATACTTTTGAGATTCTAACAATACCAGAAGTTAAAAATAGGAAAAATATTTTATTTAAAGGAATAGTGAATTTATATATGTCAGAAAGAGTATTAGCAAAAGGAACTTTGATTGGTTATAATTCTCTTTTGAAATATAGTATTTTACCAAAATTTGGTAATGAAAAAGTGAAAAACATAACCCCTGAAATGATTTTAGAATTTGCAACTTATATGAAATTACGATACAAAGCTAAAACAGCAAAAAATGGAGTCAGTTTACTTGGTAGTCTTTTAAAATTTGCTTTTTTAAACGGTTACATAAAGCATAATCCGTATTATGGAATTAAAAAATTTAAAGCCTAATAATAAATTTTATAAAGTAATTAATTTTTTATATTTAGTTATATAACACAAAAAAAATAATACTTCCTTTTATGATATAATAAACTAAGGAGTAGTAATGAAAACAGATTACCATGCTAAATATTTTTCAAATGAATTAACAAAAAGATGTGCATCTGAAACAGTTGAAAAATTTGTTCAGACATTGTCTGAAGCACAAGTTCAATTGAATCCACATCAAATAGATGCAGCATTGTTTGCTTTTCGTTCTCCACTTTCTAAGGGAGCAATTTTAGCAGACGAAGTAGGTTTGGGAAAAACTATTGATGCAGGTATTATTATTTCTCAATATTGGGCAGAAAGAAAGAAAAAAATTCTTATTATTATGCCTTCATCATTAAGAAAACAATGGCAACAAGAATTAGAAGACAAATTTTTCTTGAAGTCTATTATTTTAGAAGCTAAAACTTTTAATAATGAAATAAAAAATGGCAATCTGAATCCATTTGAACAAGGACAAATTGTTATTTGTTCATATAATTTTGCAAGAAATAAAGCTCCATATATCAAGGCAATAAATTGGGATTTGGTAGTTATTGATGAAGCTCATAGACTTCGTAATGTTTATAAGCCTTCAAATAAAATTGCCAATGCCATAAAAGATGCACTCGCAGATAAAAATAAACTTCTTTTAACTGCTACACCTTTGCAAAACTCATTATTAGAGTTGTATGGTCTGGTTAGTATTATTGATAATTATACATTTGGGGATTTACCAAGTTTTAAAGCTCAATATTGTAGAAATGGGCAACAAATTGACTTTGCAGAGCTTAAAACTCGTATTGCACCTATATGTCAACGTACATTAAGAAAACAAGTTTTAGAATACATTAAATATACAAATCGTATTGCTATTACCGAAAAATTTAGTCCTACTTCGGAAGAACATGAATTATACTTAGGATTAAGTGAATATTTAAGTCGTCCAAAATTGTATGCATTGCCACCAAGCCAAAGAAAACTGATGACTTTAATTGTTCGTAGATTGTTAGCATCTTCAACTTTTGCTATATCAGGAACTTTAGGTGGACTTGCTCAAAAATTACAAAACATTATTGATAATAATAAAACTTGTATTAACCCTGAAGATGTTGAAATTCAAAATGATATCGAAAATTATGATGAAATTAAAGAAGAATGGGTTGATGATGAAGAAGATGATAGAGACGAAGATTTAGCACAAAAAGAATATTATGCTGATGAAGAAATAAAAGAGATACAAGAAGAAAAAAAAGTTTTAGAAAATTTCTATATTTTAGCAAAGAAAATTGATAAAAATGCTAAGGGTGAAAAACTTTTAACGGCATTAGAAAAAGGTTTTACGACAAATTCTAAAAATGGTGGAAATAATAAATGTTTAATTTTTACTGAATCTACACGAACTCAACAATATTTGTACAGAATTCTTGAACAAACTAAGTATAAAGGAAAAATTGTTTTATTTAATGGTTCAAATAATGATGATAAGTCAAAAGAAATTTATAAAAATTGGATAGAAAAACATAAAGGTACTGATAAAATTTCGGGTTCAAAAACAGCTGATAAAAGGGCAGCATTAGTTGAATATTTTAAAGATGAAGCAGAAATTATGATTGCAACAGAAGCGGCTGCCGAAGGTATAAATTTACAATTTTGTTCTCTTTTGGTAAATTATGATTTACCTTGGAATCCACAAAGAATTGAACAACGAATTGGTAGATGTCATAGATATGGACAAAAACATGATGTTGTTGTGGTAAATTTTTTGAACATTAAAAATGCAGCAGACATCAGAGTTTTTGAATTGTTGAGCGAAAAGTTTAAGTTGTTTGACGGTGTTTTTGGTGCAAGTGATGAAGTTTTAGGTGCAATAGGATCAGGTATTGATTTTGAAAAACGTATTGCAGAAATACTTCAAAACTGTAGAACAGAAGACGAAATTAATAGAAGTTTTGACGAATTACAAAAGTCAATGGAGACCGATATTGATGAAAAAATGGTTGACACAAGAAAAAAACTTCTTGAAAATTTTGACGTAGAAGTTGCCCAAAAATTAAAGCTTAGCAAAGATAATACAGAAAAATATCTAGATAAATTCGAACAAAAATTATGGGATTTAACAAAATACTGTTTAAGTAATTGTGCCGAGTTTAATGATGATAAAAAATATTTTATGTTAAATAATAACCCATTTCCTGATATGAATATAAATCGTGGACCTTATCGTATGGGTAAAAATATTGAAGATGCAAATACTTATAGAATAGGGCATATTCTTGCTCAAAAAATATTAGACAAATATAAAAATATAGAACTTCCAATAAAAGAATTAGTATTTAATTATACAGATGATAAAACACACAAAATCTCTATTTTAGAAAATCTAGTAAATAAATCTGGTTGGTTAATTTTAAAATCAATGACAGTGAGTGCTTTTGAAGATGAAGATTATTTACTTTTTGCAGGATATGAAGATAATGGAGAAGTTTTAGATCAGGAACAATGTGAAAAAATGTTTATGCTTGATGTGAATGAAATTGATAACATTAACAAGACACCTGATGTAGAAAGACTAGAAACATATATAAATGCTCAAAAAGATGGATTAATTGATTTTATTTCAAGTCGTAATTCTCAATTTTTTGATGAAGAACTTGAAAAACTTGAAAAATGGGCAGAAGATAGAAAAAATAGTTTAGAAATTTCATTAAAACAGTTAGATAAAGATATAAAAACTAAAAAAACGGAATCAAAAAAAATATTAAAATTGGAAGAAAAACTTCAGGCGCAAAAAGAAATAAAAGATATGGAAGTAAAACGTAATAAAATGCGTAGAGATTTGTTTGATTCGCAAGATATGGTAGATAAACAAAAAGAAGATTTGATTGAAAAAATTGAATTAAAACTTCATCAAAAAATAAATGAAAAAGAATTATTTTTAATTCGTTAGAGGATAGTATAATGCAATATTCAATAGATGATTTATTAAAGTCACCATTTGAAAAAATAAAAAGAATTAGCGAAGATGGCTATGAATATTGGTCAGCAAGAGATTTAAGTAAATTATTAGAATATACACAATGGAGAAATTTTGAGAATGTTATATCAAAAGCAAAAATTTCTTGTAAAAACAACAATGAAGATATAAATAACCATTTTGCTGATGTCAGCGATATGGTCGAAATTGGCTCTGGAGCTGAACGAGAAGTTGATGATTATCGTTTATCGCGTTTTGCTTGTTATCTAATTGTTCAGAATGCAGATCCTTCAAAAATTAATGTTGCATTGGGTCAGGCATATTTTGCAATAAAAACTCGTCAAAAAGAATTAATTGAGGAAGATCAAGCAAGATTAATTCAATCTGAAGAAGATACAAAAAGATTGTTTTTGCGGGAGCAAATGAAAACACATAATAAACAATTAGCAGATGCAGCAAGTAATGCAGGTATAAAAGAACCAAGAGACTATGCTATATTTCAGGACTATGGATATAAAGGTTTGTATGGAGGCTTAGGAAACAAAGATATTCACGCAAGAAAAGGGTTAAAAAAGAGTCAAAACATTTTGGATCATATGGGAAGTACGGAACTTGCCGCAAACTTATTTCGTGCCACACAAACAGAAGAAAAATTAAGACGTGAAAATATAAGAGGTAAAATGAAAGCAAATCAAACGCATTATGAAGTTGGTAAGAAAGTTCGTCAAACAATAGAAGAACTTGGAGGCACAATGCCAGAAGATTTACCTACAGTTGATAGCATTAAAAAACTTGAACGACAAAAGAAAAAAGAACTGGAGGACAATAATTAGTGAATAATGAAGATTATAACGAATTATTAATTAAGTATTATACAGAAAACAATAGTTTTATTGAAAAAGGGATATTTACTGTTTCTGCAGGTGCAATTACAGTGTTGCTAGGTTATAGTGATAAAATTCAAATTTCTACTTTGTATCATATTGCAATATGGGGATTTGTTTTAACATTGTTTTTGCAATTAATTTCAGCAAGAATATCAAAGGAAGGTTGTGACAAAGGATTAGATAAAGACCATCCTGAAAAAGGTAATATTTGGTTTATGTGGTCAGAGATTCTTAATAATATATTTTTAATTACATTTATTTTATCTGTTATTATTGCCGGCAGTTCTATTTTAAACAATGAGCATAGTACTCAACTCCAAACAAAAAATTGTAGTACAATATTTGAACAAACAATTAAGGCTAAAAATTTTGAATATTATACAAAACAAGGAGTCAGAAATGAATAATGAAAAACAAAATGGGTTAACCCCTCCTAAAACTACTCAGCCTAACAAATCTGTAAAAGGGGGAGCTAACCCTCCTAAGACAACACAACCGAAGGGACCTCAAAAATAGAGAAAGGAATTATTATGAATTTTAATAAAGCAGAAAACGGATTTAATCCACCTATATCAATGCAAAAAGACTGGCAGAATGAAGGTTTTAATCCTCCAAATTCAGTGCAGCCAAATATTGAGAAACGAGGTTTTAACCCTCCCAAAACATCTCAACCACAACCACCTAAGCCACAAACAGATAGCAAGTAATGCGTCCATAATTGACATAGTAATATTTTAAGATAGTTTTGTAGAAAAATTAAAGGAAAATATATGGGTAAGAATAAGCAAAAATTAGAATTAACTTGGATAGGAAAAGATCAACAAATTGATAATATTGAACCAAGAATATTGGTTGAAGTTCCTGAAAAATCTTATGGTGATAAGAATACTGAAAATATGCTTATTCACGGTGATAACCTACTTGCTCTAAAAGCACTTGAACAAGATTATACAGGAAAGATTAAATGTATTTATATAGACCCTCCATATAATACGGGGGCTAGAATTAATGCTGATGGTAAGGAAATTGGATATGATGATAATTTAGAGCACTCTATATGGCTTTCTATGATGCAGATGCGTATAAAAATATTATATAAATTACTTTCTGATGATGGTTCTATATGGATTTCTATTGATGAAAAAGAGGGGCATTATTTAAAAATCTTATGTGATGAAATTTTTGGTAGAAATAATTTTATAATACAAACTACAATACAAAGAGGTGCCGCCACTGGTCATAAGGCAATAAATCCAACACCTGTACAAGTATGTGATTTAATGATTGCATATGCTAAGAATAAATCTAATTGGATTTATCATCCCGTATATAAAGAAAGAGACTATGATAAAGCTTATAATCAGGTAATATTAAATTATAATGAAAGTTATGAAAACTGGAAATTCGTATCATTAAAAGAATATTTGACAAAGAATAATACCGATATAAAAACTTGTTTAAATAAGTTCCCAGAAAGAATAATAAGATTTGCACAACCTGATTATAATGGAGTTGGACAAGAAACAAGAGATTATATAGATATATCAAAACAAAATCCAGAAAAAATATATCGACAAAAAAGAGAAGGCTACCCAGATATTTATTTAATAAATGGCAATAGAATTTTATTTTACAAAGATAAAATGAAACTGATAGACGGTAGATTTGTTACAGCAGAACTGGTAACAAATTTATGGAATGATATGAATTATCAAGGTATTGCAAAAGAAGGTGGCGTTACTTTTAAAAAAGGCAAAAAACCAGAGGTTCAAATAAGAAGATTACTTGAAATGTCTACCAATGAAGGGGATTTAGTTCTTGATTCTTTTTTAGGTTCAGGTACAACTGCAGCAGTTGCACACAAAATGAATAGAAAATGGATCGGCATTGAGCTTGGTGACCATTGCTATACTCATTGTGAAC
Organism: Cyanobacteria bacterium UBA6446; assembly: GCA_002438405.1. GTDB lineage: Bacteria > Cyanobacteriota > Vampirovibrionia > Gastranaerophilales > Gastranaerophilaceae > Zag111. Next base: position 26,775 of record DJOE01000009.1, read on the forward strand.
CACGATTACATCAAGTTGTTGACGGTACAGACCAAGGCGGGATATCCAAAGCCGTTGAGTGGAAAGGTGGCGGAGGATACAAGTTCTACGAACTTGCACCTTCGTTACTTAAAAAAGATGAGTTTGATAATTGGATTATAGAACCTAAATATGATGCAGAAATGTTAGCAGAAGCTATGGCAAAACATGAGGGTTATAAATTTTCACCTAATGAAAATAATGTATATAAACAAGGCTATTCAACAGAAAAAGATTTTATTTTCACAACAACTCAATTTTTGTCAGTTGAATTATTAAACAATATTCATAATAAACTAGAAGAAGATGAAAGTTTATTAATTTGTGCAACTCATTTTGAAGAAGGTGTTGGTAGCCAATTTGACAACATTACAGTTAAAAAGATACCTCAAATTCTTCTAAATCGTTGTGAATTTGGTAGAATGGAATATAACTTAAACATAATAGAAGAAGCAAAACCAGAAGAACATGACAATGAAGAAATCTTGGAGGATGAAGAATAGATGAAAAAAACTTCTACATCTTACGCTGAATATTTAAAGATTCCACCTAAAAAATTTTATGATTTAGGTGTACTTAATCCTATTTTAGATAAAGATGTAAATTTATTTATAGATCCAAGATTGTTAAAAAATTCAAGGTATGAAATGTTTAATACATTTGCGACAAAAACATACGAAACTTTTTATAAAAGTTTGGCAGGGAATATAAAAGCATATCTTCAACTTACTGATGACAAAATAAAAACAAAAGCTAAGCAAAATATTATAAAAAAATTAACAGCAAAAGAACCTGTTGGATTAGGTTTAGGATATTCGAAATCTGGAACAAATGGACAAGGTGTTGGTAAATATAATGCGGAGATTTTATTTAAAAATGCTTTAGATATTTATAAATGTGTGCCCAATATTGGTGAAGAAGCATTTTCATTGTTGAATCTTTTAAGTGAAGTTATTGGTGCAGATTATATCGGTGATATAACCGCAAATATAATTATGTATGAATTAGTTAAATTTACAGAATCAACAGCAAAAAAATTAAATATATCAACTGAAAAATTCATAATGAATGGTTCAGAATTTATGTTACCAGTTCATCCAAATTCCACTATAAAAAAAAGATATCCTGTACTATTAGTTCCCAAAGACATTCTGTCGGAATTACCAAAAGATGCCGACATGAAAGATGTATTAGAAGGGTATGCAGATAAAAATAGACAAATAAGAACAGATATTGATGAAAAAATTTTAAACATATTAAAACAAGAACATATAGAGAAAAAAGATAAACAAATACAAATTTTTGATATACTTAAAGAAATTCCAGAATTAATAGAAGAATTAACTAAATATATGTCGTCGTTAGAAGGTAATAAATACGATTTTGAAAAGGATTCTAAAGGAATTATTATTAGAGATAAATTATTAGATTATTTAATTGTGACTTTAAAGTTAAAACTAATAACAATTTAGAAATAATAAAATACATAATTGAAAGATTTGAAAAATTTATTAACAACAATAATAAATTAAAACGTGAATTATTATGGGAAAATAATACGAAATGTAAGTCAGAAAGTGCTTGGCAACAGATATTTCATGTTTTTGTCTATGAATATTTGTCACAAAATAATATAAATGTAGAGAAAGAAAGGGAAACGGGTAGTGGTCCTGTAGATTTTTGTTTCTCAAATGGAAGCAAATTGAGAGTGTTAATTGAATTTAAATTATCTACTAATTCTCCAATTAAAGGGCTTACAAAGCAATTAGAAAAATATAAAGATTGTACTGATAATGTAAAAGTTGCGTATTTTATTTGTATTAATGTTCATAAAGAAAAACAAACTCAAAAAATTGTTGTAGAATTAAATGAGGCAAAGAAGAAATTACATTTAGATACAAATATAATAGTTATAGATGGTCATATAAATCCATCTGCAAGTAATTTGAGGTTATTTAATGAATAAAACAGCTAATGAAATAAAATGCAGATTAAGTTTGAGAAAGCCACAAGCAGAAAGTTTAGAAATTCTTTCTGAAATTGCTGATGTTTTGGAACTTGAAAAGAATATAAATCTTGCTGAAGCTAAAGAAAAAATAAAAGAACTTGGTCAAAAATTTGACGAAATAAAAAAGTTTTCGAACTTTGAAAGAGATTTTCCTAATATTTGTTTTGCATTAGCAACAGGTGTTGGTAAAACAAGATTAATGGGAGCTTTTATTGCGTATTTACATATAGCAAAAGGAATTAATAACTTTTTTGTTTTAGCTCCAAATTTAACTATTTATAATAAACTAATTGATGATTTAGGTAATCCAAGTAATTCTAAGTATGTATTTAAAGGTATTTCTAAATTTGCTGTAAGTCAACCTCAAATTATTACAGGTGATAATTATAACAAACATCAAAATATACTTACAAATATTAAAAATACATTGTTTAAAAGGGTTAGAATAAATATCTTTAATATTTCAAAAATCAATTCTGATGTTGATAAATCAACAGGCTTACCTAGAATTAAAAGATTGTCGGAATATTTAGGTGAATCATATTTTGATTATTTAAAAAATTTACCAGATTTGGTTTTGTTAATGGATGAATCGCACCATTATAGAGCAAAAGCAAGTGCAAAGGTTTTAAATGAGCTAAACCCTGTTTTAGGTTTGGAACTTACTGCAACTCCGCAAATTGAAAGTGGTTCTAAAACTGTGAAATTTAAAAATGTGGTTTATGAATATTCTCTTGCAAAAGCGATGAATGATGGTTTTGTAAAAGAACCAGCTGTTGCTACAAGAAAAGACTTTGATCCTAAGCAATGTACTACTGAAGAACTAGATATGTTAAAACTTGAAGATGGTATCAAAATTCACGAAAGTACGAAAGTTGATTTAGACATTTATGCGAGAACAAATAAAGTTGAGTTAGTAAAACCTTTTGTTCTTGTGGTAGCAAAAGATACAACCCATGCACAATGGCTAGAAGAACAGATTAAATCTGATGAGTTTTTTAGAGGTTATTACAAAGATAAAGTTATGCAAATTCATTCTCAGCAAAAAGGAATTGAAAAAGATGAAAATATTGCAAGACTTTTAACCTTAGAAAATCCTGCTAATAAAATTGAAATTGTAATCCATGTAAATATGCTTAAAGAAGGTTGGGATGTTACAAACTTATACACTATAATCCCATTAAGAACTGCAACTTCTACAACATTAAGAGAGCAAACTATCGGTCGTGGTTTACGTTTGCCTTATGGTCAAAGAACTGGAGATCCTAAAATTGATAAATTAACGATTATTGCTCACGATAAATTTCAAGAAATCCTTGAAGAAGCTAAAAAAGAGGGTTCAATAATTAGAAAAGAAAATATTATTGAAATTAATGAAGAAGAACTTAATCAAAAGAAAGAAACTATAACTACAACATCTATTCTTGATGAAGAAATTAAAGAAGAAGAAAAACGTATTGAGCAAATTCAAGACAATGTTGAAAAAGAAAAAGCTGAAATAAAATTAGAAGCTAAAAAGGTAACACAACAAGCAATTTTTGAAGTTGCAAAACATGGTGTTAACTTAAAAACAATGACAAAAGAGCAAATATCTACTGTTGCTAAGGCTCAAGCCATAAAAAGATTAGGTGAAAAAGAACAGCTAGGTTTATTTGATGAATCAATAAAAGAAAATTTAATAAAACAAATTGAAGATAATATTGAAAAAGAAAAAGAAAATATTGAAAAATTAATTATTGAAATCCCTAAAATTATGATTATTCCATCAGAAACAAAAGTTTGGTTTGAAGATTTTGATTTAGATACTACAAATTTAAATTATCAACCAATTTCTGATGAGATTTTAAGAGAAACATTAAGAAATCAAGACGCTGATACTATTATAAATAAAGAAACAATGGTGAGAGATAAACTCGATAATATAATTGTTAATGAATTAATTAATATTCCTGAAGTGGATTATAATTCTTGTGCGAGATTATTATTTAAATTGGCAAGACAGGTATTAAGTAAATTTGATACATATTTATCAGATGATGATATAAAAAATGTTGTTCAATATAGAAAAAGAGATATTGCTAATTATATTAAGCCTCAGTTAATGGAACATTTCAAAAAAGAAGTAGTCAAATTTGAGGCACCAGATGTTAGAGCCTTTTCTCAAATTCTAGAACATAATTCATATAAGTTTATACAAGATGAAATTTATGACTATAAAGAAACAATAGAACCTGCTAATCGAATCAAATCCTTAATGTTTACTGGGTTTAAGAAAGCTTGTCATAAGTCTTATAAATTTGATTCTAAAACAGAAAAAGACTTTGCAATAATTTTAGAAGGGGACGATTCAGTTGAAAAATGGTTAAGACCAGCTCCGAATCAGTTTAATATTACGTGGGATAATAATAAAAAGAACTATGAACCTGATTTTGTAGTGGAAACAAAAGATAAAATTTATTTAGTTGAAACAAAAAAAGAAAAAGATATTCCTACTGAAGAAGTCCAATCTAAAGCAAAAGCGGCACTAGAGTATTGCAAAAATGCAACAGATTATACAATGCAAAATGGCGGTAAACCTTGGATTTATGCTTTGTTACCATACGATTCGGTTAAATTGAATATGTCGTTTGATTATTTAATGAAACAATATCAATATGGATTATAAAGTATTAGAGTTTTTCGTGTTAACTGGTAGCAGGATATCTCTATATTTAGTATTTCTTATTTTGCATTGAAAATTGGGTACACATTAAATTAAAGTCAGTTGAAATATCTTTATCTAATTAAAATTTGTATTTTTTATATTTAGTTGCTATCATTAAATTGTTAGTTTCCAGAGGTATTAGAATAATTTTAAAGGTGCTGTGTGTTTTTATCAAAAATAAAAATCAAAAATTATAGACTTTTAATAAATGCCGAATTACATCTAGATAAAGATTTAACATTAATCGTAGGACGTAATAATACGGCTAAAACATCCGTTATTAATTTTATAATAAATACATTATCTGGTGCCTCTTTTTCTTACGACAATTATCCACTTTTAAGACGTAAGTCAGCCTTTGAATTGCTTACAAAATTTATAAATAAAGATATAACATATGAAATGTTTTGTGAAAAATTTCCGAAACCTTCCATTGAGTTTTATATAGATTATTCTGAAAATCCAGAAGACGAATTACTTGGAACATTGTCACCTTTTATTATTGATATTTTAGAAGAAAATAATACTGCTTTAATAAAAGCAGAATATTGCATAAAGGCGGATGAAAATACTTTAAGAGAATACTTTAATGAGTGTATATCTGATGACAAAGAGGTTCGAGATATTTGTTCTAAAAATTTTAAAAATTTGTTAGAGCTTAAAATATATGCCATTAATCCAAAAAATCATATGGATTTTCAAGAAAAATCAAAAAATGATTTAGAAGAACTTTTCCCGCAATATTTTATTAGTGCTGAGCGTGGGTTGGGGGAAGGCAACAATTCTAAAAACACTTTGCCAGATACAGTTTCAAATTATTTCAAACAATCACCTGAAGAATTTGATGAAGATAAGGATATTTATGAGCAGATACAAAAATTAAAAATAAAAATAAAAGAGGCAGAAAAAGAGATTCAAAATACAAATGATTCATTGCTTAAAGAATTAATTGATAAAGCTATTGGGTTTGGGTATCCAAATTCTGAAGAACTACAAATTGGTGTAAATACTGATATTGATTTAGAACAAGAGATAACAAATAATACAGAATTGGCATATATTTCAAATTATATAAAAGAAACCTTGCCGAACACTCATAATGGATTAGGATATAAAAATTTGTTAAAAATACAAATTAATCTTGCAAGTTTTGCCAAAACATTAAAAAATAAAAGCAAAGCTTGCATCCCGTTACTATTTATAGAAGATCCTGAATCTCATATGCATCCACAAATGCAACAAACTTTTGCACAATACTTGATCGATTTTATCAATAAAATATCTAATGTTAATATTCAAGCAGTTTTAACAACTCACTCTTCACATATTGCTAATACAACCGATTTTTCAAAAATAAGGTATGCCAGAAAAAGACAGTATGATGTAAAATTTAAAAATTTAGGAGATTTTGTAGAAGATAGCGAAGAAAACATAAAATTTATAAAAAAATACTTGACATTAAGTCGTTGTGATATGTTTTTTACAGATAAAATAATTTTTGTTGAAGGTTCATCTGAACGACTATTAATACCAGATATGATAAAAAAGTGTGAAGAAGAAAAACTTTTTGATTCGCAGAAATATAAACTATCAGCACAATATTATAGTTTGATTGAAATTGGTGGAGCATTTGCTCATAAATTTATACCATTTGTAAACTTCCTCGATATACCTTGTTTAGTTATTACAGATATTGATCCACTAAAAAATGGAAAATCTTCAACTGTTGAAGAAGGTGAAACGACTTCAAATTCAACGATTAAATGGTGGTACAAAAATGTCAAAAATACAGATGAATGCAGTTTAAATAATATTTTATTACTATCTAATGAAGAAAGAACTATAAAAAAATGTCATTTAGAATTTCAAACAAAAGATAATGGAACGTATAGTAAATCACTAGAAGAAGCAATTAGAAATGTAAATAGAACACATTATGGCATTAATGATGATGCAAAAGAAGAAGATTTGGAATTTAGAGGAAAATCAAAGACAGAATTCGCACTTGATTTAATTTCAAATTATGCAGATTATTCAGTTCCACAATATATCAAACAAGGCCTTATATGGCTTAATAATGCAAAAGTACTATCTTAGGAGTTATATGGCAGAAAATTATAATAGAGCCAAAAAAGAAGCTGATAAAATAGAAGCAGAGATTATAGAAACCCTTAAAGCAGGAGCAAACTTTCGCGTTGAAGCTGGAGCTGGTTCTGGCAAAACTTATTCTTTAAATAGGGTTATTGAATGGCTAGATGTAAATAAGAAAAAAGAATTTGATAAAAATAAACAAAATGTAATATGTATAACATTTACTAATGCGGCAGTTGATGTTATAAAATCGAGAATTCCATTGGATTCTTTTATAATACCTTCAACAATTCATTCTTTTGCCTGGAGTGCAATTAGCCAATATCAATCTACTCTTATTGACTTAGTAAAAGACTATAAACGAAGTGAAGATGAACAAAATATTTCAATAACGAATGTACAATATACGTTAGGGCACAGATATATAGAGAATTCTATTCAATATCTTAATCATGGAGATGTATTAAATCTTTTTGTTGAAATAATGAAAAGTAAAAAATTTAGAAATATATTCTCATCAAAATACCCAATAATTCTGATAGATGAATATCAAGATTCATACAAACCTATTATTGATAGTTTTATTCAATATTTTATATCTCAGAAAAAGGGTCCTCAGTTTGGATTTTTCGGTGACTCTTGGCAAACAATATATCATGCAAACAATGCATGTGGAAAAATTGACCACCAAAATATTAGGGAAATAAAAAAAGTATCTAATTTTAGATCTGCGCCAAAAATTGTTAATTTTTTAAATTCTATTCGTCCAGATCTTCCCCAGTATAGTGCCATTGATGACTTTGAAGGTGATATTAAAGTTATAACCTGTGAAGATTATTCTGGGCATAGAAGAACAGATAGAGCTTTTAATGGAGACTTACCCGTTGAAGAGTTAAAAAGCAGACTCAATAATTTGATTATCCATATTAAAAATAATAAAATATCCGCAGATGAAACTCTTAAAACTCTTATGATTACTCACAAAGTTCTTGCTTCTCAGCAGGGATATAATAGTTTATTGGAAGTATTAGGTGATCGATTAAAAAATAATGAGGACGAAATTTTAAATTTCTTTTCAGGTACTATTGAACCTATTTATAAAGCCTTAATTGATAAAAATACAAATCTTTTATTTGATGCACTAGGATCAAATAATTATCCGATAACTAAAAAATCAGATAAAAATCAATGGATAGAGCTTAAAAATAAATTAGAAGATGTGCGTAAGCAAAAGGCTATAGATGTAATTAATGTGGCAATAGCTTCAAAAATTATTCCTATTCCAGAATTAATATTTGATATTCAATCTAAATATGAAAAATCTTCAAATGAGGAATATTTTAATGGAACGAGTATTGCAAATTATTTGGATATTGAATATGACCAATTTGTGGTTGCAATTAACTTTTTACATCCTGAATCAGAATTTTCAACAGAACATGGTGTTAAAGGTGAAGAATATGACAATGTTATATTTACAATAAGTAAAGGTTGGAATAACTACCAGTTTGATATATATGCTCCCAAAATTATAAATGATGATTTGCATAAAAATGATGCAGCATATGTTAGAAATAGAAACCTTTTTTATGTTTGCTGTTCAAGACCAAGAAGAAGATTATTTATATTTATTTCGTCTATAATAAATGATGAATTTAAAGATTTTTTAAAACTGAATATAGGTGCAAATAATATTTATACATATGAAGAATATCTTGCTTCGTAACTTTAATTTTTTTTATTCTATTTAAATTTATAGAAAAATTTCACTTTTGTATTTAATTGTGCTTTCATTATTTTATTTAGTATAAATAAAATAATGAAATAAACACAGAATTGTATCAATTAAAAATAGAAGAGGATCTTCATCTCACTGTTAAATAAATCTTGTTTTGCTTATTAATTTACACGCAAAAAAAATTTTTTTTATTTTTAATATTAATATATTTTATAATAGTATTGTATAAATAGATTGGATTTAAATGGTAAATATTCAGAATTTGGCAAATGGTTTGAAAAATTGTCAAAAAGATAAAATTCAACTAGGCAGAAGAAATGTGCCTAGATATTTGTACCATTTAACAACGCAAAACAACTACAATCGAATGCTTAAAGATGGATATATTAGATGTAATCACGATGTTAATTTAGACACAAATTTGAGCGGAGTTTTTATGTTTGATTTGAAAAATTTTACTAAGCGTTGGTTGTCAATGGGAATAGCTTGTGGAGATAATTTACTAACTTATGCAAAGGCTTTGATTATGCAAGTATCAAAAGACGATTCAAATATTGTTGTTTTAAAAATTCCAACTAAATTTTTATTCTTAAAATATTTAAAATGTAGAAGTCAAGTATCGACAAATGATTTACATTACCGTAATGGTGATTTTGCTACCAATCAAAGACACTATACTCGCAAAAAAGAACCTATTGAATATATTAATGAAGCATATATTCCAATCAAAAATGTAATAAAAATCGGTGAAGCGAACTCTGGTTTTAATTTAAAGAAAGCTTTTGATGAAATGAATGATAATCATTTTGATAAAATTGATGTAAATCAAGTTTTACAAAAACTTTTTAAAAATACTCCAGAAGAAAAATGTATAAATTTAGCTTTAAAACGCAGTGACAGGTGATACTTATATAGTAGATGTTTTTGCAATCTAAGTTATTTCAACTTTGGATTTGGTAGTCCGTAGTAAGTTACGGGGACAAAGTATTTGTTTTCTTTAGGGTTTGAAAATACTTTATTCTCCATAATTCCAACTACACTTGATGGTATCATTTTCGGTTCTGTTACGTTTTTATGTACCATTCCCCAACCAACACCACCGGTCACTTTTAATCCGTAGCCATATTCGATTTTAGAGCCTACAACAACGTCCGGATTTCTAAATTGTGCCTTTGCTTGTATTGTTTGAGCAATTTTTTGATTGTTTAGTTCTTTATTAGAAATTTCAAGAGTGTCTATTGCAAATTCTTTGAGTGAATCTATTGATATTGTGTTTGCCTTTGATTTTGCAAAAGAGTCAACTCTTTCTATAATTGGGTGAATATTTTTATTTGTAATTTGGTGTAGTGGCTCTTTTTTTATACATGATACAGGTGTTAAGGCAATTGCTCCTGCCATAATTTTTGATACAAAATTTCTACTCATAATCTTTCCCCTAAATCATTTTGTTACATATAGAATACTAGTAAATCTGAAATTTTGCTATTTCCTTAATAATTTGTTACTTATAAATCGGGCAAAAAATATTTTGTTTGGCTTTGATATAAGTATGAGAGTTCAAGTTGTCACAAATTCAATATACCCTTATCAAATTAATAACAATCGGAGAATAGAACAGAATAAAAAGGTGTCTTTCGTCGGTCGTATTGGTTCACTTAATCACGGATTATCTAAATTTGATAAAGAAATTATGGCTTATTATTCGGATTTGTACCACAAAATGGGCATTGTGTCTGCTAAAAATGTTACTAAAATGGCGACAACTATTAAAAAGAGTACAGGTCTAAATTTAGATGCTGTTTACAAATCAATGGATATTTTATCTCAATTTTCTAGTTATAAAAGCTTGAAAAAGATAGAACAAGCTTTGGGTAAAATGAATTCAACCTCATTCAAAACTTTACCGATTGACGATGCTAAATTTTTGACTCGTGATATCTGTCTTTCTGATGTTTTTAATTATCTGTCAATGAAAAATTTTAATTCTCTTGGAATAGGTAAAAATCCTGTAACACTTATTGATTCCAGTATATTTAATACTCTTGAAAAAAGTGATGTTAATCCGCATTCCTATTTTCAAACTAAGAATGCTGTTTATATAGATTCTTTTGAAAATGGATATAATTTTCTAAATCAATCTCAAAGCTTTGAAAATTTTGTTTCTCAAAAATTGAAAGCGGCTCAAAAATATCAAAGTAAAAATGGCAAAGACCTTTTTTATAATTTGAATTATGTTTTGAATGGCGATATTTTAAAAAGATGCAAACAATATGGAATAAGCCCTAATATTTTGAGGTTAGAGAATGAACCACCAACAACTCCAGAGAAAATTGCAAACAATCTTAACCCTATTATGCCGGATTTTAAAACATTTTTGAAAATTTCTAAAGATATTGCAATTGGTGGAGAATTATCTAAAAAAGATGGAGAAAAATATGTGTCAGAATTCCTTCAATCAATGACAGATGTTATTACTCCTCGCAGATATTCTAAAATGTTGAATGATTTAAATTTTAAAATTGATTCTTATATGAATGAATATCATAGAGATAAAAATAAATTATTTTATATTATTCCAGATTCAAATAAGAGTTTTTCATTGACAAATTATATGTATCGAAAAGTTAATAACATTGATTCAACATTCAATATTTTGCTTGATGATGACAAATTCGGCTCAACGCTTGATAGTCTGAGAGCAATGCCGAAAGGCTCTACTATGGTTATTATGGACGATTATTTGCTCTCCGGATTATCTATGAGAAGAGAACAATTCCCGTATGAAGCTTTAGTATCATTAAGAGAGAACTTTTTGAAAAATCGAGACATTAATATTCTTTTTGCCCCTGTAATTTCTACAAGAGCCGGCAAAAATGAAATGGAAATGTATATGAATATAGTAAATCGTAGCGGTAAGGATAAAATTCTTACAAGCAAACTTTTGCCATATTATAAAGAAAATTATGTATATGATAGTTTTAGGCGATTTAACAAATTTCAAACTTCATCAGTTTTGCCTTATATGGGACCTGATACGAATGCAGAAGAATTCACGCCACTTTATGAGCAATTTTTATGCAGTTCAAATGCTCAAAAAATCTGTCTTGATAACATTGGAGATATTTTAGACTTCTACGTGTAAAATTTTTTTGCTAAAATACTTCTGGAGGGCTAATGGACGAAAGTATTATTTCTTATGCAACCAGAAATAATTGGAAAAGATTAAATGTCAAGGATTCAGACATTGAGCATCGTTTGTCTAAGAGAGCAAATAAAAGATTTTCAACAAGGAGTATTATTCCTGTTGAATATTTTTCCGATATTGCTAATTTATCTGTTCTTAGTTCTATATTAGATTATTCTAGCGAAAATTCTATCTCTGTCCAATCTGTTATTTATAACTTAGCATTAAATTATTTGTCAAGTGTTGGAATTTTGGTGCTTTGTGATGAACGTTTTTCAACAAAAAATAAGTATTTAGACGAAATTTTAAAAGTTTTTGGCGAATTTAAAATTGACAATTTTTTGATAAATCTTGAATATCCTAAAAATGAAAAAGATTTTTTAGGAATTGTTTATCAGTCATTACTCCAAGAAGGTGCGAAAAACAAAAAAGGTTCGTATTACACTCCGGAGCAAATTATAAAGTCATTTAATGAAAATATTCAATCGGATATGAAATTTCTTGATCCTTGTTGTGGTACGGGAAGTTTTCTGTTGTCCATTTCAGACAAAATTAAAAACCCTGAAAATATTTATGGTTGTGATTTAGATGAAATAGCTGTTTTTATTGCAAAGATTAATTTGATTGTGAAATTTAAAAATATTGAATTTAATCCAAATATTTATAATTTAGATTTTTTGTTACAGAATAAAATTCCTCAAAATTATTTTGATATTATTGCAACAAATCCGCCGTGGGGAGCAATGGCAAAAAATGATTACTTTAATCGTTTCCCGTTTATAAAATCAAAAGAATCCTTTTCTTACTTTATTGCAATTTCATTTGATTATCTTAAAAATGAGGGTAAATGTTTCTTTGTTTTGCCAATTTCTATATTGAATGTGAAAGTTCATTCTGATATTCGGAATTTTATATTAGATAATTTTTCAATTTTAGAAATTATTTGTTATGGGCAGATTTTTGAATCTGTACTTTCTGATGTAGTTGCATTAAAACTTAAAAAAGGAAAAGGAGAGGGTTTTGTTCATATAAAGACTTCAACAATGGAAGAGAAGATTCCAATTGAAGTTTATCAAAAAAATATTAATAATATTTTTTCTTTGTATGGAATTCAAGATTATAAAATTTTAAATAAAATTTATTCAAAACCTCATAAAACATTGCAAAATAGCACTTGGGGATTAGGAATTGTTACAGGAAATAATAAAAAGTTTATAACTGAAAAATCCAAAAATCTTGAAAAAATTTATTCTGGCAAAAATTTGTCAAAATACTTTATCTTTGATAGTGATAAGTATATTGATTACAATCGAGAAAAGTTTCAACAAGTTGCACCAGACCTGATATATCGAGCAGAAGAGAAACTGGTTTATAAATTTGTATCGAAGAATTTGGTTTTTGCTTATGATAATAAAAAAAGATTATTTTTAAATAGTGCAAATATTTTGATTCCAAAAGTTCAAACTCATTCAATAAAGACTGTTTTAGCATTTTTAAATTCAAAATTGTTTCAGTATATTTATCACATAAAATTTAATGAATTAAAGGTTTTAAAATCAAATTTACTTCAATTACCATTTCCATTGTTGGATAAAAAAGATAAGACAAAACTTGAATCGTTTGTTAATCACTATATGAAGTTCGAGAATTCGGAAATTTTAGAGAACATTGATGATTATATTTTTAAAGTCTTTGATTTGTCCGGAGTGGAGATTCAGCATATCAAGAATAAGCTGACGTAGATTATAATTTATGGTATTATCCAAAAAGGGAGAGATTAGATAATATGGATAAGAAAAAGCTTTTAAATATTTTATTTATAATATGTGTTGCAGTTGTGACTATTGGTTTGAGAATACTATTTTTGAATACCGATATTTGGTATGACGAGGCTTGTTCGTGGTTTACGGCAAAGCAATCATTTCCTGCCGGAATTGTTCACAACTTGTTAACTATTGATTTGCAACACACTCCATTATACTTTTTCGTATTACATTTTTGGATAAAATTATTTGGTGATTTTGAAATTTCAATGCGAATATTGTCATTGATTTTTGGAATTGCTACTGTTCTTATGGTGTATATTGTTTCAAAAAAAATTACAACACCAACTGTTTCAAAATTTGCAACTGTTTTGGCTGCTATTAGTCCGATATTAGTATTATTTTCCGTTGAAGTCAGAATGTATCCAATGGTGATATTTTTAGTTTTGGTTTCATTGAATTATTTAATTGATTTTGAACAAAAAAATGATAAAGAATCTCTTGTAAAATTGATTATTGCAGATGTTTTAATCCCTTATACTTTGGTTGGGGGCTTTTTGTATAATTTATCTGTTTATATTTGTTATAGTATCTATTTATTTAAAAACAAAAAAGAGCAGTTTTTAAGTTATATAAAATCTGTTGGAATTGAACTTGTTTTATTGATTCCTTATTTTTATTTAATAACTTATTATGCAAAGATGAGAAGTGTTTTTGTAATCGCTCATGAGGGAGAACTTCAATTTTTTCATATTGTTGATGTTATTCGTAATTATTTTGGTACAATACTTGTTAATAATGTTTATTGGCCGTCTGAACAGCCTTATGCAATCACGGTATTATTTACAATTTTTGTAATTGTTCCATGTATTTATTTTGTAACGGGGTTAATTAAAAGTTTCAAGGTTGAAGATAAATTTGTCAAAACTTTATCAACAATCTTTGTGACAAGTTTTGTTTTCTCTGTAATTTTTTCGTTGTTTAAAGTTAATATTTTTACATCAAGATATATTTTGTATTTGCTTCCTCCGTTATTTATATTGTCTGTTATTGGAATGTTCAAATGGCTATCTCGGAAGCATTGTATAATATTTTTAAGTTTATTTATTGCTTTTTCTACAATATTTACGATTAATTACGTAAAAACATTTAGAATATCTAAGACCTTAGCGCTAAAGTCTGTAAGAATTGAAGCTGATAAATGGAATTTAAGTTCAGATGATATGGTTATTATGCCATTTGCATCTGATGCTCCATATTATTTTAGGGATTTGACTTCTCCGAGGGTGTTTAATTTTGATTTTCATAAAGAAGTTCGAAATCCATATAACAATCGATTTTATGATAAAACGCAACAAAATGGATTCAAACATAACATGGTTTCAAAAATCGTATATTTTGCGGCGATGTCAAATAGCGTAATTTCTCAGAACTATTTCAAATATTTTGTTGAAAATGTGAATATGACGGTTCCCAAAGGTCGATATGTAATGCTTGCATTGTATGGTGATGATGCAAATTCTTTAGTTACTCCTGAACAGATGAAAGCTCCTATTCATTTAGAAGATGATGTTAATAAAAATTTGCTTGGTATTATGTTTCAAAAATATTTGATTGATACAAGGTCAATGCTTGATGCTGATTTTAATTTTATCAAAGGTTACACTCAAGATAACTATACTTTTTTGATTTATCAAAAAAAGTGATTAAAATGAATTAAGAGGTTAGTTATGAAAAAAGTATTTTTATCAATTTTATTTTTTGTCTTCGTAATGTCTTCTGTTGCTTTCGCTCAATCAGAAGATGACATTGAGTGGAAAAGAGTTGATGAAAATTCTTATATTGATTCTGATGGAATTGTCGGAACAGAAGATATGTATGGGTTTACTTTCTTGTTGAAATCTTATAATAAAGGGCAGTATGAACCGGTTAATGGTAAATCTATTTTTTATACATTGGCACAATATACCATTGATTGTGCCAAAAGGTCATACAAAATAGGTGTTATGGATTCGTATGGGAAACAAGATAATTTTATTACCGGAGATTATAACAAATATGCTGAGTTTCAACCAATAGTCGGCGGTACCGCAGTTTCAAATGTTTATAAAAAGTTATGCAGACCTGTTGATTAAACAATAAAAAAAACTCCTAGCTAATTAGCTAAGAGTTTTTAATTTTATATTTTTCAATAGACTAAGCAGCTACATCAAGTTTTTTACCAATTTCTGGCTTTTTAGCTTCTTCTGCTGGTGCTTTTTCTTCTGATGGAGCTTTGTCTGTTTTAACTTCTTTTTCTTCTTTTGCCAGTTCTTCAGCTTTTTTAGCATCAGCAACTTTTGCTTCTTTGTTATCTGCTTTAGCTTCTTTTACTTCTGCTTTAGTTTCTGGCTTTGCTTGTGCTTTTGCTTCTTTGTCCGGAACTTCTACAGGTGCTTTTGCATCTTTAGAAATTTCTACAGAATCTTTTGCAGGTGCTTTTTCTAAGTTCGGTACATTTGCAATTAATTCTTTTTTGAAATCATCAATTGGCATTTTACGAACACCGGATTTATCTCCTACAAGGGTAACTACTCCATCTTTTTTAGTTGCTGTAATTGTTTCCCCTTCTTTTGTTTTGTATTGAACTGTTGAGAATTGTTTTGGGGTTGCTGCTGAAACTGCTTCTACCATAATTTTTTATCCTTTCCTTATTGTATTTATTTTTATTTACGTTTCACTTAAGTTTGCTGAATAATATTAATTGCGTTATTTTTTATTTGGTCTTTACATTTGTTAACTTTTTACGTCCTTTAATATTTCTTGAATGTTCAGAACGTTCTTTTTTTATTATTTCAAAACCCATATCCTTTAATAGTTTTATTTTTTCATCAAACATGAAATTTTTATTTTCATTTTCTAATTCGTCAGTATTGAATGGAAAATGTTTCTTTTTTGCAATCTTTGCATATTTTCGTTGTGTGCTATATGCATATTTTTCTGATAATAAACAGTATTTTGCATCTTGGATATAATCCATTTTGACATCTGCTGGCATTCCTCTGAAGAAATGTTCTATTTTATGTCTGAGTCTATTTAATATGTATTTTTTATCTTTTTTCCCGTCTGGAAAATCCCTAGTATAGATTAAATCCTCATATAAGGTATCATACTTTTTGGTATATAATCCGTCATTTGCCATTTTTTGATTTCGGCTGAGATATTTGGGGTGAAACAATCCATCTACGACATTCTGAAATTCATGTAAAATAGTATTTAGACTTTCACGATTAATTTTATTCTTAATAGTGTTAATGTCAATAGTTGTTTTGGAAATTTTTCCGGTAAATTCCGAATATAATATATCATTTCCGCCATCAAAAATATTATCATCATTTTTTCTGATACTTATATTTATACCTTTATTTAATACTTTGTTTACTGAGTTATGCAATGTTTCCATTGTAATATACTCATGTTTATTGAATTTAGGAAGAAGCTCTTTATATAATTTATCAACCATTTTTGTTGCATTGTTTTGACGAGTTTCAAAACTTCCTCTAATTTTTGAATATGGAATTTTTACAGTTGGAGATAATTTATTCAAAATTTGCATGTCTGTATTAAATTCCGACATGAAATTTTTTGTTAGTTTTTTAATATTTGTTAAATGTATTTATTAATGTTATTCTAAAACTATGATAGATTTAATGATTTTGTACATATTGTTGAAAAAAGATTTGACAATGTATTCAATACATAAACGGATTATGGAATATTTCAGAGCTTATACAAATCCTAGTTTTGGGGCATTAAAACCTGCTCTTGTCAGATTGGAACGCAACAAATTTATTACTGCTGAAAAAATTATGTCTGATGGTGGTAAATTGTCAATATTTTATTCTATTACAAAAGACGGAATGAAAGAATTGAAAAACCTTTTAATTAAGCCGTTTTCAAACAATCCGTTGCAATTTTTGTCAGATGCGAGAGTAAAATTATCTTGTGCTTCATTTTTGAATGGTGAAGAGCTTCAAGAGCTGTTTGATGAAGTTAAAACAAATGCTTTGTTTCATAAGGCAAATGCTGAAAAAACATTGGCTGATGAATACACTCCAACTGATTTTTATCAAAGAATTGTTTTAGATAATACAATATGTGAATACAAAAATTTAATATCTATGGTTGAGGGGTTTGAAAAACAATAATGCCTGCGATTGTTAACAGTGTCCTAGAAAATTCAATAGCAGAAGAACTTGAAATTGAAAAAGGTGATGAAATCCTTTCAATTGACGGAAATAAAATGCTTGATATGATTGATTATAATTTCTATATGAAATCAGAATTAATTACTGTTGAAATCAAAAAGACAAATGGTGAAATTGAAGAAATTGAAATTGAAAAGGACTATGATGAAGATTTAGGAATTGTTTTTGAAAGTGCTGTTTTTGATAGAATTAAACCTTGTTTAAACCATTGTTTATTTTGTTTTGTTGATCAACAACCCAAAGGATTGAGAGATACATTGTATGTAAAAGATGATGATTATAGATTGTCTTATTTGCAAGGTACATATATAACATTGACAAACCTTACAGAAAAGGATAAGGATAGAATCAAGCGAATGCATTTAGGTCCTTTTTATGTATCTGTACATACAACGAATCCTGAATTGAGGGTCAAAATGCTTAGAAATCCAAATGCAGGCAAGGCTTTGGAAAATTTGAAATGGTTTAGAAAAAATAAAATTCCGTTTCATGTTCAGATTGTATTATGTCCGGGGATAAATGATGGTGCTGAACTTGATAGAACATTATCTGATTTAGCAGAACTTAAAAACACTGTTTTATCAACTGCAATTGTTCCTGTTGGAATTACACAATTCAGACCAGACGGTGAATTGAAACGAGTAGATAGCAAGTGTGCCAAGGAAGTTATTGAAATTTCTTCAAAATATAAAAGGGTTTGTTGTTCTGACGAATTCTTTTTGCTTGCTGATATGCCTATACCCCCTGCAAAATATTATGGAAATTTTTCTTTGCTTGAAGATGGTGTTGGTTCTTTGCGAATAACTTTAGATGACTTTAATAAACGAAAATTGCCAAAATCAATATCAAAACCATACAAGATTACTTTTGGGTGTTCTTATGCTGCAAAAAATATGTTGGAAGAAGTTGCCAAAAAATTAAACAAAATTAAAAACTTGTCAGTAAGTGTTTGTCCTGTAAAATCAAACTATTGGGGGCAAGATATTACGGTTGCAGGGCTTATTACAACAGAAGATTTAATCCGTACAGTTAAAGATGTAGATTGTGATATTGTTTTTATTCCATCAGTGATGCTAAGACCTTATACTGAGGACTTTTTAGATGGAAAAAATCTTGATTATGTAAAAAAACAATCTGGTAAAAAGTTTTATGTTCAGAAGAACATTTATTCATTAGAAGAAGTTGTTAATTTTATTTGGACTCTTTAGCTTTTGATTCTTTTTTCCGTTCAATAATTTTTACAAAATGTTCCACTTGTTTCTTGAATTCATTTAACCTTTAATTGTTAAGAATTGTAAATATGAATTTAAAATCTCTGAAATTCAGCTATAATGCCCTATATGATATGATATGATATGATGTGGTGGGGTGAGGCAAACTATTTTTTTTATTTACCTTAATATAGGAGTAGGGTAATTCAATTTTAAAATTAGAAAGGAATTTTTATGAGTATTGGTCAAATTTTTAGTAGTTCTGCGGTGAAAACATTAACAAATTTTGTAAAAGCACACCCGATTGCTGTTACAGCGGGAGCCGGTGCGGTTGGATTAGTTGCATATAAGGCTGCGACTTCGACACCTAAGGCAAATCACGAACTAATAAATAGCATGATTTTAACAAATCCTCTATTAAATCCCACAGGATATTTTTATCATTCTGTAAATCCAATGGATACAACTCCAAATGCCTTAGATGGTATACCTGGTTTTATGGTAAATAAAAATAATGAAAGATTTAATGCTGTTGCATAAAACAATGAATTAAAAGATGCAGGACGAGAATTTTCTCGCCCTGCATCTTTTGTAATAAAACTTTTATTTACCCCTCTTTGATTACTGCTTGAAGAGCATTGACTACGTCCTTGTCCCATTTTGTATCAGTTTCAGAGGTGATAATTTCTAAAGCTTTTGCGGAATCCATTGCCTTTCTGAATGGTCTGTCTGAAGTCATTGCAGAATAAGCATCTGCAACTGCAATTATTCTTGATCCAAGTGGAATTGATTGACCTTTCAAGCCCTCAGGAGTGCCTGAACCATCAATTCTTTCTGATTGGTAAGTGATATAAGGAACAACTTCAGATAAGAAATTGATATTCATAAGTAAATTTACACCAACATTGATGTGATTTTTAATTTTTTGTAATTCGTCAGGAGATAATTTACCATTGGTTGCAAAGATTTTTTCAGGTAATGTTATTTTACCAATGTTTTGTAATAATCCTGCATAGTAAATCAAATCAGTTGTTTTTTCATTCAATCCTAATTTTCTGCAAATTCCACGAGCAAGTTTTGCGGTATTTCTTGAGTGAGAAACTGTGTATTGACCTTTTCTGTCAACTGCATTTGCAAGTGATTCTACAAAGTTTTGTTGATAATCGCATAAATCTCCAATCAAAGCTGTAAGTTCAGCTCTTTGTTGTTTTAATTCAATTTCAGATGTTGCATTGTCTGAAATCAATTGATTTGTATGTTCAACTTCGTTTTGCAAAGTAATAGTTGTGCCAAGTAGATTTGCAATACTTATCACTAATTCCAAGTAATCTTCGTCAAGTTCTTTTTCTGACTTAATTTCAATAACTCCTGCAGGCATAACGGAACTTCTCATTGGAATGTATGTCATATTTTCTTTTTGAATGATATCTTGATGCATAAGTTCATCAAGTCCGACATGGCATTCGTTTGTTTCTGTTGAAGAATTTCCTACGAGTGTTAGCTTGTTGTCTTTTGTTAAAAATATTCTACAACTTTCAACTTCAAGCATTTGAACAATTGATTTTGAAATTGAAGTATAAATAGCTTGTTCTTCGTTTGTTGAAAAATTAAGAACGCAAAGAGTATTTTTTGAAGAATAAATATCAATCAATTCTTTCAATTGATTTTGAAGACGTTCTTTTTTATTAGCTTTAGTGCTAATTTTTTTAGCCAAATCTTCAGAGATTAGATTTTCGGCGATGAAATCTCCAAGATTAAGTGCAAACATTTCTTCTATTGGATCTTCTCCGACAAGGTAGTCTGATTGTCCAAATAATGAAACTCCAACCTGCTTTTTCTCTTCTTTATCCATAATTTATCCTTTTTGAATACATGCCTTCTGTATATATATACGGCAGAAAAATAAATAACTTTAATCGAGATTGGAAAAATTCATACTTTAGTATGGTATTTTTCAAACAAAAGTATAAAACCAATAATAAATTATGGTAAGTTTTATTATTCTATGGGCAAAAATTGTAAGAGATAAATTAATATCCCAAAGCCCAACTAAAGTTGTTAGAAGCTGTTTTGGTTGGAGCGATAACACTTTTCTTTGCATTTCTTGCCGTTACTTCAATAACTTTGTCTGCTTTTTGAAGTAGGTTGTATTCCCCAATTTTGTTATCAACATTGTTGAAAGATTTATATTTGTCTAACTCTGCTTGCAAATCTTGGTTTTCAGCATTTAATCTCACGATTTCATTATCAAGAGAGTTTAATTTTGCTTCGTAGTTCATTGAGATGTAGTAGCTGACAAAAGTAATTGCGATTGTTAACATCAAACAACAGCACAAAGATTTGTTAATTTTTCGAGTAACCATTTCACGAATAGTAATAGGTTTAGCTTGATAAAAAGAACCCTCAACAACCGGAGATTCCTCCCTCATCGGATTTGCGATGTAATCGCTTTTCTTGAATAATAATTCTTGTTCTTCAAATGTTACTCTTGCTGTATTCAATGTCATTCCCTAAACTACCTACCAATAAAATTTTATTTTCTTATACACCTTGCAATTCTTAGTTTTGCACTTCTTGACGGTGGATTTTCTTTTATTTCCTCTTCTGATGCCATTATTGGTTTTTTGTTAACCAATTCAATTACAGGAGGCGGACAATTGCATATCATTTGGTTTCTTTCACAGTGACAGCGGGTTGAATAGTATTTAAAGGTTTGTTTAACCAATCTGTCTTCAAGTGAATGAAAACTTATTACACTGATTATAGCACCAAAGTCTAATAAATCCAATATGTCATTTAATGTGTTTTTAACATTTTGTAACTCATGATTTACTTCAATTCTTATTGCTTGGAAAACCCTTGTAGCAGGGTGAATGTGGCTTTTTACTTTTGGTGTACAATTTACGATAAGGTTAGCCAATTCTGTTGTTGTTTCAAGTTTTTTAATCTTTCTTTGCTCAACAATTTTCTTTGCAATTCTTTTCGAAAACCTTTCTTCGCCGTATTCTGAGAAGATTTTAACCAATTCATCTTCAGGGTAATCATTTACAACATCATACGCTGAAAAGTCTGAATCCATATTGAAACGCATATCTAAAGGTGCTTCTTTAGAGAATGAAAACCCCCGTTCTTGCTTGGTTAATTGGTGATATGAAGCTCCAAGGTCAAACAAAATTCCGCCTGTTATTTTTTCTATACCGAGATTTTTTAAAACTTGCTTAACATTTGTATAAGAATCTTTTACGATTGTTAAGTTTTTGTAACCTTTTAACCTTTCACTTGCAGCATCAATTGCATCTTGATCAATGTCAAAGGAAATTAACCTCCCGTTTGGTGAAATTCTTTGCAAGATTAATTCGCTATGACCACCACCACCGAGGGTGCAATCGACATAAACAAGACCGTCTTTACAGTTTAGGGCATCAACGGCTTCATTTTTCATTACTGTATAATGGGTAAAATCTTTCATAGCATTATACTAGCATAAAAATTTTTTAGGAATTCAATAATATGAAAAATATTAACAATAAAAAAGTCCCTCAAAATTGAGAGACTTTTGGTCTTTTTCATACAAAATTTTGTTACATGATAAAACCTTCTAATCCTTGTTCATCAAAGATTTCAAGGAATTTGTCATAGGTACAAGTTACTTCACTGCCGGATTCATCAATGATTTGAATTACGTTTTGCAAATCGGCTTCATCAACAGTTGGAGATTTAGATATAATCATATAACTGTTAGTGTCGTTGTTTTTATTGTTTTTGTGTTCAAGTAGTGTGCTGTCTTCAAATCTAAAATCCATTGCTTTTACCTCATTTTTCGTAACTGTAACCTTTGTATCGGATTATTTAATGAAAATCTTTAGATTTTCTAATTTGTTTTTTACAAAAGTTTACATTTCTGTCGGGGGCGAATGATTATTAACATTTCAATATTCGTGCTAATATTTTTTTTATAAAAACTGTAATATATTCCCTCGCCCTCTTTGAGGGAGAGGGTACGGGTGTGGGTGTAATGAAAAATTATGAAACAGCAAAAATTTTAAGAAAAAATCAAACAACTCAAGAACAAAAGCTTTGGAATCTACTAAGAAATCGCTCTTTTCATAATTTAAAATTTAAGCGTCAATATCCTGTTGGTTCGTATATTGTCGATTTTATTTGCTTAGAAAAGAATGTAGTTATTGAAGTTGATGGTGGTCAACATAATACTGATGAGAGTGTAAAGTATGATAATAAACGAACTGAATTTTTAAATTCTAAAGGTTTTAAAGTTATAAGATTTTGGAATAATGAAATAGATGAGAATTTAGAGGGGGTATATTTGAAATTGCAGGAAGAAATTTTGGGTTACTAACCCTTACCCCCACCCCTCTCCCTTAGACAAGGGCGAGGGAGTTTGATATAAAAAACGGGCGAGAATGGAAAATTCTCGCCCGTTCAATCTCTTTATAATGCAGGGCTTATCACCGTCTAAGCCATACATTATAAGTTCTTAACTAACTATTTAGAAGTTGTTAATACATATTTAGCTGCGTTAGATGCAGGTTCAACAGTTGCATCGTGGAATACGATTGGGAATATATCTGTCATGTGGTTTGCATCATTTTTAACAGTACATGGTGTTTCAACTGTGTTAGCTGTATTAGCATCAGTTGTACAAGAAACTTCTCTGTTAGGTAATGTAGCACCATTAACATCGATAAATCCTAAACATGTAGAATGGTCATCAATCCAATCTCCACTCATTCTAGCACCTGCTGCCAATTCACAACCTTTAGCACCTGGATCAAATGCAACGATAGAACCATCTGCTAAAGTATAAGCTAAGTAACCTGTATAATCATCACCCAATACGTGCTTAGTTTTTATTTCATAATCTGCTTGAGCACCATTGTTGTTACGTTTGATGTTAGTAACAGCACCTTGGTAAGTTTGACCAGTTAATGTACCATTCAAAATAGCACAGAATGACATTGTTGAATCTGGGTGTTCAGCTGCCGCATCTGCAACTGTGGCACTACAAGTTGCAGTAGTACCAGCATAATCAAAGTCATATTGAGCTTGAGCCATCAAACCTGCTTGGTTCAAAGTTGATAATGTCTTTTTGAATTGAGAACGGAATTTTGCACCGTTTGTATTAGAAATCAATGTAGGGATAGTCATAGCAGCAACTACACCAATGATACCTAATGTGATTAAAACTTCTGCCAAAGTAAAACCGAATCTTTTTGTCATAATCTTTTCACCTTTCTTTTAAAATAAAACTATAACATACACTTTACATAACGATTATATTACTATTTTTTTTTTAGTCTGTCAACCATTTGAATGATTTTTCCCGAAAATATGTATTTTGTCGGGTATCATAGCAAGAGTTCTGTCCTCTTGCTATGACATTATAGATGCGACCAAATTCTATTCTGTATTCAAATCTAGCAAATTGTTATCCTCAAATCTAGGTTTACAATTTTATTAAACCCAAAATAACTAACCAAATAACATTAATCTTTAAAAATTAATACTTTAGGATTAGTTTTTGCAAAATTATACCCCTCAAATTCAACAATAGCAGGAAATTTTCTTTTGTAAAAAATTGTTAAGGATTTTATTTGTATTATAAAAAAGTCGCAGATGGTATAAAACCAACTGCGACTCTAAAACTAATGAGCTAAATTTATTTTATAGCTTTTTCTGCTCTATATAAAGAAGTTTCTTTTCCTAAAATATCAAGGATTCCAACCATATCGGCTCCGCAGGTTCTACCTGTAATCGCTGCTCTGATTGCCCACATTGTAACTTTAGGTTTAACTCCTTTTTCTTTCCATTCTGCTCTGAAATCAGCAAGTTTTTCGTGAAGATTTTCATCTGTCCAATCCCAAGTTTTAGCTTTTGGTACAAAATCTTTCAATACGTTTTGAGAAATTTCTGTATCAAGAGTTTTTTCTTGAGTTTCCGGATCAATATGAACATCTTTACCGAAGAAATATGGAACAGCATCTGTAATATCAGATAACAATGTTAGCGGTTCTCTTGTGATTTCAACCATTTTTGTATATTGAGCATCTGTCAATTCGTTCAAATTATATTGAGTTAAATATGGTTTCAACATTTCTTTTAATTTTTCAATTGGCAACATCTTGATGTAGTGGCTATTCATCCATTTCAATTTGTCGTATTCAAAAATTGAATTAGATGATGATATTTCGTCAATTCTGAAATCTTTTGCAATTTCGTCAACGGATTTGATTTCTTCACCATCAGATGGTGACCAACCAAGTAATGCTACAAAGTTAATCAATGCTTCTGTCAAGTAACCTTGTTTTACGAAATCAGAAACGGCTGTTGCACCATGTCTTTTTGAAAGCTTACTTCTATCAGGAGCTAAAATCATTCCTAAGTGTCCAAATCTTGGAACTTCAAAGCCTAAAGCTTCAAAAATCAAGATTTGTTTATATGTGTTAGAAATGTGGTCTTCACCTCTGATAACGTGTGAAATTTTCATCAAAGCATCATCAATTACAACTGCAAAGTTATAAGTTGGTGCGCCATTTGATTTTTGGATAACAAAGTCACCCAAAAGGTCTGTATCCATGTGTAATTCGCCTTTTACAAGGTCATTGAACTTCAAAATAGAAGTGTCGTGAAAAGCTTTTTGAGCTTTTGCAATATTAAATCTGATTGCAGGTTTTCTACCCTCAGCTCTTAATTTTGCTTTTTCTTCCTCTGTTAAGTGTTCGCATTTTTTAGAATAAACATAAGGTTTTTTAGCTTTTGTTGCTTCTTCTTTTTCTTGTTCAAGTTCTTCCGGAGTACAGAAACATTCATAAGCAAAACCTGAATCTAAAAGTTTTTGTACATATTTTGGATAGATATCAAATCTTTGTGATTGTGTGTATGGACCGTATGGACCTCCAACATCTGGACCTTCGTCCCAATTCAATCCTAAAGCCTTTAAACTATCAAAAATATTATCAATATATTCTTGAGAAGTTCTTTCAGCATCTGTATCTTCAATTCTCAAAATGAATTTGCCACCCATTTTTTTAGCAAATAAGTAATTGAATAATGCTGTTCTTGCTGTCCCAATGTGTAAATTCCCGCTTGGGGACGGAGCTATTCTAACTCTAACTTCTGACATATTATCCTTCTTTCCTTAAAATTTTTTAGCAATCAAAGAATACCACAAGGGCAATGCGTTTTCAAGTATAAGGGTTTAAAACTTAGAATATTTTGTAAGGGTTTAAAATATTTTTAGGGTCAAATGTTTTTTTGATTAAGCGCATGTAATCCAAAGCCCCACCATCAACAACTTTTGAAATATGTGGTTTCTTTTCCAGTCCTATTCCGTGTTCGCCAGAGATAATTCCTCCAAGGCGAACAGTAAGTTGATAAATCTCTGATTTTGCAATTTTGTAATGCTTGTATTCGTTTTTGTCATTATAATCAATAGGGATTTGCGGGTGAACACTTCCATCTCCGACGTGTCCTACAAGACAAACTAATAATTTGTGTCGTTTGCAAATATCTTGAATTCCTTTTACAAGTTTTGCAAGATTTTCCCTTGGAACGATAACGTCATCAGTTGTAATATTGGGTCTTAACATTGTGCAAGCAGCCATTGAAGAGCGTCTAGCACTCCACAATTTATCAGATTCTTCTTTGGTTGTGGAGTATTGAATATTTGCGGCATTATTTTCTCTCAAAATTGAACAAATTGTTTCTCTTTGAGGGGTAATACTTGATTTGTAACCGTCAATCTCTATAATTAGTGCGGCTTCTTTATCGCATAACAATCCTGATGGGTTGAAGTTTTCTATTGTTTGGATAGAATTTTTATCCATAAAATCAATTGTCGCAGGAAATACTTGCTTTTCGATAATTTTATTAACTGCTTGAATAGATTCTTCAACCGTATTGAAATAAGCCATAATAACTTGTGTTTCTTCCGGCTTTGGAATTAGTTTAATCGTAGCTTCAACGACAATTCCTAAGGTTCCCTCTGAACCGATAAACAAGCTCCCTAGATTATAACCTGTGGCATTTTTTATAGTGTTAGAACCTGTCCGGATTAGTTCTCCATTTGCCATTACAACAAGCATATCAATGATGTAGTCTTTTGTTGAACCATATTTGAAACATCTTGCACCTGCCGAATTTTGTGCAATACTTCCGCCGATGGTTGAAACTTTTAGATTTGAGGGGTCAGGCGGGTAAAATAATCCGACTTTTTCAACTGCTTGTTGCAAATCACCAACGATTACTCCAGGTTGAACTTTTGCGGTCATATTTTCAGAATTAATTTCTAAAATTTTGTTCATTTTAGAAAAGTTTAGTATAATTCCACCATGGGTTGAAACACATGCTCCAACGGTATTTGTTCCTGCTCCTCGGCAAATAATCGGAATCATTTGCTCATTTGCAATCTTTACAACTTTTTGTACCTGTTCAATATTCTCAACAAAAACTATGGCATCGGGCAAAGTTGACTTTATATAAGGGTCATTTGAAGCATCAACAGAATATACGTATCTTTCTTCAACGTCAGAAAGTACGTTTTCTTTTGGGAGTGCTTTATTTAGTTCTTTTATGAGGTTATTAGTCAACATAAGATGCCAATTTTTCTATATTTGTACTTAGTTTAGCCAGTTGTTTATCGATTTTATCGATTTTTCTTGTAACACGTGAATCATCAATATCTTCTACCGCTGAAAGAACTTTTTCAATAGTCATTTCAAGTCTGTCAATTCTTTCTTGCTGTTCATCAAATCTATCTTCAAGTGTTCCAAGTTTTGAAATTTGTTTTTCAAAATAACTTAATCTTTCTTGTTGCTCATCAAATTTCTCTTCAAGTGAAGTTAAAATCTCCTTGTGTTCAGGCATAGATGTTTTCAAATCTTCAATTGCCGATTTAACATCAACTATTTCATCTGAATTTGTTGAAATTTTATTCATACTTTCACTTGCGGAGTCAATCCATTCGCCCATATAAATAAGGGCTTGGCGCATAACTTTATCTGAATCTGATGATTTTTCCAGTAATTTTGTTACCTTGTCAACTTTTCTTGAAATTTGGTTAGTTAAATTCTTGCCAATTCCCTCTAATCCATTATTGATATCATATTTCAAATCTTTGATATCATTTGGCATCATTGAGTTTTGCAACTCTTCAACTGATGATGTGATTTTGTATAAGGTGTCAGAAATATTAGATAATTCACTTGATTGGTTTTCAATTGAATTATTTTGAAGTTCGTTCAATGCAAGTCTGAGTTTTGCTAAGTCTGATTCAATATCTTGCATTGAATAATTGTAATCGGTGTCTTCTGTTGAACTTGTTATTTGTTTTAGTTGCTTTGTAACTTCAACAAGGTTTTGATTGATTACATCTGTTTTTTCTTCAACAAAATCTTTAATATCTTCGGATTCTTCAACGAAAGATACTTGTTCAAATATGGTCACAACTGCAGCCATAATTGATTCTTTCATATCTTTCATCGCTTTTTGAACTTGTTTTGAATTCGTATTTGAATTAGAGCTTAAATAGTTAACTTCTTCTGTTAGTTCTTTCAAGCATTTTTTTACGGCATCAGTTTTGCTATTGCGTTCAAATCTTTCAATATAATCAGTTTGAGCAAGAATTAATTGCTTTACATCTTCAATATCTTCTGCTGTATTCAAGCTGTCTTCGCTGCTTGAAATAATATCAATTTTATGATTCAAAAGTTCAAGCATAGACGTGATTTTGGCATCAGTTTCTGATAATTTTTTGAAATTCTCATCAGTTTCGCCTGATTCCATTTTATATTCAATAACATCTAATGAATCTTTGATTGTATCAAAAATCTCCGAGTATTCACTGCCTTGAAGAGCTTGTTCATTGTTTAATTTACTTATTTCGTTTTCAATTGCTTTTAAAGTGGTTTTGATATCATCTATTTCTGTCGAATCTTTTTCTACAAGAGAAAGAGCTTCTATTTTATCTTCAATAGAGTTAATAGCAGTTTTTAAAGCATCTGTTTCAGTGGAATCTTCTTCTGCAAGAGAAAGAGCATCAATTTTATCTTCAATAGAACTAATTGCAGCCTTTAATGTATCTGTTTCCGTGGAATCTTCTCCTGCAAGAGAAAGTGCATCAATTTTATCCTCAATAGAACTAATTGCAGCCTTTAATGTATCTGTTTCAGTGGAATCTTCTCCTGCAAGTGAAAGTGCATCAATTTTATCCTCAATAGAGTCTATTGCAACCATTAAATCTGATAATTGATTTGTTGAATCCGTATCAGCAAGAATATCAACCTTTGCATTTAAGGTGTTAATTAACGCTTTAATTTCAGAATTGTCAGATTTAGGTTGAATATTTTGAACTGCATCTAAGATTTCATCTCGAATATCTTCAATCAAATCATAATTATCGCTTGCTGCTAAAATATCAATTTTTTCACTGATTAGCGATAGCATTGAATGAAGTTTATTATCTCCGGAATCTTCATTTCCGTTTAACTGGTCAAGTGCTTGTTTAATTTCGCTAATCCATTCAGAATTATCAGACAAAGTTAAGATATCAATTTTGCTATTGATTTCTTCCAACATTGAATGAATATCACTACTTTCAATATACTCTTTAACTTCTTCCAGCCAATTTCTGTTTAGTGTCTTTGCTAGTAATTCAATTTTATTATTCAAGGACAATAACAAATTATCATTACCCAGAGAAGGGATTGAAGATTTGTTTTGTTGAGGTAAAACTCTTTCAATATCAGCTCTAAGGTTATTGATATCTTGTTTTAAAAGGTCAAAGGCTTTTAAAAAGTCAAAATTATCTGAACCGATAATTATTTCGTCACCATTATTTGTATCATTTTCATTATTAAATGCTTCTTCTTCAAAATCAGATTCAGCCTCAACATCTTGACTATCGTCATCATCAATATCAATGTCTATATCCTGAATATCAGAATCTCCATTTAAGTCAGTTTCAGTTAATTCCGGCTCTTTTTTGATTACGGTGATTGTATCAATTTTATCCTTAATACTGTTTAGAACAGAAATAATTTCAGAATTTTCACCAGACAATTGGGAAATCATTTTAGTAAAATTGCTAAAGTCTTCTTTGATTTCAGCGATGATTTTGTCATTTTTAGATTCTTCAAAAACTTTTTCAATTTCGTTATTTTCAAATTCTTCGTCTGTTTCGATAGAATCTGTTTCTTCTTGATTTTCAACTAATTGTTTTGCTTTGGTTTTGAATAATTTTTTCAAATCGTTAATTGCATTAATTATCTCTTTATTATTAATTGCAACTGCAAGCATTGATTTGATTTCTTCATGCTTAGATTGAATATTTTCATTTATGTTTGTTTTAATATCTTTTGCTAAATTGCTGATATATTCTTGTTGTTCTTTTTTGAACTCATCAATTTGAGCAACAAAATCATTATACTCTTGCATTTGCTCCGCATTTGGAGTAATTGGGCTTGATGGAATTTTTTCCAAGTCTGCTTTTAGATTATCAATTTTAATAATTACAGAATCAATATCTCCCAGAATAAAATCTCTCAAATTGTTTTCGGTTTGCGCTAAGTCTTGAGAAATTTTTTGATAAGTTTCTTCAAGTTTGTTTAGTGTTGTTTTTGAATATTTAGTGCATTCTGTCAAATCGTTTTGTACAGATTCGTGTAATAATCCTAACTGCTCTTTGACTTTTTCATTCTGAGGTCCGTCAGGAATTTGAACCGCAAGACAAGAAATCATTTCTTTGATTGGTGCAAGTTCTTTTATCATCTTGTCAGTCTTTTCATTCAATCCGCTAAGAACATCAGTATTAATTAGTTCCAACTCTTGTTGAAAATCCATCAATTTGTTGTCTGTGACAGTTAATCTTTCGTACAATTCAATATTGTTGGTGCTGGCATGTCGTAATTCTTTTATGAATTCAAGAAGAGCTGCTGTTTTTTCTTCAATAAGTTCTGAATTATAGCTAAATCCACTTTGCAATCCTGTTTCAATATTTTCTGTCAAAGTGTTTAAGTTTGAGCCAAGTTCATCTAACTTGTTTGCCACAAATTGAGAAACATCTTTTTCTGATGTTGATTTTATTTCTACAAAAGATTTCCCAAGTTCTTGTAGCTGATTTTTTATCTCTTCAATATCAGAAATTGATGATGTTTCATCTTTATTATCTGCAAGAGTAGTTAATTCATCTAATTTTTCAATGATTTCCGAGATTTGAGAATCGTTTGTTTCATTAAATTTCGCAAGAGTTTCTTCAATATTCAAAAATTGAGCTTTGATATTTTCATCTATCCCTGCATTTGAAGTATCTAATATTGTTTTTAATTCTTCAATATATTCATTAATATCTGATGACTTGTTAAAGTTATTATTTTGAATTTCGTTAAAACTTTTTTTATTTTGAAGAATAATTTCTTTTATTTCGTTTATTGAATTTTTAATTTCTTCATTGTTTGGAGTTAAGCTATTATTTAAATATTCAGATAAAGAAACAAGTTTTGAATCAAGTTCTGACACCTGATTTTGAACTTTTTCACTGTTTTCATCTATAGTTTCCTTGATATCATTTGATAAAGCTTCAATATTTTGATTTAGTTTTTCGTGAATTTCTGAAAAATCAATAGCTTCAATTTTTTCTATCAATTCTTGTTGTAATTTCTTTGATTGTTCAATATTTTCAGCAGTATCTTTAGAATCAATTATTATTGATTGCGTGAAATCTTTTAAATTTTCTGCGATATTAGTTAGCTCTTCTGATGTTGCAGAAAGACTTAATTTGTTTTTAATTTCTTCCAATTTTGAGATTGCAGAATCATTGTGAATCTCTGTTGTATTTAAAAAGTCTGTTTTCAAGTCTTCAATTTGGGTATAAATATCAGTAAGTGTTTTAGTCATCTTCTCTGAATCTGAGAATTGTGAAATCATAGACAATTTTTCAACAAGTACATTTGTTGAATTCAAAATTTCTAGAACATCTTTTTGTTCTGCTTTTTTTTCGATTTGGTTTGAAATTTCTTGAGTATTTTCTTTAATTTTTGACTTTTTTAACCAATCTTCAATATTAGAAGTCTTATCATAAATACTTTTGAATTCATCGTCAAAATTAAGACTTCCAATCATTTCTTCAATATCGTCAGACTTAGATGCCAATTGTTCAAAATCATCTTTTGTTGCAACTTCTTGAAGGTTTTCAACAAGACTCAATTGATTGCTGTTCAATGTTGCCATGTCTTCGTGTGTTGGCAAGTTATCAAGCCTATCAACAAGTAAGTCTGTGTTTTTGATTAAATCTTCTACGGCAGATTGATTCTTTTCTTCATTGGCAAGAAGTCTGTCTATATCTTCTTTTTGTGGAAGTTCTGAAATCATTTTTGAAACATGATTTTTAATATCAGAAAACTCTTCATCAAAAGAAATATCATTTATAGCATTCATTACTTTTGAAGCTACGACTTCATTTAAATCTGAGATTATATTTTTTATAACTGTTAATTCAGAATTAAATTCTTCTAACTTTTTCTCAATATCTGTAATATTTTCAGATACATTTGCATTGTCAACATCTTCTGATAAAGATTCTAACTTGCTATATAAGTCAAGAACAGAAGATTCTAATTTTTCAGTATTAGGTAGTGTTTCAATATTTTGAGTTACATCAGCTAATGTTTTTTTTATTTCATCGGTTGATGTAACAAGGTCTTCTGTTGTTGCAGAGATTTTTGTAAATAATTCTTTAGTTACTGTTTCGTCAAGTTTTTGATTCATTATACTTGCCGCAGCTTGTAATCCCTCAATATCAGGTTTATCAGCTAAATGCGTAATCTTTTCTGAAATTTCATCTGTTTTTTTTATTATTGAATCAATTGCACCTTGGGTAAGTTTTAAGCTTTCGTTTGTTACAACATTTGACAGTAAAATTTCTAAATTCGCATCTCTTTTATCAATTGAATTCAAGTAAGAAATAATATCATTTGTTGCTTTATACAACACATCAACTTGTTCTTTAATTTGGTTGTTGATAGTTGTTTGGTCAGATTTAATTAAATTTGTAAGGATTGATTTTAAGTCTGAATTAACATTATCAATTATACTTTTGTATCCATGATTAAGATTTTCAAAATCATTTCTTAAAAGGGTAATAGTTCTAAGGATATCATTTTTATCGGATTCATCATTGCTAATTTCTGCTAATTTCGTTTCTATACTTGAAAGAAGAACTTTTTGTTGTCTTGCTTCAGTGTAGAAATTATTCATGCTTGTGGTGAAAGACTCAAATAGTTCTTTAATATCTTTATTTTTGACATGCTCATTTTGATCTTGAAAGATAGCCTTAAGAGCTTTTTCAATATCGGAAAATTTGTTTAAAGTAGTGGTATATTTATCATCTACAGACTTGGCTATTTCCCCGAAATAAGCCTTTAGAAGAGCAGAAGAGGTTGAATTCTTATCAATAACATCTAACTTGCTTCCTATATTTGCTAACAACTTGTCAAAACTCTCACTATTAGTGTTGTTAGCTCTTTTCATCTCCCTTAACATATCAACGATTAGTTCTAATTCTTGAGCCATCTTTTTGTCCTTAAAAAATATATCCCTACATAATGATTTTAGCAGGCATAGAATTTTTAGTAAATTTTATTACGCATATTTATTACAAATGTTAAGATTAGGTATTTACTTTTCATTATTAGTGATAAAATGTGTTAAGAGTATATTTGAAAGAGGGATATATGAGTAGGATAGTTATTAATCAAGAAAAATGTAAGGCATGTTATTTATGTATAAAAGAATGTCCTAAAAATCTTATCAAAGTTAGTGATAAGACAAATAAGTTGGGAAATAAAGTGGTTGAATTTTGTGACCCTAATCATGAATGTTTAGGGTGTGCAATGTGCGCTACAAGATGCCCAGATTTAGCTATAACAGAGGTTTACAGAGGATAGATATATGGTTGAATGTTTAACAGGTAAAAAAGTTTTAATGAAAGGTAACTATGCTATTGCAAATGCTGCGGTACTTGCAGGGTGTCAGTGCTATTTCGGATATCCGATTACTCCACAGAGTGAAATCGGAGAATTTATGAGCGGTAAAATGCAAGAATTAAATAGAGCTTATGTATCAGCAGAGAGTGAATTAGCCGCTATCAATATGGTTATTGGAGCATGCTCAACTGGTGTAAAAGCAATGACTTCATCTTCATCTTGTGCTGTTTCTTTAATGCAAGAGGGTTTATCTTATGCAACTGCAGATGAACTTCCGGTTGTATTAGTGAGCGTTATGAGAGGTGGTCCTGGGTTAGGTAATATTTACCCATCTCAAGGAGATTACTTCCAAGCTACAAAAGGTGGCGGAAATGGAGATTACAAACTTATCGTTTTGGCTCCTGCAACAGTTCAAGAATGCGCAGATTTAACATATAAAGCATTCTATCTTGCTCAAAAATATAAAAATCCAACAGTTCTTTTAGCTGATGGATTGTTAGGTCAAATGATGGAACCGGTTGAATTCAAAGAATATCCGTATCCTGAAATTGATAATTCCGATTGGGCTTTAAGTGGTGCTAAAGATAGAAAAGCAAGAATTATCAGATCTTATGCGCCAATTGCGGATACTCAATGCGAATTCTTAGAAAAACTTTATGATAAATATAGAAAATTAGAAGAAAACGAAACAGAGTGGGAAGAAATTGGAACAGAAGATGCAGATGTTGTTCTTGTAAGTTTCGGTTCAACTTCAAGAAATGTTAAAACTGCAGCCAAATTGTTAAGACAACAGGGTATCAAAGCCGGTATTTTAAGACCGATTACTTTATTCCCATTCCCTAATAAAAGATTAGAAGAATTATCTAAAACAACTAAAAAATTCATTGTTGTTGAAGTTAATATGGGACAAATGGTTAATGATGTTAGACTTGCTGTTAACGGCGCTGTTCCGGTTGAATTGATTCATAAAGGAGTTGGAGCTCCTCCGTCTCCGGAAGAAATTATTTCACAGGTAATGGAGGGCTTAAAATAATGGAAACTCAAGTTTTTAAAATTGCAGATGCATTTAAAGATGATGTAAAATATACTTTCTGCCCTGGGTGTGACCACGGTGTTGCAATCAGACTTGTAGCAGAAGTTTTAGACGAATTGGGCATTAGAGATAAATCAATTGTCGCAGCTTCAATCGGTTGTTCTGTTACGATATATGACTTTTTGAATATTGATGCTCTTGAATCTCCTCATGGTAGAGCAATGGCAGAAGCTACAGGTATTAAAAGAGCAAGACCCGATAAATTTGTATTTACATACCAAGGTGATGGTGATTTTGCGTCAATCGGTTTAGCTGAAAGTATGCACGCAGCTTTAAGAGGTGAAAAAATCTCTGCAATTTGTATCAACAATACAACTTACGGTATGACAGGTGGTCAATTAGGACCTACAACTTTGTTGGGGCAAGTTACAACAACGTCTCCAACTGGTAGAAATGTTCCATACTATGGTTATCCAATCAAAATAGCAGAACACATTGCGCTTTGTGATGGTACAGCTTTCAGTGCAAGAGTTTCTCTTGATTCTGTTGCAAATATCAAAAAAGCAAAACAAGCTATTAAGAAAGCTTTCGAAGTTCAGTTACAAGGTTTGGGCTTAGGCTTTGTTGAAATTCTTTCAAGTTGTCCTACTAACTGGAGAATGACTCCGGAAAAAGCTCATGACCGTGTTAAAAACGAAATGATGGAAGTTTTCAAACCGGGAATTTATAAAGACATTACAGTAAATAATAAATAAAGGTAATAATTATGGAAAAAGATTTTATAATTGCAGGATTTGGCGGACAAGGTGTGTTATTGGCAGGAGAAGTTCTTGCTAATGGATTTATGCTTGATGATAAAAATGTTACTTGGTATCCGTCTTATGGTGCAGAGATGAGAGGCGGAACAGTTAATTGCAGTATTGTTATGTCTGATGAAGATGTTAGTGCTGTTCAAAAAACACATGCTGATTTTATTATCGTATTGAATCAAGCTTCATTTGATAAATATACTCCTTGTGTAAGAAAAGGTGGATATATTATTGTGAATACTTCTTTAGCTAAAAAAGTTGAAACTAGAGATGATATTCATTATATATTTGCGCCTATCACTCAAATGGCTGAGGAAAAATTAGGAAATATTAAAATGTCTAATATTCTTGCACTAGGGATTTTGTCTAAAGTTAGCGGCTTAGTTTCTCTTGAAACTTTGGAAAAAGCTTTGAACAACGTAATTCCAGCGCATAGAAAGAATTTAATTCCTAAAAATATTGAGGCATTAAAACTAGGCTATGAGTATGATTTATTGAACGTTTAGTTCAAAATCACCTAAAAAGTTGATTTTAAATTTAATAGAACAGTTTATTCTTGATATGTGATATATGAGAGGTTTATACAAGGTGAAACAAGAACTCATTTCTGCTATAAGAGAAAAAGAATTACAACTGTCGAAATTAAAAGAACATATAGATAAGAGCAAAATTTGTTCAGACCTATATGATAAGGTGTTGCTTGAAAAAGCTATTCTAAAAAAACAATTGGATGATTTACAAAATAATACTATTGTAAATCGTATTAAACATCTTCTTCCTCGTCAAGAAAAATTGATTTGTGATTATTTTAGAGGGAGATAATTTAGTCTGTCAAAGATTTTACTATTTTATAAAAATCTTGCAATCTGTCTCTTTTTAAAGGTTGAAAGTTATCTTTGGTAATAATTGTTGTATCTTCAAAAAACTTAACAAAACTTGCAAAAGTTGATATTTTTCGGGTTTTATAATATACTGGATACATAAATTAAGCTATAAAGGTGGTGAAAATATAAATGGCAGAAGTTAAAGTTGGTGAAAACGAAAGTATTGAAAGCGCTTTAAGACGTTTCAAGAAAAAAATTCAAAAAGCTGGTATTTTATCTGAAGTTAAAAAACGTGAAAGATATGAAAAACCAAGCGTTAAAAGAAAACACAAATCTGAAGCTGCTCGTAAGAGAAAAGTGTAAGATTTTACAATAAAAGTTAAAAGAACGGCGATTTCAAATTTTTGAAATCGCCGTTTCTTCTATTTAATAATACTAAAACCAACAATTGCATTTGCTGAAATATTAAGCCAACTGTATTCCGCAAAATAAGGAATACTGCATTCACAGTCATTATTGTTACAGCCACAAAGTTCTTCAATTCGTGCGATTTTCACATCTTTTAATGAAATAATACAATTGTGGCAGTTTTTACACTGTTCATTATAATCGTGGATAGTTCCTCTGATTTGCAAATGATTTGTTAAAATCAAAACTTTGCGTGTGGAATTCTCTTCCATTATGTTATTGATAATTTCACCTAGATTTTTAGACATAAAAGCCCTCCTTCTTTTGTAATTTAATAAAGAAGAAGAGCTTTTAAATTCTCCAGATATCTATTAAAAAGATTTATTTTCAAATATGTTTTTGTTTTTAAGTTTGCTTTTGTGGACAACTAAACCGCAATATTTACAGGCAAAATATTCGTTTGAAGAGTCCAAAGGCATAAAAAGATGTTCACAATCGTCAGAATCTTCTTCAAGTTCTGTTCCATCTGTATCTACTGGATTGTAGGTCGAAATGGGTTGTTTTTTCTTTTTGAAAGCATTGAAAATAAGTTCAAAGATATACATTTTACAATAAGAAAGCCTCCGGAAGAAGTTCCTTTATTGTATAAGGTTTCACTTCATCACCAATTTTTTGCAATACAACCGCATCTGGGTCTGTGAATTCTGCAATAACTTGTCTGCAAGCTCCACATGGCATGCATTTATCCATAAGTGGAGAGTAGATTGCGATAGCTGTTATTTTTCTTTCGCCAGCTGCAATAGCTGAACCTATTGCATTTCGTTCAGCACATATTGTTAATCCATAGCTTGAGTTTTCAAAATTACAACCGCAGAAAGTCTTTCCATTTTCTGTTAAGACACAAGCTCCTACCGGAAATTTTGAGAACGGAACGTATGCGTTTTTTGAAACTTCTATTGCTTTTTCCATTAATTCTTCGTAGGTCATTATAAAATCCTCACTTTTCTTGTCCTAATATTATACAATATTTTTCAAAAAAGGTATCATTTAATTGAATGAAAGCTTTAACTTTTGTTAATATTTTCTTTAAATTTTTAAAGTTTTCTGTTCTGTTATCCGAATAACTAAATAGAAGAAAAACAAGGGCGTACTATGGACGTTGTAAGAATAAGTGCTGTTTCACCTCGTCAAATTGATTGGCGAAACTTAACGGCAAAGCAGATTATAAAATATGAAAGACAAGGTGTTGATGTGCCATCTGTGTATCTACAGTGGGCGCAAGATTTTCGTGCGACTTTAGATACCAATGATGAAACGACCTATGAAATGGCTCAATCTACAACTCAAACAACTGATAAAAAGACCGAAGACTCAAAGGTTGTAGATAATTCATTGGTTGGAGTTGAGCTTTCAGAAACTTCAACCCCTCCGGATATCACAAAAGAAGAACAAAATGAAACCAATTCGACAGATTCTACATCTGTTCCGCAAGACAAGAGTGCAGCGCAAACAAAGAGAGAAGAATTGCAAAATGCTAATGTAAGTTTGCGTAATCAAGCCAAAATATTTACAGGTGATAGCAAAGAAAATACAAAAGCGGCTGCGGAATCTGCGTCTATTATTTCTTCTGTCCAAGCTCAATCAGTAGATGAAATTCAAAATCTTGAAAACTATATGTCAGAACTTTTGTCAAAAGCTGATGCTGCGCAATCTGAATTGCGTAGTGAGGTTGATAAAATAAATTCTGATAAGAGCGATGTTTCTTCTCTTTCTAAGATAAATAAACTTCAACAACAATTGCAAGAATATGGCAATGACGGACAAACTTCAATTTCCGTATCAGAATCGGAATTTAATCAGTTCGATTCAACAATCAAGGCTCAAACTGGTTCAATATTATCTGCTCAGGATTTTGGTTCTGAAACAATTGGTATCGGAAATGACTTATTAACATCAATAAAAGGATTCCCATTATTTAGAATTGCTGATTATATTGCAGGAAAACAAGCTGTTCAAGCAGGTGGAGATGCGGTTAATCAAGCTGAAATTACTGCAGATACTCAATTGCAGGCAGAGTCCGTAAATTCTGAAAACAAATCAAGTGCAGCATCTTACAAAGGTCAAATCGCTGATAAGACAGGTGTTCCGAGTGCTTCTTTATCTAATAAAGAAAACAAATATGCACAAGATGGCGAAGTTAAAGAATCTGAAAAGACAATTAAAACCTCCGAAAATGACGGCACAGACGATAAAGATAAGTTAAATACCGATATAAATGAAATCCTGAAACGAAAAGTTCGTAAAGGTGAGAATCTAAATGCTTAACTTTTTAAAGAATCTATAGCTTTTTGGATATTTTCTGCTTTATAAATAAAACTTCCTGCAACAAGCGAAGTTGCGCCTAGTTTTGTACAAATTTTTGCTGTTTCATCATTTATTCCGCCATCAACTTGGATTATTAAATCTTGTAACGCATTTTCTTTAATTGTCGGAATTTTGTTTGCGCAACCAGGCATAAACTTTTGACCGCCAAACCCAGGTTCTACAGTCATAATCAAAACCAAATCAAGTATTGGCAAAAATTCTATAATTTCGTTTGGTGACGTTTTAGGTTTTATGGATATTCCAGCCTTAACGTTCATTGATTTAATTTTATTTATAAGTTCAATTATTTTATTTTTGTATTTTTCTGGGTAATTATTTTTTATTGCTTCATAGTGAAATGTAATGATATCAGCTCCAGATATCGCAAAATCTTCAACATATTTTTCCGGATTATCAATCATTAAATGAACATCAAGCGGTAATTGTGTAACTTTTTTGATTGACTTTACAACAGGAATTCCAATTGTAATATTTGGTACAAAATGTCCGTCCATTACATCTACGTGAATCCAGTCAGCCCCATTTGTTTCTACTTTTTTTATATCTCGTTCAAGATTCGCAAAATCAGCAGAAAGTATTGATGGTGAAACAAATATTTTTGTCATTCTATATAATCCCCAGTTTTTTACATGCAGAGTATGCGCATTTTTGTTCTGCTTCTTTTTTGGTCAATCCTTTTTCAGTTGCAAGAACTTCATCATTATATTTAACTTCTACTTCAAATTCTTTTTTGTGTTCCGGTCCAATTTCTCGAATTACGGTATAAACGGGAGTATTTTTTGTTTTACCTTGCGTGTATTCTTGCAAAACAGCTTTTGCATTGAATTTTTCAAAATGGTCTTTGACATCAATTATATAAGGTTTGAATGTCTTTTCTATATATTTTTCAAGTTCGTTATATTTCCCGTCAAGATAATAAGCTCCAAGGGTTGCTTCAAAAGCGCATGCGCAAATAGAATTTAACTTCCTGCAACCTTGTTTTTCTTCATGCTTACTCATTATGATTAAATCTTGAAGACCATTTTTCTTTGCAATATCTGCAAGTGTATTATCAGAAACAATAATACTTCTGATTTTAGATAACTCCCCCTCTTGATAGTCAGGATACATTTTGAATAATACATCTGAAATTGTTAATTTCAAAACAGCATCACCCAAAAACTCCAATCTCTCATAACATTGAGTGTATGGAAGATTTTTTTCTTTCGTAAAAGAAGAATGAGTTAGTGCGTGATTGTAATATTCTGATGTAATTGTTTCAATTCCAAAAATCTCAGCAACAGATTTTGACATTAGAATAATCCTTTCACTGCGTGAATTAATGTTTGAATCCATTCAGTATGGAAGATGAAACATTTACAGAAATAATACATAATTGGAATTGTTAGAATAAAACTATCTGTTCTATCTAAAAATCCTCCGTGTCCAGGAAGACTTGTTCCAGAATCTTTAACACCGGCATCACGTTTAATTAAAGATTCACAAAGATCGCCAATTTGTGCGAATATTGTACAAATAAGCCCTGCAAGTATTGATAAATACCATTGTAAATCAATAAAATATCCGATAACTAAAGCCCCCAAAATTGCGAAAAATATTCCGCCCATTGAACCCTCAATGGTTTTGTTTGGGCTAATAACAGGTGCAAGTTTACGTTTCCCGAATTTTGTTCCAATGTAGTAACAACCAACATCTGTTAACAATATTGATGTGAACATCAATACTACAAAACCTAATCCGCTATCATATCTTGTGCAAGATAAATCTCTCAAAAAGATTAAATGAAGAGGAAACCAACCACAATAAACCATACCGAGTAAAGTTGTAGCAACATTCGCAATATATGGTTGTCTGCCTCTAAATAAAACCCACATAAAAGATGCCATAGCACAAATGGTTAAGGTTATTGCAACAAGGTCAAATCTTTTAAAATAAACGACAGTAGCAAGAATTGCTTCTGTAAAATAAATGACTTTAAGGCTTGGATAAAAACCTTTGTGGTTAAGCATTTTTACGTATTCTCTCGAGCCTGCAATTAACATAACTGCAAGCATACATAACAATGCTATGTCACCCCACATAATGCAAAGCATTACAATGGTACCCATTATAAAACCTGTCAACATTCTGGTTGCATTTTTATTCAAGCCTAAATCAATCATTATACTGTCATAACCTCTTTTTCTTTTACTGCAACTGCACTATCAATATTTGCAGTATATTTATCTGTTAATTTTTGAATTTTATCTTGATTATCTTTCACCATATCTTCTGGAAGATTTTCACTTTTTTCAATTTTCTTTAATCCGTCAGTCATATCTCTTCTTATATTTCTAACCGCAACTTTAGCATCTTCGCCGAGTTTTTTTACATCTTTTGCAATTTCTTTTCTTCTATCTTCTGTCAATGGAGGGAATGGAAGTCTGATACAAATACCATCACTGTTTGGAGTAATCCCGATTTCAGCTTTGATAATTGCTTTTTCAATTTCTTTCATAACAGTTTTGTCATAAGGTGTGATAACAAGAGTAGTACCATCCTGAACTGATACTTGTGACATTTGTCTTAGAGGAGTAGGAGCTCCGTAGTATTCAACCATTACTCTGTCCAAAATTCCAGGGTTAGCACGACCTGAACGAATTGTTCCAAATTCTTTTTGAAGTTGGGCAACTGTTTTTTCCATTTTTTCTTCGCCGAATAAAAATAATTCTTCTAAAGCTTCTGACATTTTTTACCTCTTTCGTATATTTAACTAGTTAATATATGTTCCGATTTCTTTTCCGCTAAGGATTTCTTTAATTCCATCTTGTTTTTTGAAGTCAAATACAACAATAGGAATATTATTTTGTTTACATAATGCACAAGCTGATGTATCCATAACTTTTAAACCATTTTTAATAATATCGTCATAGGTTATTTTTTCAAGTTTTTTAGCTTCCGGATTTGTATTCGGGTCATCTGTGTAAACTCCATCTACTCCATTTTTAGCCATAAGCATCGCTTGAGCATTAATTTCTGATGCTCTTAAAGCTGCAGCCGTATCAGTTGTAAAGAATGGATTTCCTGTTCCTGCTGCAAATATTACAACCCTACCTTTTTCAAGATGTCTGATTGCTCTATGACGAATATAAGGTTCAGCAATTTGGTTCATTGTAATTGCTGTTTGAACTCTGCATGGAACATCTATTTGAGTTAACGCACTTTGCAAGGCGATTGCATTCATTACCGTGGCAAGCATTCCAACATAATCACCTGATGCTTGATCCATTCCAAGTTTTGCACTGTTTTTCATTCCTCTGAAAATGTTTCCGCCTCCAACAACGACTGCAACTTCTGCTCCCATTTCTAAAGCTTTTTTTATTTCATTTGCAATCATTTTTACTGGAGCTTGGTCAATTCCGAATTGTTGATCTCCAAGTAATGCTTCTCCGCTTATTTTTAGCAAAATACGTTTATATTTCAACTTCTTTCTCCCTTAAACTAAATATTATTTCTCTTCATATTATACTAGCTTAAAACAGGTACAATGTAAAGCGGTTATCCCTATTCATTGTATTCTTGAATTGATATTGATTCAAGATCATCAAATTCTTGAAAAGCTTTATACAAATCTTTGACCGGTTTTTTAGTAATAATATCTATAATACAAGTTATTTTTGTATTATTCTCATCTGCATTCATTTTCTTTTCGGTTAATTCTCGGATTTCTTGATATTTGCCGATAATGAATTCGTGAATTTTTTTAGCTATTTCATTTTTACAAATTATTGAAATTTTAATTCTTTTTGTTCGTTTGATGCTATTTGGAATAACTTTTCTTTCAAAAACTCTGATTGAAACAAGAGTAAGAATTGATAAAAGAGTTCCTGCAAAAGCTATTTCATACATTCCGGCTCCGCATGCCATACCGATACTTGCTGCAATCCACAAAGTTGCTGCAGTTGTTAATCCTAAAACGATTGGTCCGTTTCTAAGAACAGTACCTGCACCAATAAAACCAATACCTGTAACAATTTGAGCTGCAACTCTTGATGTATCTCTTATACCGGTTGCTTGGTTAACAATTACGTTATCCCCTGTTGCAAAAGTTGGAAAACCATAAATTGATATAAGTGTAAATACACAAGCACCTAAACAAACTAATATGTGAGTTCTTAACCCTGCGTATTTATTTGTTAATTCTCTTTCTAACCCGATACAAAAACCAAAAATAACTGCAATTAAAATTCTTAGCATATATTCAAGGTTTATTATATTTGTCAAATGATCCAGATTTACTTCCATAGCTCTCCTTTTGTGTGTTATCTAATTTTGCTTTGTGGGTCTAAAACATCTCTTATGGTATCACCTATTAGGTTAAAAGCCAAAACTGATACAAAAATTAAAAATCCAGGGGTTAAAAGCCAAGGTCTGTATAAAATATTTGTGAATTCTTGAGCTTCTTTGAGCATATTACCCCAACTTGCATCAGGTTGTTGAATTCCAAGACCTAAAAAGCTCAATCCTGATTCTGATAAAATATATGATGGGATTGATAATGTCATTGCAACAATAACAAAGCTTGTAGTTTGTGGTAAGATGTGTTTCGTGATTATTCGCAATTTAGATGCTCCAATTGACTGAGCT
Source organism: Cyanobacteria bacterium UBA6446 (assembly GCA_002438405.1). Lineage (GTDB taxonomy): Bacteria > Cyanobacteriota > Vampirovibrionia > Gastranaerophilales > Gastranaerophilaceae > Zag111. The sequence goes on from DJOE01000009.1 coordinate 70,820, forward strand.
GCTTGAATGTATTCTTGATTTTTGATAGATAAAACCATACCTCTTACGACCCTTGCAAATCCTGCCCAGCCGATAAGAGCTAAAATTATTACAATAAGCAAAAATCTTTGAGTACTTGTCATGCCCGACGGAAGAATTGAAGCAAGAATTATAAGTAAGTAAAAGCTCGGTATAGACATTATTGCCTCTGCAAATCTCATCATAATCATGTCAACTTTCCCGCCAAAATAGCCGGAAATTCCCCCATATAACAGTCCTATCGGGAATAGAACAAACAAAGCTAAAAAACCAATAGTCATAGAAATTCGCCCGCCAAATAGAAGTCTTGAAAATACATCTCGCCCATTTATATCTGTTCCAAGTAAAAACAATCTTCCGTTTGAATCTGTTGTAACAAGGTGTCTTTTCATTGGTATTAGTCCAAGAAATTTATAAGGTTGACCTTGAGAGAAAATTTTTACATAATGTTTTTGACTTCTATCTAGATTGTATTCTATTTCAAGAGTTTGAGGATTGAATTTCCTTGTGTAGTTATAAGTATATGGTTTAGATAATTTCCCATTTTCGTCAATTGTAAAAACTTTTGATGGTGGAACATAAGCCATTGTTCTATCTGAAAAATCTTTTGTATAAGGTGCAATAAAATCTGCTAAAAATAGTGCAAGATAAATTACTCCTAAAACAATAAGAGCAATTCTTGCAAATTTATCTTTCCATAATTGTTGTAAAACTTCTTTAATCATGATTTCACTCTAATTCTCGGATCTGTGATGATTAAAAGAATATCCGCAATTAAATTACCTAATACAAGCATTACGGCACCCATCATCAATGATGCCATAACAAGATTTATATCTGATTTCATAACAGCTTCAAGGATTAATCTTCCAAGCCCAGGGTATTGAAAAACATATTCTGTTAATGCTGCCCCACTTAACAGTCCTGCAAACTCAAAGCCTAGCAGTGTAATCATAGGATTTATGGCATTTCTTAGGGCATGTTTATAAATAACAGTGAATTCTGGCAAACCTTTAGCTCTTGCAAATTTAACATAGTCACTATCTAGGACATCAAGCATATTTGCTCGCATTTGTCTTTGTAATCCTGCAAGAGAAATTGTAAACAATACAAGTACAGGCAATATTAAGTGATGTGTGATATCCAAAAATTTTGCACCAAAATTCATTTCAGAAAAATTAGGACTAGTTAGTCCACCAATTGGGAACCAACCGGTTTTGACTGCAAATATCAATAACAAAACTGCAAAGAAGAATGATGGAATTGCCATTCCAATACTTGTTAAAACTGTTAATAGTCTATCAAAAGGTGTTTTCCAATTGACCGCAGCAATAATTCCTAACGGAACTCCAACAAGCCATGTTAAAAATATTACTATACTTGTTAAAAGTAGTGTATTTGGAATTCTTTCTTTTAATTTTTGGCTAACTTTTTCGCCCGTGGAAGTTACACCTAAATCTCCTCTAACAAAAGAATAAGCCCATTTCCCGTATTGTATAATTATTGGTTTATCTAGTCCTAATCTTTGTTTTTCTTTTTCAACTGTTGCAGGTGATACAGATGGATTTAATTTTAATTCTGCCAATGGATCAACAGGAGAAAGTCTTATTATGAAAAAACTTATTAAAGATACAATAATAAGAAGCGGGATTGTTTGAATTATTCGTTTTAATATGTATTTTAATGTTTCCACCTTTTAATTATTCTCCTATATAAATTTCTTCAATATTATGCGTAATCCCTCCAAGACTGGACGGATAAATGTTTTTAAACTTGTTTCGCAATGCAACAATTCTAGTTGGTGAATAAATATAAATCATTGGTTTTTCGTTATAGACAACTTCTTGATATTTGTCATAATATTTTTTTCTGTCCTCAAATTTTGTTGCTAAAGCCCCTTGAGTATATAAATAATCAAGCTCTTTTTCCCAAGGTAAAATTTTTGCTTTTCCCTCTTGTGGGGTTCTTTGATTGAACATGTGGAGTCTGCCATCTGATAACCAAACATTTTTTCCTCCGTTAGGTTCAAGAGGTGATCCTGTTAAACCCATAATTACCATATCCCAATCATAAGTACTTACGAGTTTATTTACAAGTGAATTGAATTCAATAGGTTTGAAATTAACTTTCATTCCTAAATCCTCTAGGTCTTGTTTTACCATAACTCCAATTGCTTCACGTTCTGTGTTGCCGGCATTTGTGTACAAATCAAATTCAACTCTGTGTCCGTGTTTATCAAAAAGTCTACCCTTTTTATCTAAGTAGAAACCGGATTTTTTAAGTAATTGCTTTGATTTATTCAAATTTTTATCATAAGGTTTTAAATTTTTGTTTAAATATATTGAATTTAAGCTTTCCGGAGTAAATAATGGTGCACCAATTCCATTTGCAATATTTAAAACCATATTTTTCCTATCTATTGCATAATCGACAGCTTTTCTAAAGTTCAAATCTTGAAACCACATTTGTTTGTCTGGAGATACATAATATTTCCCTTTGTCATTTTTTCGATTATTCAAATTCATAGATAAATACATTGTTCCAGTATCCGGACCGAGATTGTATAATTTGAAATCGGAATGAGGTTCTAGTGATTTGTATCTCGCAACTTTTGAACCTTGTAATGAAATAACATCAAGTTCTTTTGCTTCAAATTTCAGGACTTCGTTATTCAAATCTCCTACAATTAAATAAACAAGCTTATCTAAATAAGGTAATTTTTGCCCTTTTGAATTTATCTCATAATAATTAGGATTTCGTTCAAAAACTACTCTTTGCGCCGGTACATATTCTTTCAATTTGAAAGCTCCTGATACTACAAAATCTGATGGTTTTGTATTTGTTGATAAAAACGAGTCAAAATATGCCGTTCCTTTTTTTATTGCAGGCATGAAAATATGTTTTGGTGCAATTGATGTTGATAACATTCTGATAAAAGGCGCAAAAGGTTTTGGGGTTGTGAATTCAACTGTGTAATTGTCAATTTTTTTGACTGTTGGAAGTTTACCGTCAATGACAATAGAATCTCTTGTTGATGTGTCACCAAAGCCCGCAAAAATAATATTATTCCACGTGAATACAACATCATCTGCTGTTATTGGTTTACCGTCAGACCACTTTATTCCATGTCTTAATTTGATTGTATATGTTTTTCCATCTGGGGAGATAGAAAATGCTTTTGCAAGTTTTGGGGTTGGTTGACCGGTAATCGGATCTGATGTCAATAATCCGTCATACATTACACTTGCCATTGTTTGAGAGGTGTTATCCTTGCAATTGAATGGATTGAATGTTTTAGGACCTTCACCAATTGTAGAAGAAACTAACTCCCCTCCGAATTTTCCAATTGGTGCTGTGGATTCAAGGTAATCAATCCCGTTAATCGAGATGTTTTTAGGCACAGGATAATTAACTTGCAACTTGTCGGATTCTGTTTGAATTCTTTTTTGATTGTTTGGAACAGTATCTTTTACAAGACAAGCTTTGCATAACAATGCGACTAAAATTATTGCTATTAAAACCCTAAAACCTCTCCATGTCATACCATTAGAATATCACAAAAAGATTTGAATGTATTGCTCGATTGGTTATGATTTTCTAAACAAAAAGACGGACTAAATTTTATTTTTAATCCGTCTTTTATAATTTTTTGTCGTACTAGTTAAGATTTATTAGTTGTAAATTTTCTTAGTTAAATCAGCTTTTCTTAATCTGATATTTTCAGGAGTAATTTCAACTAATTCATCATCTCCAATATATTCAAGAGCTTCTTCCAAAGATAGAATTCTTGGAGCTTGAAGAGTTACCATAACATCTGCAGTAGAACTTCTCATATTTGTAAGTTTCTTTGTTTTGCAGATATTAACTTGAATATCCTGAGGTCTATTACATTCACCGATAATCATTCCTCTATAAACTTTTGTTTTAGGAGTGATGAAGAATACCCCTCTGTCTTCAAATTGAGCTAATGCGTATGGAATAGCTTCCCCTTGTTCAAAAGCGATGATTGATCCGCTTCTTTGACGAGGAATATCACCAGCATAAGGTCTGTAATGCAAGAATGTGTGATACATAATACCTTCACCTCTTGTCATTCTGATGAATTCGCTTCTGAAACCGATTAAGCCTCTTGCTGGAATATGGAATGTTAGATTTGTTCTTCCTTTAGAAGTTTGCATATCTTTCATTTCAGCTTTTCTATTTGATAATCTTTCGATAACACTACCTGCGTAAGCTTCCGGAACATCAATAATCAGGTTTTCATAAGGTTCACAATGTTCGCCATTGATTGTCTTGTAAATTACTTCCGGTTTTGATACTGCAAATTCATAACCCTCACGACGCATTGTTTCAATAAGAATACTCAAATGAAGTTCGCCTCTCCCTGAAACTTTAAAACAATCTGTTGAATCTGTGTCTTCAACTCTTAAACTTACGTTCTTTTCAAGTTCTGTGTATAAACGTTTTCTAAGTTGTCTTGAAGTAACGAATTTACCTTCAGTTCCTGCAAATGGACTATCATTTACAGAGAAGTTCATTTGCAATGTAGGTTCGTCAACTTTGATTAGAGGTAAAGCTTTTGGAGTGTTAGGGTCGCAAATTGTTTCACCGATTTGAATATCTGAAAAGCCTGCAATCCCTACGATATCACCAGCAGAAGCAGATTCAATTTCAACTCTGCCTAAATCCTTAAATCCAAAAAGTTTAACGATTTTACCTTTTTCTTGAGAACCGTCTGCGTGAATTAAACAAACTTGGTCTTGAGAACTTACTTTACCGTGAGCAATACGGCCGATAACGATTCTCCCAACGTATTCGTTGTAGTCAAGAGTTGTAGCTCTGAATTGGAATGGTTCGTTTTCATCGCCATCTGGTGCTTTAATATTTTTGATAATGCAATCAAGTAATGGTGTCATATCTTTTCTTTCATCATTCAAATCTTTAATTGCAAAACCGTTTAAACTGCTTGAAAAGATGAATGGAAAATCAATCAAATCTTCTCTGTCAGTCAATTCAGTGAATAAATCAAAAACTTTGTCTAAGGCAGTAAGAGGTTCAGCAGCAGGTTTATCGATTTTGTTGATTACAACAATAATTTTCAAACCTAATTCTAAAGCTTTTGATAATACAAATCTAGTTTGAGGCATTGGTCCTTCGGCAGCATCAACGATTAACAATGCACCATCTACCATTCCTAAAACACGTTCAACTTCACCACCAAAATCTGCGTGTCCTGGGGTGTCAACAACGTTAATTTTTGTTCCTTTATAGTTGATTGAAATATTTTTAGAAAGGATTGTAATTCCTCTTTCCCTTTCCAAATCGTTACTATCAAGAACACGTTCTTCTACGTGTTGGTTTGCACGGAAAGCACCTGCTTGTTTTAACAAACAGTCAACTAATGTAGTTTTACCGTGGTCAACGTGAGCAATAATTGCTATATTTCTAATGTTTTCATTACAAGTCATACATTCCCTACCATTCGTAATTTGTTTAGTGTAATTTTTACACTTATATCATAAAACAGAGATTTTTATTTTTCAAGAATATTTACATTATATTAATTTAATTTGAAAAATTATTTTTTGATTTCGTTAGTTATTCTTGTGATAGCTTTTATGGTGTCTGTTTTTCCAAGCTTTACCGCTATTTCGTGAGCTTCACTCAATTCTTGCAACGCTTGATTTTTATTTGAATCTCTTAAATATTTTGCTATTCTTATTTTTACATTACAAAGCATATTTTCATAAACGTCAATAGGTTTTAACTTTCTTGTAATTGTTTTGTATCTGTTTTCCATTTTTTCATAATTTTTGCAAATATCAGATAATGCTCTTTTTTCTTCAAATAAAATTTTCAATCTTTGTGGACTTTTGGAATCTTTTTGAACAAGAACTTTATTTAAATCTTCACATCTTGCCATAATGTGTACAGGGTCATGAAATCTCTTAGCAACAGCAAGTGCATTATATGCAAGTTGTTCTAAAACATTTGTTTTTCTATAATTTAATTTTATTAAAAAACTATAGATAATTCCTGCAAGTGTTCCATTGCCAAAACTTACGAGCTGTTCAGCTAATCTTTTTGAATTATTATTCATTAATTCTCTTTGAGAATTTTTTTCAAATTTATCTCCAATAGAGGTTAACATTGCATAAAATGATGACGGGTCAACTTGTTCTTTATTTTTTGAAGATTTTATAACTTTTTGGGATAAATATTGAAATGCAGATTCCGGATTGGTTAATTGTTTTGGAGTGAATCTTATTTTTATCATTAAATGTTTTATATCCTTTCAAAAGATATAAAAACCATAAAAATAGAATTTGCTAGTTTGAGTGTTTTTCTCGATATGCGTAGAACGAACAAGATAAACAAATAATTCCAAATACGATACCAAAGCACATTGTCCAGTGATAAGAATTTAGAAAAGCTTTAGTATAAGCAACTCCGTCATTAACTAATATATTTCTAAAACTGTCAAACAATGTAATTGTAACGGCAACACCTAGAATATTCCCTAAATTTCGTGATAAAGATAGAATTCCGCTTGCTATTCCAAGTTCTTCTTTTTTTACACTTGTGATAATTGCATTGTTTGACGGAGATTGGAAACAACCGTTACCAATTCCCATAATTATAGATGCTAAAATAATTTCCCACATTTGAGTATGAGTGTTAAATGTGGTGAAAATTGTAAGAGCAATTATATAAATAGATGGACCGAGAATCGTAAGCATTCTACTTCCGTGTTTCCCTGCGTAACTACCAGCAAATGGAGCAACAATAGATGATGCGACAGAATAAGGTAAAATTAATAAACCTGTTACAAATGCGTTATATTTTACAATTTCTTGCAAGAAAAACGGTAATAAAATTCCGTTTGTGAACATTGTCATATATGAGGTCATAACTGCAATATTCCCAAATGTAAATGTTTTTATTTTAAACATTTTGAAGTTAATCAATGGGGCATTTATTTTGCTATCTCTGAAATAGAATAAACCTCCAAAGATAAGAGTTAAAACACCTAGGACAATAATTTTTAATGATTTCCAACCCCAAGTGTGTCCCTCTGAAATTGCTAACAACAATGCGAATAATGCAACCGTAAAATAAAAAAATCCTCTGTAATCAAATTTGAATTTTTTCTTTTTCATATAAGTAGGTAAAAGCTTGTATGAAAAGTATGCACCAAGTAGTGCGATTGGAACAGAAGGAAGGAATATTGTTCTCCAACCAAAATAATTTATTAATGCTCCGCCAATTGCAGGTCCACTCATTCCGCCAACGGCAACAAGACTTGCATTTAAACCTAGTGCTTTCCCTCTATTTTCCCCTTTGAATAGTGTTGCAATAACAGCAGGACCGTTTGCAATCATAATTGATGCTCCTAAAGCTTCAATACATCTGAAAGTTAATAGCATTGCAAAGTTTGGAGCGGTGCAATTTAGTGCTGCGCCAAGTGCAAATATAAAGAATCCGGAGGCATAAACTTTATTTTTAGGGAAAATATCACCTAATTTCCCAAAGAATGGCAAAAATACTGTCAAAACAAGCATATAAGCAATAATTACCCATTGAACTTCAGGTAGTGTTATGTTCAAACCTTTGGCAATAGGATAAAGAGCTAATTGCACGGTACTTGAATCAAGCATTCCCATAAAATTACCGAGAATTACCAGTAATGTAATAATCCATTTGATTTTTTTATTTGCCATGACAAAATTAATTCTATCACGTAAGAGGTTTAAATAATGTAAAGATTTGTAATGCCGAAATATCCTCTAAATCCTTTATTAATCTTAAAATATCCCATTTTTTATTGAACTGATTTCTAAAATATGATATAATAATAATGTTCATGTTATATACTTTGGAGTTTGATGAGGATGATTTTACATAAAAAACAAGCTTTTTCGCTTACTGAACTATTGATTGTTTTAGTTGTAATAGCAATATTGTTTGCAGCAATGGCACCTATTGTTACAAAACGTAGAAACGGTGCAAATATTGCAAACGAGAATGTTTGGAATTATGTAAGTGATGATGATCAAATGGATGCATTTTATGATCCGGGTATGCGTACTTGGACATCAACTGCAATATTTGGTTTCACCCCATCTAAATTAGAATCTCCTTATGCAAAGGCTATTATCAAAGCTAAACCAAAACAAAGAATGATTCAGTTTAGATATGGTTCAGGTGCAGGTATTACGGCAGGAACATTGTATTTAGATGATAAAAATAATATTTATATGACATCTAATAATGACAAATTAGTCGATGCTGATAAAAGTAAAAGTGCAACAGCTGCAGGGCTTGGTGCATTGTCAAATCGTTCAAATGTTTCTTATTCTGTAGCTTTAGGCTCTGATGCTTTTAAGGGTGATAAAGATACTTCATCAACAAATGATACTATAATAAATGCTATAGGTAATGCATCATCTAAGAATTTAAAAGGGGTATCAACTGTAACTTCTATTGGTGCATTATCAAATCAATCAAAAATAAACCCTCTATACACAGTTGCAATTGGGGGACAATCCTTATCATCTTTCGACTATAGCCCTAAAAAGAGTGTTTATGTAGGATATAGTACCGGATCTGGTGGAAAAAATACGAGTGATGTTGGTTATAACACAATCCTCGCTTCATCATATCCTGGAGGTGAGGGTTCAAATTCAAACACGATCTTAGGTTATAATTCTTATACAAATGGTTATGAAGCTGCAAAACACATTACCGCAATTGGTGCTTATACTTGCAACTCTATTAAAGGTGTAAAAACAGATTCTGCTAATTCGGGTAGAACTTGTATTGGTTATGGCTCTGGCAGAGCATATAATAATACTCCAGATGCGTTTACTCAAGACGATTATGATAGAGTATTCTTGGGTGGTACTCCGCTTGGAGGCTTTAATGGCAGAGGTGTAGTAGAGGTTCATAATGTTAATACTTCATATACTGCATTATTGACAGATGAGGCTAGGAATCAGGTATCTTTACCAAGTACTTCAGTTGTAATGAATTCAAATATTGCTGTTCGTGGAGGGTTATATACTTATTCTCCAAAGAAACTTGTTGGGCACTTCCCAAAAGGTATTTCTGCAGCTTGGACGAATACATTTGTATGTAATGGTGACTACTATATGTCTATTAGTAAGCGTGGAGGATATCACTGTACTCCTGGAGCTAATTTGGGAACTCCTGGAGATAAATCAGAAAGCTTTTTTGAAGCGGGGGATTCTTGTGTTTCCGGTGGTGTAGATAAATACCCTACAGGTAGTTCAGGTTGTCCAAATTTGAAAACAACATCAGATAGACGTTTAAAGGATAATATTTCTGAAAATAATTCAGGTTTAAAAGAAATTTTAGCATTGAAACCTTATGAATATATTTTCAAATCAGATAAAAAGAAAACTCCGCAAGTTGGTGTTATTGCTCAAGACTTGCAAAAAGTTTTCCCTAATTCCGTACACCAAAGTGATGATGGATACTTGCATATCAGATGGGACGAAATGTTCTATGCGATGATAAATGCAATCAAAACTTTAGACAAAAAGGTTGTGCAAATTGCATCAGAAATCTCTGGTATGGAATCAGATGTTAAGCAGTTAAAATCTAGTCATAATAAAATTCAAAAACAAATAGCATCTCTAAACGAGAGAGCTATGAAACTTGAAAGAAAATAATGGAGTCTTAGGGTATGAAATTAAAAAAACATATAGGTTTTACATTAGCAGAACTTATGGTAATACTAGCAGTTTTAACAGTATTACTTGCAGCGTTTGCACCTGTATTTACTGTGAGATATAAAAACTCTGCAGCAGAAAGTGTTTGGTCTTTCGTAAAAGGTGATGATGAATTTGATATATACTCTAATCCATTATCTGATGTTTTGACTTCTCAATTATTTATTGGTATGCAACCGACAGACAAAGCAGATGTTAATAACTATTTAAAAGCAGGTAGCAATGTTTTATATTCCAAACTTGTTATTCGTGCAACTAATAAATTAAGCAGTGAAAAACAAAAACAACTAAAATTTCATTATGGCTCTTCCAGAGAGGGTAAATCTGTTGGTACAATGTTTGCAGGTAATCAAAGTATTTTACTTGGTGGTGATTATAAAAAGATTTCTGATTCAGCAACAAATAATACCGCATTTGGCTCTGGAGCTTTAGATGCTTTAACTTCAGGTACTTATAATACTGCATTTGGAACAAATGCCGGTAAAAAATTAACAACCGGTAACCATAATACACTTATTGGTTATAACGCCGGTAGTTCTATTACGGATAAAAGTTATAATACTATTGTTGGTTATAATGCCGGTTCCGGAACAATTGGTAACAGCAATACTATTGTAGGAAATTATTCTGGTGTTGAAATGGCAGATTATAATACTGTAATCGGTGAATATGCGGCAACTAAAAAAATTGGCTCTCATAATACCGCAATTGGTTATAGGGCTTTAGATATGACTTCTCAAGCAGGAGATTACAACACTGCGGTTGGTCATAAAGCTATGTCTACTGATAGGGTTGGAAATTATAACACTGCAATTGGTTCTGATTCTTGTAACTCATTGTCTGGTGCTAGTTATAAAACTTGTATCGGTTATAGGGCAGGAAGTTTAACTTCTTCATATACAAATGGTCTTAGTTTGTTTAAAGATACCGAAGAACGAATATATATAGGAACAAAACCGTTATTCAGATCAGGTTCTACTTCAGAAAATTTCGATGGTGGGGCTGTTTTAGAAGTTCATAATATAAATTCAAGGTCTGGAGCATATCCTATTACTATTGGTTCTTCTAAATTTGGTGATTCTTCCGTTGTAATAAATGGAAATTTAATTGTTCGGGGACAACCTTTTATGGAGTCAAAATCTTATTTCTATGATGGAGCTCCGGCTTTAATTGGTTTTACAATGGAAAGACCTAAAGATGCAACACACCTAAATTGTTTTATGGGTAAAGATGGCTCAAGACGTGATGTAAGGGTTCCAGGGCATAGGGGCTACAGACATGCTAAATGGGGTGGTCATACTAATTGTGTTTGCTCAAGAAAATGTGGTGCCGATTCAGATGGTGTTAATTCTTATGACTGGACTTCAAGATTAAAAGAGGGCAGTTCTGAAGTTGATGGGTATAGATGGAGTACTACCTATACGGATTTATCTTTAAATAAAACTTGTCGACCAAATCGAGATGATCATGAAACTTTAAATATTGATATAAATTATGCTCATGGTGGTGCAAACTCTTGTTGTCCGGATTTAGCATCAGATATTAGGTTGAAAGACTTAACTACAATATTTGATGATGGGTTGAATGCTATCAATCGTTTGACTGTTTATAATTACACTTATAAGGCAGACGAAGAACAACAACCGCAAGTTGGTGTAATAGCCCAAGATTTGAAACGAGTATTCCCTAATGCGGTATCAAAAGACAAAAAAGGTTACTATCAAATTCGATGGGACGAAATGTTCTATGCTGCAATTAATGCAATTAAAGCTTTAGATTCAAAAATTGAAGCTTTAGCTTCTCGTGTTTCTAAGGATAGAGCAAGAATTGCAACTCTTAAAAAAGATAATGCTAATTTAGAAAAGACATTGAATTCATTATCTAATGAATTGACCGAATTAGAAAAGAAATAATTTTATTTATTTAAAATTAAGAGGCGCAAACTTAAATTTAAGTTTGCGCCTCTTTTATAATCTATATTATTTTAATTAGTTGCAATTACAACTCCCGCAAGAGCAAGCTTTATCTCTCAAAATATCAGCCTTATCAATGTGTTCCCAAGGAACATCAATATCAGTTCTTCCCATGTGTCCGTATGCGGCAAGTAATTGATAGAATTTACCACCATTTTTAGATGGTAAGTTTCTTAAATCAAATTTTTTGATAATACCGGCCGGTGTCAAATCAAAGTTTTCAGAAACAAGTTTAGAAATTTCATCATCAGAAATTTTACCTGTTCCGAAAGTATCAACCATGATTGATAATGGTTCCGCAACACCAATAGCGTAAGCTAATTCGATTTCACATTTGTCAGCTAATCCAGCAGCTACAATGTTTTTAGCTACATAACGAGAAGCATAAGCAGCTGATCTATCTACTTTTGTCGGATCTTTACCAGAGAAAGCTCCACCACCATGTCTAGAATAACCGCCGTAAGTATCTACAATGATTTTTCTACCTGTCAAGCCTGAATCACCTTGAGGTCCACCGATTACGAATCTTCCTGATGGATTGATTAAAATAATTGTGTTTTCATCAGGTTTGATTGATTCGTTTTTGAATACGTAATCAATAACCATAAGTTTAAGATCTTCTTTAATAATATCCTGAACTTTTTCGTTATCTGAATAGCCGTTGATTGTTGGATTGTGTTGAGTAGAAATCAAGATAGTGTGAATTCTTGATGGTTTTCCGTCAACGTATTCAACTGTAACTTGAGATTTACCATCAGGTCTTAAATAATCAACAAGTCCTTCTTTTCTGATTTGAGCCAATCTGTAAGATAATTTGTGAGCCAAGCTGATTGGTAATGGCATAAGTTCCGGTGTTTCGTTACATGCATAACCGAACATGATACCTTGGTCGCCCGCACCAATTTCTTCTGTTTCCACAGTAGAGGTATCAGCATTTGTTTGTCTTGATTCAAGAGCTTTGTTAACTCCATTACCAATATCTGTAGATTGTTCGTCAATACTTGTTAATACTGCGCATGTATTTGCATCAAATCCGCCTGCATTTGAGCCAACATAACCAATATTTTTAATAGTATTTCTTACAACTTGTGGAATATCAACATAGCAATCTGCTGTTATTTCTCCGCAAACTAAAGCCATTCCTGTTGTTACAGTTGTTTCTGCTGCAACTCTGGAATGATTGTCCTTTGTCAAAAATTCGTCCAATATCGCATCGGATATTTGGTCGCAAACTTTGTCAGGGTGTCCTTCTGTAACTGATTCAGAAGTAAATAAAAAGTTTTTTGGTGTCATTTTTTTTCTCCTTAATTTATTTTCACCGCCGGTAAGTCTTTTAATTCCAACCCGGCACTCCATTTCTATCCAGTGTAGTTCAAAGATTTTATTAAATCAAATTTTTATTAATTTTTAATAAGAAAAACCACTCTTTAATAAGAGTGGCTTTTCTTTGATAATTTTATATTAATTTTATTTGTTTTTTAATTTTTCAACTCTTGCTGAAAGGTTTGAAACTTGTGCTTTTAATGTAATATTTTCTTTTTCAAGTTGTGCAATTTGACTTTCAACTTTTGTTGTTCGGTCAATTAATGCAATTATTTTTTTATCTAATTGTTTGATAGCATTGATTGATGCATAGAACATTTCGTCCCATCTGATTTTGTAATATCCGTTTGCATCTTTTGATACTGCGGTTGGAAATACTTTAATCAAATCTTGCGCCATAACACCAACATGTGGTTGTTTTGCTTTATCATTTTTGTAAGTGTAATTGTAAACTTGAAGTTTATTTATTTCGTTTAATCCTGCAGTACTTTCTTTGCCTATATTTTTCATTCTTCTGTCACTGTATAAGCTCGGACAGTTATTACCCCAACCAGAATAAGAGGTTTGGCTATTCGTACATACGTGCGAACTTTTGTAGTCTCCCATTGTGTATTTTGATGTGGATCCCTTAACATCATCGTGTTGCCAAGCAACTAGTTTATTTCCAACAGTAAAAAATGCTTTTCCTTTTACAATAAGGTTTCCATTGATTACTGTTGTTGTATTACTTTTAACAGATGGTTCATTAATTATTTTTGGACTTTTTGAATTAAGGTTATGAATTTCTAATACCGCATCACCGCCGTAATTATATGGTTTTGCACCAATATAAGTTCTTTCAATTCCATTTGTACTATCTGTACGAGCTGAAACATTTCTTTTGCCAAAATATGTTTCACTAGTTGTATTTGCGTGTGGACCTGAGTTATAGCCAATACAAGTTTTGTATGAACCTGTTGTAATTTCACCACATGCATTGTAGCCAATTGCAGTATTGAAATTCCCTGTTGTTAATTTTTGCAATGCATAAGATCCGATTGCAGTGTTATTTTCTCCAGTTGTAATACTCATCAAAGCATGATCTCCGGCTCCTACGTTATATTGACCTGAAGATGACCCGCTCGGACCAGCATTCGCACCAATATATGTATTGTATGAGCCTTGTGCACCTTTACCTGCAGCATAACCAACTAAAGTGTTATAACTGCTTGTTGAATTTTGACCTGCATAAGAACCTACAAAAGTATTATAATTGCCCGTTGAAGAGGAGGCACTTCCTGCATAAGCTCCTAGTGCTGTGTTGCTTTCCCCTGTTGTAAGATTTGCTAGAGTATTACTTCCCAGTGCTGTATTATATTTACCTTTTGTAAGTTTTGTTAATGACTCATAACCGATAGCAGTATTGTTTTTAGCATCTATCTTGTTTGCTTCAACATTACCTAGCTGATATTCTCCACCAAGAAGCATGTTTTTTCCATCAACAAGCCATGTCCCTGCAAAATTACCTCTATCTCTTGTTCCGTCCCCATATCTAAACTGAATTTGGCGTTGAATTTTTTGAGAAGAAGTTATTCCACCTGATCTGATTATAAGTTTTGATGCTGGTTTCATACCTGTACTTATATCTTCTTTAGATTCTGGAGAAATCCCAATAACTGCGGCGCCTGAATAGCTTGCATCTCCGGCATCAAAATATGCGTCCATTGGACCTGCCGTGAAACCTGAACCGTGCCAAGACCAAATAGCTCCTTTATTAGCTGCTGTTGATCTTTTCTTACTTGTGATAAGAGGGGCAAAAGCTGCAAAAATTATTGTTAAAATTAGGATTACAACCATTACTTCTGCGATTGTAAAACCTAGTTTTTTATGATTTAATTTCATACTCAAACTCCATTAAAAACAATACTATTATTCTCCTATTATAGCATATTTATATATTCTTTTCAATATTTGAAATTTTTTGTAACATATATAAATTTTAAATAGTTTTTTGTGGTATTCTTTTATTATATTTATGTAGAAAAAGAGGATAGATTAGATGTCAGTTACAAATATTGAAGATTTACCTACCGTTTACAATCCGAAAGAAACGGAAGAAAGTATTTACAAATTTTGGGAAGATAACGGCTTTTTCAAAGCAGATTCAAAAAGTCCTAAAAAGCCGTTCTCAATTGTAATTCCACCTCCAAATGTTACAGGTGTTTTACACATGGGACATGCTCTTGATGAAACATTACAAGATATTTTGGTTCGTTATCACAGAATGAGCGGTTATGAAACTCTTTGGGTTCCAGGAACAGACCATGCCGGTTTAGCTACACAAAACGTTGTTGAAAGACAATTAGCTAAAGAGGGTTTAACTCGTAACGATTTAGGCAGAGAAAAATTTGTTGAAAGAACTTGGCAATGGACTAATGAACACAAAGGCAAAATCTTAGACCAAATGAAAAGATTAGGTGCTTCATTTGATAGGACAAGAGAAAGATTTACTTTTGACAAGGGCTGTTCAGAAGCTGTAAAAGAAGTATTTGTAAAACTTTACGAAAAAGGTTTAATTTATAAAGGTTCATATATTGTAAACTGGTGTCCTAGATGTCAGTCTGCAATTTCTGATGTTGAAACAGAATACGAAACAGAACAAGGTCACATGTGGGAAATTTCTTACCCATTAAAAGGTGAGGCAGGAGCTATTATTGTTGCAACAACAAGACCTGAAACAATCTTTGGTGATGTTGCTATTGCAGTTCACCCATCAGATCATAAATATTCAGAACTTGTAGGAAAAACTGTTGTTATTCCTTTGACAGGCAGAGAAATTCCAATCATTGCAGATGATTATGTAGATAAATCATTTGGTACAGGTGCAGTTAAAATTACTCCTGCTCATGACCCTAACGATTTTGAAGTTGGTAAACGTCACAATTTAAAACCAATTTGGGTTATTGATGGAGAAGGCAAAATGAAAGCTTGTGGCGAAGTTCCGTCTAACTTACACGGTTTAGACAGATACGAAGCTCGTAAACAAATTGTTAAAATGTTAGAAGATAATCATTCTCTATTGAGAGTAAGAGATCACGAACACAATGTTGGTAAATGTCAACGTTGTGGAACAACAATTGAGCCATTACTTTCTGAGCAATGGTTTGTTAAAATGAAACCTTTGGCAAAAGAAGCAATTGCGGCTGTAAAAGATGGTAGAATTAAATTTATACCTGAAAGATGGGAAAAGAACTATCTAGGTTGGATGGAAAATATTAGAGATTGGTGTATTTCTCGTCAAATTTGGTGGGGACATCAAATTCCTGCATATTACAATAATGAAACAGGTGAAATGGTTGTAGCAAAAGAAAACCCAGACCCATCTAAATATACTCAAGATCCAGATTGTTTAGATACTTGGTTTTCTTCAGGATTGTGGCCATTCTCAACTATGGGATTTCCAAACAGTGAAACAGATGATTATAAAAAATTCTACCCAACATCAGTTCTTGTTACTGGATTTGATATTATTTTCTTCTGGGTAGCAAGAATGATTAATATGGGTCTTGAATTTACCGGAAAACCTCCATTCTCAACTGTTTATATTCATGGCTTGATTCGAGATGAAAAAGGTCAAAAAATGTCAAAATCAAAAGGCAATACAATTGACCCTGTTGTAATTATTGATAAATATGGCTGTGATGCATTGAGATTTACAATGACTTCTCTTTGTACTTATGGTGGTCAAGATATCAAAATCAGTGATGAACGTTTTGAATATGGTAGAAACTTTGCAAATAAAATCTGGAATGCTTCAAGATTTGTATTGATGAATCTTGATGGTGTTGATAACAAGGATATTGATTATTCAAAACTTACAATTGCGGATAAGTGGATTTTGGACAAATTGAATTCTGTTGCAAAAGAAGTTAATGAAAATATCGAAAATTACAGAATTGGTGAAACAGCTCACATCTTGTATGATTTCTTCTGGAATTCGTATTGCGATTGGTATGTAGAAATAGCTAAAGTTCAACTTCAAGATGAGGCTTTGAAACTTAATACTCAAAGAGTTTTGAGATATGTTCTTGATATGTCTTTAAGACTTCTTCACCCAATCATGCCTCATATTACAGAAAGAGTATGGCAATTAATTCCTAAAGAAACTGATATTAAAGCAATTATGCTTGCTCCATATCCTGTATATGAAGATAAATTGTCATTCCCAACAGAAGCTAAGGAAATGGAATTGGTATTTGAAACAATTAAATCTTTACGTAATGTAAGACAAAGTTTCAATATCCCAATGTCTTTGAAATTTGATATAGAGATTCGTGCAACAAAAGAAGAAAAACCTGTATTTGAAGCAATTGAAAGTTATATCAAACGTATGGCAAAAGTTGAAAAGATTACTTATGCTGATGATTCTGCTCCCGCTGTTAAAAAGTCCGCAAGCGCAGTTGTTTCAGCTTCTAAAATTGTAATTCCATTGGAAAATCTTATTGATTTCAATGAAGAAATTGCAAGACAAGAAAAGAAATTAGGTAAACTTCAAAATGAAAGAAAATCATTGGAAGGCAGAATCAACAACCCTAAATTTGTTGCTAATGCTCCTGCTGATTTGATTAAACAAACAAAAGAAAGAATTGAAGAAATTCTAGTTCAAGAAAAGGCTATTAATGAATTGATTGATTCATTGAAAGCCTAATAATTAACAAAAGTTAAACATTTGAAATCCTCCTGTAATATGGAGGATTTCTTGTTTTTATATCCTTTAATATATTAAGTAAAATTTACAAACCTTTACATATTGCAAAAAATTTGTTACTATAAACGAGTATTAAGATTATAGTGTCTATTAGACAATGGAGTAGTTATGGTTACAAAAAAGGAAACATCAGATCAAGATTTTGAAGCTTTATTGGAAAAGTACGATTATAAGTTTCAAAAAGGTGATTTGGTAAAAGGTATTGTATGCGGATTTGACAGCCAAGGAGTTTTGGTAGATATCGGAGCAAAAACAGTTGCCGTTATCCCTACTTATGAAGCTGTTGATAAAGGCGAAAATATTGAGGATAAATTCAAAAAAGGTGATGAGGGTGAATTCCTTATCATAAGAGAAGAAGATGAAGATGGCAAATTCTTGTTATCTAAGAAAAAAGTTGATTTTGCTTATGCTTGGAAAGAACTTGAAAAAGCTAAGGCTGAAGACCAAACAATCCTTGGAACAGTTGTTAATGTCGTTAAAGGTGGTGTTTTGGTTGAAGTTTCAGGCGTAAGAGGCTTTATTCCATCATCTCAATTGAGAACTAGAGAAACAGATGTTGAAGTTGGTGCTAAATTAGAACTTAAAATCTTAACTTTAGATGCTCAACAAAACAACTTTATTTTATCTAACAAAAAAGTTTATGAAGATACAGCAGAAGAAGCAAGAAAAAATATTTTCTCTCAAATTGAAGCTGGACAAGTTGTTAAAGGTGAAGTCGTAAGAATTACAGACTTCGGGGCATTCATTGATTTGGGCGGAATTGATGGTTTATTACCATTATCTCAACTTTCTTGGCGATGGATTGATCACCCAACTGACATCTTAAATGTTGGTGATAAAATTGATGTTGAAGTTATTGGTGTTGACCATGACAAACAAAGAGTTTCTTTGAGTTTGAAAAATCTTGAACCTGATCCTTGGATTGAAGCTGAAAAGAAAATCAAAGAGGGTGACAAGGTTGAAGGTACAGTTACAAGATTGAAACATTTTGGTGCTTTCGTTGAAGTATTCCCTGGGGTAGAAGCATTACTACCTCATAATGAAGTTGTTGATTATCAAAACGAATCACAATCAATTCTTCAAGTTGGTGACAAAATTCAAACTTATATTTTGAAATTTAACCCTGCAGATAAACGTATTGCGTTGTCTGTTCACGAACAATCAACTACTGAAGTTGGAAATGAACAACAAACTGAAGAGTAGATTTATCTTAAAATAAAATTTTAATTTTAGATACCGGAAGATTAAATTTTCTTCCGGTATTTTTTGACTTATAAAAAATAATCATTAAATGAATATCATACGTTTAGATGTTTACCGCTCTTAAAATGTAATTCATAATAAATCAAGAAAGAGTAGTATTCAAATGCCATTCAGATACCGACTACAAAAAATTTTGGATTTTAGAATAAACCAAAAAGAAGAGCAGAGAATGAAAGTTCAAAAAGCTCAACAGGCAGTGTATCAGGCAGAACAGGATATCAAGAAGAACAATCAAGATATTTTGGATACGAAAGAAGGTATGAGAGTTGCAGATCCGATGATGTATGAAAGTTATGACAATTTTCTCCAACATCTTTGGAAAAAAGCAGAGCAACTTGAAGCTGTAAGGCAAGATCTTCAAAAAAAATTAGATATAGAAGTTCAAAAACTTGTGAAATGTGAACAGGCAGTAAAAGTTCTTGAAAAACACAAGGAAAAGAACAAAGAAATCTATTTAGCAGAAGAAAAAGCAGCAGAATTAAAACAATTCTCCGAACTCGGTGTAACAAGATTCTTCAAGCAAAGTCAGGAACGAGCAGAGGAAGAAGAACAAGAAGTTTTAAAACAATTAGAGCAAATAGAAGGTATTTAACATGGGTATAGAAGCAACATCATCAACATCAGTAAGTAGCACATCTGCAGCGGCTCAAAGTTCTGCCGCATCTTCATCAGAGAGTGCAAAGAAAACATCAACAGATTCTTCTTTTAAAGATGAAATGAATAAAGTTTCTAAGTCTGAATCTAAAAAAGATGATAAAAAAGTTGAAAAGTCTGACGATAAAGTTAATTCTGTATCTGATAAAAAAGATACAGAATCTTCAAAATCTGATACAAATAAAACGAATGAACAAGATTCAAATAATTTAACTTTAACCGGAAATGTGGATGTTAGTAATGTTATGGATTTGACTAAGATGGGCGCATTGAATTCTTTGAATAATGCTAATGCAATGTTGTCCAGTGATATCCAACAAATGATAAATAATACCGCTCAAATATCTGGTATTTCTGGGGCTTCTAACGTTTCAGGTTCTATTTTTAGTTTTGGTGATGATTCAAAAAATAGTATTTCAATGACACAAAGTGATGCTCAATTTTTTATCAATTTAACTCAAAATGACACTGTATCTGCTCAAAATGCAGTAGTTCAAGCTCAAAGTATGATAAATAATGGCGCTGAAGTTAGTGATGTTCAACAAAATGTAAAAATTTCCCAAGCCTTATTAGAGGCAATAAATAACGCTAAAGAAACAAATCAACCTTTAAGGATTGATTTTGATCAAAATGTTTCTGTTGTTTTAAGAATAGGAAAAGATGGCGCAATTTCTGCAAACTTTATCCCAGGAGATAAAGCAGTAGAACAATATTTGAGAAATAATATTGAATCATTGAAAGCAACTTTCAATGAAAATGATTTGCCATATACTGATTTGTCCTATTCAAACAGTTCAAAACAACAAAATGAAAGAAGAAGAAATAAACAACAGCAAGGAGAACAGTAATGAATGATGCATTTATTACAGCTATAAATACTCAATATGCAACCGTAAACTGGATGGACGTTATTGCAGATAACATGACAAACGTCTATACTCCAGGGTTTAAAGAAAAGCAAGTTAATTTCAAAACTTTTCTTGGCGGTGCAATTAATGATGATTATGATAAAAAGATGAGTCAAGGTAAATCAACTCCTGGTACTTCTAATGATAACGTGTTTTTAGAGGGCAAGGGCTTTTTCTTGACCAAAACTCCGGAAGGTAAAAGTGTTTACACAAGACTTGGTGAATTTACTTTTGATGGTGAGGGTGTTTATCGTGCAAAGAATGGTAACACTGTTCAAGGCTATATTTTGAACGATAAAGGCGAAATTATGCAAGGAACAAAGTCTATCAGTTCTGATTTGTATCAACAAACAGCTTTGAAAGGTGGAGCGCTAGATGTTCCAACAACCAGTATCAAAATGTGGATTGATCCAAATAATGGTAAATATCTTGGTAAATATGATGAATACGAAATCAAAAATGACGGTACAATAGTCGGTAAAGCTGAAAATGGAAAGAAAGTTGTACCTTTATATAGAATTACAACTAGAAATTTCCACAATGCTGCAGGACTTTATGAATACAAAGACGGTCAATTCTTGGAAACCGAAGAATCAGGAAAACCTGTTCTTGGTTGTGGTGAAATTCGTTCAGGATTGTTAGAATTGTCAAATGCCGCATTTAAAGATAATATTTCCTACTACCAAATGGCAAAATTGCAAATGGAAGTTGTTAACAAATTGATTTCTTCAAACAAAGATTTGTTGCAACAAGCAATGCAATTGGTAAGTGGTTCTTAGATTTAGCGTATATATTAAACTCCATTTTAAAGAGGCTATAAGCCTCTTTTTGTTTTATGGTTTCCTTTTTTTGAATATTTACTGTACAATAGTTATGCAAAAGAGATAAAGAAAGGTTTTGAAATGGATAAATTAAAAATAGCGATCGGTTCAGACCACGGTGGATTTAGGTATAAAGGAATTATTGAAGAATATTTGAAATCAAAAGGTATTGATTTTGTTGATGTGGGTACAAATTCAACAGAATCATGTGATTATCCTATATATGCAAAAAAAGTAGCAGAAAAAGTTGCAAATGGTGAAGTCGATAGAGGTATTTTGATTTGCGGGACTGGTATCGGAATGTCAATCACTGCAAATAAAGTTAAAGGCATTAGAGCTTCTTTATGTGGTGATACTTATTCTGCCCGTGCAACAAGAGCGCATAACAATTCAAATATTTTATGTTTAGGAGAAAGAGTTATCGGTGAGAACTTAGCTCTTGATATTGTTGATGTTTGGTTGAATACTCCATTTGAGGGTGGTCGTCATCAACGTCGTATTGATATGATTGAATAAGAAAGGATTAAATAGTTGGAAAATATAGATTCTCATAAATTTGCATGTGCTATTGCACAATTTTTAGATGATAAGTTAGCAAAAGATATTACAATTTTGAATATTAGCAATGTTTCATCTTTGGCTGATTATTTTGTAATTGCAACAGGTGATTCGACACCTCAAGTTAAGGCATTGATGGAAGTTACAAAGGATAAAGTTAAAACAATTTTTTCAAGGCTTCCGCTAAGACAAGAAAATGATATGAAAAATCGTTGGAATTTACTTGATTACGGAGATGTTGTTGTTCATATTTTGCATAAGGAAGAACGTGAAACTTATGCAATTGAAAAATTCTGGAACCACGCATACAGTATTCAAGAAGATGAATGGCGTGAAACTGCAAAAGAATTTAGCGAATATAATAACAAATAAGAAATAGGTCTTTAGACCTCTTCTTTTGTGAAAAATTTAAAAGCAAAGTCTTCAATATCTGTACATTCTTCAACTTCGTTTTTTCGCATATATTTTTCAAATTTTGGTGTCGCACTTTCAACATTGTCCAAAATTTTAAATAAAGGAACTAGATGTTTAGGAATTCCTAAATCGTTTTCAGGTATGCCAAATATGTTTAATTTAATTCTATCTATAAAGGATAATTTTGGACCTTTATGTTTATATAAAAATAATGCGACTTTTGAAACATCTTCATTTCCGGTTACAACCCAAGAAGTTGTGTCTTCTGTGCTTGGGGCTTTTCGTCCAAATTTTTGCATATTTAATTTTAACCAAGAAGCACTTCCACCTAAATCTTTTGCAATAGTTGGCAACAAATTATGAAATATTGCTTCAAGTGGATTTTTCCCGAGAACAAACATTGCAGGTTTGTTATATTGATCCGCAAACATTGGTGCAATGTATTTGTCAAATCGCATTTTGTCTGCAGTACATGTGTGTTGAATTCTGTATATTGAACCAAAACTTTGTGGATTATTTTGTTTTATATTATTTATTTGCATATTTTATTTAATAAAGCTAAATAAAATATTTTTTGCTACTAAATTTAAACTGTCGCTTTAAGTTTTGAGTCAAGAAATGAAATCATTGAATTTTTAAATCTCTCACATTCTTCTTTATCATTTGCTTCAAATCGAAGTGTAAATACGGGTTCCGTATTAGATTGTCTTATTAGTGCGAAACCACCTTTGAATACAATTCTCATACCGTCTAAGGTTACGATATCTTTGATTGGAGAACCGAACATTTCTGGGTGTTCATTGACTTCTTTTTTCATAGCTTCTAAAATTTCGGCTTTTCTTTCGTTTGGACAAGGATATCTAACCTCATCACTTGTGTAAACTTTATTGAATGGTTCTAAAATATCTTCGAGTTTGAAGTTTGGATTTTCTTTTTTATTTTTAGCGATAATTTCAATCATTCTGCAACCGGCATAAATTGCATCATCAAATCCGTAATATCTGTCTTTAAAGAATGTGTGACCACTCATTTCTCCACCTAGTAGAGCATGAGTTTCTTTCATTTTTTCTTTTATGTAACCATGTCCGGTTTTACACATAACAGCATGTGCTCCGGTTTCATTGATTGTGTCATACAAAACTTGAGAACATTTTACTTCTGATACAATCGTCAATTTTGGACCAAGGGTGTTAATCATATCAAGTGCATAGATTAAGAGAAGTTTATCACCAGTCAAAGGTTTTCCTTGAGTATCAACAACACCGATTCTGTCACTATCTCCATCATAAGCAATTCCAACATCTGCTTTATTTTCAACAACAGTTTTTGAAAGTGTTTCAAGAGTTGATAAAACACTTGGATTTGGGTGATGGTTCGGGAAGTTTCCGTCAGGTTCTGAGAATAATTCAATAACTTCACAACCTAAATCTCTGTATAATTTTGGTCCAACAATTCCTCCTGTTGCATTTGCACTATCTACAACAACTTTAATGCCTTCTCCAATTCTTCCGAATTTTTCTTTCATTTCATTTATATATTCTGGAATGATTTCTGTATCAAAATTGTGTTCTTTGATATTTGTAGGCATTTCTTTCCAATTCGCAAATGTTAATTCTTTAACTTCTTTAATTTGTTTTTCGTTAAGTGTTTGTCTTGCGTGGGTCATTTTTAATCCGTTGTATTCTTTTGGATTGTGACTTGCGGTGATAATCATTGCACCATCTAAATTGTGGGCAACTTCTGAATAATATCCGATTGGAGTTGGGGCAAGTCCTAAATCCTCAATATGATGAACTCCAGAATCAACAAGTCCTCCAATTAAAGCTTTTTTTAATGCAGGAGAATGAAGTCTTGCATCCATACAAACACTTATTTTTAATTCGTTAGCGTGTTTTTGAGTTTGATTTATTAACCAATTTACATAACCAAATGCAATATTATAAAAAAGCTCTTCTGTAATGTCTTTTGTATAAATTCCTCTAATATCATTTTTTCCAAATGCGTGTTCGTATCTTTGCATATTTCACATCTCCCTAAATTTATCCTATAATTAAATCATACCATGAAAAATTTACTAAATAAATTTGTGAATAATCAAAACTGTGCGGCATGGATTTTTATTTTGCCTGCAATTTTAGGCACTTTAATTTTTATTATTGTTCCTGTGGTTTGTTCTTTTGGTTTAAGCTTTGCAAAGTGGGATTTGTTGAACCCAATACAGTTTGTTGGGGGGCAAAATTATGTAGAATTATTCAAATCTAACTTGTTCTATAAAATATTAAATAATACGATTGTTTTTGCTCTCTCAACTTCAATTTTAGGGGTAATTATTCCGCTTGTTTTAGCATCAATTTTGAATTCTAAAATCAGAGGAAGTGAGTTTTATAAAACCGCTTATTTTTTACCTTTTATTACTCCGATGGTAGTTGTTGGAATTGTTTGGGCATGGATTTTTGATCCTAATATTGGGTTGTTAAATCAAGTTTTGCATATCCATATAAATTGGTTATATGATTCGAAATTTGCAATGCCTGCATTGATAATTGTTTCTGTTTGGAAATTAATCGGCTACAATATGATAATCTTTTTGTCTTCATTATCTGCAATTTCGCAAAGTATGTTTGAAGCTGCAAAAATTGATGGCGCAAATGCCTTTCAAACATTTAAAAACGTGACAATTCCATTGTTATCCCCAACAATATTTTTTGTGGTGATAATTACTGCGATTTCATCATTCCAAGTTTTTGATTTAATTTATTTAATGACACAAGGCGGCCCGTTTGATTCTACAAACGTTTTGGTTTATGCAATTTATAAAAATGCATTTGAATACTTTAACGTTGGACGGGCAAGTGCAATCGCTTACGTTTTATTCGTCATAATTCTTGTTTTAACTCTTATTCAATGGAGTTTAAGAAAAAAACTTGTTTATAATGAAAATGACTAAAAAATTAGTTCTATATAATTGTTGATTACAGGAAATTCGTTCAACAAGTTTTTGATATTAGGAGTTGAAACTTTGTATTTAATTTTTCGGGAAGAATTTTTGCTGAAAAAATAGGTTGAAGTCATTATGATTTCTTTTGTCGCATCAAAAATATTAAGATTTGACAAGTCTATAATTTCTCCTTTATTTTTAATTGGTGAAGTTTGTCTAAAATTAATTGTCATAATGCTCCTTACAGATATTTATTTCGGTATAAATTTACGAATTTTAAATAATAATTGTAAATATACTGCATTTGTATGATATTTATTGTATAATCATTCATGAGTTAGGCGAGGTGGATATGGTGGCAATGTCTTTAAGTAAAATAAATGAATTAGCAAAAGAAGTTTTAGATATTGAAGCAAAATCAATTTTGCGTTTAAAAAATAATATTGGAGAAGAATTTGATAAAGCAATTGATATTTTGTACAATTGTAAAGGTCGTGTAATTGTTACCGGTATGGGTAAATCTGGACTTATCGGGAAAAAAATTGCAGCGACAATGTCTTCAACCGGTACTCCAACATACTTTTTACACCCAGCAGAAAGTACACATGGGGATTCTGGTGTTATTACAAGAAATGATGTAATTATTGCTATTTCTAATAGTGGTGAAACTCAAGAATTATTGAATCTCTTGCCTTTAATCAAACGTTTTGGTTGTGAAATGATTGGAATGACCGGAAATTTAAATTCTACCCTTGCAAAAACAAGTGAAGTTGTTTTAGATATTTCTGTTGAAAGAGAAGCTTGCCCTCTTGGAAAAGCTCCAACTGCCAGTACAACTGCAACTCTTGCAATGGGTGATGCTTTAGCGGTTTGTTTGATGGAGAAAAAAGGTTTTACAAAAGAAGATTTTCTTCTTTTCCACCCATCAGGAAAGCTTGGAAAAGGGTTAACTTACAAAGTTAGAGATTTGATGATTACAGGCGATAAAATGCCGTTGGTTTCGGAGTCTGAATCGTTTAAAGATGTTATAAATACTATTTCGGAATATAAATTAGGTATGGCAATGGTATTAAATGATGATAAGACTTTAGCAGGTGTTTTAACAGATGGTGATATTAGAAGAACTGTTATTAAATATCCTGATACTTCAAATATCAAAGTTAAAGATGTTATGACAACTAATCCAAAGCGAATCACGTCTGATGCTTATGCTGCTTCAGCTCTTAATTTGATGGAAAAATATTCAATTACGGCTTTGGCTGTTGTTGATGAAGGTAATGTTCCTGTTGGTGTAATTCATGTTCATGATTTGTTGAGAGCAGGTGTTGCATAGATGAATTTAT
This sequence comes from Cyanobacteria bacterium UBA6446, assembly GCA_002438405.1. Classification (GTDB taxonomy): domain Bacteria; phylum Cyanobacteriota; class Vampirovibrionia; order Gastranaerophilales; family Gastranaerophilaceae; genus Zag111. Next base: position 97,535 of record DJOE01000009.1, read on the forward strand.
CAGAAATTGCTGCAAATATTAAACTCCTTGCATTTGACGTTGATGGTGTAATGACTGACGGTAGTATTACTTATGATGAAAATGGTGTTGAATATAAAACATTCAATGCAAAAGATGGTCATGGGCTAGCTAAAATGGCTAAAAATGGTTGTATTACTGCAATAATTACAGGCAGAAAAAACGGAACTGTTGATAGACGAGCTACTGATTTGCGTGTAACAGAAGTTTTTCAAGGAGTAAAGAATAAGTTACCTATTTTAGAAGCAATTATGGAAAAATATGGTTTAGATTTTTCGCAAGTTGCTTATATGGGTGATGACGAACCTGATATATGTATTTTGGAAAAAGTTGCAATTGCTGCATGCCCGTATGATGCCGTTGATAGGGTTCAAGCAGTTTGTAATTTTAAAGCAAACAGATGTGGTGGTCGTGGTGCCGTTCGTGAGTTGTGTGATTTTGTTTTTGACTCACAAGAATGTAATAAATAAGTTATAGATTAAAAATAATAAGGGGATAGAATTATGTACGAAATTAAAACGCAGGCTTTTTTCTCTGCAGCTCATCATTTGTTGAATTATGATGGAGAATGTGAAAATCAACATGGTCACAACTGGATGGTAGAAGCTTTTGTTCAAGGTGAAAGTCTAAATAAAAGTAATATTTTGATTGATTATAAAGTTCTAAAAAAAGAATTAAATGCTGTTTTAGATACTTTAGATCATAAAGATTTGAACGAATTACCGGATTTCAGAGGTGAAAGTCCATCTAGTGAAATGATTTCAGCTTATATTTATAACAAATTAAAGGAAAGAATTGTTCAATTAAGCAAGATTACGGTTTGGGAAACACAAACATCTTGTTGTTCATATTTTGAAGCAGAATAGGTAATAGTTGTTAGGGAAAGAGAGATATAAATAGATGAATTTAATACAGTCAATTTTAATGGGGATAGTTCAGGGTTTGAGCGAATTTTTGCCGGTATCAAGTTCTGCGCATCTTGTTTTTACATCAAATTTTTATAAAGTATTTAAAAATATTCCGATTCAAGCTCAAACAAATGAAGAAGTTTTCTTTGATATTATGCTCCATTTAGGAACATTGATAGCTGTATTGATTTATTTTAGAAAAGATATTTGGGAAATTTTGAAAGCATTGATTGTTGCTTGCAAAAATAAAGATTTCTCTGACCATAAGGCAAAATTGGCATTGTATATTATTGCAGGTACCGTGATTACAATTGCTTTAGCTTTACCATTTAATGATTTTGCAGAGCATTTGGTTTTTCACCCTGCATTAGTTGGTGCATTGTTAATCGTTACAGGTGGAGTTTTATTTTATAGTGAATATTTGTCTAAAAAACGTACAGAAAAATCTGAAAGTGTATCTTTAAAACAAGCTATACTAATAGGTTTAGCACAAGGTGTTGCCGTTCTTCCTGGTTTTTCTCGTTCAGGTTGGACAATTGCTACCGGTTTGTTTTCAGGCTTAGATAGAGCTACTTCAGCCAGATACTCATTTTTATTAAGCATTCCAATTATCTTGGGTGCTTCTATGGTTTATCCGTTAATAAAAATCGATGTAGCAGAAGCCGTTCAATATAACTGGTTAGCTATTTCGGTTGGTACAGTTGTATCTGGTATTATCGGATATTTATGTATAAAATATTTTATGAAATTTATATCAAAATTTTCATTAAATATTTTTGGCTACTATTGTGTGATTATGGGGTTATTCATACTTGTATTTTTCAATATTTTTAAATAAAAAGTATTGTTAAAAAATGTAAATAAAGAGAAACTTAAATAACAAAAAATAATATTGACAGGTATTCTAATGATAGAAATTTGGAGTTATCATGATTTTACCAATAAGTAATTTTAGTGAAAAAAATTTAGTTTTCACTGCAAACAAAAAAGGGGAAGAAGAATCAATTACATCTGATACTTTGTTGGAAAATAATTTTTCAACACGTACCAGAATTGGTCTTGATAAACTTACAAAGGCATTTACTGTTTATCCTGCAAAAGGTTTGAAAGGAAGCAAAAACTCTAATTTTTATGAATTTTTAACAATGGGTACTGTACCATATTTGATTGGTAGTGCTACATTGATGGCAATATTTAATACTCCGAATAAGAAATTCTCCGCATCTGATAAAGCTGCAGCTAATGCTATTGGCAAAAAAATGGCTTTAGGTGTTCTTTTGTATGGTATCTTTAAATCTGTTTCAAAATCTTTTGTAAATATTCCTGTTCGAACAATTACCGGTGTCGATACTCAATTACCTTATGCAAAAGTTAACTATCAGTTGCAAGAAACTCCAGATGATTATAATTTAACAAGTATTGAATATCATAAAGTTGGTGAAAGTGTTGATTTCCCTTATTGGTCATTATTATATGGCGACCCTAAAAAAGGTCAGAAATTGAACTTTAGATTTGATAAAATCGCAAAGAAAAACGGCTTAGGCGAAAACTTGAATGATTCAGACCAAGAAGTTAAACCAATGTATAAAGAAGTTTTAGTTAAGTCAACATTGGCAAGAAGTTTTTCATCGTTCTTGTGGGCTTCTGTTGGTGTTTTGACTGCAATGCAAAAGCCTTGGGATAATTATTTCAATGTTGCAACTATGAAGTTTTGGAAACCTAAAGAGTTTATACATTCTTTAAAAATCTTTGGCGAAAGTTTTGTTGAAAGTTCTAAAAATTTATATAATGGTATTGAGGGTTCAAGTTCATTGTTTAAAAAACATTATGGTAAGGCTTTGTATGGCTTAGCTGCTGCTACGACGGTTTTTGGTGTAGCAAATGCTTGTCACATCAAAAGTAAACCATCAAAAGTTAAAGGTAGTGATGTTCTAGACAAAAACAAAGAAAGTGTGGTGAGTTAGATGAGAACAAATTTAATTCAATCATACGTAAATGGAACATCTCTAGTTCAACAATACAATTCAGATAAAGCAGCAAAAGATTTTGATGTAAATAAAGAATTAAATAATAGAACATTTATCAAGCCATTGCCTAGTAATGGACACTTAGTTAGAAATAACATCTTTGATATGCCTTCAGAAGTTTTCAAAGATTTGAAATATGATGCAAAAGCATTTGGACATGCTGTAAAAGGAACAGCAAATGATCATGAACTTGGCAGATTGAATGATTTTGGCATGAAATTAGGTGGGCTTGCAATTGCGACATGCTTATTTGCCCAAAAACAAACTCCGTTGACTAAAGTAATGGAATTTGTTGGACTTGGTTCATTCTTTGGTGCTATGGATATTTGGCCGAAATTGGCTATTCAGTTGCCTGCATATTTAATTCATGGTGTAAATATCAGACAAAAATATGAAGATAATTATGGTAGAAAAAAATTATTCTATCAAGATCATCAATTTATTCCTTGGGATTTGTATTCTGATAAAGAAATAGACAAAATTGGTGACAGATTACATGTTCCAAAAGATATTCCAAACAGACGAGAATTCATTCAAGAAAAAATGCGAAAAATTGCACTCCAAAACAATACTATGTGGATGTTGACTGCAGGTTTTGCAACTCCTATTATGAGTGCATTGATTTGTAATGGCTTAACTCCAACTCTAAGCAAGTACTTAGATGGAAAAATGGATAAAATTGCTGATAAAAAACTTGCAAATTTCTCTAACGAAATCACTAAGTTTGATTTTTCTAAGCAAGTAGAAGCTTTAAATGATGTTTTGAATGAAAACAAAGGTAAACCTTTAACACCTGAGGTTTTAGATTCAATTAATGCAAAACTTACAGACGGTCTTGATTTTGTAACTTCAACCAGTGTTAGAAAAGATTTGAACGAAATGTTTCCATCTTTTGGAAAATATAATTTTGACGAAGATTCATTGAAAAATGTAAGAAAAGTTTTAGAGGAGCAAATTTCATCTGTTCCTTTATCAAAAGAAGAATTAGAAAAGATTATTCCAGATGAAGAATCTATTTTGAACGGATTTAAAGACCACGGATTGCTTAGAAATGATGTTAAAGATTTTTCAGAGCATTCAAAACTTATTCAAAATATGCTAGATGAAAGAATCAATCAATTTGCTCAAGCAAATCCTGAGAATATAAATGCTCGAAAATTGCGTTTTGTAATGAAACAACTTATTCACTCTGGTGAATATGGTGCGGATTCAAAACTCGCAAGTGCATTCAAGTTCAAATCAGCAGCTGTCTTGTCAGAACCATTGATTGCTCATTTAAACTCTGTTAATGGTATTTTAAATGATTTTAAAGCAAAGAATTCTGTATTGGATAGTGTTGCATATATTAAAACTGCACAAGCTCCTGAAACAATTTTGGCTAATCGTTGGAATGATATTACAGGCAGTTTATTAAAAACTCTTCAATTCACTCCGGAAGAAATTGATAAATCAAGAATTGATAGAGAAATTGCTGGAAAAATTTTAAGAAACAAATTTGAAAATATTGTATCCAACGATGAAACTTATTCCAATGTAGTTGGTGAAATTCAATCAAAACTCTCTGAATTACAAAGTAAAATGGCAACTCTTGAAAAAGCTAAAGAAGATAAAGGCAACTTATACCAAACTTTAGTTAATTCTACATTTAATGAAACGGCTGATTCTCTAAGACAATCTCGCATGGGACAAACTGCAGAGGCTTTAGTTGGATACTCTGATACATCTAAAACCTCATTAAAAGATTTACAATTATCATTTGTAAATGACAGAATTCGAGGGGTAAAAAGTTCATTCTATCGATTGTTGAATACTTTGGATATGTATCATAGAGTTTCAAAACTTGAGAATGTACAGAATGTATTAAATCAAGGAATGCCAAGAGAAGTAAAAGAAGAACTTGTTGAATTGTGTAAGCAAATTCTAATTGACGGTCATAGTTCAGATTATGCGGTTAAATTCTATTCAAGACGTAATCCTGATCGTCAAGCTCCATGGGATACAAACTCTCAAGCTTTCAGAGATTACTATTCTCAAATAGAAACTAAAGCAGGCAAAGTTGTTAATAAATATTTAGGTACTCACCCTGCAACAGATTTAGTTGAATTGTCAAATGATAAGGATTTCTTTGCAAATGCAATGAAATTGATGTATGACGGAGATTTGCATTTAGACACATTGAATAAGATTAAAGATTCTGTATTCTTTGAAGATTTCTTAAATTATAGAAAATCTGTATTGAAATTCTTAGGCGGAGATAAGTATTTTGCAAAACCAAACCACTTAGTAAACGGTGCAGTTGATTCAACATCTGAACTCAAATTCTTGTTGATGGGTTCAGCTCCTGATGAAATGTTTACAAAATTGTGTAAACAATCATATAATAGCAAAGTTTGGTTCAAGATGTTTGGAGCATTAGGTGCAGGTTTGCTTGGAGTGACTGTGTTATCTCAATTCTTTATCGGAAGAATGAAAGTTCCAAAAGTTCAAAAGGAGAATAAGTAAAATGATGAATGTTTCTAATAATTTGATTGCTCAAAAACTTAATTCTCTAAATGTTGTACAACAAAATAATACTGTACAAACTCAAACACCTGTACAAGCAGATAAAACAATGTCTTCATCAAATTTATTGACGGATTTTTTGAAGAATCAAGCATTGATAAATTCCCCTGCAGTGAGTAAAACAAATACAGTACAAAATGTTGAACAAGTAAAACCATATAAAAATGATTTGCGTACATTATTTACAACAAATAGTGCGAAAATTTTAGCAATTGTTCCAAGAATTTTTAACGCAAAAGATTTGAATGGTAATGAATATATTGATGGTAATGAACAACACGGAACATTCCTTAATGCGATTGATAGATTAGATGAAGTCAAAGCCGAGGGATTTAATACCTTACACGTTTTACCAATCAACCCTCCGGGGAAAAGTAACGCAATGGGTACAGCAGGTTCTGTGTATGCGCCGGCTGATATGTTAAAAATCGACCCAATGCTAATTGATAAAAATGACCCAAGATCTGATAAAGAACAATTCAAAGCGTTTGTTGATGCATGTCATGATAGAGGACTTAGAGTAATGGTTGATATGCCAAGTTGTGCATCTTATGACCTTTACAATGATAGACCTGATTTGATGGCGCACGAACGTAACGGACTAGCTAAAACTCCGCAAGGTTGGTTTGATATCAGAATGTTTCAACCTTGGGAAGATGAAGGAAAAAGAACTCTAAATCCAGAACTTCTTGAATATCACAGAAAATTTGTAGATATGATGATAGATGCCGGTGTAGATGGAATTAGAGCCGATGTAGCAAGAGCTAAGCCTGTAGAATTTTGGGATATTTTAATTCCATATTCAAGAAAAAGAAATCCTGAATTTGCTTGGCTTGCAGAATCTTATACCTATGAAGATGCTTCACCACAAGCAAATATGCCTTATGACAGACCGGAAGACTCTCTAAGAGCAGGTTTTGATGCTTATTATGGTCAATATCATATCTTCCACGAATGGAATACTGCAAAAGAACTAAATGATTACGTGATTGACAACTTGAATATGTCATACCGTGTTGAAAAAGGAAAATCTTTGATTGGCTCTTTCGCCACTCACGATGATATGTCACCAATGTTCAATGGCGGAGCTACTTATTGCAACTTAGTTTCCGGTTTGGAAGTTACATTACCAATGATGAATCCATATTTTGTTGATGGTTTCCAATCCGGAGATTATTATAATTATTCTTATAAAGATAAATATTCTACGGAAACTCGCACTGATAATCATGAAATGACTGTTCATAACGGGAAACTTGATATTTTTAATCTTTCAAGAAAACCGGGTGGCAATGAGCCTGAAATCGGTCAATTTATGACTGCGTGTTTGAATTTCAGAGATAAATATGCTGATGTTCTGAAACGAGGTTCTTATATTGTTTTAGATAAGAAAAAAGACCCTCAAGATAAAGTTATTGCATTTGCTCGTCATAGACACGGCAAGACGTTACTTGTAATTGCAAATAAAAATGTCGATCGTCACACAGCTTGCAAAGTTGAAGTTCCAACATTGAAAGCAAACCAAAAACTAGAAAATTTACTTCCATCTTATGGAGAAGAAAGTAAATTCCAAGTTTCACAAGGTGAAATTGCCGTAGATTTAGGCCCAGGGAGAATTCACGTATTTGAAATTGATACTCCATATATCGAATCTTATACAAAGAAAGTTTATAAACAGCATTAAACTAAATATACAAAATATCATTAAGAGAGATAGAAAAAGCGCCAATTTTTATAAAATTGGCGCTTCCTTTAAAATAAAAAATGTTTTTAATTACTTGTCAGAAATATATCCATTAATAGCCGAATACGCTGCAACATAGGGTGAAGATAAATAGATATAGCCTTTTGTATTTCCTAATCTCCCTTGAAAATTTCTATTTTGTGTTGATAAGCAAACCTCATCATCTGCAAGAATACCGGCATGAATTCCTACGCAAGGTCCACACCCAGGAGGTAAAATAGTTGCATTAGCATCAATAAATGTTTCAAGTAATCCTTCTTTGAGAGCTTGTTTGTAAATATCTCGTGAAGCTGGGCAAATTAACATTCTAACTCCATCATGAACTTTCTTACCTTTTAAAATATTTGCAACTGTTCTCATATCTTCAATTCTGCCGTTTGTACATGTTCCAACATAAACTTGATTAACTTTTACGTCATTTAAATCTTTTGCAAGTTTGGTATTGTCAACGGTGTGCGGACAAGATACTGTGTGATCAATGGTTGAAGCATCTATTTCAATAACCCTTTCATAAATTGCGTCTTCATCTGGTTTAATTTCTTTGAATTTATCTTCTCTGCCACGAGATTTTAGATATTCTTTAGTCTTTTCATCTGGCACAAAAAGTCCACATTTAGCACCCGCTTCAACAGCCATATTTGCAAGGGTGAAACGTTCTGCCATGCACATATTGTCGATTGTATTACCGCAAAATTCTAGGGCTTTATATGTTGCTCCATCTGCTCCAATCATACCAATTAAGTGAAGCATCAAATCTTTGGAACAAATTCCTTCTTTGAATTTCCCGTTAACAACGATTTTGAATGTTTGTGGAACTTTTAACCACGTTTTGCCTAAAGCCATTGCAACAGCCACATCAGTAGAACCCATACCTGTTGCAAAAGCTCCTAAAGCTCCGGAAGTACAAGTATGAGAATCTGCACCAACAAGAATTTCTGTAGGGTTTACAAATGTTTCGACTAATCTTTGATGGCAAACACCACTTCCTACTTCTGATAATACAGCTCCATAATCTCTTGCGAAATCTCTTAGAACTGTGTGCATGTTGGATAATTCTTTTTTCGGGCTAGGTGATGCATGGTCAATGAAAAGAATTGTTCTTTTAGGGTTGTTTAATTTGTCTTTCCCTAGTTTTTTGAATTCTTGAACGGTAAGAGGACCTGTACCATCTTGAACTGCACAAACATCAACATTTGCAATTACTAGCTCTCCTGCTTTAACGCTATGGTCAGCATGGTTAGATATAATTTTTTCAACTAAAGTTTGTCCCATATTTTAAAACTCCTATTTTTCTTTATAATAGCACAAAGAAGTCTATAGGTTTATAAGAGATTTTAAGTTCAAGATTACGACGTCGCTATTACCAGTTGTACTCTGTTCTGATCAAAAAAAAACGACTGTTTTACGAGTCGTTGAAAATCAATAGGAAAAAGGGAAAGGAAATTTTATTATTTTTTTTGTTTATTGTTTGTCTTGTTTGTTATTTTTTTTATTTTCCCTCGCCATTTTTAAGGGAGAGGGTTAGGGTGAGGGTTTCACCCAATTTGAAGATTATTCATTTGTCTATCAAATCTCAAAGTCATTGGTAGCATAGCTACGTGCGTAGCACCTAGGCATTGAATGTTTTGAAACTTGATTCTACGTTCTTTGAAATTACTTTCTTAACTGCATCGATTTCTGTTGAAATTGCGTTTTCTTCGGTATCTAATTGTTTCAATTTCAATTCTAAGTTCTTATCTTGAGCTTGAATGATTTCGATTTTTGAGTTAATTTCTTGTATTTCTTTATCGTATTGGTTTTTGTTGTAATTGTATTGGTTCATTGCATCGTTATATGCATTGTCATCACAAGTTGTTGTTGCTGTTAATGTATATTCTGTTCCAATTTCATTACCATTTTTATCTGTTTTGATTGTTCCATCTGCATTCTTTTCATATACAAAAATGCTGATATAACGTCCTGATGTATCTTGTTCAACTCTTGCTGTTGCATTTTTGATTTCTCTTGTTTCGGTTGTTTGACCATATACATAAGAAGTTATGCTTGAGATTGATGAACCTGTTTTTTCGCTATAATCAGCGTTTTCAATTTGGCTCTTGCGGTAGAACACCGGTTCATAAGTTCCGGTTGTTGAATTCTTTTGGTATCTTACGAACCAATCATCTTCTTTGTATTTATCTTGTAATTTTTGCAAGTATTGTTGTTCAATTGCTAATGTGTTTTCTAATAATTTTGAATCTGTTATTGTTGATAAGTATGGGTCTTTAGCAATTGATGCTGTGTCTTTTGAACCTAATGTTCTTAATGGAGTTGAACCTACGAAATATTCGTTTGTATCGTCATTGCTTTTTCTGCTTACGATTACGTTACCATTTGATACAACTGAATCTTCTAATGTTGATTGAGTATAATTTAAGATATAGTAACCATTTTTTTGTGCAATTAAACTATTGATTGTATTTGTTTCTGCTCCATCTGTGAATGTATAACTTGTTTTTGTGTAATCTTGGCTTGAAGGCGGAGTTGGGACAGTCAAGTTAGTCAATTGACTGTAATAGTTTGCTGATTCGTTGGACAACGTTGTTCTTTGTTGGTTAATTTGTTGTCCTTCGTACTCAACATTGGTTTTTCGCGCTGTCAAGCTTAAGAATCTAGCTTGTGATGCACTCATTCCCATGACTGTCTTTCCTTTCTTCTTGTGTTTCCTATATTCTTCATGTCGGCAACCATGGGGGATTACTTTAATTTTTTATTCTGTTTTTGTTACATTTTGTAACATGTAAAGATGTGAAAAGGGGGAAATGCCTTGACTAGTGTTGGGTTTGCACCTCGCCCTTACTTTCTTACACATAGGGACGAGGAAAGTTCGCTCAATAACTTGCTATGTGTGTAGATCAAGAACTTGTTTTAATTCATTTATAACAACATCTAATGCACCTTGTTGGTCAGCAAAAATTGTTTCACAATCTTTGCAAGCTTGGTTGTAAAAATCTTTATCTGACAGCAATTTTTCAACATAATCAGAAAATTCTTTTTGGGTTTTAACAATTTTACCCGCATTAGAACGAGATAATAACCAATAAATATCTCTAAAATTATGAATTGATGGTCCTGTTATTGTCGGTTTTGAATAAACAGTTGCTTCTAATGGGTTGTGACCGCCTGTTTTGTTGAAACTTCCGCCAATAAATGCGAATGAGCATATTGAATACATTTTACTAAGTTCACCCATTGTGTCTAGCAAAATTACATCATGGTCTTTAAAAGTATCTCCTTTAGAGCGAAGTCCATAATTCAAGTTCATAGAATTTATAATATCAATAATTTTTGGTAATCTTTGAATGTGACGAGGCACTAGCAAAAGTTTGATATCAGGATATTTAGCCAATTTTTCCTTAAATATTTCAAGAACGATTTCATCTTCTCCTTTATGAGTACTTCCGGCAATAATAACTCTATGACCGGTTTGCCCCATATCAATTACTTCGTCAGACTTTTTAACATCAAATTTCAAATTTTTCATAACAAATGTTCTATCTGTCGGAGCTCCAATTGATATAAGTTTTTTCATATCAATATCACTTTGAGTAAGAATTTTTGTATATTTAGATAAAACATGAGTGAAAAATACTTTTAATAATCTATATAAAGAATAAGTTGAATCAGACATTCTGCCATTAATACAATATAATTTTATCCCCCTCCTATTACAGAAAGAAGAGAATGTTGGCCATAATTCTGTTTCAGCAATCAACACAACTGTTGGTCTAACTTTTGATAAAAACGAATTTACACAATATGGAATATCAAAAGGGAAATAAGTAATAAAATCTGCCACATTTGAAAATTTCTTTAATGCAATTTCTTGACCTGTTTTAGTTCCTGTCGTTACAACTATTTTATAATCAGGAAAAACTTCTTTTGTCTTTTTGATTAAGTTTTCCAAAGCAATAACTTCTCCTACAGAAACACCGTGGAACATGATAACTTTGTCACCTAATTCCGGATTTTTAAAGAATCCCATTTTCTCTCGCCAACCATATAAGAATTTACCATTGAAAACTCTGACAATGTAATAAAAAGGAAATAGGATTATAAATACAATGGTCGAAACCAATCCGTAAAGGAAAAGTTCGCTGAACATTGAAATTACAATCAATACTAATAAAATTAAAATAATAGAATATATAACCATAATAAATTAATTATACATCAAATAGCATAACATGTTGACAATATATACAAAAATTTATAAAATCAAAATATGGCAATTGCATATTTAAGTTTAGGTTCAAATAAAGGTGATAGAATCGGCTATGTACAACAAGCGGCAAGCTTGTTAGGAATGGACGAAAAGATTACTATTGTCAGAACATCGGCATTCTATGAATCTGAACCTTGGAATATGAATACGAAAAACTGGTTTGTTAATGCTGTTGTTGAAATTAAGACACAATATTCTCCACAAGAATTGCTTGCAGCATGCCAAAGAGTTGAGCGACAATTGGGCAGAACTCCTATAGAAAAAGGACAGTATCAAGATAGAACAATAGATATTGATATTCTTTTTTATAACAAGGAAATTATTAATGAGGAAAATTTAACAATACCCCATAAATATGTTCATTTGAGAGCATTTACACTTGTTCCTATGATGGAATTGAATTCAGATTTTGTACACCCAGTGTTACATAAAACAATTGAAGAAATGCACAATGACCTTGAAAACCCTGAAATGGTATTTTTGTATGGTACAAGAGTCGATTTCTAATAAATCAGTTGCAATAATTGGATCTGGACCTGCAGGGTGTGTTTGTGCAAAATTTCTAAAAGACAGCGGTTTTTGTCCTACAATTTTTGACAAGGGCAAATATTTGAGAACAATTTTACCCACAGGGGGCGGAAGATGTAACCTTGCAAATGCAGAATTTGATTTCAAAAATTTGACCCAAAATTACCCTCGAGGGGAAAAATTTTTGTATTCTGTTTTTTCTAAATTCGGTACAGAAGATACTATTCAATTTTTCAAACAAATAGGAGTTGAAACCTACATTCAAGAAGATAACAGAATTTTCCCAAAATCTAATTCTGCAAAAGATGTTCAAGAAAAATTGTTAAAAACGTTAAAAGGGTGCAATTTTATATCCGAAAAAGTTTTATCCATTGAAAAGTTCGACAATTGCTACAAAATTACAACAAACAAAAGTTCTTACGCTTTTGATGTTGTAATTGTTTCAACCGGAGGACATGGTGATTTCAATATCTTCAACAAGCTTGATTTAAAAATCAATCCCCCAACGCAAGCACTTGTCGGGCTTGTGACAAAAGAAGATTTCTCAAAAATTTCCGGAGTTTCAATAAAAAATATAAAAATTTGCGGTAAAGAATTAAAAAATTTAGAAAATGGGGATATTATTTTTACTCACAAAGGAATTTCAGGTCCATTAATATATAAAATTTCATCAATTTTTGCAAGAAAAGGAATGCCTTATAAATTAGTATTTCAGTTGGTAAAAAATTTTGACTTCCAGACAGAATTAAACAAAAATTCGCACAAAGAAATAAAAAACTTGATTGGTCAATTTGTTCCAAAATCGTTTGCAGAATTTGTTTTAGAAGATTTAAATATTGAAAAAGACACTCCTTGTCACAAAATTACAGCTAAACTAAGGGATAAAATATATAATAAATTAACCGCTTTTGAAGTAACGGTTATCTCAAAAGTTCCAGATGGAGAAGTTGTGACTTGTGGCGGAATTGACTTAAAAGAAGTAAATTCAAAAACAATGGAATCAAAGAAATATCCAAACCTATATTTTTGCGGAGAGGTTTTGGATATTGATGGATTTTGCGGAGGATTTAACTTGCAAAACTGTTGGTCAACAGCATTTGTTGTTGCTCAAAGTGTTTGTACTAAATTTTAAGTGGATAATCTTTGGGAAATTTCCAATTATTCATCTGAATCAAAGCGGTACAATACGCAGGAGTATTTGTAGCATCTTTTCGACAACCGATTGAGGTATTATTTAACAACATTTCTCGCTTACCATTCCACCCCCATTTATATGGTTGAACTCCTTTAGAAAGATATTTGCATGCAGTACTAGTGCAGTCACCATTAAAAAAGTAAAAACCAAATGACTTTATTCCTTGTTGAGCATCAATTGCAATTTTTCCATTTTTTTCAACCTCCTTATAATCAGAAGATTTTGGAAAGAAGTACCAACCAGTTCCAGCAATTGCAACCAAGCTACCATCAGGGAAATATACTTGAACACAACCATTTGTATTAGTGACAATTTTTTTTACATCAGATTTTATATAAGGAACTAGGTACTTTTCAATCCATGGTGTGGCTTTTGATTTGTTTGTTGCATTTCCATTTTCGTTTTCAATTAAACCGGAACCAAGTTCGTCCCAACCGTCCATATCCCCATAATCGTATTCTGCAACTCTCAAAGCTTGATTTACAGTTGTATAAAATTTCAATAGTCGAACCTCAATAGTACGCTTTCTATAATTTGAAGCCAGCGTTGGAATAGTTAATGCTGCAACAACACCAATAATTCCAAGAGTAATTAACATTTCTGCAAGAGTAAGACCCATTTTAAAATTTTTGCTCAAATTCATTTGTTAACCTCTCATTATGTAATTAATACTTCTCATTATGTTTAGTCTACTATATAGATTAAAAAAGTCAATATTGTAAAATACAAAGTATGTATAAAAAGGACTTGAGCGAAATAGGGAGCAATATTAGAGCGGAAAGAGCTAGAAAAGGTTATTCGCAAGAAAAACTTGCCGAACTTGCAAATACAACTCGTCGTTCAATCAGTATGATTGAAACCGGACTGCAAAATCCTAAAATTCTCTTATTATTAGACATTGTGAACATTCTTGATATTGATATTAATAAAATTCTTAAATAACTTTAAAATCTTGTAATTATTTACCCCCGTAATATAATAAATATTGTACAAAGTTAGAGGGATCCACCTCGAGGGTAAATTTAATATATGAGGGTTTTCGTATATAAATAAAGTTTGCCCCTAAAAGGATAGAAAGAAGAAAAATGGAAAAGAACAACGAAACATTGTCTATTCTAAGACATTCAACATCTCACATCATGGCTCAAGCCGTTCAAAGCTTGTTTCCGAATGCAAAGTTAGCAATCGGACCTGCTACCGCTGATGGTTTCTACTATGACTTTGATTTGACAGATGGTCATGCCTTTACTCAAGATGATTTGGCTAAAATCGAAGAAAAAATGAAAGAAATTATCAAACAAAATCTTACATTTGAAAAATATGTAATTCCTGATGTTGACAAACAAATCGAAGAATTCAAAAAAGAAGGTGAAATCTACAAAGCTGAACTTCTTGAAGAACACAGAAATGATAATCCAACTTTATACATTACCAAAGATAAAGACGGAAATGCTTTGTTTAACGACCTTTGCGCAGGGCCTCATCTTCCAAATACTTCATACATCAAGGCAAATGCTTTTAAATTATTAAAAGTTGCAGGTGCTTATTGGAGAGGCAACGAAAAAAATAAAATGCTTCAAAGAATTTATGCTACTGCATACTGGAATAAAGAAGACTTACAAGCTTATCTTCACTTTTTAGAAGAAGCTGAAAGAAGAGATCACAGAAAATTAGGTACAAAACTTGATTTATTCTCAACAAGAGAAGAGTTAGGTGCAGGTCTTGTTTTGTGGCACCCAAATCTTGCAATTGTTAGAGAAGAAATTGAAAATTACTGGAGAGAAGAACACAGAAAACGTGGTTATGTAATCGTAAACACTCCACACATTGCTAAATCAAAATTGTGGGAAATCTCAGGACACTACGACCATTACAGAGAAAATATGTTCTTCATTCAAAAAGACAATGACTCCGATGATCAATATATTTTGAAACCAATGAACTGTCCATTCCATATATTGATTTATCAAGCAAACAGATATTCATACCGTTCATTACCATTAAGAATGGCAGAGTTAGGTACTGTTTATCGTAAAGAAAAATCCGGTGCTTTGTCCGGTTTAACTCGTGTTCAAGGTTTCACTCAAGATGATGCTCACATCTTCTGTACTCCAGAACAACTTGTTGATGAAATTAACAGAATTATTGACTTTGTTGCAGATACACTTGCTATATTCAATATGAAATTTGAAGTTGAACTTTCAACAAGACCTGATAATTATATCGGTGAAATTGAAAACTGGGATAGAGCAGAAAAAGGTTTGAAAGAAGCAATGGACAGACGTGGAATGAAATACGACATCAACGAAGGTGATGGCGCATTCTACGGACCAAAAATCGACTTCAAAATTAAAGATGCTATCGGTAGAACATGGCAATGTGCAACAATTCAATTAGACTTCAACTTGCCAGAAAGATTTGATATCAAATATCAAGACAAAGATGGTCAATTGAAAACTCCATTGATGCTTCACAGAGTAATCTTTGGTTCTATGGAAAGATTCCACGGTATCTTAATCGAACATTATGCCGGTGCTTTCCCAACATGGCTTGCTCCAACACAAGTAAATATTGTTCCGATTTCAAATGAAAAACACATTGATTTCGCTGAAGAAGTTTACAGAAAAATGCGTGATGCAGGTATCAGAGTAAATCTTGATGATAGATCTGAAAGTATGAACTACAAAATCAGAGAATCTCTTCAAGATAAGAAAATCCCTTATGTTTGCGTAATCGGAGATAAGGAAATTGAAGCAAACTCTGTTGCTGTAAGAGCTAGAGCTATTGGTCAAGTAGGTACATTTAAAGTTGATGAATTCATAGAAACAATTAAAAATGAAATCAAAACAAGAGCAAATGAATCTTTTGCCAAAGCTTTAAAAGAAAACAAATAAACATTTGTTTTGAAATTTAATTATTAGGCTGGTCGGAAGTTAAAAACTTCCGACCAGCCTTTTTAAATAAAGAAAACCGGACGCAGAACAAAATTCCGTGTCCGGTAGAAATCACTTATAACTTAAATTTATTTTTCTAAACTGTTTACTGCATCGATAACTTTTTTAGCAGCTTCTTCCGGTTTCATAGGAACTTTTTCTCCTGTTCCACGAGTTACAAATTCAACATTTCCCTCTGCAATTGTCTTACCAACAGTAATTCTGAATGGAAAACCAATCAAATCTGCATCTTTGAATTTAACTCCAGGTCTTTCATCTCTATCATCGATAACTGCTTCAACTCCGTTTGCAAGTAATTCTTCATAAAGCTTATTTGCTACTGACATTTGAAGTTCATCTTTTGTACTTACAGGAACGATTGTTACATGGTATGGTGCAATCGCTAGTGGCCATTTAATACCCCAATCATCGTGGTGAGCTTCCACTGCTGCAGCTGCTGTTCTTGAAATTCCAATACCATAACAACCCATAATGTATGGTTTAGCCTTGCCATCAGCATCAAGATAAACAGCATTCATTGGTTCAGAGTATTTTGTTCCCAGTTGGAAAATATTACCAACTTCAATACCCCTTGTTACTTTTAACGGTTTACCGCATTGAGGACAAAGTTCCTCTGCTTCAACAAGTCTTAAATCTGCATACTGAATTTCGTCTAACCCTAAATCTTCAAGATTTGCACCAACTTGGTGTTTGTCAGTTTGGTTAATTCCAACAACGAAATTTTTCATATCTCTAACAGTTTCATCAGCGATAATTTTAACTCCGTCCATTCCTTTAGGTCCAATGAAACCAGGAATAGCATTGAAACCGTGGTTTTGCATAAGTTCTTCAATCTCTGCTGATGAAGCAATTCTGACATCCATTCCACCTGCGGCATTCATTAGTTTTGTTTCTTCAACAGTTTTATCTGCTCTAATCAATGCAATTACAGGTTCTTTATCAACAATATAAACAAGTGATTTTAAAATTATACTTGATGGAATTTTCAAAAATGTTGATAACTCATCAATTGAATGAGTATTTGGAGTGTCAATAATTTCTGTTTTTGAAAAATATTCACTACCATCAACTACTGCAGGTAACAATTTTGAAACTGCGTGATTTGAGTTTGCTGAATAATCACAATCATCACAGTAGAATACGTCATTTTCGCCGGCATCAGTTGTTGTAATTACCATAAATTCGTGTGCAATTTTACCACCGATTGCACCAGTGTCGGATTGAACCATTTTTGTATCAAGTCCACATCTTTTGAAAATTCTTGTGTATGTTTGAGCCATGTTTTTGTATTCTTTTTCAAGTTCTTCTTGAGAAGTTCCGAAGCTATATGCATCTTTCATAATGAACTCTCTACCTCTCAAGAGTCCAAATCTAGGTCTAACTTCATCTCTGAACTTAGATTGGATTTGATATAAATTCGTCGGTAATTGTTTGTAAGATTTTAGGACATCTCTTGCAATTGATGTAATAATTTCTTCGTGAGTTGGTCCAAGGCACATTTCACGGTTGTGTCTATCTCGTAATCTCATCAATTCTTTTCCGTAAGCTTCCCAACGTCCTGATTCAATCCACAATTCTTTGGGTTGAACAAATGGCATCAAAAGTTCTTGAGCTCCTGCTCTATCCATTTCTTCTCTTACAATATTTTCAACTTTTTTTAGAACTCTCCACATTAGAGGCAAGTAGTTGTAAACCCCTGATGTAAGTTTTTTTATATAACCGGCACGAGCCAAAAATTTGTGAGATACAACTTCGGCATCTGACGGAAATTCTCTCATTGTTTGTACAAATAATTTTGACATTTTCATAATCGTTAATTCCTCATATATAATTCAATGTCTTTATTTTATCACAAAAATTGATTATATCGGGTTAAATGTTAAATGATATTTAAAAATTCTCTTTATTTCGTCTTAATTCCTCTTTCACTTCTGCAACAGAAATAGAAAGAGTTTGAAAATTTCTTATTGCATCGTTCATATTCAATTCGTAATCAGGATAATCGTCCATCATTTTATAAATATGGGCTGTAATATAGTACATATCTCCTGATTCGTCACAATTTGCCAATCCGTCTTGCATAACACTTATTGCTTCATCAAATTCTTCCTTTTTAGCCAAAAGTTTTGCAAGAATTTTATATGCCTCTTTATCTGTCGGATTAAGTTCAATAGTTTGACGAAGATTTTCAATCGCCCTATCGTCATCACCCTCTTCGTGATAAATTACAGCAAGATTAAAATAAGCCCAACTATAATCAGGAGAAAGAGAAATAACTTTTTCAAACTCAATTTTTGCAGATTCTAAATCGCCCATTTCTTTATAAATGTTCCCAATGTAAAAATGTGCATAAATATCTTCATCATTAATATCAATTGCTTGTTGAAAGTAATCAATAGCCTTGACATAATCTTTCATTTTGAAATAAACCAACCCCAAATTGAAATAAGAATTTGAATCTTGATTATCCTCACTAATAACTTTTTCAAAACAATTTATCGCATTTTTATAATCTTTTAACTCTGTATTTACAAGTCCAAGATTATAAATTGCATCAAGAGATTCAGGCTCAAGTTCAATAGCTTTTTCGTAAGATTCTTTAGCTTTTTTAAAGTTTTTCATCTTTTCATAAACGATACCCAAATTGTAATAAATACCGTCATCATAGCTAAACATTTTCGCTAAATACAGAAGATGTTGCAATGCTTCCTCATTGAATCCGCAATCCATAAGAAGCACTGCTAACTGTCTTCTCGCTTGAAAGTTTGAAGAATCTTCTTTTATAAGTTGTTGCAATTCTTCTATTTTATCTAACTTAGACATACAATCCTTAGATAACCGGAACGTCAATCGGTTCGGTCAAGATTACATTTAAAATTTCTTCTGATTTGATATTAACATCTTTACCTAAACGGATAGCATCAGCTACGCTATCATAAACAAAGTAACCAGCTGTACCGAAAGCACCACCAAAAGCTGCAACCGGAACGATTACATATTGCCAACCTGTATCAGTTACACCTTTACCCCAGTTGATAGATTTTGTTGTAACCTGACCTGATTTTTTGCAAGTTTGTTTCCATGCATCAAAGTAACCTTTAGTAGAAGTAATTCCACCATCATTAGTCAAATCTGCTCTTCCAACCATTGTAAGTGATAATGGTAATTGTCTTCCGTTTGGAGTTACAACATGATCAAAATCTAAGTACAAGACTGGTCCTTTAGACATACGTCTTGCCGGAGTAATTTCCTTGATACTTCCACGAACAATTGAACCCATTGGTAATATTACATCGTCATCTGCCTTTTGGTCAGTAACAAGCATTGCAGTGAATTCTGAACCTTTACTACTATATCCTGTGTCAATTGGTGTTAACATTTTTAAAGATAATTTAGTTCCGGCAGGAATTCTTTTTGTCTTTGCATTTGCGTTGAATGGTGCTGCAAGAGTAACCTGCGCTGCTAATAATATAGTTAAAACAGTTGCTAAAATTTTATTTTTCATAACTTATCCCTCTTCATTCTAGTTCGTATGTATTCTATCATATTTTTTCAATTTTGTTAATAGTTGTGTAACGGAAGTTAATGTTTATGGGTTGCACCTTATTGTCATTTAAGTTATGCAGGTCTGGTTTACGGTAGCATAGCTACATGTGTAGTATCTTGACGAATTTTGATAATGTATGGTATAATGGATTCATCGGTTAAGGTTCAAGCTCGGGAACAATAAAAGTTCCTAAAGGTTAATCCTTTTGATAGTAAAGCTGTTTGCCAATATGACGGTTCTTTCTTGTCCGTTTATTTTTTTATTGTTATTTCGAAATTTCAATTATTTTATCTGTGACAAATTCTTTATGAAGATTTGTTTATGGTTTGAAAATTATTCTTTTGTATTGTAAAATTACTTTATTCTTACTCTACAAAAGAGTGTGTATTGTAGTTAGACTTGGAGATTAAAAATATGGAAATACTTGATAAAGCAGATATCGGTGTATTTGGCGGTTCTGGTTTTTACAGTTTCTTAGAAAATATTGAAGAAATTGAAGTAGAAACACCTTATGGCAAAACAAGTGACAGTGTTTTCTTGGGTAAAATCGGAAATCACAGAGTCGCTTTTATGCCACGTCATGGCAGACACCATTCTATCCCGCCTCATTTAGTTAACTTTAGAGCTAATGTATGGGCTATGAAACATTTAGGTTGTAAGAGAGTTATCTCTCCGTGCGCAGCAGGCAGTTTGCAAAAAGAAGTTAAACCTGGAGATTTCGTAATTTGTGATCAATTTGTTGATTGGACAGATGGAAGAAAAACAACATTCTTTGAAGGACCTGTTGTACAACACCCATCACCTGCAGATACTTATTGTCCAGAATTGAGAAAACTTGCAATTGATACGGCTAAAAAACTTGGTATCCCTGTTCACGAAACAGGAACAGTTGTTGTTATTAACGGTCCAAGATTTTCTACAAAAGCAGAATCAGCATTCTTTACAAAACAAGGTTGGCAAGTTATCAATATGACAGCATTTCCGGAAGCTTATCTTGTTATGGAAATGAATATGTGTCCGTTGAATATTTCATTAATTACTGATTATGATGCAGGTTTGGTAGGAGATGTTCCTCCTGTTTCTCATGATGCAGTTATTAAAGTGTTTAATAATAATTTGGCTAATTTAAAATCTTTATTATTCACTATGATTGAAAATATTCCAACTGAACAAGCTCATTGCGAATGTTCTCATTCTACTAAACTTGATTTATAAGAGGTTAATTTTTAATGAAGTTTGGTGCTAAACTTATTATATTATTAGATAAAATTCTAAATTTGTATTTATATTTTATAATTGGAGCCTGTGTTTTGTCATGGGTTCCAAATATAAATCCTGATTATCCTTTGTTTCATTATTGGTTTGTCATAGCAGGGTTTTATTTAATTCCTCCATTTTGGGGTATATCTTTTTCTCCTGTAATACCAATGCTTGTTGCAGGAATGCTATCAATGGGGTTGAGAAAACTTTATGATAAATTCTATAAAAAAGATGAACCTAAAATTGTCATAATGACTCCGGAAGAATTCATGCAAAAAATGAACGAGGAAAAAAGAGAGGACAAGAAAGATGATAGCAATTAAAATTATTCAAGCTATTGCAAATTGCTTTTATATTTATTTAATGATGATTTTTGTAAGATGTCTGTTGACGTGGTTTCCTGTCAACTGGGAAAACCCAATATTAAAAGGGTTAAAAACATCTGTTGATTTATATTTAGATTTATTTAGAAAATTTATTCCGCCTTTTGGAATGTTCGATTTGTCACCTATTGTTGCAACTCTTGTTTTGATTGTATTGAGAAATGTAGTTTTGTATGGTGCAGCGTTCTTGTTCCAAATATTCGGAATAATAAGGTA
The DNA here is from genome assembly GCA_002438405.1 of Cyanobacteria bacterium UBA6446. Classification (GTDB taxonomy): domain Bacteria; phylum Cyanobacteriota; class Vampirovibrionia; order Gastranaerophilales; family Gastranaerophilaceae; genus Zag111. Next base: position 119,141 of record DJOE01000009.1, read on the forward strand.
ATTGGCGTATGAAAATTGTAATTTACGGTGCGACAGAAGTCGGTTGTCTTTTGGCAACAGAATTTTTTGAAGACCACGATATAACAGTTATTGACAAAGAAGAAAACAGAACTGAAGAATTCGACAAGTTGGATATCAGCTTTGTTCAAGGAAATGCTTCTGATATAAAAATATTGAAAGCTGCAGATATTATGAATTCTGATGTATTTATTGCATGTACTGCTTTAGATGAAGCAAACATTGTTTCTTGTCTTTCAGCTAAGAAAATTAGCGGAATTCGAACAATCTGTTTTGTGTCAAAAGAAGAATATCGTAATGCAATGGAACTTGATAAGGCGACTGATTATCTTGAAGATTTCTTCATTGATTATGTTATTTGGCCGGAAGAACTTTTAACACAAGAAATTTTCCGAATTGTAACAGTTGCTCACGCACTTGACGTTGAAAACTTTGCAGACGGGAAAGCTCGATTACTTGAATATAAAGTTCGTCCGAATTCTCCAATCGTGGGAAAAATGGTTAAGGATTGCGGATTTACTAAAGATACAATTATCGTTGGTATAAAACGTGATGATTTACTGTTTATTCCAAATGGTTTAACTGAAATCAATGCAGAAGACAAGTTAATTTTTATGGGTACGTCCCATTCTTTAGATATTTTAGCCGGTACATTCTTCCATGAAAAAGAACAGGTTAAAACCGTTGCAATTATTGGTGGTGGAAGTGTTGGCTATATGTTAGCTAAAAGTCTTGAAGATATGAAAATTAAGACTAAAATTATTGAAATGAATTACGAAAGATGTGAATTCTTGGCACAAGAACTTCAAAAAGCACTTGTAATCAATGGTGATGGTACAAACTTAAAACTGTTAGATGAAGAAGAAATTGGTTCAAGTGACGTTGTTATTTCAGTTACAAATAATGATGAAAGAAATCTTTTGTGTTCACTACTTGTTAAACAATTGGGTGTAAAACGTGTTATTTCAAGAGTTTCAAAGGTATTAAATGTTCCTCTTTTTGAAAAAGTCGGTATTGATATTGCGGTTTCTCCAAAAACATCTGCTATCAACGAAGTTAAGAATGACTTAGATGAAAATGATGTTGATATTCTTGCAACAGTTGAGCAGGGAGAAGCTGAGGTTCTTGAAATATCAGTTAAAGAAGACTTCGATTCTAAAAAAATTATGGATTTGAGATTCCCTGCACCTGCAATTATTGGTGTTATTCAAAGGAAAAATCAAGTTATTATTCCTAAAGGGGACACAACAATGAAAATTCACGATATTTTGATTATTTTCACAAAAGCTGAAAATGCTCAACGAATTAAGGATTATTTTAAGGTAGTATAAGGTTATGCGATTAAGCTATATATCAAGTGCATTAAGTTTAATATTGAAAGATATAGGAATAGTTACTTTTATTCCTATTTTGGTTGCTTTTTTCTATCATGAACACCATTCAATTTTACCTTTCACTACCGCAGGTTTTTTAGCTTTATTTATTGGAATGTTGCTGAAAAAAATTATTAAAACGACCTCAGCATCTGATTCTTTGAACGACATCAAACGTTCAGAAGCATTAATGGTTGTGACGTTATCTTGGTTGTCTTTTGGTTTTATAGCAGCTATTCCGTATTTGTTTTATGAATTCAGTTTTGTTGATTCTTTGTTTGAAGCTGTTTCCGGTATTACAACAACAGGAGCTACAATTTTTCAAAACTATGCTTATCCGCATTCTTTAATTTTTTGGAGATCTTTTACTCAGTGGTTAGGCGGTATGGGGATTATCGTGTTATTCGTAGCGATTTTGCCACAATTTGCAGTTGCCGGTCGTCAAATGTTCTTTGCAGAAACCCCTGGACCAACTGAAGATAAATTCACTCCAAGAATCAGAAATACCGCATCTGCGTTGTGGATTGTGTATGCAGGACTAACAATAGCTTGTGCAGGGTGTTTGATGATTGCTGGCATGCACCCGTTTGATTCAATTTGTAATGCTCTTTCAACACTTGCTGCCGGAGGTTTTTCTCCAAATGCTTTAAGTATCTTCGGATATCATTCAAATTTAATCAACTGGATTGTTATCTTTTTTATGTTTATCGCAGGTTCAAGTTTTGTGCTTCAATCACGAGTTATTACAAGAAGAAAGCTATCTTTATTTTGGAAAAGCGAAGAATTCAGGGTTTACACATCTTCAATCTTTATTCTGTCTTTGATTGTTGCATTTGTTCTATTTTTCAGACAACATTTCTCCTTTTTCCACTCCATAACAGCTTCTTTATACCAAGTTTTGTCACTTGCAACTTCAACTGGTAGTGCAAGTGAAGATTTTTCACTTTGGACGTATGATGCAAAAGTTATTTTGTTTATTACAATGTTTATGAGTTCTTGTTCAGGTTCTGCCGGTGGTGGTTTGAAGATGACCCGTTGGATTTTGATTTTCAAATATATGAAAAATGAATTGTATAAAATTCTTCACCCAAAAGCTGTATTATCAATAAAAATTGATAATAAGGTTGTAGCTCCTGATGTAATTAGACAAACAATATTCTTTGCCTTTTGTTTCTTTGGCTTGTGGGTGCTAACAGCAATTATATTAACTGTAACAGAACAAGATAGCTTGATTGGTTTAAGTTCTTCAATTTCATCTATCGGAGATATCGGACCTGCACTGGAACCGGCAATTGGTCCTATGGGTAGCTACTCACACCTCAAGGCTATTTCAAAATTTATTCTAATTCTTAATATGCTGGTTGGTCGTTTAGAAATCATTCCATTCTTAGTATTGTTCCATAAAGATTTCTGGACAGTTAAGAAATAACCTGTTAACCTTAATAATTCTTCCCTATCAAGGAATTGTGTGTTTCGATTTCTAATTTATCATCAAGTGGAGTTAACTTAATTTTTTCACCATAACGTTTTTCTAGCGCTAATTCAATCAAGTAATCCGCAAAATGCGGATTTTTAGGGAGTAATGAACCGTGCAAATAGGTTCCGAAAACATTCATGTATCTACCACCCTCAAAGCCGTCTTTACCGTTATTCCCATTACCAACAACTGTTTGTCCAAGAGGTTTGGTCTCACCTTGAAGATAAGTCAATCCACTGTGATTTTCAAATCCAACAAGAGTATTTGGATTTAAGAAATCTGTTTTGACTGTAACATTTCCTATAAATCGTTTTTTCCCTGCAACGGTATAAGCATCAAGTAAAGAAATTCCAAGAAGTTTGTTTTTGTCGTGAGGTTGGTAATAATGTCCAAAAAGTTGGTAACCTCCGCAAATTCCAAGAAAAACAGCTCCCTCATTTCTTTGTCTGTGAAGTTCTGATTTGTGAGAGTATAGTTCTTCAGCGACTTCTTCTTGTTGTTTGTCTTGACCTCCGCCAATAAAGTATAAATCGTGGTCTTTTATTCTATCTCCAACATTGATTTCTTCGAATTCAACATCAATTCCACGCCATTCACAACGTTTTTTCAAAGTTATAATATTGCCCATATCTCCGTATAAATTCAATAATTTTGGATACAAATGAGCAATAGAAATTTTTAAATTTTTCTCTTCCATAGCTAAATTATACCACAGTAAAAATTAGTGTTATAATAAAAATTATGAATACTATAAAAATTGTAAATACTCACTCTCACGTTAATACGTTGAAAGAATTAAGTATTGATGAAGCATTAAAAAATGCTCAAAATGAAAATATAATAACAATTGTACCCTCAACTTCAACAGAAGATATTTTTGACGTCGATAAATTTGTCAAAAATCACGAAGATGTTTATGGGTATGTTGGAATTTTCCCAGAAGAAGCAAAAACATTTACAGATAAAACTCTAAATGATATGGAAGAGATTATCAAAAATAATAAGAAAATTGTAGGAATAGGCGAAATCGGGTTGGATTATTATTGGGATAAATCGTATAAAGACTTGCAAAAAGAGGTTTTTATAAAACAAATTGATTTCGCAAACCAAATGAATCTTCCTCTAAATATTCACTCCAGAGAAGCTCATCTTGATACCTTGGAAATTTTAAAGAAGTACAACAAAAATTCTACTGCAATTTTACATTGTTATTCAGGAAGTGCTGAGTTTGCAAAAGTTTGTGTAAAAGAAGGTATATACATTGCACTTGGTGGGGTTGTGACATTCAAAAATGCGCACAAAACTAAAGAGGTTGCACAAACCGTACCTTTAGAATATTTGTTATTGGAAACTGATGACCCATATCTTGCACCTGTTCCTTTTAGGGGAAAAGAAAATCAACCAATGTATGTTAAATATGTGGCTGAAGAAATTGCAAAACTTCGAGGAATTACAACAGAAGAAGTTGAAAAAATTACGACACAAAATGCGCTAAAGATTTTTGACATAAATTGAAAAAGTAAATTTAATATTAAAAAGCCCTGAAAAGAAATGTTATAATGAAAAAAATACATGTCATTACGAGTCAAAATAATGAGCAAATAGGACATGGATTAAAACGAAGTGACGTCGTAATCTTGAACACGGAATACTGTTGAGTCACTGAACTTTTATCAGTTATGCAGGTCGGATTTACTAATACGACATATAAAAGTTATCGTGTTGGCATAGTAATGCCAACTTACATTTGTAATTATCCCTGTGTTGTGGTTTACGACACTAGTTACTATTTTTAATTTTAACAACAAATGATTTTATACCCGTTCGTAATGACATGGAGAATAAACCCTCACCCTGACCCTCTCCCTTATACAGTAAGAGAGGGTAAAAACAACATCATTCTCTGCTCGTGCGGTTTCAGTATGACAAAAATAGAACAATAAAATGAAAACACTTATAGACTTATACACTTATAAACCAATAGACTGTAATGAACTATTCACTTCTTTTCATTCCCTTTTCTCAAATCTAATTTAACTTAACATTTTCAGGTTTAGAATTTAAGTTTAATTCAACGTATTTAAAAATATTTAGAACAATCCCCGGTTGAAAATAATAGTTGTTATCAGCAGGTGTGATTTTTAACATTCCTTGATTTGTGTTTACATTTAATACCGTTGCAAGGAATTTTTTATTAACCGCTGTAAATAGAACATATCCGGATTTTGTTTGAATTTCGTTAATCGTAAATCTGTTTGCATTTATCGCTGCAATTGTTAAATATAGCAAAGACACATTGTCTGTATTGAAAACTTTTGTACAAGTTTCATACGGAACAGTTTGAGCGGTAATTAATGTACTTAAATTCATTTGATCCGCCGCTTTTGCAGGAATAAAAGTTCCAACAAATACCATACAAATTAGTAATATAAATTTTACGATTCTTTCCATGATTCACCTACATTCACATCTACAAGCAATGGAACTTGTAAAGGTTGCCCTAATTCCATTGAATTTAAAACGAATTCTTTAACTTGTTCTAACTCTGATTTTTTAACTTCTACAATAAGTTCATCGTGTACTTGCATAATCAGTTTAGAATCTAAATTATTTTCTTTCAATTTGTTTGAAAAATCTATCATTGCAAGTTTGATTAAGTCGGAGGCTGAACCTTGCATCGGCTGATTGATTGCCGCACGTTTAGCAAACTCTCTTATCATTGCATTTGGACTTGAAATCTCTTTTTCCAGATATCTTTTTCTTCCGAAAACAGTTTCGACATAACCTTGTTCTTCAACTAATGCAACCATATCTTCCATATAAGATTTGATTTTTGGATAGGTTTCAAAATACTTGTTGATAAAAGTTTCTGCTTCTTCTGCTTTGATTCCCAATGCTTTTGCAAGTCCGTATTTACTTTGACCGTAAACAATTCCAAAATTAACAGCTTTAGACTTGTAGCGCATATCTTTGGTAACTTTTTCAATTGGCACATCAAAAACTTTTGATGCTGTTAGTGTGTGGACATCAACTCCAGACTTGAAAGCATTGATTAAATGTTCATCACCTGATACGTGAGCAAGTAATCTCAGTTCAATTTGAGAGTAATCAGCTGACAAAATCAAATAATTTTCTCTATCACGTGGAACAAATGCCTTTCTAATTTTGTTTCCTTCTTCTGTCCTTATTGGAATGTTTTGCAGATTCGGGTTGGAAGATGACAATCGGCCTGTGGTTGTAACCGTTTGATTGTATGTTGTATGAATTCTATCGTCCTTTGGATCAACTAATAGTGGCAAAGCTTCTGTATAAGTGGATTTTAACTTTGTATATTTTCTATAATCCAAAATGAATTTTGCAATATCATATTCTTCTGCAAGTTGTGTCAAAACTTCTGCACTGGTTGAATTTTTAGACTTACCTCGTTTTTTACGAGCCTTTAGTTGTAATTTGTCAAATAAAATTTCTCCGACTTGTTTAGGCGAATTCAGATTAAATCCCTCACCTGCCAGATTATAGATTTTTCTCTCTAACCTGTGGGCTTTTCTATCAAATTCCTCCGTCAAATTTTGCAAATAAACTTCATCAATTGAAACTCCGATAAATTCCATATCTGCAAGCACTTTTGCCATTGGAAGTTCAATATCACGAAGAATTTTGTACTCTTTTTCATCAAGCGAATTAACCCAATATTTTGTAAGTTCAAATAGGCTTGAGATAACATCACCTGTGTAATTCTTTACAAAATCAACATCATAGTCTGAAAATTTCATTTTTTTGTTTTCAGACACCATTGTTGGTAATATATGGTCAATTCTTTCCATGCATTGAATATCAAAAACTGATGATGCATTTGTATCTTTGATATAACTAGCAAGCATTGTATCAAAAACAACACCGTCTAGGTTTATTCCAAATGATTTGAAAATATTATATTCAACTTTAACATCATGTGTTAGTTTTTTGATTTTAGAATTTTCAATGATTGATTTCAAATTTCCTAGGACAAACTCTAGAGATAATTGATTTTCAAAATTGTGAGAAGTCGGGATATAAAAGGCTTCTGTTTTTTCTTCTCCCATATTGATTTTTAAAGAGTCATCAAATGAAAAATCTTTATTTATGCCAAATGCAAAACCGTAAATTGTTGAATTTAGAGCATTTTTAACATCTGCAAAAACTTTCAAAGAAATTGTTGTTGCATTTGACAATTTTTCAACCATATCATTGAAATCTTGAGAATCAGTTACAATTTTTGCAACTGATGTAATATCTGATTTGTTAACCTCAGTTTGTACAGCTTGAGCAAACAATCCCAATTGACCGTTTGAATTGTCAGTTTTAGGTATTGCCACATTATTATTCTCATTCGTTAAAGAGATATCTGGACATGATTTATCAAAAGATTTTAAGATAAATTCAATATTTTTTAAGAAGCTATAAAATTGCATACTTCTCAAAAATTCTGTAACTTCAGCGATATTAGGAAGCTCAATATTAGTTTTTTCAAAATCAAAAGGAACGTCGACATCTCGAACAATTGTGGCAAGATATTTGCTTAATTCTGCTTGCTCACGCCCATTTTGAATTTTTTCTTTTAGTGATTTCCCTGAAATTTTATCAACAGAATTTAAAACATTTTCAACTGTTTGAAATTCTGATAGAAGTTTAACAGCAGTTTTTTCGCCAATTCCACGAATTCCCGGAATATTATCTGATGTATCACCACGCAAAGCCTTGTAGTCAATAACTTGGTTTGGGTAAACGCCTAATTTCTCATAAACTTTATCCCAATTATATTCAATAAGTTCACCTTTCGATGGGATAATAACTTTAACACAACCCTCTTTATCCACAAGTTGGAATGAATCCTGATCACCTGTCAAAATCAAGACTTTATGACCGAGTTCACATGCTCTTTTAGAAATTGTACCAATAACATCATCTGCTTCAAATCCCTCTTTTGTGTAAATTGGAATATTAAAAGCTTTTAATCCCTCATAAATCAAACCCATTTGAATACGCATTGGATCAGGCATAGCTTCACGATTTGCCTTGTATTCAGTATATTTTTCGGTTCTAAAAGTATGGTGAGAAACATCAAAAGCAACACCAATAGCATCTGGTGATAATTTTTCGTTCTTTAACAAATCAAAAATTGCCTTGAAAAAACCATAAACAGCCCAAGTCGGAGTTCCGTCTTTAGTTTTCATATTAGTTCTTTCCAGTGCATAATATTCACGAAATGCCAAAGCATGTCCGTCAATTAAGATTAAAGTTTTTGACTCACCCATACCCATTCATTCTCCCTTTTATATAATTTTCGCATAAAAAAGAAGTTTTGCAAAACTAATATGAAATAATTGCTTTCAATATTTTATAAATTCCTTCGACTTTATCCCTGTCATCTTTAATTTTTATGCCTAATTCGCTTTATTTTTGAACCAGTTATATTAGGGATAAATATTTGTATAAAGCTTGACAAATTGATCAAAAATATACAGATATGACAAAGATTAAAGAAGATAAAGAAAAAGTTCTTGCATAAGTAATTAAACTCTAATACTAAAAAGGACGTTCAAAATAAATATTTTGAACGTCCTTTTAATTCTATATAAATCAATTAAGCAATGATTTCGTTTTCTTTTTCAGATTTTGTCGGAAGTTGAACAACTTCTGCATTCTTTCTGTTTTTAACCATATCAGCTGTTACAACGAATTTATCAATGTTTTCTTTTGTTGGTACATCGTACATAACATCTAACATAATTTCTTCAACAATTGAACGCAAAGCTCTTGCACCGGTCTTACGTTTGATTGCTTCTTTTGCAATTAAATCAATTGCTTCCGGTTCAAATTCCAAATCAACACCGTCCATTTTTAATAATGCTTGATATTGTTTGATTACTGCATTTTTAGGTTCTGTTAAAATCATTTTTAGCGTTTTTTCATTCAACTGATCTAATACTGCATAAACCGGAACACGACCGATAAATTCAGGGATTAAACCGAATTTCAATAAGTCTTCAGGTTGCAATTTTTTCAATAACTTAACGGCGTTTGCTTCTCTTTCAGCTTGTGACATTGCTGCTTTTGCTCCGAAACCAACAGAATTGCTTTCTCCAGCTCTTGCATCAACAATTTTTTCCAAGCCTACAAAAGCACCACCAACGATGAACAAGATATTGCTTGTATCAATTTCGATAAACTCTTGATGAGGGTGTTTTCTGCCACCTTGAGGAGGAACATGAGCAACTGTACCCTCAATCATTTTCAACAAAGCTTGTTGAACACCTTCACCTGATACATCACGAGTGATAGAAGTGTTTTCACTCTTTCTTGAAATTTTATCGATTTCATCTATATAAATAATACCACGTTCAGCTTTAGCAGAATCAAACTCAGCATTTTGGTATAAACGAAGAAGAATATTTTCAACGTCATCACCAACGTAACCTGCTTCAGTTAATGTTGTAGCATCTGCTACGGCAAACGGAACATCAAGCATTTTTGCTAAAGTTTGAGCAAGTAGTGTCTTACCTGAACCTGTTGGACCAACTAACAAGATATTTGACTTTTGAATTTCAACTGAATCCTTGCTTTCTTTGTTGTGTTTCAATCGTTTGTAGTGATTATAAACAGCAACTGACAATACTTTTTTGGCATCATCTTGTCCAACAATATATTGATCTAAATATTCTTTTATTTCATGAGGTTTTGGAATTGGTTTTTCAGCTTTTTCAGTAGCTCCACCCTCTGCTGAACCCTCTTTTTCTTTAGATTCAAAGAATTCTTCATCTAAGATTTCATTACAAAGCTCAACACACTCATCGCAGATGTAAACTTCCGGACCAGCGATTAATTTCTTAACTTGGTCTTGAGTTTTTCCGCAAAAAGAACATTTTAATTTGTCATCATCATGCTTTGGCATTTAATAATATCTCCAATTAGCTATGTGTTATTTTACTACATCTCTAGAAATAACTTTATCAATCATACCGTATTCAAGAGCTTCTTGAGGAGTCATGATATAGTCTCTATCTGTATCTTTTTCAATCTTTTTAAGAGATTGTCCGGTATTAGCAGCTAAAATATCGTTTAATGATTTTTTAATTCTGATAATTTCAGCAGCTTGGATTTCAATATCAGTAGCTTGACCTTGAGCACCACCTAAAGGTTGGTGAATAAGAACTCTTGAATGAGGAAGAGCCATTCTCTTACCTTTAGTACCAGAAGAAAGTAGGAATGCACCCATAGAAGCAGCTTGACCTAAACAAATTGTAGAAACATCTGCTCTAATGTGTTGCATTGTATCATAAATTGCAAAACCTGCTGTTACACTACCTCCCGGAGAGTTGATGTATAACATAATATCTTTTTCCGGATTTTCACTATCTAATAATAATAATTGTGCTACAACCAAATTAGCTACCATATCATCAATAGCTGTGCCTAAGAAGATGATTCTTTCTCTCAATAATCTTGAGAAGATATCGAATGATCTTTCGCCACGACTTGATTGTTCTACAACAACAGGTACAAAACTCATGATTTAATTCCCTTTCTTATTTTAATATTATACTCTTATTTAGTTATGCTTCAACTGCTTCTTTGTCAGCTGCAATTTCAACATATTCAATGTTGTTATTGTTTACCAAGAAATCTCTTACTTTGTCATTGATAATTTGTTGAGATAAAGATGTCAAAATTTCAGGATTTTGGCTGAATTGTTTTAACATTTGTTGAGGTTCTACACCGTAAACACTAGCCATTTGAGAAAGTTTTTCAGAGAAGTCTGATTGTTCTACTGAAATATTTTCATCTTTAGCAATTTTATCAATGATTAAAGAATTTTTAATTCTTGCTTTAGCATCTTCTTGTAATGTTTTAGCAAAAGTTTCTTCTCCGCCTTGAGCATCAACGAAAGTTTTCCAATCCATACCTTGGTATGCTAATCTTTGTTGATATTCATTTTTCAAAGATTCAATTTCTCTATCAATCATTCTTTGAGGGATAGCAACTTCTGTGGATTCAACTACTGATTTGAATACAGCAGCTTCGCCTGCAGATTTTTTCAAGCTTTCTCTTTGGTGGTCGATGTAATCTTGAATATCAGCTTTCAATTCATCAACTGTTGAAAATCTGCTTACACTTTTAACGAATTCATCAGTTAATTCTGGAAGAACTCTTTGTTTAATTTCATTAAGTTTAATAGCAAATGTAGCTGGTTGACCTTTCAATTTTTCATCATGGTAGTCTTCTGGGAAAGTAACTTGAATATCAAATTCATCTTTGATATTGTGACCAACCAATTGTTCAGCAAATCCAGGAATAAAGTTTGAATGAGCCAAATCTAAAGAATAACCTTTAGCTGAGCCACCTTGGATTTTTTCACCGTTGCAAGTTCCGTCAAAATCAAATACAACTGTATCTGTTTCATTTGATGGTCTGTCTAGGACTAATTCCATTGAAGCATGTTGATTTAAGAAACCTTCTAATGCTTTGTTGAAAGCTTCATCATCTTTAGCAGGAACTTCTGCTTTTACATTTAAATTTTTATAATCAGCTAATTTAACTTCCGGTCTAGTTTCAACCTCAACAGTTACTTCTAAATCTTTACCTGTTTCAAATTTGTAATCAGTGATTGCAGGTTGAGAGATAACGTCTAATTTATTATCATAAATAGCTTGGTTTAATTGTTTTGGAAGAATAATTTCCAAAGCTTCTTGTTTAATTCTATCAACTCCAACGTGTCTTTCTACAACAGCTTTTGGAGCTTTTCCTTTTCTAAAACCGTCAATATTGATGTGTTGAGAAATACGACTAACTGCCATATTATAAGCCGAATCAGCTTCCTTTGCAGGAACTACAATATTTAAACTAACTAAATTGTCTTCTTTTTTTGTTAATGTTGATTTCATCTTTAATATCCTTTATTTTTCTATACATGTATTCTTTTCAAATTTTATCGCAAAAAATAATAAAAGCAACTCATACAAACGAACTAAGCACATATTTTGCCACATTTATTAACAAACTATTGCACTAAAAAAGTATTTATGATTAAATTTAAGTACAAAAGGGTAATTCCTCTTTAACCCTTTTCAGGTAAAACAACAAGCGGCGGTTGAATTACCGAACAATTTAGATAAACAAAAAAGAAGGAAAAAGAAAAAATGTTAAAAATCAGATTGAAAAGATTGGGTGCTAAGAAAAACCCTACATACAGAATTATTGTTATCAATTCTACAACTAAAAGAGAAGGTAGACCAATTCAAGAATTAGGCCACTACAATCCTAAAACTAAAGTTATGAAATTGGACAAAGCTACTGCTCTTGATTGGATTTCTAAAGGTGCTCAACCAACTGAAACAGTTGCGTATTTAATCAAAAATTGCAATGATGACGGTTCTTTGAACTACGTTAAAAAAGAAACAGTTAAACTTTCTAAAAAAGCATTAGCTAAAAAACAAGCTGAAGAAGAAGCTGCAAAAGCTGCTGCTGAGGCTGAAGCTGCTGCTCAAACAGAAGAAGCTCAAGCTTAGTTCAAAGTTGGTTATAAAGATTAAAAAGAGTTCTTACAAATTGTAGGAACTCTTTTTTTTGATTGAAGTTAAAAATTTCGTTTAGACATTTAATTTATATCCGCCACCATAAATTGTTTCAATATACTTTTTGCCATTTGAAATTTTGTCAATTTTACTCCTTAGGTGTCTGATATGAACTCTTATCGTTTCAATGTCATCATCTGGAGAATATCCCCAAATATCTTTTAATAATTTAGCAGAAGATACCATATTTCCATGATTTTGGAATAACAGGTTAAAAATATCAAACTCAATCGGAGTTAGTTTTGCTTGTTTTTCTCCGATTTTTACACTGTATAATTCCGGTAACAATGTGATATCACCTAATGTTAACAAATCTCTTGTTGAAGCGGATTCTGGGATTTGATTTGTTCGTTTGAGTAATGCTCTGACTCTCACCAAAAGTTCTTCAATTTCAAAAGGTTTAACCAAATAATCATCAACCCCAATATCAAATCCTTTAACTTTGTCATTCAATTGAGATAGTGCTGTAAGCATAATTATCGGAATTTCTTTTGTTTTTTCATTTTGACGAATTCTTTTAGCGACAGTAAAGCCATCAACATCAGGCATCATAACATCTAATATAATCAAAGACGGCATTTCTTGTTTTGCAAGTGCAAAACCTTTAATGCCATCAAAAGCCTGAACTACACTATAACCTGCTAATTCTAAGTTTACTTTTATAAGTTCGTTTATTGCTTGGTCATCATCGACTACTAAAATCTTATTATTCATATCCAAATTTTATAATAAACTAGGACAATTGAAAACAATATTAATAAATCTTAATATAGAAGAGATGTTGTAAAGTATTGTATAAGTGTAATTACGACGATTATTAATAAATATGTAAGAAATTAATATTCTTGATAGCACAAAAAAATATTTTTTTATTATATTATTTAATAGTACGGAAAAATATACATTTATTTATAAGGAGATTGATAAATTGACAGATTCACCATTAGATATGTTTCAAACGAATTCTGAACTAGACGAAATACATTTAGGGCAACACGTGTTAGCAGAGTTTTTTGAATGTGACCCAAATACTTTAAACAGTATTGATAAGGTTGAAAAATATATGATGGACGCAGCTTTAGAGTGTGGCGCAACCATTGTTCAGAAATGTTTCCACATGTTTAGTCCGTATGGTGTTTCTGGTGTAGTAATTATTTCAGAAAGTCATTTAGCAATCCACACTTGGCCTGAACTTGGCTATGCCGCTGTTGATTTATTCACTTGCGGTACAAAATGTGACCCTAAAGTCGCTTATGAATTCCTTAAAAATAAATTTAGCTCAAAAAGAGCAAGCTTTACTGAATTAAAAAGAGGTATAATTACAAGAAAAACAATGAAAGTTGTTGAAAAACCATTCGAAATTATGCAACAAATTGTAAGTTAATTCTTTAGAGTTATAGACTTAATAAAATTACAAAGTATAATGCAGATATAAAAAGAAGAAAATAGTCCAAGAGGGGAGAGTAAAATTACCCGATTGGACTATTCTTTTATAGGATTAAAGTTGTTTACTAATTATAAATAGGGAAAATAAAAAAACAAAAAAGGAGAAAAAAATGATTAACAAAGTTACATTTACCGGTAGAGAAGATATGTTAACAAAAGGATTGAAAACAGTTACTAAAAGATATGAATATGTTAACGCTGGAAAAATCTACTCTCAAGCAGAAAAAGATGCTGCTAAAAAATTGTTAGAAAACCTAAACAAAATTGATAATACTCAAAAAATGGATTTTGCTAAATTGAATATGGATTATGCTATTTCTCACGGAACACCTGCCAAAGAAGTTCCTGCAAGCTTTAGCAGAATTGCTTAATATATTTTTTAATCGATAAAGGAATGTAGCTTATCAAATCTTCAGCCATAACTGAATATTCGGTAAGCTCTTCTTTTGCCAAATCTCCTGACAATCCGTGCAAATAAACTCCAATTACGCAAGCTTCAAACAAATCCATTTTTTGTGCCACAAAACCTGATATCATTCCGGCAAGAACATCTCCAGAACCTGCTTTTGCCATAGCATTATTTCCTGTTGTATTTATATAGCTTCTTCCATCTGGAGATACAACAACCGTTCTATGAGTTTTTAAAACCGTTATAGCATTATAAATTCGAGAAATCTTTTGTGCAGCTTCAAATGTATTATCTAAAACCTCCTCAACAGTGTGACCCAACAATCTTGCGGCTTCTTTAGGGTGAGGAGTTAATATAATATTTTTCAAATTTAGAGATGTAAATACCTGCGGATTTTTTGATAGAATATTTAATCCATCTGCATCAATAAGTAAAATTTTATCTTTAGAAATATTTTTTATTGTTGTATTGAAAATTTCAACCGCAGTATCTGATTGAGATAGACCACAACCGATTTCAACAACATCAAAAATATCCTCTTGCAAAGATTTTTCTAAATCTTTCAATGGCATAAAAACAATAGTATGTGTTTGTGCTGCAACTGATGAGATAACCCTTTCTGTTGAACACAAAAAACAATAGCCGCAACCAACTTTGAGTGCTGAAACACTCGACAAATACGCAGCTCCAGTCATATAATCTGAACCTGCAATATTCAAAACTCTGCCATAAGTTGATTTATTTGAATTTTCAATGCGTTTTGGTAATTTATAGTCCATTTTGTCGTATCGCTTCATAAGCTACAATTGCTACGGAATTTGAAAGATTCAAGCTTCGTTGACCCTCTTTCATTGGAATTGTTCTTGCATGGGAATCTTTTACGTATTTATCGGGCAAGCCTCTTGTTTCAGGTCCGAAAACAATGAAATCGCCGTCTTTAAATTCAATATCCGTATATAATTTATCTGCTTTTGTTGTCAAATAATAAAATGTTCCATCTGGGAATTCATCATACAACTCGTCCATAGACTCCAGTTTATGTAAATCTACACTATCCCAGTAATCCAGTCCTGCACGTTTTGTATATTTGCTTGATAGAGAAAATCCCAATTTCCCGACTAGATACAAACTAGCTCCGCAACATGCACACAATCTTGCAATATTACCTGTGTTTTGAGGTATTTCAGGTTCATATAATACGATATTTAACTTTGCCATAACAATTAGTCTTCCTGTTTTTTCTCAAATAATTTACCGCTTTCAGCAACAACCGGAATTGCACGAACTACACAGAAAATAATTGCAATCCACGCAAATGCAACTGCAACCATTCTTAATGGGAGAGCGATACAAGAGCATAAATTTGGAATATAAGCAAAGATTAACAAGATGAATGCTGCAACTTTTGCAACTGCATAGCTAATTCTCATAAATCTTGATGCACAAATAAATTTACCCCAAGAAGTAGATTGCATTGTTTTTTCACCAAATGCTGTCATACCTTTTGATAATGCCACACTTCTGATACTATCTGTTGTGAATGCTCTTGCAACGCAAATCAATGGGAATAAAATATTTAACCAACCCAAAACTGCAAATACTATCCAGTATGAAGCTTCAACGATTCTGTCACCCATAATATCTAGAACAGAACCCCATTCTGATGATTGGTTGTATTTTCTTGCAATATATCCGTCTAGTCCGTCCATTGCAAATGCTACTGCTGTTAAAACTACTGCCCAAGAATAAGCAGTAGTTGATTTAACAAACAATAAACCGATTGCAATATAAGCTACAAAAATACGTGAAACAGACACGATATTTGCCATATTATCTTTAATATTCATAAATCCCTAATCCTCTCTTACTTTAAAAATTACTACGAAAAACTTTCGTCTTCCGTAGTAATACAAATCTAAAACTTATTATTTTTTAGTTCTTGAAAGTGCAAAATCTACATGGTCAAGATTTTTCGCTCTATCACCAAGCATAATTTTTTCTGCTTCTTCCAAAATACTTACAACGATAAAACCATTTTCACCGTCTGATCTTGCTTTTTTACCTGTTTCACAACAACTGATGAAGTGTTGGCATTCAAGTTTCAACGGTTCAATTTCCAAATAGTCAAGCTGAATATTTTCACTGCTACCGGCTTTAAAGTTGTCATAAATAGTCAATTTATGTTCTGGAACTGTATCATCTAAAATGGCAGTCTTTTTAGTTCCTCTAACTAACAATTGAACGTGTTTTTTAGGAGTAATCCAACTGTCTGTGATATGAGCAATTGCTCCGCCTTCCATTTTGATACCAATATGAGTAATATCCATAATATCGTTACCATCAGAAGAACAGCCGATTGCAGAAATTACGTGTTTAGGATTTTTTCCTAAAACATAACTAATCATAGATACATCATGTGGTGCCAAATCCCACATTACACTTCTATCGTTTTTGAAGTAGTTGATATTCAATCTATCGCTTTGTGCATAAACAATATCGCCCAAAGCTCCCTCTTCAACTAACATTTTCAATCTGTTAACTGCTGGGTGGTACAACAACAAGTGACCAACCATTAAAACTAAACCTTTACTATCAGCTAAATCAGTTAAATCTCTAGCCTCTTGAGCAACAGTTGAAATAGGTTTTTCAACATAAACATGTTTACCAGCTTCTAGCATTGCCTTAACGAATTTGAAGTGAGTATGCGACGGAGTTACAACGACAACTCCTGTTATTTCTTTTGAATTTAAAATATCATGAAAATCTTTTGTAGTCTTAACTCCAGGATATTGTTCTTTAACTTTTGCGATATTTTCATCATCTAAGTCGCAAACCATTCCTAAAGCATTCAAATTGTAAAAATTACGAACGATATTACGTCCCCAAAGTCCGCAACCTAATACTGCTATTTTTTGTTCACTCATCTTTTCCTAACTTTCTAATATAATAACTATCTTATTTTAATTATAGGCTTGAAAATATTTTTTGCAAATATTTTAATAAGATTTTACAAAAAAGGTTTTAGTGAAAGTCTATAGGTTGATGAGTGGTTAAGGTTCTATGAACCTGTGATTTATCTCATAACTCTCTTTGTTCACTTTTTCTTTTTGATTTCGAGGCAAAAAGAAAAAGTTGAACCGAAAAAGAAAAACACGAATGGCTAAATGGGGCGAGTCATCAGGGGTTTCACCCCCGAACCCCTGACATTATAATGAATCAAGTCTAGTTAAGTGCAAAATAGCTAATTCAAATAACGAATTTAATATTTTATTATCTTAGGAACAATCACTTATAGACTTATACTAAAAATTATCTTCTGCGTTCTTGTTCTCGCATATTCCGAACTGCTTGCATTCGCATATCATACATCTGTTGATATCGGTCATAAAACATTTCTCTATCTTCTTGCGGAAATTTAAGAACAAGTTTGTCTAACAATGGTTTTGGGATTTCGGAGTATTTAACCATTCTTTCTAAAACTTCATTTGTCATTTGGTACATTGTCTTGTAATTTTTATAAAAAATATGGTTACATTCTGCTTCTGATTGTACAGAATGTTTCATAATTTGTTCACCCATTTTATAGGTGACAATGTTTCCGTCAAACATTACCCCTTTTAACCCTGCAAGAACACATCTGATAATCAAATCATAGTCTGCCATTAATTTAAATTTTTCGTCAAAAAATGACATTTTTTCTAAAGCTGCTCGTTTAAAAATAATTGCTTGTCTTGGGCATGGAGCAACTTGGAAAACATTTAACATTGACGGAATAAATTGAAATGCTGTTCCATCAGGTTGAATACAATATGACGGAAAGAAACAAAAATCTGCATTTTCTTCTTCCATGACATTTACGACATCTGCAATTCCGGTAATATCATGGTAAAAATCATCGCAACTTAAAAATCCGATATATTTACCTTTTGCACGAAGAATCCCTTTATTCATTGCATCAAACTTTCCTCTATCTGGTTCAGAGAAAAAGCTTATATATCCACCATTTTTATATTCTTTTAAGAAATCAACCGTTCCATCTTGAGAATTGTTATCTATAACAATATGTTCAATATATGGGTATGTTTGTTTCCCTAACAATGAAACAAGAAGTGTAAAATCATCAGCTTGGTTGTTATCTACAATATTATAAGTTGGTGTGATTACGGTGAATTCCGGTTCGTACATATTTTATATCCTCTAGTAATTTACATATACATTGCGAAGTATTTGTTCTTCAATATTCTTTTTGTCTGCAGGTGATGTTTTTGCATCATTTATCATAATATCGAAAGTATAAGTTTTACCCTTTCTTGTTGTGATATATCCTGCAATTGCGCTTGTATCAGACAATGTTCCTGTTTTAGCTTTTAAATTGTCTTTAAAATATAGCATTCTGTTTTTCAAAGTGCCTTCTCCTGGAGATGGCATATAGGATTCAAAGAATTCAAAATTAGAATCTGAATAAATCTTCACAAGAAAAGAAGTCATAAAATCTGATGTCATTATATTGTTTTTTGAAACACCACTACCATCAACAATTCTGATATTCTCAGTGTCCAATCCTAAATTCTTTAGGTAAGAATTTAACATATCCATTGAGTTATTGAGGTTTCCTTGTGATTTAGCCCAAACACTACCTGCGAGTTTGAATGTTGTTTCTGCAAACATATTATTGCTATTTTGTAAAATTTCTGATAGAGCATCTTTAATACTATGCGTAATTTCTGCAACCTTATAAACATTTTTTGCCGGTAAAGAAACATTTGTAATCGGTTTGAAATAATCAAACTTTTTATCTCTTAAAATTTCTTCTGTTCTGAGGACAAAATATCTTCTAGTATTGTTTACCGGAACTTTTAGTATTTCGGTTTTTGAAACAACACCCTCAGCTGTTAAAATATTTGGAGCTAAATTTGCATTTCTTGATAATTTAACAGAATTTTTATCAGTCAAAGATGTAGTAACCAAATTCATAAATGTCAAAGGATAGAAAGGCTTTGTAACAATTGTTGCAGGTGTATTATTAATAGTTGGAGTAATTTCAACTTTCAACAAATTCCCGTCTAAATTGTAAGCACTAAATTTTGGCATTAATGGGTTCAAGTCATCGTCCCATTGCCAACCTTCGCCCCATTCAACACTGTCAAAAATTCGAGAATCAATATAAACATTCTTAGGTGCAATGATGTTTTTTTCTTTTGCAGTTTGGAATAATTTACTCAAATCAGATGATGATAAAAATGGATCTGCTCCAAGTTTTATATATAGGTCGTTATTTGTACTTTTGTATAAGCTTGTTGAGTATTTATAATCTTTGCCCAACGTATTTAAAGAGGCATAAGTTGTTACAAGTTTCAGAGTTGAAGCAGGAAGCATTGGAGTATTTTTATTCATTTCAAATACTTCATTCCCTGTTTTAGCATCTTTTATAGAAACAGCTATTGCACTTTTATTTACTCCTAAAGATGAAATTGTTTTTGTAATGGTTTCGGCACTAACTGCAGAAACAGTTGCAAAAAAAGTTAATAACATTGCTATTATTTTTCGCATAATATCTTCACCTCATATTTATCCCTAATATCATTTAATACTGTACATTTTTCTCTAAAATCATACATCTCATCAAGTTCAATGTCAGCTGATACAATGTTTTCTTCATCTCGATTTTTTATAGATGCAAGTTCTTCTCCTTTGTAATCAATAATTCGAGATTCGCCTAAATTATATTCGCCATTTTCAATATAACCGCTTTGAGTTAAAGCAATCATATAGCATTGGTTTTCAACAGCTCGAGATTTTGTCATAACTTCCCACGGAATAGGCTTTTTAGAACCCCAAGCAGCACAGTTTACCAAAATATCAGCACCTGACTTTCTATATGCTCTATAAATTTCCGGAAATCTGATATCATAGCAAATTGTCAGCCCGAATTTAACTCCGTCAAGTTCTACCATAACTGGGAAATCCCCGACTGTTATATATTTGCCTTCATCACAACCATAATAAGAATATAAATGATTTTTTGAATACGTTGTCAATAATTTCCCGTTACGATTGATTACCGGACAAGTATTGTAATATTTCCCGTCTTTAATCGTGATAAAACTCCCACCAATAATATTAATATTATATTCTTTAGAAATTGATGATAGAAATCTAATCACACTGCTATCTTTCAAATCTTGCGCAGATTCTTTAAAATGCGGGCATGACCACCCAACAGTCCATACTTCAGGAAGAACTAAGACATCAGTATATTTATCTAAATATTTTTCTATTAAACTTTTAACTTTTTGACAATTTGCTTCAACATCTCCAATAACAGATGACATTTGGAGCATTGAAACATTTATTTTTTTCTTTTCCATAATCCCTGACTTACTGCTTCATTAAATTTTTTAGTTTCATCTTTTGCTAAATCCAATAATGAGTTTTTAATTTCTTGAGCGACTTCTTTGTCATCTCTATCTCCAACATAAATTGGTGAACCATAGACATTCAAAATTCGACATGGACCAACAGGACATGCCATTTTATCCCATGACGGAAGTCTTTTAAATGTTTTATCGCTAGAAATCCAATGAACCGGTACAATTGGAACATTAGCTTCTCTCGCAAGAACAATTGTCCCAGGTTTAACTTCATGCAATGGACCTCTAGGTCCGTCAACCATAATTGCAACGCTTTCACCATTCTTTAATTTGGAAAGCATTTTTAATGTAGAAGATACAGAACCTTTTCGATTTGCAGAACCTCTGCAAACTTGGAAACCCCATTTTTCGCAAACTTGGGCAACAATTTCACCATCAAGAGAATTGCTAATCAAAATATTAACACTTCCTCTTTCCGGTAATCCATGCACACAGAATTGATTTTCATGCCACATTACATAAATACAAGGTGAAACATTTGGGTTATTGAACTCTCTAATGTATGTCAATTTTTCTTGCATTTTTAATATAGAGAATGCGACATTTGAAATCACACCCACATTGTTTTTATTTATTAGCCTAACCATAATATATCTATTGTAGCATACAAATAAACAAAAGCTAAAATTATTAAAAATACGTAATCTAAAAATTAAAAAGAAAAAACACTTGACGTGAGATTTTTTTTATTTTAGAATTGAATTGTTCGCAAAAGGCGAATGACCCCGTCGGGATGTGGCGCAGCTTGGTAGCGCACCTCGCTTGGGACGAGGGGGTCGCACGTTCAAATCGTGTCATCCCGACCATTTAAATTAAAGGCTTTCAGAAAATCTCTGAAAGCCTTTTTTAATGCCATTATGTAATTCTCGAAACTGCGTTGAATTTACAGGTTTGAGTTCGCTCAACTCGACATCTTTTTATGTTTACCTAGTTAATCTTTTTTAAATAACATATAACCAGAATCCGTATAACTTACAGGTTTGACCTTTCCAATTTTTACCCAGTATCTAATAGTTGAAACAGGAACATTTTTTAGTTTTGCTGGCTTTTTGCTTGTTAGTTACTTTAACTTAACAGCTTTTTTAAAGTATTCTGTATCAGATTTTGCTAAATGTGCACATGCTATTCCGTTTAAATCATTAGTAGTTGTTTTGGAGTTACAATAAATATCCATGTCTGTAAAGGCGGAGCCATTATCTCCAATAGCCAGTATCTTTCCATCAAGTATTTGAAAAGTAAATAAATCTACTCCCCATCTATTTGGACCATTATTGTAACCATTTATATCCACAGAAATCCAATGATGGCTTCCGTCTGGATAGTGAATATCGTCCCATTCCAATAACAATAGCATACCATCTGGCAATGCGTATTGAGTATCATCAAACATTGTTTGCCTTGCATCTGCTTTACCATCATAAGTTTTATATTTTTTACTATTAAAATAATAAAAAGGATCATTACTTAATGTATCTCTATTTTGCAGTTCACCCCCATCTCTCTTTGTTGCCCCTGAAAGATACTTTGTTAAATTTTGACGAGTTGTATTATCCATTTCAATATCATCTGCTTCTATCAATTTCATCATTTGAGAAATTACAGAATAAGCTTTTAAATATTTTGAGCGAAAAACTTTTGCCCTATTGTTCGCAATCAAATTTGGTATAGTCATGGCTGCCACAGCTCCAATAATGCCTAATGTTATCAATACTTCTGCTAATGTAAATGCAAAATTTTTTTTAGGTATTAAAGTCCAAAGGCAATAAGATACTAAATTCTTTTCAGTTTCATTATTTAAATTTTGGTTCATTAACTCTCCTTTAATAATTTAATCTTTGGTTTATTTTATTTAAATTGTAGATGATTGGATATTTAAAGTCAAGATTATAAAATTAAACTATGGATAATGAAAGTTTATTGAAAGTCTTTGGCTTAAATATAAAATTAGAAAGAATTAAACTTGGTTTAACTCAAGAAGAAGTTGCTGAAAACCTTGATTTTAGTTCTGTTTACATTTCTAACGTGGAAAGTGGAAAACACAAAGTTTCATTAATTAACGCATATAAATTTGCAAAGTTTTACAAAAAATCTCTGGATTATTTATTAACTGAAAAAAGTTAAATTTCTTTAATATCTCTTAGTATCACACTTGACGTGGTACATTGTTTATTATATATTTTCTTTGTCAGAAGTTAAAAGTTCGAATACGATTTCAAAATAGCTTTGAATAAGCTTGTTTTTTGGCGTATTCAAAAATATAAAAGGTTTATTCAATCTTTAAAATGTTTAAAACTAATTACAAGAAAGGTTAAAATCAATGGAAAACAAAGAAGAATTAAATGTTACTGAAGCTGCAACAGAAGAAGTTAAAGCTGAAGAAACTAAAGAAGCTGTTGCTTCTGAAGAAAAACCTGCTAGAAGAAGAGGCCGTGGCAGAAAACAAAAAATCGAAACTACTGAAGAAAAACCTCAATCAGAATGGACTGAAAGAGTTGTTCAAATCAGCCGTGTAACTAAGGTTGTTAAAGGTGGTAAAAAATTAAGCTTCCGTGCAATCGTTATCGTTGGTAACCAAAAAGGACAAGTTGGTGTTGGTTGTGCTAAAGCTTCAGAAGTTATTATCGCTATCCAAAAAGCTATCGCTGATGGTAGAAAAAATCTTGTTACAGTTCCTATTTTCAAAACAACTATTCCTCACCCAATCACAGGAAGATCTGGTGCTGGTGAAGTTATGTTAAGACCTGCTTCAGAAGGTACAGGAATTATTGCCGGTGGTGCTGTTCGTTCAGTATTGGAACTTGCTGGTATTGAAAACATTCTTTCAAAATCTTTAGGTTCTAAATCACCTCTTAATGCGGCTAATGCTACAATCGCTGCTTTGAGAGCTTTAACTCCATTCAGTGATGTTGCTAAAAAACGTGGCTTATCAATGGCTGAATTTTTAAACTAGTTTGACGTAAAAACATTTAATTATAAGGAAATAAAATTATGACAGATAAGAAAGCAAATTCAATAAAAATTAAACTTGTTAGAAGTTTAATCGGAACTCCTGAAGCTCAACGCAAAGTTGTTAGAGGTTTAGGCTTAACTAAAAAAGATCAAGTTGTTGAACACTTTGAATCAGCAACAATCATGGGTATGGTTAACAAAGTATCTCACCTAGTGGAGATTGTTAAGTAGTTGCCATTAATAATATAATATTATACAGTACAAAGAAAGAGGAAATAAAATGTCAAATATAACATTAGAAGATTTAAGACCTGCAGAAGGTTCTACATCTAAATCTAAAAGAGTAGGTAGAGGTCGTTCATCTGGCCATGGTAAAACATCTTGCCGCGGTCATAACGGTGAAGGTCAAAGATCAGGTAACTCTGCTAAAAGAGGTTTTGAAGGTGGTCAAATGCCAGCTTACAGAAGATTGCCAAAATTGAAAGGTTTCCAAGTTTATTCTAAACTTAACTATGCTCAAATCAATGTTGGCAGACTTGATGATTTGGGTCTAAAAGAAGTTTCTTTAGATTCATTGAAAGAAGTATTAACAATCCACCCATCTTGCGTTGGTTTAAGAGTTTTGGGTAACGGTGAAATCAAATCAGCTGTTACAGTTAAAGCTTCTTATGTTACTCCATCTGCAAAAGAAAAAATTGAAGCTGCTGGCGGAAAGGTTGAGTTAGTATAATGGCACAAGGTGTTAAAATGCCAACAACTGATGATTTGATGTCAATGTGGAATGCATCAGGTTTGAAACAAAAGATTTTGTTCACATTCTTGATGATTGCCGTTTGGAGATTCGGGGTTCAAATGCCTTTGTATGGTATCAATAACCAAGTTTTCTCTAACATTGCTCAGGGGAACAACATCATAGGTTTCTTGGATTTGTTCTCAGGTGGTGCGTTAGGTAAAGTTTCTATTTTGGCTTTAGGTATTGGACCATTCATCACATCATCAATCATTGTTCAACTTGTTTCTGTTGTTATTCCATCATTGGAAAAACTCCAAAAGGAAGAAGGCGAAGCAGGTAGAAGAAAATTATCACAGTACACAAGATTATTCACTGTTGTACTTGGTATTTTCCAATCATTTATTTTCATGTTGTACTTGCACCACTTACCAGGGGCTATAATGTCAACAGTTAATCCTGTGGCATTTTACGCAAGTTCAGTATGTGTATTGACAGCAGGCGCTGTTCTTGTAATGTGGATTTCTGAATTGATTACCGAAAACGGAATTGGTAATGGTGGTTCACTAATTATCTTCTGTGGTATATTATCAGGTATTCCGATTTATGCTTCAAGAACAATGCAGCTTGTAAAATCAAGCTCTCAAATGCAAATCGGGCTTATGGTTTTACTTGCTATCTTTTTCCTTGCAATGATTTTGATTGTAATTATGCAAGAAGCTGTTAGAAAAGTTATTATCGTAAATCCAAAAAGACAAATTGGTAATAAAGTTTACGGCGGAATGAATTCATTTATTCCATTCAAACTTAACCCTGGTGGTGTAATGCCGATTATCTTTGCTATTGCAATTTTGTTGTTCCCATCAACAATTTTAGCTTTAGTTGGACAAGCAAACTTCAAATCTATGGCGGTTAAAAACTTTGTTATGACTTTGAATCAATATTTAAGTCCAAACGGAATTACATATTATCTTTTATATGTGGCATTGATTATTGCGTTGACATTCTTCTATGCATCAATTATGCCAAATATGCAGCCAAAAGATATTGCTGACAATTTAAAGAAATATGGTTCATCAATTCCTGGTATCAAACCTGGAAGACCGACAGCTGAAGCTTTGGATAAGATTTTATCTAAAACAACATTTATCGGTGCATTGGGATTGGGTATCATTGCACTTGTTCCTTCATTTGCAAGTTACGCAACTCACATTGAAACACTTCAAGGTATCGGTGCGACATCTTTAATCATCATGGTTGGTGTTGCATTAGATTTGATTAACCAAGTAAGAACACACTTGCTTGCAAGAAATTATGAATCATTCTTGAAAGAGTAATATATTAAGAAGAAGCGGACATCTGAAAGATGTCCGCTTCTTTTTTTATAATTATTTAATCTTCGGAATTTTCCAACCATTATTTTTAACTAGACTCAAGCACCATAATCCATTATCACTTTTTGTACAATTTTTCTCTATTGCTGTTTTGGTTTTAGAGTTTCCTGCCGGAACAAGCTTACCAATATTGGGATCATATCCGAGAACAAAAATATCTTTTCCTAATGTGTTTGGTTTCTTTTGTCCATTTACATCTACATATAAAATTATTGAATTTTCGTTATTGGCATCTATTCCATAAATTGGAAGCATACTGACTTTATAGTCGTCAAGGCAGACTGTACTTGCATTAGGTAAAACAAATGATATAGCGAAACCTCCACAGCTTCCACCACTTTGAAAAACACTATTATTCAGATAGTAAACTTTTTCATTCCAACAACCTTCTTTATCATAACAAATATTTTCTGTTTTAATATATGGCAAGAAGAATGTGTTGAACCATTTTTTCATTTCATTCATATCATTTAATGTAGTTATATTACTTATTGCACCGTCCTCATTTGCGGATATCATCATTTGTTGAAGTATTGAATAATCTTCTTTTAAAATTGCTTCCGTATGCCTGTTTTGCATGTTTGTAATTAGATTGGGTATTGTCATAGCTGCAGCTACACCTACTATCCCCAATGTAATTAGTACTTCAGCTAGTGTAAAAGCTTTTATTTTCTTCCTTTTCATAAATATCCCTCTTTTGATAAACAAATAACTATTATAATAAATATATAGCTATAATAATATATAGATAGAAAAAGGTCAATATACTATGATTAAACAATGGATAAAGATAAATTTAAAAAAGAACTTGGTTTTAAAATTAAAGTTGAAAGAATGAGGCAAAAATTATCGCAAGAAAAACTTGCTGAAATGGTGGATTGTAGCCTTTCTTACATTGGTTTTGTAGAACGAGGGGAAATGTCTTTATCTTTGTTCAATTTTTTGAAGATTGCTTCGGCTTTAAATCTTGATATAAATGAATTTGTGAAAGAATTTGTTTAAACTAATTCTCCGTAGATTTTTCCGTTTTCAAATTTTGTGATTTTTACATTTTGGAGAGTGTTAAATAAATCTGTTCTATCTGAAATTATTTGAACTGTTAAATAATTTCTTGTTATTCCTTTTAAATTTTGGGTATGTTTGTCTGGGTGTTTTTCAATCAAGACTTCAAGTGTTTTTCCTATAATCTTTTTTATAAAATTCTCATGTTTTCTCTTTGAAATTTCTTTAATAATTGATGCTCGTTTATTTTTGATTTCATCAGAATTTTGGTGTTCCATTTCAGCACCAATTGTACCTTTTCTTTGAGAATAAGGGAAAGTATGGATTTGAGTGAGACCGGATTTTTTCAGATTTTGTCTTGTAATTTCAAAATCTTCATCTGTTTCACCTGCAAAACCTGCAATTATGTCACTTCCAAGAAATGGATTTTCAAATGTTTCATTGATTTTATCAATGAGTGATAAATAGTATTCTGTTTTATAAAATCTATTCATTGAATGAAGAGTTTTATCGTTTGCAGATTGAAGTGATAAATGAAAATGTGGACAGAATTTTTTTGAATTTTTTAAAAACGCAAGCATTTCATCTGTAATTTCCGGTGGATTTAGCGAACCTAAACGATATCTTTCAATTGTTGTTTTCTCTTCAATATCCTTTAATAAATCAAGGAGTGTTAGACCAAATTCTTTTCCCCACTGCCCAATGTGGATTCCTGTGAGCATTACTTCCTTAAATCCGTGTTTTGAAAAATTATTTATTTGTTCAATGATAAAATCCGAATCTGCACTTCTACTCTTACCACGAGCTTTCCAGATTATACAGTATGTACAACGGTTATCACAACCGTCTTGAATTTTTAAGCTTGCTCGAGTTTTGGTTGTATCAACAAGTACAATTTTGCTAAAATCTGTTTGCTTCAAAATATCATTTGCATGAAATCTGATGTCTGATTGTAAGTAATCATATAAATTTAATTTTTCATCATTACCGATTACAAAATCAATAAAATCATTTTTTAGAAGTTCTTCTTTTTCAATTTGTGCCATACAACCGGTTGCAATCGTAATAATATTTGGATTTTTGTGCTTTGCAGCTCGAAGCAAATACATTGCTTCATTGTCACTTTTATGGGTAACCGAACATGAATTCAAGATGTAAATATCAGCATCTTCAATTTTATTTACTTTTTCTAACCCGTGATTTATTAAATTTTCTTCTATTATTGCACTTTCAAATTGGTTTGATTTGCAACCCATTGTGTGGATATTAAATTTCTTCATTTCTTGATAATATAAAAAACAATAATGAATGTAAATATTTGTGTACTTATGTTATTAAAATAGCAAGAAATTTTACTTTCGGGTTTTATAAGTGTATAATCAATGTGTGAAAGGTGAAGGTGTATTTTATGCAAGTTAATTCAATTTCTGCAAACAGACCGGCTTTTAAATCTATGAGTGATATAGAAACATTGGCTTCTTTAGATGAAAATCAAGTTAGACAACTAGCTTATGCAAAAACTTCTGCTGAAGTTAATGATAAAAAGCATCGACGAATTGGTAGTACAATTTATTATACAACACCTTTAGTTGCAGGCTTAGCTGCTGCTGCGGATAATCCAGGAAAAAGCTTAGCAACTGTAAAGAATGCCGCTGGTGAAGCAGTTAAAACTGTTAATTTGTCAAGAGCTACAAGACTTGGCAGTTTCCTTTCTACTACTGCATTATGGGCAGCTGGTTATATGGTTGCAGATGCGGTATTTGGTTCAAAAAATATTGCAGAAAAACATAGTCCGGCATTAAAAGAATTTTCTCAAAACCACCCAATCTTATCTTCAGTTGTTGGTTGGGGTGTTGCTATTGCTGGTACTTTAGCTGCTTACAGAGGTGGAGCTAAATTGCTTGACAAGTTGCCTAAAGATAAATTTAATAAAGTTTATATTGCTGTTGCCGAAAAATTGAACGCAAGTAAGCTTTTAAATAAAGTAAGTGAGCAAATTGCTAAAGTTCCATCTGGAATTAAAACTTTTGGTAAAAGTATGATTTCATTTGCACCTTGGCTAATGATTTTTGCAGGAATGTCACATAATGTTGACCACGAATCTGTTAAAGCAAAAGATTTCCAAAGAAATTATCAAGATTTGAAACTGGCTCAAGCAGTTGCTCGTGAAAAATTAAGTGCAGATAATTCAGAAGAAATTGAATAATTAAAATCTTAATAAAAGTATATGAAAAAGGGTTCAATATTTAAATTGAATCCTTTTTTCGTTTATAATTTATGTATGAGAGTTGTTGTTTTAGGGAAAGGTTTAATGCTTGCGAATATAGTTCTTGGCGCTCTTGATGCCGGAGCTGATGTTGTAGGAGTTTTTAGGTATGAAGAAACATGTAATTCCCGCTTGAAAATGCTTTTTAATGATTTTTTCAAACCTGCACCTGAAGTTACATTAATAAACAAGCTAAAAATTCGACAAATCAGATTGAAATCAGCAAATGGACCATTATTTAGAAAATTAATGCTTACTTTGAATGTTGATTTGATTATTGTTGGAACATGGAAAGAACGTTTAGATAAGGAGACTTTCAATCTTCCGGCAATTGCAACTGTTAATGTCCACCCCTCTCTTTTGCCAAAATATCGAGGTCCAAATCCATATTTGCAAAATATCTTACATGGAGAAAAATTTTCCGGTGTTACGTTGCATTTGGTTACTGAAAAATTTGACAATGGTCCAATTTTGAAACAAGAAAAAGTCGAAATTTTAGACTCTGATACCTCACAAGAATTGAGAGAGAGAAGTGTTCGAACGGCTAGAAAATTGGTTTCAGAATTAATTTCTGATTTGAATAATAAAGTTTTGGCACCTGTTGCTCAGAATGAAAATTTAGCAACTTATTATCCAAATATTTCCGGAGATGAAAGAATGCTGGATTTTAAATTTCAAACATCTGATGAAATTTCAAGAACAATTAGGGCGCTCCACCCGTTTTTGCCATGTTATATTACATATAGTGACAAGTTTTTTATTGTAAATCCTTACAATTTCACTATTTTACAAGAAACTTTTTATGCAGATGCCGGTGATATTGTTGCAAAAAATTCTGATAAATCATCAATTACAATACTTTGTGCAGACAATAAAGCTATTCGTTTTACAGATTTAAAACTTTATAAATCTGAGCGGAAAACAAAAAA
The DNA here is from genome assembly GCA_002438405.1 of Cyanobacteria bacterium UBA6446. Classification (GTDB taxonomy): domain Bacteria; phylum Cyanobacteriota; class Vampirovibrionia; order Gastranaerophilales; family Gastranaerophilaceae; genus Zag111. The sequence continues at coordinate 149,176 of DJOE01000009.1, forward strand.
ATTTATTCAAAACGAAGTTATTGTTATTTAGAATGAATCATGTGTTTGTCAAGCATAACCATTAAAATAGAAATGTCAGCAGGTTTAACTCCGCCAATTCTTGATGCTTGCGCAAGTGTCTTAGGTTTGATTTTAGCAAGTTTTTCTTTGGTTTCAGAGGAAATATGTTCAATCGTTGAATAATCGATATCCTCTGGAATTTTGAATTTTTCTAACTTACCTGCTTGATCAACTTGTTCTTGTTGACGTTTAATATATCCATCATATTTTACAATAACATCAATTTGCTCATAAACATCTTTTGGAATGTTTAATTCTCTTGTTGATTCATCAAGTTCCTTTAACACTTTGTATGTAATATTTGGACGTTTTAAAAGTTCTGATGCCCTAATTCCTCGGTCAAGGTGTTCCTCATATTTCGCCAAAATGTTATTAACTTCAGGAGTTGCAGGAATCTTTAAACCATCAAGACGAGTTTTTTCATCTCTAATCAATTCTTGTTTTTTGTTAAATCTTGCAAATTGTTCATCATCAATCAGTCCAATTTTATGACCGATAGGTGTTAATCTTTCGTCTGCATTGTCTTGCCTTAAAAGCAATCTGTATTCAGAACGAGAAGTTAACATTCTGTATGGGTCTTGAATATCTTTCGTAACTAAATCGTCAATTAATGTTCCAGTGTATGATGAACTTCTTGATAACTCAAGCATTTCAGAGCCGTTCAAGTAGTTAAATGCATTGATACCTGCAATTAAACCTTGTGCTGCAGCTTCTTCGTAACCACTTGTTCCGTTGATTTGTCCGCCAAAGAACAATCCTTTAATTTTTTTAGACATCAAAGAATGTGTTGTTTGTACCGCAGGAACATAGTCATATTCTACTGCATAAGCAGGTTTAATAATGTGTGCATTTTCAAGCCCCGGAAGACTTCTTATCATTCTAACTTGAACATCTGCCGGTAAACTTGTTGAAAACCCTTGAATATAAATTTCGTAAGTTCCTAACCCCTCTGGCTCAATAAAAATATGGTGAGATGGGTTTGAAGCAAATCTTACAATTTTATCTTCAATTGATGGGCAATATCTTGGTCCAACACCATGGATAAGTCCTTGGTACATTGGGGATTTATCAAGATTTGCTCGAATAATTTCGTGTGTTTCTTCTGTTGTTCTTGTTAAATAACAAGGATATGTTTTTCTAACAGGTCGATTTGGTTTAAAAGAGAAGAAACTCAATTCTTCATCTCCAGGTTGGATTGTCATTTTTGAATAATCCAAAGTTCTTTTATCTACTCTTGCAGGAGTTCCGGTTTTTAATTTTTTAGTTTGAATACCTAATGAGTGCAATGAGTCAGATAAACCAATAGCAGCTTTTTCGCCAAGTCTTCCTGCACTATAAGAACGTAAGCCTACGAAAATTCTACCCTCTAGAGATGTTCCTGTTGTTAATACAACCGCCTTAGTGGAATACTCAATTCCGAATTCGTCAACCGCACCTACAATTTTATCGTTTTCAGCTTTTAACTCTGTAATACAACATTGTTTCAAGTAAATATTTTCATTACTTTCGATTAAATTGCGCATGTATCTAGTGTATTCAGCCTTGTCAGATTGTGCTCTCAAAGCTCTAACTGCAGGTCCTTTAGATGAATTCAAAACTTTCATCTGAATATAAGTGGCATCGGTAACTTCGCCCATAACACCACCCAGTGCGTCAATTTCACGAACCAACGTAGATTTTGCTGGACCTCCAACAGCAGGGTTGCAAGGTTGCAATGCGATGTGCTCAACATTAAGAGTGCATAAAAGAACTTTCATTCCTAATTTTGCACAAGCTAAAGCCGCTTCACAGCCTGCGTGACCGGCACCTACAACGATTATATCGAATTTGTTTTTTAAGTAATCCATAACTCTATTATAGAGCAAACAAATCCTCGTGGCTCTAAATTTTAGTCTTACTTGTTACGTTTTTAATAATTTTTGCACAACTAACTAGACGTTTAAACTATTAAACGTACTTTTTACACTAAAATCGAACCATACACACTTAAAAGACAAAACAGAAAATCGAAATGATTTTTAGAATTTAGTTTTCAGTGGTTAATTCTTCCCAGATGCTTGGTACTACAATTAATGCAGTGTATACGATAAAACCGAATAGAATTAAATTAATTGCCATGATAGCCTCCTTTGGTTTCATGTATATTAATCCCATTTTTTGCTGTAAAATAACAATTAATAGTACATATATAGGAAAACTTTACAAAACTTAATACAAATTATTGATATGAAAAATTTTACTCAAAAAGACATTAAATCACTGTTTTCGGGACTTTGTTGTTCTCGGTGTAAGAATGAATTTACTAAAAATTCTATTGAAATTTTGGAAAGGGATTGCAATATTTTGCTTTGTCGTTTATCATGCGAAAAATGTGGCAAGGATTTTGGTGAAATTGTTTTTAATTTTAACCGAAAAGCTGATTCCCATTCTCCTCTTGAAATAATTGAAGGTCCTCCTCCAATTTCTTACGATGACGTGATTGAAGCTCATAGGTTTATTCGCAAAAAATTGAAATAATAAATAAAAAAAAACACCCTGAATTTAATCAAGGTGTTTTTCTATATTTGTTTTTTTTATTAAACTTTTGGAGTTACAGTACTTTTGATATGTAATTCTCTCAATTGTTTCAATGAAGCAACCCCAGGAGCATCACTCATCAAGTCTTTAGCACCTGCATTCTTAGGGAATGCTATAACGTCACGGATTGAATCAGTTCTTGCAAGTAATGCAACCAATCTGTCCAAACCGATAGCCAAACCTGCATGAGGTGGAGTACCGTATTGCAAAGCATTAACCATAAATCCAAATTTTTCTTGTGCTTCTTCTTCTGTTAATCCTAAAGCTTTGAAAATTTTCTTTTGAACTTCTGAAGAGTGAATTCTTACAGAACCACCACCAAGTTCAGTTCCGTTATAAACGATATCGTAAGCAATAGACTTAACGTTACCCAAATCACCAGAATCTAATTTGTCTAAATCCTCTAGATTTGGAGATGTGAATGGGTGGTGCATTGCCATATATCTGCCTTCTTCGTCACTCCATTCAAACATTGGGAAGTCAACAATCCATAGCAAGTTATGTTTAGATTCGTCAATTAAGTTCAATGATTTTCCGAAGTGAAGTCTTAATCTTCCCATAACATCATAAACTAGTTTTGGTTTATCTGCTACGAAGAAGATAATATCCCCTGCTTCAGCTCCTGCTCTTTCTTGAATTTGTTTAGCTTGTTCTTCTGTAACAAATTTCAATACTGGAGATTTTGCAGTTCCATCTTCATTGTAAATGATGTTAGCTAAAGCTTTTGCACCGAATGAAACAGCTAATTTGGTAATATCATCAATTTCTTTTCTTGAGTATTTAGCTCCACCCGGAATTCTGATACCACGAACAATACCGCCGTTTTCTAAGGTATCTCTAACAATCTTGAATTCTGATTGCATAATGATGTCACCAATATCAAACAATTCAAGCCCAAATCTTGTATCAGGTTTGTCAGAACCGAATCGGTCCATTGCTTCTTGCCAAGGCATTTGAATGAATGGAGGTTTAACTTCAACACCTGCAGCTTTGAAAGCATCAACAATTAAACCTTCAACAACTCTGATAACGTCTTGTTGTTCAACAAAAGACATTTCCAAGTCTACTTGAGTAAATTCCGGTTGTCTGTCTGCTCTCAAATCTTCATCTCTGAAACATTTTGCGATTTGATAATATCTTTCAATACCACCAACCATCAACAATTGTTTAAAGATTTGTGGAGATTGAGGAAGAGCGTAAAATTTACCTTCTTGAACACGAGATGGTACTAAATAATCTCTAGCGCCCTCTGGAGTTGTTTTAATCAAGATAGGTGTTTCAACTTCCAAGAAATCTAATTTGTTCAAATATGCTCTGATTGCTTGAACAATATTATGACGCATTACAAGTTTTGATAACATTTGTTCCCGTCTTAAATCTAAATATCTATATTTTAATCTGATATCTTCTGAAACATTTTCATCATCTAAAACAAAAGGTAAAACTTTTGAAGTAGAAAGAACTTCAATAGATTCTGGATACATTTCAACTTGACCTGTTGGGTATTTTTCATTATAAGTTTCTGGAGGTCTTTTAGAAACTTTACCTGTAACTTTTATTACATATTCAGATCTAACATGCTCTAAAACTTTATGAATATCAGGATTGATTTGAGGGTTAGCAACGATTTGGAAAAATCCGCTTCTATCTCTCAATTCTACAAATAGGATTCCGCCTAAATCTCTGATACAAGAAACCCAACCTGACAAAGTAACTTGTTCATCGATGTTTGTCAAATTAAGTTTTCCACATTCGTGGTCTTTAAACTTTGTTTTAATCATCTTCTCTTATTTCCTTTTTAATCTATTTATATTGCAACTTTAATACTAGCAAAAACACAAAAAAAAGACTACTTTATGTAACATTTGTAATCTTTTTTGTTAAATATATTAATCTTCATCTTCTACAATTTGACAAGAATGAACAATATTTAAGTTGATATTGTAACATTTAACATGTTCCGGTTGATATTCAATATTTTTCTTGTTCATAATTATACAATCGTGAATTGAAATGAACATATTTCCACAATTTAAGGCATAAAATAATAAGTTTTCAGTTGTTGGATTTTCAACTACTGATGGAATTGGTAAATATAATTTCCCTTTAATTAAATGCTCTTCTGTTGTAATTAGAAGAGTAACAAATTTTTGTCCTCCGGTTATTAGATTTTTTATTTTTAAATCTTTTCTAGAACTAGTCATTCTTAAACCCTTTCTTTTAACTTTTAAATTATATCATAAAAATAACTATTGGACAATATAATTGCTTTTTAGTACACTCATTTTATGATTACATTTGATAGTTTAACCCTAAAAGCTTTTATTAATGAACAACAAGAATATTTGACAGGAGCAAGAATTAGCAAAATTCAACAACCGACAAGACGGGAATTTTTATTTACTTTGCGAAATAACAGCGAAACTCGACAGTTTTATGTAAATATTAATCCACAAGTTTATCACTTGTGTTTCACGTCAAAAGAAAATATTCAAAAGAAAGTTATTGAAATTCCGCAAAAACCACCAATGTTTTGTATGTTGTTGAGGAAATATTTGCTAAATTCAAGGATTTCAAAGATTAACCAACCAAAATATGAGCGAATTTTAGAGTTCTATATTGAAACATATAACGAGCTTGGAGATAAGATTTATCTTTGTTTAGCTTTTGAACTTATGGGAAAATATTCAAATGTAATTTTGTATAATTATGATACAAATATGATTTTGGGTTGTGCGCATAATGTCGGAGCTGAAAAAAGTCGAGAACGTGAAATGTATGGCGGACTACCTTATGTTTACCCTCCAAAACAAAATAAATCTGATATTCTAAATTATAATGGCGAAGTCGATTATGAAAATTTGTCACGTGACTTTTATTGGTTTTCAAAAGGTTTTGCTTCTCAATGTGTTGGTCAGTCTTTAGGTGCAATAAAATCGTTTGTAGAATTAAAGAATGTTACTCCTGCGATTTCAAAGGATTACAAAGAATATAGTTTATATTCAAATTTAATTCATGAACCAATCAAATTAGATTCTGTAAACGATATGATTGATGACTATTACTCTTATTATATATATCAAGACAAATTTAAAACTTTGAAATGTCATTATGAAAGTCTTGTTAATCAAAAGTTGAAAAAAGTTGTCAAATCTTTAAAACAGATGGAATATCAGGTTTTGCAAAATGAAAAAGCTGGCACTTACAGATTGTATGGAGATTTAATTATGGCAAATTTGTATAATTTGAACGATTATACAAAAGATATCTCCGTTTACGATTATGAAAATGACAAGCAGATTTCCATAAAGCTTGATGAAACAAAAACTTTAAAAGATAACGCAAATAAATTCTACAAATTGTATAACAAAGCAAAGACTTCAAATTCAAAATTAGCTGAACTTATGGAAGATTTAGTTCAGAAAAAGTCATTTTTGGAAAATATTTTGTATTCAATCAGAATTTCAAAAACTTTGAGTGATTTATTTGATTTGACTGATGAAATTGAAGAAGACAAAAAGTCAATCAAGGCATCAAAACATCATTCTGAACCTTTAAAAATTGATTTAGGTAATGAAACGTGGATTTATGTCGGACGGAATAATAAACAAAATGATATGATTGTTTCAAAAATATCATCAGAAGACGATTTATGGTTCCATACAAAGGATTGCCCAGGGTCGCATATTTTGTTAAAAACTCAAAGAGTTACAGATGAATTAATTTACAAATGTGCAAAATTTGCAAAAGAATATTCAAATGCTTCGACTTCAACTAAAGCAGGTGTAATTTATACTAAACGAAAATATTTACGTAAACCACCAGCTGCTGCATTAGGTTATGTTACATATAAAAACGAAAAAGAAATTGTAGTTGAGTAAAATTATGAACCCTCACCCCAGCCCTCCCGAAGACGAGTTCCGCTATTGCTCCATTTTTGCCAAAATTCGAAATTCGGAATGACAATTAAATAATAGAGCAAATAACAAAGAAGAGAATAACATGAAAAATCTGTGATATAATTTCTTTAGACGAAAGGGTTTGTTATGCCACATTTTTTTATAAATTCTAATCAAGTTACAGATAATAAAATTTCTATTTCAGACAAAGATAATTATATTCATATTGCTAGAGCTTTGAGGGCTAGAGCCGGTGAAAAGTTATTACTCATTGATGAAAAACAAACCCAATACGAAACAACGATTTTACAAATTACAAACTCTGAAATTGTGTCAGAAATCGACAAATCGTATCCGTCAAAAAGATTTTTGGATTTTGAATTGTATTTGGCTCAAAGCCCATTGAGGAATGATGCTCAAACTTTATTGATTGAAAAAGCTACAGAACTTGGTGTAACTGGTGTTTACCCTGTATTGACAGATAATTGTGCAGTAAATAAATCTGTTGCAGAAAAGAAAGTTGCAAAATGGCAAAAAATAATGTTTGAAGCTTCTAAACAATGTGAAAGAGCTTTTGTTCCAGAGTGTTTTGAGGTCTCAACCATTGATAATGTCATAAATAATAATTCATTTGATAAAATAATTGTTTTTTGCGAACGTATTGCAGATAAAACTATTCGTGACGTTTTCAATTCAAACCCAATTAAAAAAGGAGAAAAAGTTTTGGTTATTATTGGTCCGGAGGGTGGATTTTCTCAAAAAGAGTTTGACTATTTTAAAGAAAAGAATTTTGAAATGCTTACTCTTGGAAATATGATATTGAAAGCTGATACTGCCGTGGTTGTTGCATTAGGAAATATAATTTATGAATATTCAAATTTTGACAAATAAAATTAAAAATGATGATATTTTAAATAATATAGCGAGTTTTTTCCCTAACAAAATCTATCTTGTCGGAGGTTCTGTTCGTGATTGTTTGATGGGAAAAGAGACCTATGATAGGGATTTAATCGTTACAGGTATTGATGCCGGTATTTTTTCTCAAAAAGTTGCAGATTTTTTTGATGGAAAATTTATTCCGCTTGATATTGAAAATAAAATTTATCGTGTGGTTTTGAAAGATAAAATCAATTATTTAGATATAACAAATCCTGTCGAAAATTCTATGGAAAAAGATATTTCAAGACGAGATTTGACAATAAATGCGATTGCCATAGATATTAGAAGTGGTGAAATTCTTGATATCGTTGGAGGAATTTGTGATGTCAAAAATAAAATTATTCGAGGTATAAAAGATGAAAACTTTATAGATGACCCACTGAGAATTTTGAGAGTTTTTCGATTTTATTCATTGTTGGGTTTTGAGATTGACTCCCATTTACTTGATGTTTGCAAAAAGTATAAAGATTTAATATCTAAACCAGCAAAAGAACGTGTTGAATATGAATTGATGAAATTGTTTAGCGGTAAATATGCTCATAATGCATTGTTAAAAATGGACGAGTGTGGAATATTAGAAATTTTATTTCCTTTTGTAAAAGAGTTAAAACAAGTTCCACCAAATCTCCATCATCACTTGGATTTGTTCCATCATTGTATTGAAACGGTAAAGCAAGTTGAAATTCTCTATGAAAATTCATCTCCTAAAGTTCAAGAACACATGAATAAAGTAGATTTTGGCGGTTTTTCAAGACTTGCTCATTTAAAACTTGCTAGTTTTATGCATGATATTGGGAAGTTTTCGACTTGGACAATTGAAGAAGATACCGGACGTCACAGATTTATTAAACATGATGATGTCGGTTCAAAACTTGCAAAACCGATATTAAAAAAGATGTGTTTTTCAAATAAACAGATTGAATACATAAGTTTAATTATAAAAAAACACATGTATCCGACAGCGGTTGTGTCTTCGCCTGAATTAACCGACAAGATAACGATGAGATTTGTTCGCAAAATGGGTGATGATGCAATTGATAATATATTAATTGCTCAGGCAGATAGACTGTCTGCAAGAGGTCTAGAAATTACAGAAGAAATTGTTAATGAAAATATTTCACAGTTAAATTCATTGTTAGAGTTTTATTTAAATGCTAAAGAACATTTAAAGCCATTACCGAAATTGCTTGACGGTAATGAAGTTATGCAGATTTTTGGACTTTCTCCATCTCCAAAATTGGGGCAAATAATGAATGAGTTACACGAAGCACAAATATCCGGAGATGTTACAACAAAAGACGATGCAATTTCTTTTATAAAAACTATCGTGTAGATTAGTTCAATTTTAGTGTTTTATGATAAAATTAATAAAAAATAGATATGAGGTAGGGATATGAATATACGTTTTGATAAAGCAAAACTTAAAAAGTTTGGTATTGTTTTTGGATCTGTTGTTACATCATTTTATGTCTTGTTTTTGATTTCGCCGATTGTTTTGTCGCCGATTGCAAATTCATATTGCTCTCAAATTCAAGCAATGATTAAAAATTCGACAGGTTTTGACTCAAAACTCAATGGAGTTGGAGTTACTACTGCTCCGGATTTGTCTGTCGGGTTAAAAGTTAAAGAATTTTCTTTATCTATTCCGACCTCAAATGAACCGTTTTTCAAATCTGATAATTTCAAGGTTCGACTTTCTTTATTACCGTTGTTGATGAAAAAAGTTCAACTTGCAGATATAGATGCAAAAAATTTGTATGGTAATTTAGTTATTAAAAAAGACGGTTCATTGTTAGTTGAAGATTACTTTCCTCAAAATGACAATCAAAATGAACCCTTGACGTCTTTGCCTTTTGGTTTGAAATTGTCAAATAATTTACCAAATATCAATGTAAAAGGTTATAAATTTGTTATAAGTGATGCAATAGATAGTAAAAATTATTATATTCAAGGTAAGAATTTCAAAATTAGTGACTTTATTTTGGATAAGAAAATTAAAGTAAAAACGTCCGGTAAAGTTGTGTTAGATGATGATACTGTTTCTAATTATGATTTGAATGTTTATAACAAACTTATGCCAAACATTCAATTAGATGATTTAATTTTCCCTAAAACAGTTGCAGTTGCTGATACAGAAGACCTTCAACAAGAAAATTCAACTCCTAAAATAAATATTATAGATATTTTTAAAGCTATAAAAAATAACGGACTTCATGCTGATGTTATTGCAAAGGTTAAAACATTCGGAACATTAAATAGTCCTGAAATTAAAGGAAATTTAGATGTTAGCGCAATGACTGTTGCTGTAAATGGCAATAAGCTGCCTGAAAGTTATGCAAATTTAAAATTTAAGGGCAATAAAACTGATATTGATTCAATATTTTTCTCTTCAACTGATGAAAATGAAAAAACTCAAATTATCGGAAGTGTTCAGTCCGGCAAAAAGCCGTCAATTGATTTGACTTTACGTTCAAATGCTAAATTTAATAATGTCATCAAACTTGTTGATAGTATTGCTCAATCCTTTGGAAATAATGATTTCAAAACATTGTCTGCAACCGGTGGAATTGATGCCGATTTTAATATAAATTCTGATATGAAAAAAGTTTCTTCAACCGGTTATTTGAAGATTAATCCATCAAGCTTGAAGTACGGTTTATACAATATTGTTATTGATAAAATTACAGCAGATATTGATATGATGAATAATGATATCAATATTAAAAAAGCCGGTTTTTCTATTTTAGGACACCCGCTAAAACTATCAGGAACAATAAAATCTAATTCCGATACAGATTTGAAACTTGTGGCAGATAAATTGTCTGTTAAAGGTTTGTTGGCCGCTCTAGGTCAAGTTTCATTGTTAAAAGAAAATAATGTTAATGGTGGAACTTTGTCATTGAATACATCAATAAAAGGTAAGTTGAGTGAATTGAAGCCGGTTGTGAAAGCAGATATAAATTCGCTTGATATTTTGAATAAAGCATCAAATATCAAATTGTTATTGTCTAATGCAATGATAAAACTTGTTTGTGATAAAAAATCTTTGACCGGTGATTTTGATGTAAATTCCTTAATTTTGAAGAATCCAACTTCTTCTGTATCTGTACCAAAGACAAGAATTGTTATGGATTCAAAAGATGTTACAATTAAAAATTCTTATCTATTAATTAATAATTCTCGAGTTGATTTAACTGGGCGAGTAAAAGATTATTTGACTAAGAATTTGAATATGAATATCAAAGCAAAAGGTAATGTTGCGGCATCTGATATTGCAGCATTTATTCCTCAAAATATGCGCTCAATGTTCCCATATATGGGTAAATTACCTGTAGAAATAGTTGCAAAAGGCGATTCTAAAGTTCAAGATATTTGTTTCAAAATGACCGCAAATCCGACAAATTATATCAAATTTGCTGATATTGATTTGTTAAAAAATAAAACAACAAAAATTCATACAGATATAAAGATTTCAGGCGATACTCTATCTTTAACTGATTCTGGTTTGTGGGCAGGCGGAACATCTGTTGCGACTTTAGAGGGCGGAATTTCTAAATTATATTCAAATCCAAAACTAAATATAATTGTGTCTGTTCCACATTCAATTTCATTCCCAATTTGGGGATTGAATAATTCAAATATTACGGTTAAAGGTGATGCTGCAGTTGTTGGGGATATTACAAATCCGCAAGTTAAAGGCAGTTTGAATTTTGCTGATATATCAAGTAAAGATATGAATTTTGCACTTACTGATTTGAATGCGAATTTGAACGGTCCGATTTTGAAAGGTAATGCGACGGCTAAAAAATTCAAATTTGGTGGAATAATCGCAAGTGATATAAGTTCGAAATTCTCATTATTAAACTATACCGATTTTTATTTAAGCGATTTGTCCGCAAAAGCTTTTGATGGCAAAATCAACGGAAAAATATCATATAATATTCCTAATTATATGATTGGTGTTGATTTGACTGGTGCTGGATTGAATTCAACAGATGCAGTATATGGTGCAGTTGGTATAAAAAATGCTCTAACCGGCACACTTGGATTTAATGCGAAACTCTCAATGCAAGGAGTGACAGATAGAGAAATAATGAATTCAATGAAAGGAAATGTCAATTTTGATGTTAAAAACGGTAGATTTGTTGGTATTGGTCGTTTAGAAAATTTGGTTATGGCTCAAAACATTTCATCAAATTCAATTCTAAAAGCAGCAATATCATCTCTTTCTACTCTTTCAACCGTTCAAGAAACTGACAGATTTAAAGAGATAAATGGCGAAATGACATTAGCAAATGGAAATGCAACAATTTCAAGTATCAAAGTTGCAGGTCCTTTGATGTCTTATTTTGTTAAAGGGACATATTATATATTGCCAAACAGTGCAACTCTTACGATTTTAGGAAGACTTGATAGTAAAGTTGTTTCTTGTTTAGGTGTTCTTGGTGATTTGTCTGCAGATAAGTTGTTATCTTATATTCCAAAATTTGGAGCTATGACATCAAAAATCTTGAAACAATTAACTGCTGATCCTGCGAATGAAAATACCGCTTTAATTCCCGCATTATCTAGTGGAAGTACAAGTTATAAAGATTTCAAGGTTATTTTCAATGGTCCGGTCGAAAGTACTTCTTCCGTTCGTAATTTCAAGTGGTTATCAACTTGCGATACAACTCAAATGAATGTGAAAAAAGACTTGGAAAGTGCTAAAGATGCCGTAAAATCAAATATCAATAACAAAGTTGAGAATGCAAAAAATACGGCACAGAATGTAAAATCAAATGTTAATAAAATAGTTGAAACTCAAAAAAATAAAGTTGATACAGCTAAAAAAGAAATGGAACAAACAAAAGCGGATATTCAAAAGGCTAAGGAAAATCGTGCGCAAAGTGCAGAAAATTTGAAAAAAATGTTAAATAATGCAATGAAGAATTCTCAAAACAAAGTTAATTCTTCTGCACCTGCATCAACTACAACAACGACTCCGGCTGCTGAAACCGTGAAAGAAGAAACAACTACAAAAGCTGAATAATTAAATACTTTTTACATATTTAAAAAGTTGTCTTAATTGATTGTCGTCCATTTTGCGGATAATATCTTCGGTTGAAGCTTTGATTGTTTCAATATCATCAATGTAATCGTAGTTGAAGAAGTCAGAAAGATTAACTTCTAAAATCTGAGCTATTTTTTCTAATGTTCCCAATGTTGGAAAATTTCGCCCAGATTCAATTACACTGATTGAATTTTGTTCCATATCAATAAGTTCAGCAAGTTGTTCTTGCGTAAATCCCTTGCGTTTTCTTAATTCTTTTATCTTCAATCCAAGTTTCTTTTTATTATCCATATCCAAATAATACAATTATTTTGCATATTTTACTATTGAAATAATTTAATTATTCTGAAATAATACTTAATTATTTTGATAAATATTGAAAATATTTAAGTAAAATATGATAAAATATAAATAAGAATAATACTGGAGGATAGATAAGATGAATAACAAATGGCACACAAAGTTTGGATTGGAAGGTGCTACGCACGTAGGCATGCCACCAACAAAGGTGAAACTTGCATTTACATTGGCGGAAGTCCTAATCACCCTCGGTATAATTGGTGTTGTAGCTGCTTTGACTATTCCATCTCTAATGACCAAATACCACAGAATGACCGTAGAAACAAAGTTGAAAAAGTTTTATTCTACAATGAACCAAGCAATAAAATTATCTGAAGAAGATAATGACGGTTTTCCTCCTCTCGATTCTTCAACTGTCAAAGATAATGATAATGTAGAACTCATAAACGATTATTATAGTAAATATATTGTAAAATATATGTCAGGTGTGACTTTAAATAAAGTGTCATCATTCGGCGTGAGGGTATTATTGAGTGATTGTTCTGGTTTTACAAGTTATCTCCAAGCTCAAGCTATAAATGGCGCTCCAACTCTTTGGGTGATGTATTGCCTTAATGCTGATGAAAAACATTGTAAGCTAAATGTTTATGATGGACGAAATCAGTTCTTATTTTATATTGATACTGAAAAAGCACACATGGAAACATTTGGAAGTGGCAAAAGTGGTTGCTACAATCAGAATGAAGAATCAAGGCATACTTGTGCCGGAGTTATAAAACAAAATGGGTGGAAAATTCCTGACGATTATCCTTGGATTAAATAACATTTATCTTACAAAATGCACGCAAGAACCATCAAAATCAGTGTTCCGATTTGGAATGCAGTTGCCATGTTTTGACCAAATCTGTTGCTATCGTATTTTTTAGCTGATTTTTGAGCATTTATTGCACTTGTGATTCTCTCCATTCGCACTGAATCGCTGTCACTTGCAAAGTTTGTGCCAAATACACTGGATTCAATTCTTGAAAGTCGTTGAGCGGTTGGTTCGTTTTCGTATTTTGTTTTATATAGAACTTTTTCTATTTTTGACAAGCTCATTGTTTTGTCTTGTTTAAACACGTTAGGGCTGGAGGAAAAAAAATTGCTATCGTCCCCAAAATTATCACCAAAATCATCTTGGTAGCTCATTTTGTTTCGTCTATTGTATGCGTCATAGTTGAAATTTGGTGTCCCGTATTGGTTCAGATGGTAATTTTTACTCATCGGGTCAATTGGGTCATTCAAGAAAGAATTTTCTTGTTTTGCCATTTTATTATCCATAAAAGTTTGAGGTCGAATTTCTGCTTTCAACCTATCTACACGTGTTGATAAATCTTCTTTATCGTAGGTTTTACCAAATGTTTTGGATTCAAGATTAGATAAACGAGTTTTTATATTTTGTCCTTTGAATTCTTTATTAAATACCTGTCTTTCAAGTTCATTTATGACAGGATAATCCATTTTTGCAGCTTCTGCAGGTTCTTTTGCAGTTACCCAAGAATCCTCTTCTTCAGCGAATGTATCTTCTTTCGGTTCAATTTCTTGCCCCATCAAGTCTGCTGCTAAATCTTTTTTTAATTTTGCTACTCGGTTTTGAGTTTGAGCAGTAGAGGTTTTTCCATAGACTTTTTCTTCTATTCGGTTAAGTCTTGCCGTTTCTGTTTCATTTGAATACGTGAAACCAAACAGAGAATTTTCAATTTTATCAATTGTTGAGGTGTAAGGACTTGCAAAAGCAGTTTGCGTTGAGAAAACTAAAATTGCACCTAAGAAAATAATTATTTTTTTCATAATAAAAACTCCTTAGGTTTAGAATACGGTTTTTAGAATGTCAAACCAATTCATCAAATAAGGAGTTTTCAATTTGTTAAATTTAAGTATTTTCTTCTAAGAAAAAAGTATTAGATTTTAATTTTCAATTACTCTTTTATCTTAGTTTTGTTTACCATGTCTTAATTCTTTTAAAGCTTGAAGTTCTTTTTGATATGGAGAAATTGAAGTTACTTTTTCAATTACTTGTGGTAATTTTTCGATTACATAATCAATTTCTTTTTCTGTCGTAAATCTGCTCAAGCTCCAACGAATACTTCCGTGGATTGCAGTGAATGGAACATTCATTGCTCTTAAAACATGGCTTGGTTCAAGTGAACCTGATGTACAAGCAGAACCAGATGAAGCACAAATACCAAGATCTGATAAGTGAAGTAAGATTAATTCTCCCTCAATATATTCAAAACCGATATTTGTTGTATTAGGAACTCTATTTGCAACACCAGTGTTAAGTCTTGCGTTAAAGATTTTGTTGATAATATTAGATTCTAATTTATCTCTAAGTCTTTTAACTTCGGTCATTTCGTAGTGTAAACTATCCTGAGCAAGTTCTGCAGCTTTTGCAATACCTACAATGTATGGAACATTTTCAGTTCCTGCACGTTTACCTCTTTCTTGGTGTCCACCAATAATCAATGGAGTAATCATAGTTTTAGAATTTACATACAAAACGCCAACACCTTTTGGTGCGTGGAATTTATGACCTGAAATTCCTAGTAAATCAATTCCATTAGCTTGAACATCAATTGGAATTTTGCCAGCAACTTGAACGGCATCAACATATAACTTCGTATCTTTGTTTTTAGATTTAACGATTTCGGAAATTTTTCCAATCGGGTTAATAACACCTGTTTCATTGTTAGCCCACATAGTAGCAACCAAAGCAGTATCTTCATCAACTGCAGCAGCTAGTGCATCTAAATCAAGTTCACCATTAGAATTTACTCCAATATAATCAACTCTATAACCTTGTTTTTCTAAAGCTTTGAATACATTCAAAACACAAGGGTGTTCAACTGTTGTTGTGATAATGTGCTTTTTATTTTTGTTGTAATTTAAAACGCCCCGAATACCAGTATTAGCACTTTCTGAACCGCATGAAGTGAAGATAATTTCTTTTTCGTCTTTTGCGTTGATAAAATCTTTAATCACACCACGAGCTTCTTTTATTGCACGAGATGCCGGTTTTGCAAAATCATACATACTTGATGGGTTCGCATATTCTTCTTTAAAATATGGGAGCATAGCTTCCAAAACATGCTCATCAACTTTTGTTGTGGCATTGTTATCTAAATAAATATAATTTCTGTCCATTTTAATTTACCTCTACAACGGTTATGTCGTTACCTAAAGAGTTTTTAAGTGTTTGCTCTACAAAGTTTGTCAATGTCATCATTGAATTTTTACAACCAGAACATTTTCCTCTTAATTTAACGAAAATAGTTTTGTTTTTGATATCAATAAGTTCAATATCTCCACCATCTTTTTGCAATTCTGGAGAAATTTGAGTTTCAATAACATTATTAACTTTCAAAATCCATTGAGTTGGAGTAAGTTTTTGAGTTTCCTCTTTTTCTTTTTTGTAGTAAGTGTCAATTATATCTTGAATAGCACTTTTACATTTTCCACAAGCCCCACCTGCTTTGGTGTAGTTTGTAACTTCTTCAACTGTTTTAAGTCCGTTTTGTTTAATTGCGTCCCAAATAACATTTTCTGTAACTTGGAAACAAGTACAAATCATTTTTTCTTTTTTGTTATCAGGAGCATTTTTACCTAACAAATCATCAAGATCAACGTAACCCTCTGCTTTGTAGTTTTTAAGAGCATCTTCTAATGCTTCATAACCCATAACAGAACAGTGCATTTTTTCTGGAGGTAAACCGCCTAGAGCATCTGCGATGTCTTTGTTTGTAATTTTTTTAACTTCATCAATTGTTTTCCCGATAATCATTTCCGTTAACATACTAGAACTTGCAACGGCCGAACCGCAACCAAATGTTTGAAACTTAGCATCAGTTACAACATTATCTTTTATTTTTAAATATATTTTTAATTGGTCACCGCAAGTTAAAGATCCTGCAACACCAATAGCGTCAGCATCATCAATTGTTCCAACGTTTCTTGGATTTCTATAGTGATCCATAACTTTCTCTGTATAATCCCACATATTAATTTCCCTTTCTTTATCTGTATATTTATAACATTATTCTATCGCAAAAATAAAATTAGAAAGGGGGTATTAAGGATTTTTTAATATTTATTCGTCAAATTTTACCTGAGAACTGTATTCAAATACATTAATAAGTTTTTCTTTGGTTCGTTTTTTCTCGTCTTTTTCAACTGCAAGAGTCAAATATTTTTCTGAATTTGTAGTATCACCCATTTTTTTATAAATATATGCTCTAATGATATCTGTATCTGCATCTTGTTCTTGAATTTTATCACATGTTTCAAGAGCTTTTTCAAACTCTTTTTTACTTGTATAAATTACCGCAAGACAACATAAAGCAACATCAAGTTTATCTTTGTCATAAATTTTTTCTATTTCTTTTAGGGCTTTCTCTTTTTCTCCAAGTAAATATTTGCAATAAGCAATTAAAACTTTTCCGTCTTTATATTTTGGATATTTTTTTAGGTTCTTTATTGCATTTTTGTAATCTCGGAGATAAAAGAGTGCAATGCCTTTGTTTGCATAATAACCGTTATCCAGCTCTTTTTTGTAAAGTTTTTCTGCTCTCTCACACCATTTTAACGCAAGATGTGGTTTGATTTCTCCAAGAAAAATTCCTATTTTATTTCGATATGGATACCAACTATTTTCTTTATTTTTGATAGCTTTATTGTAGAATTTTAGAGCAAGACCATATTGTTTAGCTTTTTCAAAACAAAATCCTTTGTAAAAATTCTTGTTATCCGGCTCTGTATTATATTCTTTTTGGTATAATTTATCTCCAATTTCAAAAAACTCTTTTGCTTCAACATATTTTTTCATGTTACAAAGAAGAGCTGCTTTGTCATAGTAGTTTTGAATATGATTTGGTTTAAGTTTTATGCAAAAATCTATTATTTCAATAGTCTCTTCATATTTTCCTGCATTCCAAAGCTCATAAGCTTTGTAGGTATATGCAAAATATTTATCTACATCTGATATCTCTTTGTTATCAATGAGTTTTTGAGCCTCTTTTAGTCCTAATTCCTTATCATTGTTATCATATTCAATATTTAATTTAATGCTCCAAAGTTTAAGTTGAAAATCAACGTGATTGTTAAATTTATTTATTGCATTATCTAAATATTGATAGCCTTTTTCTTTTTCTCCTTTTTTAATATAAATATTAGCAATGAATTCATAATTATCTTCTTCTAACGGATATAATTCTAAACTCTTCTCGTAATCCTTTATTGCTCCTTTATAATCTTTAATTTCCAATTTTATATATGCTCTTCTATCAAACATATAAGAGTTTCTGTCATCTAGTTCAATTGATTTATCAAGAGCTTTGATTTCTTCTTTTGCCATATCAAGAAAAAGAATATTTTGATATGGTAAAAGCCAATTGTAATAATATGCTAAGTTTGAATAATTTAATGCTGTTGGTTTAATCAAAATAGATTTACTAAGAATTTCCCGCATTTTGGAATCATATTTTTTTATTTCAGCTTTGCGCTCTTTTTCATTTGTACAATCTAAAAGAATATGATGAATAATATCAAAATAAAGGTCATAATATTCTTGTTTCTTAGGGTTTAATTTTATTGCTTCTTTGATATTTAGTTCTGCCTCATAACCATGTTTTCTGCAATGAGTACTAGCGCATAAATAGAATATTTTATCACAATTGGTGTTTTGAGCTAAAATGTAATATTTAATATATGCTAAAATTAAATCATCATCTTCTCTTTGCATTACTCTTATATTATTTGCAATTTTTAAGAGGGTTTGTTCGTTATATTTTTCTGGTTCTTGCTGAATTTTAGTTCTTAAATCAATTGCTTTTTTGATTTCTTCATTTAAAGGATTTGAATCCAGATGCTCATTCAAATAAAAGAGCGCCTTTTTATAATTTTTTAAAATTCTTCCGTAACAACAAAACAATCCACCATTAATATTGTCAAATAGTGCGTGTGTTGTGTTTTCGTCTTTTTCTGCTAGCTCTCGAGCTTTTTCAAAATAATTGACAGCAGATTTCAATCCTTTATCATATCTCCAAACCCCCTCATTATAGAAATATTGTGCATTTTTCTTTTCTGCCATCTTATTGCCCTCCATATTTATTATACAGATTTTTTACTTATTGTAAATGTTAAGAAAAGTAAATAAATTTCCCAAAAGCCTAAAGATTTACAGAAACTTGTCGATAACCAAAATATAGGGAACTAATCAAAGAAAGGAAGTTGATGTCATGGGAATGACAGCATCACAAGCTAGATTCTTGAGCCTGACCGCCCGAAAGAATAACGT